>NZ_AUEF01000001.1 GCF_000425845.1 Jeotgalicoccus psychrophilus DSM 19085
ATTACCAACACAGAGCATGGGTAAATATCCTCGACACCTATAATGTGACTCAGAGCATGTCTAGAAAAGGGAATTGCTTAGATAATGCACCCATGGAAAACTTTTTTGGCTTATTGAAACAAGAAATGTTTTATGGCGAACAGTTTGACACTTATGAATTGCTTGAATCCGCTATCCGAGAGTATATTGAATTTTATAACACCAAGAGAATTAAGACAAAATTAAAAGGCATGTCTCCTGTTCAATACAGGAAACATACCTTAAAATCAGCATAATACCAAATAGTCTAACTTTTGGGTATCACGTCAAAAGTGGCTGCTGTTTAATATTTACGTATACTCTACTCTCGGTTTCTTAAGACCGATTAAGTAGCCTAAAATGTAGCCGACAATCATGAATGGAATCCACTCAAAGCTGTAGCTGAATAATGGAAGTGACTCAAGCCAGCTCATTTCCATCCAGCCGTTTCTATGAAGGACAGACAGGATAGATAGTGCTGTCACTACATATACCGGAATCTGCAGGCTCAGTCTTGGTGACGGTAAGAAATATGTCACGATCAGAAGCAACACAGTTGTCATAGCGATTGGATAGATGATGGACAGTATTGGTACACTTGTTGCGATAACCTGATCCAGTCCCTGGTTCGCAAGGCCGAATGAAATTAATGTAAATACAACGACCCAAAGTTTGTAAGGGACTTTAGGCAGAATGCTGTTGAAGTACTCAGACACTGATACGATAAGCCCGGTACCTGTCGTAATACAAGCAAGGAAGACAATGACTCCCAGTAAAATTGGTCCGAAGATACCGAACACATCACTGCTCATGTAAGTCAGCAGGAATGTTCCTAAGTTCTGATCATCAACTAATGCTCCGCCAAGGTCTACACGGTTTGCCAGCCATCCAAGTGAAATGTAGATTGCTCCAAGCAGTGCAGCTGCAAGTAAAGCAGATTTGATTGTGCCGATAAGTAAATCACGGCGGTTAGTAATACCAAGCTGTCTGATTGAGTTCAGTACGAGAACACTGAATGCAATCGCTGCAATCGCGTCCATCGTTAAGTATCCCTCAGTAAAGCCGATTGTAAATGGTGAAGACTCCTGGAATGTTGCTGATGCCGGGTTGATTGAGTTTGAAAAATAAGCAATCCCTGCAACGATGATTAAGAGTACAATTCCAATAAGTAAGAGCGGTGTGAGCACCTGCCCGATAGTGTTAATTAAAGTTCCTGGTTTAAGACTTAATAATAAGACTATGATAAAAAATGCTAATGAAAAAACCAGTAACCAGATGCCGGTGTTTTCACTTAAGAAAGGCACGATAGCCATTTCATAAGCAGTTGTTGCTGTTCTTGGAATGGCAAAGAACGGTCCGATCGTTAAGTAAATAGCGACCAGAAATGCTACTCCGAATGCCGGGTGAATATGTTTTAAAGATTCTTTATATCCATCTTTAGAAATTGAACCTACGATAACTCCGATTAAAGGAAGACCTACCCCTGTAAGGACGAATGCAAGCATTGCAGTCCAGAAGTATTCTCCGCTCCCAAATCCGAGCGCCGGCGGGAAGATTAAATTACCTGCTCCGAAGAACATGGCAAATAATGTGAACCCGACCATTATGACTTGTTTTGTACTCATGGACATCGCCTCTTCTATAAAAATTAGTATGCAATTATCTTACACTAATATTGCAGAAAAATCTACAAATATTTGAATTATCTGACTTTTATTACTAAGAAAAATAGGTTTTGTAAAATCCGCCGATTTTTCCTGAGTTGTCTTTAACAAAAATATACTCTTCTGTTTCATTTACAACTGTATATTCTTTGCCGACAGTCAGCATATCAGAGACTTTGTACTTCTCTGCATCTGTGTGTTTTACAGTAACCGTTCTAAGATTATTGTTTTCCCATTCATTTTGAAGCATTCTATTTCCTCCTAAGTAAAAAAGAAAAGGTATCACGAGGATACCTTTCTCTTATTAAATTGTTTTAAATTTAACCTTCTAATAATAAATCTTCAGGGTTCTCAATTAATTCTTTAATTGTTTTAAGGAAGCCGACTGATTCAGCACCATCAATAATTCTGTGGTCATAGCTTAATGCAATGTACATCATTGGACGGATTTCAATATCGTCACCAATTGCTACAGGACGTTTCTGAATCGTGTGCATACCAAGAATAGCAGCCTGTGTACCATTGATAATCGGTGTCGACATTAGCGATCCGAATACACCGCCATTAGTAATTGTGAATGAACCGCCTGCCATATCGTCAAGAGATAATTTTTTATCTTTTGCTTTCTTAGCAAGTTCAGCAATATCATTTTCAATTTCAGCGAATGTTTTACGGTCTGTGTTGCGGACAACCGGCACCACTAAACCTTCATCAGTAGATACCGCAATCGATACGTCGAAGAAATCTTTGAAGATAAAGTCCGAGCCGTCGATTTCAGCATTTACCGCCGGGTATTTACGTAGTGCAGCTGTTGCAGCTTTAGTAAAGAATGACATAAAGCCAAGTCTCGTGCCGTCGTTGCGTTCCTGGAAGCTTTCTTTTTTACGTTTTCTAAGTTCCATAACGTTAGTCATGTCAATTTCGTTAAACGTAGTCAGCATTGCCGTGTTTTGCGATACGTCAAGAAGACGTTTAGCAATTGTCTGTCTGCGGCGTGACATTTTCTCACGTCTAACCGGTTTTTCAGGTGCAGCGTTTTGAGCTGGAGCGGACTTTTTAGGCTCTTCTTTTTTAGCTTCTGCTTTAGGAGCATTGCCGTGGTTTTCAACATCCTGGCTGCGTACTAAACCGCGCGGGTCAGTCGGATTGATGTCTGAGATCTTAATCCCTTTTTCACGTGCAAGTTTTCTAGCTGAAGGTGTTGCAACAACAAGTGCGTCGCTGTCGTCTTCTTCAGCCGGCGCTGCAGGCGCTTCAGATTTAGTTTCTTCAGCTTTAGCGTCTTTCTTGTCTTCCTGTTTCGGTTCAGCTTTCTCAGCAGTTTCCCCGCCGCCTTCACCGATTACAGCGATAACCTGTCCAACTTCAACAGTGTCGCCTTCTTCAGCTTTAAGTTCAGAAATTACGCCTGCTTCTTCGCTGACGATTTCAACGTTTACTTTATCAGTTTCAAGTTCGAGTACGTTCTCGCCTTTTTCAACTGAGTCTCCCACTTGTTTAAACCAAGTAGATATTGTTCCTTCTGTAATTGATTCTGCTAATTCAGGCACGATGATTTCAGCCATTTTATAATTTACCCCCTATTATTTTAAAGCTTTTTCTATAATATTTTGCTGTACTAACTTGTAAGAACCGCCGTTGCCTTCAGAAGTCGAAGCGCTCGGTTTTCTGCCGATATAGTTAAGTTTTGCTTTAGACGGTACGATATCGAGCAGGTATGGTAATGCAAAATGATATGAACCCTGGTTTTGCGGTTCTTCCTGGACGAAGCGCACTTCTTTCAGGCCTGTAATATCATTTAATACTTCTTTAATTGCTTCAGCCGGGAACGGATACAGCTGTTCCAGTCTGATAACGATTACTTCGTCGTTCGGTGTTTCTGCTTTAGCCTGTGCTTCAAGCAGGTCTACCGCTACTTTACCACTAGCAATGGCTACTGTCTTAACTTTTGTTTTCTTGTATTCAGGCACGATAATTTCGTGGAACTGGTTATTTACAAACTCGCTTACCGGCTGGCTCGCTGTTGTGTTGCGCAGCAGGCTTTTCGGTGACATCACGACTAACGGACGCATTTTCTCAGTGTTTAAGTACTTCGCCTGGCGTCTTAACAGGTGGAAGTAGTTGGCACTGCTCGATAAGTTAACGACTGTCATGTTATTTTCAGCACATAACTGTAAATATCTTTCGAGACGTGCAGATGAATGCTCAGGTCCCTGACCTTCCTGTGCGTGCGGCAGCAGAAGCGTTAATGCTGTTCTCTCACCCCACTTGGAATGTGCAGATGACATGAAGACATCAAAAATCGGCTGAGCCATGTTTGCAAAGTCTCCGTACTGGGCTTCCCAAATCGTTAATGCGCTGTTGTTCTCGACGTTGTAGCCGTACTCGTAAGCAACCACTGCCATTTCAGTTAACGGCGAGTTGTAGAGCTCAAATGAAGCTTCAGCGTCGCTGATGTTGTGCAGCGGCGTGTGTTTCTTGCCTGTTTCAGGATCGTGCAGTACTGCATGGCGGTGTGCGAACGTACCGCGCTCTGCATCTTCACCTGTGAAACGGATTGGCGTGCCGTCCTGGTTAATTGTTGCGAATGCAAGAGCTTCCGCATGAGCCCAGTCGACAAGTGCCGTGTCGTCTTCAAATGGTTTTTTACGTCTTGATAAAACGTTGTTTAACTTTTTAAGCGGTGCGAATTCTTCAGGGTACTCTAAAAGCTCTTCGTTAATTTTAGCAAGGCGGTCGAATGTAATATCTTCTTCAACTTCATTCGCCTGCCCTTCCATAATGACTTCAGGTGTCTGAATATCTTCAGTAACGACAGTGTCAGCTTTATCAATCTTGTCATGCTCAGCTCTTAATTCATCCTGAATCGCCTGTATGATGCTGTTTTTATCTTCCTCTGTAATGACACCGTCAGCTACGAGCTGATCTCCGTAAAGATTGTCGATTGACGGGTATTCGTTTACTTCATTATAAAGGTTCGGGTTAGTCGTCATCGGTTCATCCATTTCGTTGTGGCCGTAGCGGCGGTAACCGATTAAGTCGATAACTAAATCTTTTTTGAATTTCTGGCGGTACTGAATCGCAATGTCGATCACTCTGAGAACATATTCCGGACGGTCCGCATTGACGTGGAATACAGGCATATCGAAACCTTTAGCGATGTCAGATGCGTACAGTGTTGAACGCGCATCCCACTCTTCAGTCGTAAAACCGATGCGGTTGTTAGTAATAATATGCATTGCACCGCCGACTGAGTAGCCTTCAAGGTTAGATAAGTTCATCGACTCAGGGTTAACGCCCTGACCTGGGAATGCAGCGTCACCGTGAATAATTACACCGAGTGAATTATCAACGTCGTGAGTCGCTTTTCCAGCCTGGTCAGTTTTCTCCTGCTGAGCACGTGTACGACCCTGTACGACAGGTCCGACAATTTCAAGGTGCGACGGGTTGTTGGCAAGCGTTACTGTTTGTTCGATGCCTTTGTCCGTTCTTGTTTTAACACCGCCAAGATGGTACTTAACGTCGCCCATCCAGCCGTTTGTCAGTTCTAATGAACCGTCTTCAGGAAGGAATTTCATCGGGTCAGTCGACATAAATTCACTCAGCATCATTGCGTACGGTTTTTGCAGCGTATGCGTCAGCACGTTTAAGCGTCCGCGGTGAGCCATACCGATTTGCAGGTGCGGAATGTTTTCTTCAGCCATACGCCCGAGGAGGTGGTCGAGCATCGGTACGAGCGAGTCAACCCCTTCAATTGAGAAGCGTTTTGCGCCGACAAAGTTTTTGTGAAGATATTTTTCAAAACCTTCAGTTTTAACTAATTCCTTGAAAAGATAAAGTTTCTTATCGTTGGAAAGTTCGACTTCGCCGAGACCCTCGATTGTATTCTGCAGCCAGTTTCTTTCTTCAGTGTTATTAATATGAGTGTATTCATACGATAACGGTGAAGTGTAGATTTGTTCAAGGTAACGTGCTGCTTCAAGCGCATTGCTGAATTTATCAGCAAGTGCTTCAGAAACGATACTTGCAGGCAGGTTTTCAAGATCTTGATCCGAAAAACCGTAGGCATTAAAATCAAAGTCAGGTGCATTGTCAATTTCCGGAGAGTAAACCGGATAGACATCCGCTTTTAAATGACCGTATTGTCTAATGTCATTTAACCACTGCAAAATACCTTTAATCTTATCCTGGCCTGTTGAACTAAGTGCCTGGTTCGATTGACGAGTATTACTTCCTTCACTTGAAGAAATGCTTTCGAATAGTAATTGCATTTCCTCAGATACTGATTCCGGGTCTTCTTTGTACATGTCAAAATACTCAAGAATCATACCTAGATTTGTTCCAAATCTTACAGGAGCATTCTCAACTTCATTTTGTTGCATTGTACTGCCACCTCTTTATAATTTTTAAATACTCTTTACGTATAAAATTTTACCATTTTACAAGTGTTCTTGAAAGCGCAATTGTAGTTTGTAACTAATGTTTTCGATGTTAATTTTTAGATTTTGGGAATTTTATGTGAACAGTTGTTGAATTTCCTTCAATACTTGTAATCCAGACCTTGCCGCGGTATAATTCCACGATTTTTTTAGCAATTGATAAACCGAGTCCGTTTCCGCCCTGGTCACGGCTTCTGGATTTATCGACACGGTAAAATCTGTTGAATACCTGCTCGATTTCATCTTGTGGAATACCAATACCTGAGTCGGTAATTGAAATTTCAATACTGCCGTCACTATTTAGTTCCGATGCTACCGTAATATGCTTGTGCTCCGTATCAAATTTAATCGCATTATCGAGGAAAATAATCAGCATCTGTTCAAAATGATAATTATTAATCGGATACATAATTTTGCCTTTATGAAGTTTTGCGTCGAACGTATAATCCGGATGCACTTTATCGAGACTTTCAAGACGGCTCATTATTTCATCATTTAAATTGATGCTTTCAGTCTGTAAATAATCTGAGCCCTCATTTTTCGTCAGGAGCAGCAGCTCTTCGACAAGCTTGTTAATGCGTTTCAGCTCTTCAATTGAAATGCCGAGCGATTCATCGAGTACTTCAGGGCTGTTTCTGCCCCACCGGTTAATCAGCTGCAGATGTCCCTGAATAATCTGCAGCGGTGTTCGGAGTTCGTGCGATGCATCTTCAACGAACTGTTTCTGCTGATTATATGACTCTTCGAGCGCACCCATCATATTATTAAACGACTCAATCATATAATCCGTTTCAATAATATTCGTCTTCAAATCGAGACGCTCGGCAAAGCCCTGGTTCTCAATTTTCTTCAGCTGACCGGTGAATCTGCCGATTGGCTTGACCATCTGAATCGAGAAGAAATAACTGATTATCGATGTAAATGTAATCGATAAAAAACCGATTATGGTTGCGATGAACAGCATCATGCGGATAATCGTGTTGTATTCATTCAGCGGATGCACGACCGACACGTAGCCGTGCCAGTAATCCGACTGCAGCATGCGGGTGCCGACAAGGAAATCATCCCCGTCGAGGCTGACTGTTTCAATAACGGGATTGACGTTCGCCTCAAAATCAGTATCAATATTTAACTGGGTGCGAATCGGCCAGCGGTAAACCTCTTCCCCGCTCAGCGTGTACAGCCCCATCTGCTGATTATCATACAGGCTCGTGTAAATATCCCGTTCGGTAATCGAGTTGAACGGCTGATTTTCATATAATGTACTGACATCCGATAAACTTCTCGAAACCGACCGGTATTCCTGGTCTTTTAAATAAACACTTGTCGCGTAAATTAACAGTGAACTGAAGATGAGATACGTAATCGTTATAATCAGAATGGATAATTTCAGCCACTGCATGCGGAGTGATGTTACACGATTCATTGTCTGATCACGTACCCGACGCCGCGCACAGTTTCAATCACTTTATCCTTATTGAACGGTTTTAATTTATTGCGCAGATATCTGATATATACATCGACAACATTCGTTTCCACTTCGCTGTCGTAGCCCCAGATAATATCGAGAATCTGTTCGCGTTTCATTACAATGCCCATGTTTTTAACGAGCAGATGTAAGAGCTCATGTTCAGTTTTCGTCAGTTCAATCGGAGTACCGTCAATCGCAACAGTATACGCAGACGTATCAATTGAAATTCCGTGGAGATCCAGCGTATCGTGATTCGTTTCGGTCGATTTATTGCGGCGCATAATTACGCGGAGGCGCGCGAGCAGTTCCTCAATCTCAAACGGCTTCACAATGTAATCATCCGCACCGTAATCAAGACCGACGACTTTATCGTACGTATCCCCTTTTGCCGTAATAATAATAATCGGTGTATCCTTTGACTTTCTGAGACGCCTGCACACCTCGAGCCCATTTAACTTGGGTAGCATCAAATCCAGCAAAATTGCATCATAATCATTCTCTGACGCCAGATCATATCCTGCCTGCCCATCTGCAGCAAGCGTCACATTATAACCCTCGTGACCTAATTCCAACTCTATGAAACGCGCTAAATTCGTTTCGTCTTCAACTACTAATACTTCCGGCATAAGCCTCACCTACTTTGTCTACATATTATCATGAAAATGATGGTGATTAAAAATGAAAGGTGCAGTTTGGCTGGGGTTTTGAGCAAGATTGTAAGATTTGACTCGACCTTGCTCATTTTTGTCGTGATTATGAGCAGGATAGCTTATTTTTAAGTGACCTTGCTCATTTTTGTCGTGATTATGAGCAGGATAGCTTATTTTTAAGTGACCTTGCTCATTTTTGTATTAATTTATGAAGAGAAGCGTATTTATCAGACAGTGTCAATTTCACATTGTCCGACAAATCATTTTATCAGACAGTGTAGCCATATATTTTTAGAAATTACACTTTTGACCGTCTATGTAAATTCTACAATGTCATTCAAACGATAAAAAGCTCGAATTCCCCAGCCCATCAGCCAAAAAAAATAAAAAACCGGAAATCCTTTCTCAAGGGTCTCCAGTTTAGCTAAATATTATTTATATCATTAACTTACAATTGTATTTGGTGTTTCCATCATATAGCTTTGCTGTTTAATAAGTAAATTCGTTTTTACATCGGGCCATTCGTCGTCGATAATTGAATATATTATTAAATTGCGCGGCACGCCGTAGAGGGCGCGTTCTTTTCTGATGATGCCTTCTTTTGTGAAGCCGATGCGCTCGATCGCTTTGTTGCTGCGTTCATTACGTTCGTCTGCGCGTACTTGTACGCGCATGAGCTTTAACACTTCGAAGCAGTATTCGAGCAGCAGGAATTTGCTGTCAGAGTTAATGAATGTGCGCTGAGCTTTTGTGCCGAACCATGAGGCGCCGATTTCGCAGCTTTGGCGTTCGTAATCGATATGCTGAATGCGCGTAGCGCCGACAACTTCGCCTGTTGCTTTTAATACGACAACAAATGGTATTGTTTTCAGCTGATTGCGAAGCTCAATAGCACTCTGAATCCATTCGCTCATCGCTTCTTCGTTTGTGGCCTGAAAAAGCATGTAAGTCCAAATACTGTCATGATTGATCGACTGAAGTTCTGCGGCGTGGCTTAACTGCATGGGCACGAGTCGAATTCTGTCGTTTTCAAGCGTAATGTTTTCATATAAATTTATTGCCATATTATCACCTGCCGTCTTAATATTACCCAAGGTAATTTCATTATAATTCCTCGGAAAATATTAAGCAATAATAATATTTTAAATTAAATTAAGGCCGTTTTTTTAAACTTTTTATGGAGCACAGCACTTGTCCCGACGACTACTGCAAGGCCGATAACAACGCCTGCCAGCACGTCTGTCGGATAATGTACGCCGAGGTATACTCTGGATGATGAAATCATCAGAATAAACGTTGCGCACACTGTCATTAACAGAGCTTTATTGTTTAAATCAGTGTTCTTAATTATGGTCGCAAGCGAACCGAAAAATATCGTCGAGCCCATTGCGTGCCCGCTCGGGAAACTGAAGCCTGAAATTTCAATCAGACGGAGCATTGACGGACGCTCGCGGTCGAACGAGTTTTTCAGAACTGGAATTAAAACGCTCGATGCCATCATGGAAATTAAAATGAAAAGCGTATGAATCTTTAATTTATAGAGCATTAAAATTGAAATCAGAATGAGCGACATGACAATCATGGACAGTACTTCACCAAGCTGGGTAAAGCCGAGCATCAGTGCCGTCGTAATAAAACTTTCGGATGCGTAAATAAATTCATAGACTTCACGGTCAATCCAGCGGCCGAGTCTCGACTCGTGAAAAATAGCGATCACGCCGAATATTAAAGTAAAGACTAAGAATAAAGACATTTTCTTACTCCGGCTCACTCCGACGCCTCCCCAATCAGTTTATCGGCAAGTTCTGCCGGGTTAACTCCGTCGTTAAACTGTGTCATTTTATATGTGATATCACTGTAGTTATCATCGATATAGTTCAATTTTTCATTTAAATTTTCAAGGTTCAGATTTTCTTCTTTAAGAACTTCTGCATAACCTTTCTTTTTAAAGTATTTAGCATTTTGAATCTGATCGCCCCGGCTCTGATCAAGACCGAGCGGAATTAAAATCATCGGTTTCTTCTGGAGGAGCAGCTCGAATATTGCGTTCGAGCCGCTGCGGGATATAACGATGTCGCTGATTGCGAGTAAGTCTGCAAGCTCATCGCCGACGAATTCAAACTGTTTGTAATTCACATTGCGAATCTTTTTATTAATATTGCCCCGCCCTGTTAAGTGAATGATCTGGTACTTTTCTGTCAGCTTATCGATATTGTCATGCACGAATTCATTGATTATCTTCGCACCGAGCGAACCGCCCATCACGATAAGCACTGGTTTGCCGGAGTTGAATCCTGTTAATCGGTAGCCGGTTTCATTCGTGCCTGAGGAAAGCTCAGGGCGGATAACCGGTCCGAGATACTCGGCTTTCGCATCGGTAAATTGTTCTGCAGTCGTCTCGAAGGTGCAGAATACTTTCGTTGCAAATTTGCTGGCAATGCGATTAGCGAGCCCAGGCGTTAAGTCCGACTCGTGAATATAAACCGGCACATCTGTTGCAGCAGCTGCGAGTACAACGGGGACCGACACAAAGCCGCCTTTAGAAAAAACAAACAAGGGTTTTTCACGTTTTAAAATTTTCTTCGCATCCGTGACGCCTTTAACCACTTTAAAAATATCTTTTAAATTTTCAAATGATAAATAACGGCGCAGCTTGCCGCTCGAAATTTCATGGTATGGAATATTTAACTCCGAAATGATATCTTTCTCGATACCTTTTTTCGAACCGATATAATGCGGTTCAATATTTTGCTTTTGAAATTCAGGAATTAGAAGTTTATTGAGCATAACATGGCCGACTGTACCGCCGCCTGTCAGCATTACTTTTTTATTTTCGTGAACCATATGCGCCCTCCATAATACTTAGTGACTTTACTTTAAACTATTTACAAATTGTCTACAACAAAAAATTCCGTACAAATGCAATCTGTACGGAATTTGATGTCTTATTCTTCCTCTTCTATCTCTTCGTCTTCAGTTAAATTTTGTTCATCTTCAGTGACCGGCGGAATATGCGGTGCATTGTCCCTTGCCTTTTGTTCAATTTCCATAATTGACATGTCACCGTTAATATAATCGATTAAATAATTCAACTGAGCGTCATTTTCGTTAATGGTTTCACGAATATCAGACAGAATGCCTGTTGTCGTTTCACCGGTTACAATACCATCAGCTTCAAGTTTTTCATCTGTCTGATAAGCCATTACGGCTGCAGTCAGCTTGCTGTCGAAGTTATTATCGAACTTCGTAATATCATAGCCAAGCTCATCGAGTGCCACTTTAATCGACAGAACTTTATCGTTTGTCTGCCCTTCAGCGAACACTTCGTCTTCAGTGAGCAGTTCGATGCGGTAGTAATCCGGATTAATTAATTCAATATCCGGCGTAATGCCCTCATCCTGCACCCATGTCTTATCAGGTGTCAGCCATTTAGTATTCGTGTATTTCAACATTGAGTTATCTTTAAACTCGCTCGTGCGCTGAACAACACCTTTACCGAATGAAGTCGTTCCTGCAATCTGAACATTTGTTAAATCATCGAGAGCGCCTGTAAATACTTCAGAAGCACTTGCCGAACCTTCATTAATTAAAATGTACACATCATCGAATGATTCAGCGTTTGGGTTCTTCTCATTTTCAGTAACGATTTCCTGCTGGTTGCCCTGATTATCTTCAAGGTACAGTGCAGCAGTACCAGAATCAACAAACTGGTTAATCAGTGTCACTGCTTCATTTAACAGACCGCCCGGATTGTAGCGGAAGTCGATAATAAGCGCGTCAACACCGTCTTCGGCTGCCTCATCGATAAACGCACTGAACTCGTCAGTAGTACCCTGCTGGAATCTGTTAACGCTGATATGTCCGACACCATCGATTTCTTCATATGTCACACTGTCGATATGAATCGTATCTCTCGTAATCGTAATATCTGACGGGCTGCCTTCGCCGCGCTGAATCGTCAGAACGACATCCGTGCCCTGTTCGCCGCGGATCAGCTGTACTGCTTCTGTCGTCGTCATGCCTTCAAGTGATTCACCGTCAACAGCGAGAATCTGGTCGCCCGGTTCAATGCCGGCCTGTTCTGCCGGAGAGCCTTTCATCGGACTGGAGATAATGATTTTGCTGCCTTCCATCATTACTTCAGCACCAATACCTTCAAAGTCTCCGGTAATGCTTTCTTCGAAGTCACCGGTTTCATCGATATTCATATACTCACTGTATGGATCGTCAAGTCCTTCGACCATACCGCGGATTGATGATTCGATTAAAGCGTCTGAATCGACATCCTCATAATAGTCTTCATTCAGTGTGTCGTAGACACTGTAAAGTTTTGCAAATTCGGTTCTCGTATCAGTTCCGACGTTGACTGCACGTTCCTGATTATTTGATATTGCAATTGCTGTTATTACTACACTGATTATAATCGTCGTTAAAATAATGACGATAAACCAGAATATATTCATGTGAACGGACCGCAGTTTAGACTGAACGTTCTTGTCATTGTTTTCTTCGTCCAAGTTATGCACCCAATTTCTACCTATGTATTACTCATATATTATCAGTTTACTTGATTAAAGAAAAGAAAAGAACAGTGAAATCACTGTTCTTCAAAAAATAGATGATTATTCTCCAGCAAATGGTACTGCTGCATCAAGCGCAACTTCAATCATATCGTTGAATGTTGTCTGTCTTTCTTCTGCAGTAGTTACTTCACCTGTAATAAGGTGATCTGAGATTGTCAGGATTGCTAATGCACGTGCATTATACTCTTCAGCGATTGTAAATAATGCTGCAGATTCCATTTCAACCGCAAGCACACCGTAATCTGCAAGCTGTTTAGTATCTGTTTTAGTATCGTAGAATGAGTCTGCTGTATAGACGTTTCCGACTTTTACATCAAGACCGCGTTTTTTAGCTTCGTTGTAGCTTGCTAAAAGCAGGTCGAAGTTTGATGTTGGCGCAAAGCTCACGTTACCGAACAACTTGTTGTTCTGGTAAGAGTCTGTTGTTGCACTTTGTGCAATAACAACGTCGCGTACTTTAACTTCTTCTTTTAATGCACCGGCAGTACCGACACGAATTAAGTTTTTAACGCCGTAGTCGCGCATTAACTCATGAATGTAAATTGAAATTGACGGTACACCCATACCAGTTCCCTGCACTGAAATTCTCTTGCCTTTATAAGTTCCAGTGTAACCGAACATATTGCGGACTTCATTGTAGCAGACAACATCTTCTAAAAATGTTTCCGCGATATACTTCGCACGGAGCGGATCGCCCGGCAGTAAAATAGTATCGGCGATATCGCCCTGTTTTGCATTAATATGAATACTCATATTTTCATCTCCTCTTATGATCGTAGCCATTCTGTGTAGTCTGAAAAACTTTCATCAAACGTATCTAATGATATATTAAGATACGGGTTCTTTTCAAGATAATCTGAGATTTCTTCGTAATTATTTGAATACTTCGGGAAAGACATATCATCCGCAATATGGTTTGCCAGCTGACCAATGTCATTTTTCGCCCCGATTTGTGTCTTTATATACTGGTAATATGGTCGATCTTTCATATTACGCCTTAGAATCTAACAGCTTGACGTATTCTCCGTAGCCTTCTTGTTCAAGCTCGCTTTTCGGAATAAAATCAAGCGCTGCAGAGTTAATGCAGTATCTTAAGCCGCCAAGTTCCTGCGGTCCGTCAGGAAAGACGTGACCGAGGTGCGAGTCTGAAGTTTCACTGCGGACTTCCGTGCGGCGCATGCCAAATGACGTGTCTGTATGCTCGGATACATCTTCATCTGACAGAGATTTAGCAAAGCTCGGCCAGCCGCATGAGGAATCGAATTTATCAAGTGACGTAAACAGCGGTTTGCCGCTCAGTTTATCCACGTAAATTCCTTCTTCAAAATGTGTCCAGTATTCATTCTCAAATGGTGCTTCTGTACCATTCTCTTTCATTACCTGTCTTTCAAGGTCTGTTAATTCACTAATATCTTTTCTTGTCATTATTTTTCACCCCATACATTTTCTACGAAACCTTTACGTCCTGATCCTTTGTAATACGCATTGTAATGTCCTGTATTTTTCTTATAAAAGTCCTGATGTTCATCTTCTGCTCTGTAGAAGTTTTTATACGGCAGCACCGGTGTATTGATCGGGGCCGGAAAAATATTTGCTTCATCAAGTTCTTTAATTAATTCAAGTGCCGTATTATGCTGAGCTTCATCGTGGTAAAACACTGCCGGCATATAATGCGGGCCGCGGTCGCCAAACTGTCCGCCGATATCAGTCGGATCGAACGTTTTGAAAAATACTTCCAATAGTTCGCGGTAGCTCATCACTTCTTCATCGAAGTCAATCTGCACGGCTTCAACGTGTCCTGTTGTACCTGTGGATACTTGTTCGTACGTCGGATTCGGTTCGTCACCGTTAGAATAACCTGAAACTATTTCTTTCACGCCGTCCCATTGGTCAAACGGTTTAATTAAACACCAGAAACATCCGCCTGCTAAAGTTGCTGTAGCCATAAATTAATTCCTCCTAAAAATTGTTGTTAACTGAAAAATACCATGCATTGTTTTCATAGTCTATTTTGTCGGCTTGGAGTTCTACACCGAAATACTGTTCAAACAGTGACATATCGATTACAATCGCACGTTCGGTTTCGCTCATCGCTATGCCTTCTGGCAGATCGACAAGCTTTCTGAGTGCTGTGTACAGCGTATCTTCACTGAACGGCAGCCCCGCTAAATTTAAATCTGTTAAGTGAATAATAATATTATCCCCGTTTACGACCGGTTCTCCGGCAATGCTTGAATTAATAGAAAATCCGAGCAGCTGCTGTTCAATATCAACAACGATGCCGTCTTCATTAATATTAACTGTAAATTCGTCATATGGAATATTATCATTAATCAGAGTTTCAATCGTACTGTTCGTTAAAATAAACTCAAGTTCTTCAGTCTTTTCTGGCGGTTCGTTCCCGCTTGTCTGTTCATAGGACTGGTTGAAGAATGAGGCAAGCACAACGACAACAGCGATATTCACCGCGAGCAATATGAAGAAAGAAATCATCCATATATTTTTACGCATCGCTTACAGCTCTCTTGTCAGGTGCATGAACTTATGAGGGGAGCGGTTTTTATCGTCTGCTATACCCTCTTCTGATGATTCGATTGTCCAGTCGTTTAAATCATAAGCGGGGAAAAATGTATCGCCGGCAAATGTTTCGTCAATAACTGTAATATACATTTCATCGACCAGATGCATGGTCTGTTCATAGATTGTGCTGCCGCCGAAGATAAATACTTTGCCGGAAAGGTCTTTTATGTCATCGATTGAATGAATGACGTCCACACCTTCAGCTTTAAAGTTTTCATCCGTAGTTAAGACGACATTTCTGCGGTTAGGGAGTGGACGTCCGAGCGTTTCAAATGTCTTTCTTCCCATAACTATTGTATTCCCTGTCGTGTGTTTTTTTAATCCTTTTAAATCTGCCGGAAGACTCCAGGGCATGTCGCCTTTAAAGCCGATAACGTTCTGATTCGCATGTGCAACTATTAAAGATACCATTAGTTTCCTCCTATACTGCAATCGGTGCTTTGATTGCCGGGTGGGATTCGTAGCCTTCAATTTCAAAGTCTTCGTATTCAAGTTCAAACATCGATTTGTCCGAATTAATTTTAAGTTCCGGTGCCTCGTAGCTTACCCGTGACAGCTGCGTATTCACCGCATCGAAATGATTTGAGTAAATGTGCGCGTCACCGATTGTATGCACAAACTCGCCTGTTTTAAGGCCGCATTCTCTCGCAACGAGTGCCAGCAGCAGGCTGTAGCTGGCGATATTAAATGGAATGCCTAAGAAGATATCCCCGCTCCGCTGATAGAGCTGCAGGCTTAATGTGCCGTCTGCCACGTAAAACTGGAACAGCGTATGACACGGCGGCAGCGCCATCGTTTCGATTTCTGCCGGGTTCCATGCACTGACAATATGGCGTCTTGAGTCCGGTTTGTTTTTAATGCCGTCAATCAGATTCTCAATCTGGTCGATAACTTCACTGTTCGGTCCGACCCACTGGCGCCATTGTTTGCCGTAAACATTGCCGAGCGTACCGTATTTTTCACTGAACTTATCATCGTTTAATACTTTTTCTTTAAACGATTTCATTTCAGCTTTGTACTGTTCATTAAAGTCTTCGTCTGCCTGCGCCCGATGACCGAAGTCAGTCATATCGGGCCCGCGGTAATCTTCTGACTCAACATATTTTTTAAAAGCCCATTCGTTCCATATATTATTATTGTACTGAAGGAGATATTTAATATTCGTATCACCGCGAAGGAACCAGATTAACTCGGTTGCCACGAGTTTAAATGAAACCTTTTTAGTCGTTAAAAGCGGAAATCCTTCTTTTAAATCAAAACGCATCTGATGACCGAAGACGGACTTAGTTCCTGTATTTGTGCGGTCAGTCTTCGTTGTACCCTCTTCCATCACACGGTTCATCAGGCTGTGATAGGCATTATCAAATGAATTCATTAAAATCACCCTTTTCTTTTATAATGTACTTCTATATAATTAGTATTAATTAAGAAGAGAATATTATTGTGATCGGAGTGTTCAGAATGGAAATTTTATTCACAGTCGGTTTAACTTTACTTGCAGGCTACATGATTACAATGTGCATCTACGAGTAAGAAAATATTTAGAAAAAAGGAAAGGGTATACCCTTTCCTTTTTTATTTTGCACAATATTCGTCAAAATCTGCTTTCAGATCCATCATGATATCTTCAATCGTTCTATTTTCAATATTTTCACGTGCTGTAAATGACACGAGTTTGCCGCCTTTAAATAAAGCGAATGACGGGCTTGACGGTTCAGCATCAATATATTCGCGCATTGCAGCTGTCGCCGGACGCTCCTGTCCTGCAAATACAGTCGCCAGACGGTCAGGTTTCACCGGGTTCTGGTTTGTCACTGTTACAGCAGCGGGTCTGGCAAGACCTGCTGCACAGCCGCAAACGCTGTTAATAACGACAAATGTCGTTTCGTTTTCTTTAGTATTCTTCATAAAATCATGCACACCTTCAGGTGTCGTTAATTCACTAAAATCGTAATTCGTCAGTTCCTGCCTCATAGGTTCTGCAATTTCTTTCATATATGCCTGATATGCATCCATGTTTACCGCTCCCTGTTCTGCATTTGTTTCCACACGCTGCCGAGTGCATCTTCGCCCTGTTCAATACGGGCAATTGCTATTTCTATCTGCAGCCTTACATCGTACTGCGGATCATTCTGATGTGCTCTCAATACTTCCAAACTCGTGTCATCGCCGCTTTCGTATATAAACATTGCCGCACGCCAGCGGACAATTGGATTTTTATCTCCGAGTGCTGTATGCATATCTCCGAGTCCTTCTTTAAAATCGAGATCGCTGTATGCATCTGCTGCTGTTCTTCTGACCGGAATTGCGCGGTCACCCATAGCAATTCTTAAATATTTAAGTGTTTTTGGGACTTCAATCATTGCAAGCAGGCTGACACTCATACGTCTGACCTGCATTTTCTCATCATGAAGTGCGTGTTCCAAAAGCGGGTAATCGCTCTCATTAGGTGTATCGAAATGATTCAGCATATAGAGGCGCTCTTTCCAGTCCTCTGTATTTTTAAACTCATCAAGCGAAACCTTGAAGTATTTCATCGGCGCCGGCTGCACGCGGTTTTTTGCTTCAGCCACGAGTTCAATGAGCGTTCCTTGTGGATACAGTGCTTCAATTTCCTCAATGACTTCAGTAAATACGTCTTCCGGCGAACCGTAACGGGTACTTAAATTTTCCCACTTGCGGTCAAAAATAATGTTATCTTCAGGCAATGTTGCGTTAGTGACGGCTTCAGTAAATCGTGCCGGCAGTTCGCGGCGGTGTTCTGTGCCGTCATTTAACTTTACCTGATAAGGAATTCCTTTAAACATGAGCACCTGAGTGTTCACTTCACCAAAGTTCGACTCAGGTGTCAGTCTTTTTTTGCTTCACCGGGTTCTGCGTTATTAAAAGTCGCTTCAATTTTCGGAATCAAAGTTTCCCAGTCTGTTTTCGAGCTTTTATCGACAGAAATAAAATCGAGTGCGTGGAAGACGCTTGTTACATCTTCAAGTTCCAGTACGCGCGCGATAAATGCCGGTGTATCCTCAGTGACCGCTTTGTAAGTTGAAGATCTCATTTCCTCTTTTGTTTCATTAACAGTAATTTTCATAGTATTCGGGCTTGGTGTCGGTTCAATTCTTACGATTTCCATAGTAGTGCCTCCAGTATTATAATTTATTGCCGTACATTTTCATTTCGATGCCGACGGAACATTCCGTAATGCAGAATGAATGTGCACTTGATTTGCTTCCTTCAGTCCGGTTGACTTCTTTCAACATACATCCTCTGCAGTATGTACGTTCAAGATGATTAATTTTATCCAGAACTTTCGTATCCATTATCATACCTCATTATTTTAAATTGCAACATAGCTAAAAAGCTAATTCAAATTTAATTTTTTGCGCTCTTTATACAAACGGTCTTTAGCCAGTATGTCTGCACCACGGTTATTTTTTCTCGGTGTATGAGTAATTATAAACATATCGAGCGCTTTTGTTAAGGGAACGACTCTGTCGTAGTATGATTTGAACACTTTATTTTTAACGTGGCCTTTATCGAAAGTATCGACGATAATTTTAGAATCCGTATACACGATTATTGATGTCAGCTTCAGTTTCACGGCCTGTTTAAGTGCAAACTCCAGCATCGCCCATTCCCCTTCATGGTTATCCATTTCACCGAGCAGCACGGACTCTTTTGAGTTCAGCAAATCGTCTTTAATAATAAGCCCGCCGCATGCAAGTTTCGGTTTGAGGCTTGCTGCTGCATCGATATATATTTGCGCCATTTATATCACCCTAAGTTTAAAGTTGATAAATACTTCTCTGCGAGACGGAGATCATGATGCTGCAGCACCTTGTTAATATGTCCAATATCAAGGTTAAGTGTGCTCTTGTCCATCAGTCCGTCCAGTTTCATCGGCACGTCCGTAATAATTTCAGCAAGACGCTGGGACATTTTAAGTGAGTCCATATCATTTATAATCTTGTCCTGCATTTTCGGCGTCAGCGTATCCAGATTGTTTAACAGCTGATCGACCGAGCCGTGGGTTTGAATCAGTTTAAGCGCAGTCTTCTCTCCAATACCTGCGACACCTGAATAGCCGTCACTCGCGTCGCCCATCAATGCTTTGACATCGATAAACTGCTCCGGTGTAATACCGTACTGGTCATGAAACGCCATGAAGTCGTAATAGTGATATTCCGTATAACCTTTTTTAGTCAGCCAGATTCTGTTTGTCTGGTTAATGAGCTGGAGCAGATCGCGGTCACCGCTGACAATCGTCAGGTTATCGATGTGACGTGCGACTGTGCCGATGACATCATCCGCTTCATAGCCGACGATACCGTCCTGATAAAAACCGATATCGTGCATAACGTCTTTAATCATGCCGAACTGCGGCACCATTTCTTCAGGCGCCGCCACGCGGTTTGCTTTATAACCTTCGTACCATTCGTTTCTTACTGACTTCGAACCCATATCCCAGGCGATAATAACATTATCCGGTTTAGTGAGTTCGAGCAATTTGAACGTATGTCTCAGCATGCCTTGAACACCGTTCGTCGGAACATCTTTACTGTTATACATAAATTGATTACGGAAGCTTGTCGCGTAAAAGTGTCTGAACAGTAAAGCCATGCCGTCTATTATTAAAGTGTGCTGTGTCAAAATGTTCCCTCCATTGATAAATCCATTAAATAGAAATGCTTTCCACTGCTTTAAGCAGATTCGCATCTTCATCGTAGTCCGTCCGCGATATTTCATCAGGCTCAGCTTGCAAGGCTGCTGTAATCATCACGCGATCTTCTTTAAGCTCCGCGTCAAGCAATGCTGTATATTTCTCTGCCAGCTGTTCCATATGCGCTTTTAATGCAGCTGTATCGACTGACTGGACAATTGTCTCTGCCAGTTCCAATAATGCATCTCTGTAGTCTCCGGTCTTGTTTTTGTTCTGATAGAGAATCTTATCGAACGGTACTAATACTTCAGCATCAATATGAACTGACGGTTCTTCTGCCTTAACACTTGTCACTGACAGTGTACCCGGTGTCCCTGCAATCTCTAAGCGTTCGTTAAACTGTGTAATCATCTGTGACGTCTGCATGTCTGCCTGACGGTATACTGCATTAAAGGCAATGCTCGTCTCAAGCGTCAGGAAGTCTTCGATATTACGTACGATAATAGATTTATGATCTCTGATGTAATGCTTATTGCTCATCGCGGAAACAGTTAACAGCCCTTTTAGGTGATCATACAGCTGGAGGCGAAGCCGATTCGTCAGATACGTAAGTATAATATCGATTTCCTGTTTCAGCGTATCGTTAATACTCCCTGCTGTAATGCCGTCGATATTATTAAGTAAGTCCTTTCGAAGTTCAAGCAGTTTAGCCCGCTCTTCTCCGTTATCTTCAAACTGGCGGATATTACTCATTAATGTATTAATCAGCTGTCTCTGTGTTTCCTGCAGCGTCTTATACTGCACATTCCCCGACTGCTGGTCAGCGATATGCATAATTTCAGCTTTAGCTGTAGTGAAGTACTCGTCACCTTCGTCTAAGGCGCGTTTACTTGAAACTGGATAGAGCACGTGTTTAATATGCATTGTGTTTAACGCATTACGCATATAATCGAGCACTTTGTCTTTATCCGCTTCAGACTTCATTAAGTCTACTGCATTTATAATAAAGATAATCGGGAAGTCCTTCCCTTTCAGCGATTGAATATACTGCAGGAAAGTTTCATCCGAACGCGAGAATACATGGTTATAGTACGACACGTAAATAATCATATCGCTATCAGTAATAATGTCTCTCGTTTCCGATGTATGACGGGCGTTAATAGAATTAATCCCCGGCGAGTCGACCAGCGTATATGATTGAGTCATATCGTTATCGAGGGAGACATTCGCTTTATGAATAAAGGTCGAGTCTTTATCATTACTGATCTTCGCAATCAAGTCCTCTGTATCGATGCTGACTGTCTGACCGAGATCGTCTTTATAATGAGCGTAGTTTTCCTGTATACCGGCTAAGAGCGGCTTATATGTGTCATCCACCTTACCGATGTTCCTGCTGATCCACTTCTGATAGCCGCCGGCAGTATCATGACGCTCTCCTGACAGTGCAGCAAGTGTCTCTGTTAAATCCGCTTCACTTTTATACACGACAGTACTCGTCTCATCATTATTAATCTCCGTAATTGTTGCAGTAGTAGGGTTTGGGCTTGTCGTTAAATGCTTAGCCCCCATCAGTGCGTTAATGAACGTTGTCTTTCCTGCACTGAATCCGCCGAAGACGCTAATGTTTGCCTTGCCGTTATCTATACGCTGAAGCTTATCGTTTAACAGTCTTCTGTAGTCGGTATAGCGCGGTGAGTCTGCCAAGAGAGTAACGAGTTCACGAAAAGCGGTTAAATTCATATCATCTTCATTGTTAACCGTAAATTCGTTATGTCTACTTTCTTTGACTTCGACGTGATTATCATCGTCATACGATAAAGTAATCTCTTCCAGCAGATTTAACTTGTCAATCTCATCATCCATATGAATGTAGAAATGACGGTAATTCTGCGTATCGAGTGATTCGATTAAGCCGAGCAGCTCGCCTGCTTTAATATAGAGTTCTTTCTCACTCGTTAACGTTGTCTGTGCTTTTACTTCCCCGGTATCGGAGGCAGTCAGCTTGTCCATATGAACGATTGCTTGTTCCGAAACTTCTTTAGTTAAGGCTGCCTTCAGCTTATCGAAGTAATTAGTAATATACGTCTGGTTCAGTGAAGTAATCTTCTCCGTGCCTAGGAAGGCGTTATTCCATTCAAACTTAAACGGTTCTCCGATTAAGCCGAGCGCCTGAAAGAAGCTGTTAATATTCGCATTAATTTCTGTATGTATGACAGGCTGTATTGATTCATTTACTTCCTTAAGGCTTTCTTCATACAGTGCCTGTTCTTTTTTCTTCTTGTTAAACAATCCGCCCGCTTTTGTCTCCCCTGCCATTACTTTTAAATATGCCGTAATCGCATCTTTTACCTGATGCGGAAATAAGTAGCTGTCTTTGACGAGTTTCTTAACGGATTCTTTGACGTGACTTCTTAATTCATCTGCGTCACTATGCAGATAATTAATTTCAGCCTTCTTCAGTTCGTTGTTTAAATACTCAATTCGTTCAGCCGCCTTCTCACTTGTCAGCTCATTATCGAGCTGCAGCGACTCATGTAATGCAGCCATTTCATCACGTAAATACGCAAGCTGTTTATCCTCGATATTTTTAGTAATACGCGTGTCATACGATATTTCAAATGCTGCACGGTTTTCTTCAGTCTGCTGGATGAAGGCCTTTAATTCGTCTATACGGTTATAGGGCGACTCATAGATAGAAGTTGTGAATAAATGCTCCGGATGAATGTTCCAGTTCGTGAGCGTACGTTTAACGCGGTTTAAAAAGGTATCTAAAGTAATCTCGCGGTCATCGTGCTTATCGATCTGGTTAATAATTAAGACGAGCGGTATATTAAGCCCGGCGATTTCCTTCAGCAGTGTTAAATTATGCTCGCTCTCCACGTGGTTGTATTCCACGGTGAAGAAGATTAAATCACTGTTCAGTAAAAAACGGTTGGCGGATTCTTCATGACTGTCTGTATTAGAGTCCACCCCCGGCGTATCTTGGAAAACTGTATTGTGCTGATAGTCTGGTGCTTGAATGTCCATAGTGATGGCCTGGATATCCATATCTTGTGTGTTCAGCTTTTTTAATTCGTCGTAGTTTTCAAGTGCTGCATACTGATACTGATTAATAAATGCCTGGATGCCCGTGCCGTCACCAATTTGCACCGCGACGGTATTGCTTGTCGTCGGTACTGGTGATGATGGGAGAATGTCCTGTTTAAGCAAGTAGTTAATCAGGCTCGATTTCCCCGCAGAGTAATGGCCGATAAAAGAAAATACCAGCTGTTCGTTATACGTCTTTTGAATCGCATGGTCAATTTGCGAGACGAGCGTATCGTTATCGGACTTCAGAATTTCTTTTTTAAGTTTATACAGCGTATTAAGCGTCTGTCTATTTTTCCCTTGTGCTGACAACTATTCTTTCACTCCCCAGTATTGGAAGAACGTCGTTTCAATATAGCCGTTAAACAGCTTTCTGCGTTTCGTTGCTTTCTTGCCGACGATTTCTTCAAACTCTTTATTCGATGTCATTAAATATACGTTCAGCGACGGGTTATCTTCCATCAGTTCACCGATTTTCCCGTACATGGACTCCACGGCTTTTGCTTCACCAATACGTTCCCCGTAAGGCGGGTTTGTGACGAGCTGTGCATTTTTATCGAGATCCTTAAGATCGTGCACATCGAGCGTGCTGAATTCAATATCCGCTTCCAGTCCGACTTCTTCCGCATTTTTAATTGCGATATTAATCATATTAGGTTCAATGTCTGTCGCGTAAATTTTAATTTCTTTGTCGTAGTCCGCTTCGTTTTCACATTGCGTGCGTACTTCTGTCCACAGCTCTTCAGGAATAATGTCCCACGACTCACTGTCGAATGTACGGTTGGAACCTGGTGCGATGTTACGTGCAATCATCGCTGCTTCCAGCGCAATTGTTCCTGAACCGACGAACGGGTCATACAGGGTCTTGTCCCCTGTGTAATTTGCAAGCTTCAGCATTGCAGCTGCGAGCGTTTCTTTAATTGGAGCATCACCCTGAGCGAGTCTGTAACCGCGTTTATGGAGTGCGTCACCGCTCGTGTCGACAGTTAGTATTGCTCTGTCTTTTAAAATGTTAATATCAATTTTATAGCGTGGTCCATCTTCAGGCAGCTTCCCTGTCATCTTAAAAGCATCTTTTAAATGTTCAACGATGGCTTTTTTCGTAATCCGCTGCACGTCAGGCACACTGAACAGTGTCGACTTGTGGGAGCGTCCTGTAACAGGGAATTCAGCATTTGGTCCGAGAATGTCTGATAATGGTAATGCTTTAACCGCTTCAAACAGTTCGTCGAACGTTGTGACGTTAAAATCGCCGAGGACAATTCTAATACGGTCCACTGTACGGAGTTTTAAGTTTGTTTCGACGATTGTGCGTTCATCGCCTTCGAAGTATACGCGGCCGTTTTCGAGTTCAGTTTCAAGGCCTAATGATTTAATTTCATCCGAGACGACACGTTCAAGTCCCATGGGTGTGTTGACAATAAATTTAAAGTTCATATTAAGAAGCTCCTAAAGTTTGATTTAATTACATTATAGTATGAAAATAAGCATAAAAAAAGCTCTCCTCAAATGTGGAGAGCTTTTTTGTCTAGTCCGGTTTCTCTATAAGCCATGTTTTGTCCCGCTGTGCTGCTGGCGTGCACTAGTATACACTCGCACATTGGTGATAATCATCTGTCTATATTAAATGAATAATATCTCTCCGTCAGTTGAATTCCTGTTGGAAAGTGCTCCTACCTAATTTGGATTGCTCACTCGAGGGGTTTACCGCGTTCCATCTTCATCATTTCTTTTGAAGCTCGTTTCTGTGGCACTTTTAAAGCTACTCTATTCATATGCTTAAGCACTTAGAATATTTCGCAGCCGTCAAGATATAAAATATCATTGCCCAGACTTATGGTTTCATCTGGCACGAACACTACGGCCATCTCAGGCCGTGTGAGCATGGACTTTCCTCTATGCAGGCATGCTGCATAGCGATTATCCGAGTTACCGTCTGTTTTATTTTAAAAGTTCTTAAAATACATTGTTAATACTGCTCTTTACTTGTTTGCTGTGCTGCCAAAAACTTGTTTTTCAAGACTCGAAAGACGCTTTAAAATATCAATCTGCTGATTTTGACCGCTGCCGCCCTGAGTGCGTGTATTTGTTGCCACTCTGATGCGGAGATCCTCAACTTCCTTTTTTAAACGTGCATTTTCTTCTTCAAGTTTTTTAATATTGTTGTTCATGTCTGCCATTTTTTGATAATCACTGATAACGTCGTCAAGAAAACTATCTACTTCTATCGGCTTAAAACCTCTTAGTGATTTTTCGAATTCTTTCTCGAATATATCTTTTGCAGACAGCCTTAGCGTATAGTCACTCATACTTACACCTCTTAACTATCATATCTGTCATTAATGAAATCATTAATATCATCAAATTGTATTCTTTCAATATTATAATGACTTTCCGCACTTAATTCAAGCATAACACTGTATATATATTTTAAATTTGTTTCCGTCTCGCTGTCATAGACGAGGAGACCGTAATCAGAATGCGCGGTCACGAACTGATTAATCGCTTTAAACATACTCGGGTCCCCGTACTCCCGTTCAAAGATAAACTGATGAAAGTCCGCGTGTTCCAGTATATTATTTAAATTGATTTTATCGGATTCGTTATAGCGGTCGTCGAATTTATGAAACGGCTTCAAGACACCGAGCTTAATATCGTAGTCTTCCTTTAAGTCGATAATCTCATTTGCCGCATACATTTCTATTCCCGTATAGCCCTGGATGATAAACCACTCGGCGCCCTCTTCAGCGAGATTGATAATCCGCTGACGGAGGAAATCACGGAGTACTTTTACTTCCGGCTGGGAATCTTTAAAGATGCCGAGCTCGTAGTGGCGGTAGCCTGTAATGAACACTCTCACAGCAAACCTTCCTTGCCGGCATGATGCACCCACATATTAATATATTTGAATTTTTCATGATACAGTTTTAAACTGAAGCGGGATACGTGACAGCTCATTAAGAGTTCCATCAGCTCGTCGCTCATGATTTCCCTGACCCGTTCTGTCAGCCGTTCATCGGTCTGTATTTGGAGCAGCTGGTCTGCGAGTACTTTATTCTGCTTAAGAAAAGGTTCTATTTCTGTAGCGAAATCGAACTCGTAACCGGCTCTTGCTTTATCGTAGCGGCTCGCGATTTCATCGAGCATTTCGCGGTAATCGCTGTATGATGCATTTCTTGACAAATTGGACACACCACCTATAATAATGAAATGTTAATCAAACTCTAATTAATATATAATAATAAGTATATATAATAACAGTCTGGAGTGCGAGTTTAATGAAATACCCTCAGGGTGTCAAAAAAAATCAATCGAATGTAACGCTTGCGAATAAAGAAACGAACTATGGTCAGCGCGGCATGACTCTGGAAAAAGATCTCGATAAGACCAATCAATTTTATCTGGATACTAAGCGGGCAATTATACATAAGAAGCCCACGCCGGTGCAGATTGTCGATGTTGATTATCCGTCACGGAAAAAAGCTAAAATAACGGAAGCCTACTTTAAAGTTCCGTCGACCAGTGACTATAATGGTTTATATAAAGGGAAATACATTGATTTTGAAGCGAAAGAAACCCGCAACAAAACGCGCTTCCCTTTGATAAATATTCATGCACATCAGGTCGAGCACATGCGCGCCTGCCACAATCAGGGCGGCATTGTTTTTCTCATTGTTAAATTTACCGTTCACGATGAAGTCTACCTTTATCCGTTTGAACATTTCGCTAAACACTGGGATTTATTTATAGGCGACGGCAGAAAGTCCATAACCTATGCTGACATTAAGGATGAGAGTATTTTACTACCAATAAAATACAATCCGCGTTATGATTATTTAGCTGCAGTTGACGAATTTTATTTTGAATAGGGAGAATATATATGGAATCGAATTTTAAAAGGAGTAAACAGTCTGACAAGAAATCCGAACAGAAAAAGCAGTCGAAATCCAAATCATCGATTATTAAAAAAGTGTTATTATACGGTGCACTGCTTGCACTGATTGGTCTTGTTATCGGTGCTGTGCTGTTTGCGTATTACGCATCACAGGCACCAGCTTTCAGCGATGAAAAGCTGAAGGACCCTGTTCCCGCTGAAATTTATGATCAGAATGACGAACTTGTCACCACCCTTTTCCACGGACAAAAACGGGAATATGTGAGTATTGAAGATGTGCCGGAAGGCGTAACGGACGCAGTACTTGCAATTGAGGACGACCGCTTTTACGAACACGGAGCGATTGACTTTATCCGTCTCGGCGGTGCGGTCATCAGCAACATCACAGACGGATTCGCATCACAGGGTGCGAGTACTATTACCCAGCAGGTCGTAAAACGCGCCTTCCTGACAGAAGAGCAGACAATTGAGCGTAAAGCACAGGAAGCATATCTGTCATACCGTTTAGAGCAGGAGTATTCAAAAGACGACATTCTTGAAATGTATCTGAACAAGATTTACTACTCTGACGGCATCTACGGTATTCGTACAGCGAGCCTGTATTATTTCGATAAAGAACTTGCGGAGTTAAATATCGCAGAGAGCGCTTATCTTGCAGGACTCTCAAATCTGCCGAACGTCTATAACTTATACGTCGACGCTGAAGCAGGACAGAACCGTACAGATACGGTGTTATACCAGATGCTCAATCACGAGAGAATTACACAGGCTGAATACGATGAAGCAATCAATATCGATATTACAGATAACTTAGTCCCTCGCGATGAGGCAGAACGTGCATCGACAGAACAGGAAGATCCTGAATACGCTTCTTACATTAATTCCATTAAAGCGGATCTTCAGTCACACGATGAATTTAGAAACAAAGATATAAATGAAGTTTTATCGAGCGGAATTCAAATTTATACACATATGGATTCGAATGTTCAGTCATACCTTCAGAATATGACGAACAACCGCAATTACTACTACAACGATAAATTCCAGAGCGATGATTTCAATATCGCATCAACTATACTCGATACAGCGTCAGGCGGACTGGTTGCGATATCGGGCGGCCGTGATTACCAGGATGTTGTCGATCAGAACTTGGCACGGGTACAGCACAACGTCGGCTCTACAATGAAACCATTCTTATCATACGGACCGGCAATAGAAAACATGGAATGGGCGACAAATCACACTATTCAGGATGAACAGTCGTACAATCCACAAGACAGTCCGAACAATACAGTGTATAACTACGATAATCAGGGACACGGCAACGTGACAATGCGCGACGCATTAAGACAAAGCTTTAACGTTCCTGCGGTGAAGACATTTGAAGCGGTGAAAGAAGAAGCTGGTAATAATGCACCGGAAGAATTTGCCCGCGGAGTCGGACTCGACTACTCGACGAAAAATGAAGGCGAATATACAGTATCATTCAACGACGTGCTCGGCGGCGGCGAATCACGCTTCAGTCCGCTGCAGATGGCAGAGGCTTATGCGACACTCGGCAACAACGGAGAACACAACAGAGCACAGTCGATCCGCTACATCGTTACAGCAGAAGGCGATAAAATTGAATTCGAAAACGAATCAAACAAAGCGATGGAAGACTCTACAGCATTTATGCTGACAGATATGCTGAAAGACACATTCGCAAATCAGGGAAGCGCCGACTACATTCAGATGAACGGTCTGAATATCGCAGCGAAGACAGGAACGACATCACTCGATACGAGCATCCTTGAAGAAAATGACTTGCCGAACAACAGTGCAAAAGACGCATGGATCGTCGGCTACACACCTGAATATACGATGAGTGTGTGGACAGGATTCGATAATGCAGCTGCAGGCTACTCAGAAGACAAAGTATTCGTCGGCACAGACGAACACATTACACCGCAATGGTTCTTCAGAGATATAATGCAGTACATCAGCACATTCAATGGTCAGGACTTTGAACAGCCGGACAGTGTTGAACAGATCAACGGCAATGAATTTAGAGTGGCCGGCGGCGGCGGTTTCTTTAACAACGGCGGCAGCAACAACAATAATAGTAATAATAACGGCAGTAATAATAGCAGCAATAACAGCAATGATAGCGGCGGCTCTACAAGCGGCACATGGAGCTGGGAATATAACGAAGACGGTGAAATAGAAACCGAGGGCGATGTACCGGACAGCGAACTGCCGGACGACGCGGAACTCGCTGAACCAGAAAGCGGCAGCGAAGACGAAGACCCTGCACCGGAAGAAGACGAGCCGGCGGCTGATGAAGAGGCAGCAACAGAACCAAGCGGTACTACAGAAGACGCAGAACAAGCTGAAGAAGAAGCGGCTGACGAAGAAGGTACACCTTAAAATTATATGAATAAAACCCCAATCTCCCGGGAGATTGGGGTTTTTTGCACTGGTTAATATATTAATGATGAGAATTATTAGTAACGCTTCAGCTAACATCATGTGTTTTTGAATGACCTTGCTCATCCACGCAGCTTATGAGCGTTAAAAATAATATTTATCTAACAGTGTCGAACCTATATTGTCACTCAAACGATAAAATTCTCGAACTTATCCATCTGGATGTGCTCATCAGCCAAAATAAAAAAACGCATCTCCTCATAGGAAATGCGGTTATAATTATTAAACTTTCACTAATCCTTGTTTCAAACGTTTCTGTCCTTCTCGGCACTCGGCGAGAAGCGGACATTCGTGACATTTAGGGTTTCGTGCTAAACAGTGATAGCGTCCAAAAAATATTAGCTGATGGTGTGTTTTACTCCAGCGTTCCGCCGGAATTTTACGCATCAGTGTTTCTTCGACCTGCAGCGGCGAGTCTTTAAAGCGTGCAATGCCGAGTCTTTTAGAAATCCTTTCCACGTGTGTGTCGACGGCAATCCTCGGCGTATCGAACGCAACGGATAAGACGACGTTTGCAGTCTTCCGCCCGACTCCCGCCAGCGATACTAAATCATCATAATCCCCAGGGATTTCTCCATTGTATTTATCGATTAAATCCCGGCAGAGCTTCTGAATATTTTTAGCTTTTGTACGGTATAAACCGATTGTTTTAATGTACTGTTCTATTTCAACGACATCTACTTCCAAATAGTCTTCAGGTGTTTTAAAGCGCTTAAACAAACCTTCAGTTACTCTGTTTACCCCGACGTCTGTCGTCTGTGCACTTAAGAGCACGGCAATTGTCAGTTCAAATGCGTTGGTATAGTTTAATTCTGCTTCTGCGTCCGGAAACATCTCCGCGATGACGTCGATAAATTCCATCGTTTTTTTCTTACTTGTTGTCAAGTCGGCTACCTCCATCGAGCCATGATATAACAGGCAGTCCTGTTCCTTTCACCGGCTCGCTTTTTGATGTGCTGCTCAAAATACGCTCGACGTACTGCAGCGACGTAATATTACTTTTATATGCAATGTCGACAGCATCCTGAATCGTTTCCGGCTGGTAGTTTGAATCGTTCATCCAGCTGTTCAGGCGTTCGTATTCGTTCGGGCTGATTGCCCGTCCGTACAGCTGTTCGATGTATTCAAACAGTTCGCGTAATGTCGTATCGTCTTTGACCGGTGCTTTTTCTTCCAGCATGATAAAATCCTCGAGCTTAGAATAAAGCGGCTCAAAGTTGTAAGTTTCTGTATATTTACCATCAATCTGATGTGTATCTAACTCCAGCAGCTGTTCTTTTATCAGCGACTGAATAATATGCGTAAGTTCAGTCTCATTTAATGTCGTCCCGCTTAACAGTTCGCTGAAATCAAGCGGTGTATTATACGTGCGGTGACGTTCCAGCAGCTTGATCAATATAATAACGCCTCTTTCATCGAGGCCAATTTTAGCGTAGTTATCCAGCAGTATTTTACTAACTGGAATTGTAATATATTTCAAATAATCGTTAACCATATATTTTCCCTCCAATAACAGAATGGAGACATTAGGGAACCTAATATCTCCATTGATTTTATGGGTATAAACGATTTAATAATCTTGGGAACGGTGCTGTTTCTCTCACGTGCTGCACACCTGAGAACCAGGCAACTGCGCGTTCCAGACCAAGGCCGAATCCTGAATGCGGAACCGTACCGTATTTGCGCAAGTCTAAGTACCATTCGTAAGCGTCAGCGTTAAGTCCTGATTCCACAATACGCTCTTTAAGCTCATCGTAGTCAGAAATACGCTCACTGCCCCCGATAATCTCACCGTAGCCTTCAGGTGCGATTAAATCTGCACACAATACTGTACGCGGATCTTCCGGGTTCGTGCTCATGTAGAATGATTTAATTGCTTTTGGATAGTTAACGATAAATACCGGCTGATCAAAACTGTTTGCAATTTCAGTTTCATGCGGTGAACCGAAGTCATCGCCCCACTCGATATCATCGAATCCTTTTTTATGCAGCAGTTCGATTGCGTCTGTGTATGAAATACGCGGGAACGGCGCTTTAATTTTTTCTAAAGCTGTCGTGTCGCGGCCCAGTGCTTCTAAATCCAGTTTACAGTTTTCAAGAACATTTTCAGCTAAGTACTGAACGTACTGTTCCTGCACTACTAAGCTGTCTTCGTGATTATAAAATGCCATTTCAGGCTCAATCATCCAGAATTCGATTAAGTGACGGCGTGTTTTAGACTTTTCTGCACGGAATGTCGGTCCGAAGGTAAATACTTTACCATGTGCCATCGCAGCTGCTTCAGCGTAAAGCTGACCGCTCTGTGATAAATAGGCATCTTCATCGAAATATTTAGTATGGAATAATTCCGTTGTACCTTCAGGAGAACTGCTCGTTAAAATCGGCGAGTCAATTTTCTTAAAGCCATTGTCGAAATAAAAGTCATACGTGCTTTTAATAATCTGGTTTCTAATGTTCATTACAGCATGCTGCTTTCTTGAACGTAACCATAAGTGTCTGTTGTCGAGTAAAAATTCAGGACCGTGTTCTTTCGGTGTAATCGGATAGCCTTCAGCACTCTGAATAATTTCAATGCCTGAAACTTCCATTTCGTAGCCGAATGACGAGCGCTCGTCTTCTTTGATCATTCCAGTAACGTACATTGACGTTTCCTGGTTTAAGCCTTTAGCGGTATCGAATAATGCTTCATCGTTAGCTTTTACAACGACGCCCTGCATAAAGCCGGTACCGTCACGGAGCTGCAGAAACTGAAGTTTCCCGCTGCCGCGTTTTTGTAAAAGCCAGCCGCCGATTGTGACTTCCTGTCCTGCATATTGTGGAGCCTGGTTAATAGTGATTTTCATATCTTCATACATCCTTAGCTTTGAGTTTTTTCTACAATAAAGTTTCTAATACGTGAAATTGCTTCATTAAATGTTTCTTCATCAAGCGAGTAGCTGATTCTTGCATATTCGGGTGTGCCGAAGCCCGATCCCGGAACAAATGCAACATGTTTTTCACGGAGAACTTCTTTGACGAAGTCATCCACGGTTTTGTAACCGCATGCTTCGGCGCATTTTTGCATATGTGGGAACAGATAAAATGCACCTTCCGGTTTAATGCAGGTAACGTGAGGCAAAGTTTGAATTTGTGCATACGCGTTGTCGCGTCGGCGCTCAAAAATTGCTCTGTATGCTTCCGTATTTTCCGGATTCATATTGTATGCCGCAATCGCGCCGTATTGTGCGGGCTCTGCAACACTAGTAGTAGACTGCGATGTAAGTGATGAGAGTGCGGAGATTAACCCGGCATCACCGCATGCGTAACCGACTCTCCAGCCTGTCATTGAGTGAGACTTGCTGACGCCGTTAACGATAACCGTCTGAGCTTTAATTTTATCATTTAACGACGCGATGGATACCTGAGGCTCACCATATGTAAGCACTTCGTAAATTTCATCGACAACGATAATAATATCTGTTTCTGCAAGCACATCGGCAAGCGCCTGAAGTTCATTTCTCGAATAAACGGAGCCTGTCGGGTTATTCGGAGTATTTAACACAAGCATTTTAGTTTTTTCGGTAATGTGCGCTTTTAAGAGCTTAGGTGTTAATTTAAAATGAGTCTCTTCTGTCGTCGCCGCAGTTACCGGTTCACCGCCGACCATTTTAATCTGTTCTGTATAGCTGACCCAGTACGGAGAAGGCACGATAACCTCATCGCCCTGATCCAGTGTTGCCAGGAATATATTGTACAGCACCTGTTTTGCGCCGTTGCCGACGTAAACTTCAGTCGGTTCATAAGTCAGATTATTGTCGCGCTGCATTTTCTTAGCGATTGCTTCTCTTAATTCAGGAAGTCCGGCAGACGCTGTATATTTAGTATGTCCCGCTTTTGCAGCTTCGTATACAGCCTCGATGATTTCATCAGGAGTATTAAAATCAGGTTCTCCTGCTGACAGGCTGATAACATCTACGCCTTCAGCTTTTAATTGTCTTGCAGTATTAGTGATTTCTATCGTTTGGCTGGGTGTAATCGACTTTACCTTTTTTGATAATTCCATGCTGCAGTCTCCTAACAATTATGTTTTCCTTATTATAGACCAAAAAGCAGTGCTTTAAAAGTTTCTCTCGTGTCATGAATGACATTTTCTTCGGGGAAATATTTTAAAAATGCATTTTTATACGGTTTAGTCATAATCCTGTCGTCGAATAAGAGAACGACACCTTTATCTTCACTGCTGCGTTTGACTCTCCCGATAATCTGTCTGAAATGAATAACGGCTTCAGGCAGATCCGTCGTATAAAAATCTCTGAAACTGTCACCTTGTGGTACCGGAAACGGCAGTTTTGTCAGCATCAGCGTTTTATCTTTATCGCTGACGAGGTTAATACCTTCGGTAAAGGTATACGTACCGAGCAGAAGACACTGACTCAGCTGATTGTACTGGTTGAGCAGTTTTTCATTGTTCGAGTTATGAGACTGCCGGAGCACCGGAATCTGTTCGAACAATTCGATGTCTTCGGTGAAACTGTATACTTTATCGAGCAGTTCATAATTTGAAAATATAACGACGAGTTTCGAGTTCGTCTCACTTAAATACAGTGCAATATAATCGAGAATATCAACGATATAATTGTCATCTTTAGGATCATAGCTGCTGATGTCGTTCGGGATAAAGAGTTTGATATCGCTGTACATTTCAGTGTTATTCATTACTGTCGTCTTAAAGTCATAATCGCCAAACCAGTATTTTAAATGCTTAAAGCTGTCGTGCACTTCAAGCGTTCCGGACAGGAGAATCTGACACGGAATAGATCTGAGCGCGTCGGCCAGTGTGTCGAGTACATCTGTCCGGATTGTTACTTCAGTTTTCTGGAAGTTTTTGCTGCTCTTAATATGATAATCATCATATCGGAGCGCATAAAGCAGATTTTTAAGCGATGCATCAAAATAGTGCATGTGATTATACAGCGCCTGGTAATTATCAGTGCCGCGTATCGTGCTTAAAAACATATCCGTGTATTTAACGAGACTGTCCAGAGTTTCTATAGACTCATCGAGCTTTTTACGGGAGATCTGCTGGAACAGAATATCAATATTTTTATTTAAATTAATAACAATATCTTCAAGCAGATAAAGGGACACTGCGCTGTTTGTTTTACTGTACTGGCTAAGAAGCCTGTCCTGATTAATCAGCCCAACCTGACCGATAAAGAACTTCAGTTCCGGATAATTGAACGTTCTGCGCTCTTTCATATCGAGCGCCTGCTTCAGCTGATGTGCTTCATCGATAATTAAAGCCTGAATGCCCTCAAGACTATTGAGGCAGTCATTTAAAAAGTAATGATTGGTCACGATAATCGGCACTTTTTTAGCGTTTGATAAGGCACGCTTAAAGTAAAAGTGGTGTTTCTTATCCCCTGCCTGAATCAGCATCGTTTCGTAATACGATTTCTCCGGCCCGCGCAGATTAACTTCAGACAGATCACCCGTTTCAGTTTCAATCAGCCAGATAAGCATGCGCATTTTAAGGAAACATATTTCCGGATTCGTATCATCCAGCCCGAGCAGCGCAGTAAATGCGTTTAAATCAACATAATTCAGTCTGCCTTTTAACAGCGCAAATGGTGTTTCGTACGACACGACTTTTCTGAGACGCATCAGCGATTCCTCAATCAGCTGATTCTGGAGAATTTTACGCGATGTCGATACGACGACCTGACCGTCATATGCTGAATAGTAGCTCAGTGCGGCAATTAAAAATGCATCGCTTTTCCCAAGTCCGGTATACGCTTCAATCGCATGGTAATTTTCTTCGACAAGTGAATCGTATATTAATAAAGCAAGCTGGTACTGATCCTCGCGGTAGTCGTTACCCGTAATATTTAAATATTTATGATAAAGGTCATGGACACTGACAGAGTCAATATTTTTATGTGTGACCTCCGTCTCCTTAATATAAAACTGATTGAAACTAATAATATTCTCATCATTATCGTCTGAATACCGGTTTAATATTGAGAAAATTAAGTCGGTTAAATTTGTCCGCATTGATTTAGATAAGTGATAAATTTTTATCAGTGTTTCACGGTGTGTACTTATCATTTTTTTAATGATAAAAATCAGCACTTCAGCCGTGGCATAAGCATCTTCATCTGCGCGATGCGCCTGTGACAGTTCTATACCGAGATGTTCCGCGACCAGATGAAGCTGGTAGCCGGCAACGGACGGCAGAAAAATACGGACGAGTTCAACCGTATCGAGTGTGTGCACAGGATTATAGGCCAGTCCCGCAGATTTAAATGCAGACTGTAAAAATGTTAAATCAAAATCGACGTTATGCGCAACGAAAACCGCATCTTCCAGCTGGTTTTTAATATCGTCGGCAACGTCTTTAAATTTCGGTGCGCCAATCAGCATATCTGAAGAAATATTCGTCAGCTCGCGGATAAATGGCGACACGGTTGTTTCATCACTTAAAAAAGTATTGTACTGTCCTGTAATTTTAAAATTACGTACGAACACAATACTTAATTGAATGATATTATCTTTTTCTAAATTATTTCCAGTCGTTTCAAGATCGACGACTGCGAATGTTTTATTTAACATTATATCACCAAGCTAAATTTCAATATCGGCACTGATTACCTTATGTATGTTGTGGTCCCCGTCCAAAATGACCAGGTACCCTTCATCAGTAATATCGAGAGCTTTTCCTCTCAGTTTTTCTTTGACAGTTGTAATTGTCAGGTCGCGGTTAAAAATAATTGCCTGGTCGAGCCAGTCATCTTTAATCGAACTGAACGATTCACTTAAAAACTTGTCGTAATAATACTCTATTTTTTTAAACAGCACATCGATAAAATGATTCATATCAAATTCCGAGCCTTTAAGTTCACCGGTTATGGTCGTCGCCGTACCGAGAGCTTCGGTCACAGCTGACGGATTAATATTAATGCCGATACCGCAAACAATAGTTTCTACTATATTATCCGCACTGATGACTTCTGTTAAAAATCCGCATACTTTTTTGTCGTTAACTAAAATATCATTCGGCCATTTAATGCCGCTCTTAAGCCCTGTTGCTTCGCGAATTGCTTCGCTGATTGCGAGAGAGATAAATAAATTAAATACAATCATATTCTGATTGCTGATAGCCGGACGCAGCACAAGAGACATGTACAGTCCTGTTTCATCCGGCGACAGCCATTCGCGTTTAAAGCGTCCGCGGCCTTGACTCTGCTCGCCGCTCACAATTACTATATTACCATCATACTGGTCTAAAATCCTGAATGCATGATTTTGTGTAGAGTCAATCGTCTTTTTATAAATCAGCTGATCTAAGAGGCCCGATTTCTCTACAGTCCCGGCCAGCAGCGATTCATTTATTCTATTGGAAGGTTCAACAAGCTTATAACCTTTATTCGTGACGGCTGTAATATTATAGCCGTCCTCTTTCAGCTGCTGAATATTTTTCCAGACAGCTGTCCGTGAGACGCCGAGCTGTTCTGCGAGTCTCGTTCCGGATAAGTAATTACCTTCCATCAGTAAAGACAATATTTCCGTCTTCGTTTTTGACATGTGAATTCACCCAATTAATTATTTCTGATTCGTTATTTTCTATATTCTCTAAAAGTACTTCTTGCTCAATCGTATCCAGACACACGCTTAGCCATGGACCCCCTCGCGCATTTAAAGCGGTCATCAGAGCATTGCCGTTAACAGCGAGTTCGTTTCTGTTGTGTATTACAAGGTGTGGCTCCATGTCGATTGCTGACTGCAGCTGTTCTTTATGATTGGCGCTAAGCAGTTCGTTATTGTTAATTATAACATTTACACTGGTTAAAATGTCCGTCTCATAACGGTATGCAATAAGTTTGATGTTCATCTCGTTTTTTAAATCTTCCAGCAGTTTCAGTGACTGCTTGATAGTCATCTTCTGACGGTTTGACAGCTTGAGTTCACTCAAATGTGCACTTAAGTTGTCGTTGTATATATGTATTACAGCTTCCTCTTCCAGTGACTGTGCTCTGGACTTTAAATATTGTACTTTATCGATATGTTTAAAGAACGGCATATGTGATTTCAAGCCTGTTGCTGCAATCATGTCTTTCGCGCTGTTAACGTTAATACCGCGGTACAGTTTTTCAAGCTCTGCAGTAATCCGTTCAACAGCAACATAATCCAGCCTGCCGGCATGCAGACTGATTGCTTCTTTTGCACCGTCAGCCAGCTCAAAATCAAGCTGCGACATAAAGCGGACTGCACGGAGCATGCGGAGCGCATCTTCACCAAATCGGTCTGAAGCAGTTCCGACAGTGTTTATTATCCTGGCCTTAAGATCTGTGATGCCGTCATATGGGTCATATAATTTCATATCAGCAGTCATCGCCATCGCATTAATGGTAAAATCCCTGCGGCTTAAATCTTCTTTAAGATGCTGAGTGAAAAATACGTTGTCAGGTCTGCGATGATCCGTATATTCGCCTTCGACACGGTAGGTCGTCACCTCAAATGGCAGTTCATCCATCAGTACAATAATCGTGCCGTGTTCTTTCCCGACATCGATTGTTTTTTCGAATAAAGACTCAATCTCATCGGGAAGTGCGTTGGTCGTAATATCGACATCGCTGACTGCCCGGCCGAGCGTATAATCACGTACTGCCCCGCCGACAAAATATCCTTCGTAGTTATTATCTTCAAAGCGCTCTATAATTTTTGCGCCGGTCTTAAATAGATTGTGTTCCGTCATTATCTGCACCTGCCAAAAGCTTAGTATATAAATTTTCGTACTCTGTAACGATGTTCTCCATGTCAAAACGTGTCTTTACATCTTTAAGCATCTTTTCCTGCATCATTTTGTACAGCACATCATCGTTCAACAGTTTAATTAAATGCGCGGCCGCCTGTTTATAATCACCGACATCAACGACATAACCCGTGTCATTGTGATGAATGACTTCTGAAATCCCGCCTGCCGTCGAGCCGATGGGAATCGCACCGCAGTACATCGCTTCAAGCATTGCGAGACCGAAGCTTTCCTTGGCACTTAACAGTAAAAAAGCATCGCTTAGTTTGTAATATGAACTGACGTCTGACTGCTGGCCGGCGAAATGCACACGGTCTTCAATACCGAGATTTTTAACGAGTTCCCTAATACTGTACATGTCGGGACCATCTCCAACAAGGACTAGATGGCAGTCGATCTCTTTCGATGTTTCGTGGAAAGTGTGAACGATATCATCGACATTTTTAATCTTTCTGAAATTAGAAGTATGCATCAATACTTTAGCACCAGGTGGAATATTTAATTTTTCCTTAAGTTCTTTTTTAACGGCTAATCTGTTGTCGGTATTAAAACGGGATTCATCGACGAAATTATAAACAGTCGTAATTTCACTCTCTGGATTAATTAACTCGTACGTCTCCTCTGTCAGACTGTTGCTGACAGACGTAGTGATATCCGAGCCGTCAATGCCGAATTTTATCGCGCTGACCAGTGACATATCGTGTCCGAGCACAGTAATATCAGTCCCGTGCAAAGTTGTGACGATGCCGACATCTTTCTTTTTTGACATCTGCCTTGCCAGAATGCCGCAAACCGCATGCGGAATGGCGTAATGCATATGAATGACATCGAGCTCGTAGCGATCGATGACCTCAGAAATTTTACTCGATAAAGTTATATCATACGGCGGGTATTTGAAGACGCTGTAGTCATTTACCTCAGTCCGATGCGTGTAAATATTATCATAATTATGCTCCAGCCGGAACGGCACACTCGATGAAATAAAGTGCACCTCGTGACCGCGGCGAGCCATTTGAATCCCAAGTTCCGTAGCGATAACTCCGCTGCCGCCAACACTTGGATAACATGTAATTCCAATTTTCATAATTATGCACCTCTATTGCTTATAGTATCGTTAATCAATGTTAATTATAATGAATATAAGAGTATAAGGGAAATGAATCTGTTTACATTGATGATATAAGTTGTATGGAAACTCTATGAGTTCACTTCATAGAAATCCAAAACACTCAGAAATTCTATGAACTTACTTCATAGAAATCCAAAACACTCAGAAATCCTATGAACTTACTTCATAGAAATCCAAAACACTCAGAAATCCTATGAACTTACTTCATAGAAATCCAAAACACTCAGAAATCCTATGAACTTACTTCATAGAAATCCAAAACGCTCGGAAATTCTATGAGCTGATATAATCGTTAAAACACCAGCCCATAACTCCACAAAAAAACAGCCGCATCATCCATCCAGGATAATACGGCTGTCTTCAGCTCAAAATTATTAGCTTTGGTTTCTTGCGATCATAATAAAGCGTAACAGCTCTGCTACAGCGACTGCTGTTGCGGCAACGTATGTCATTGCTGCAGCGTTCAGTACTTTCTTAGCGTGGCGGTATTCTTTACTGTTCACAATGTTTAATTCTTCAATCTGGTTCATTGCGCGTCTTGATGCGTCAAACTCAACAGGCAGTGTAACGAGCTGGAATAATACGGCGAATGCCATCAGCCCGATTCCTGACCATAATAGAATTTCACCAAGTCCGCCGCCTGCAGCGCTTTGTGCTGCTGTCAGGATAATACCTGCAATAATTAGGAAATACGAGAAGTTGCTTCCTAATTGTGCGAGCGGGAATAATGCTGATCTGAAGTTTAAGAACTTATAGCCGGTAGCATGCTGAATCGCATGGCCGACTTCGTGTGCAGCGACTGCTGTACCTGCAACGCTCGGGTTGTCGAAGTTGCCGGGAGACAGAACGATTTTTTTGTTTTTCGGGTCGTAGTAGTCTGTCAGGATACCTTGACCGCGTTCAACTGTAACATCGTAAATTCCATTTTCCCGGAGGATGTCTTCTGCAACCTGCTGACCTGTAAGTCCGCTTGTCGAACGTACTTTTGAATACTTGTTAAACGTAGATTTTACATTCATCTGCGCAAGCATTGGTACAACCATTAATATTACAAAGTAGATTATAAGATACAAGTTAGTCCCTCCGTTTAGTTCATAGTACTATTTTACTAAACTGTTTTTACTTAAGTCAATTATTACGTCTAGCCGCGAGTTTATATAACAGCACGAGGACAATCACCGTCAGCCAGAATGCGAGATAGCCTATCTCAGCTACATGCGGATGAAGGTTACCGTATCTCGGGTACTGCATATATACATAATCGATAAAATCATTATGAAACAGCCAGATTGCAGTGACATAAAAATGCCACGGCTTAATTTCGATATAAGGCAGGAACATAAATGCCATCAGCGCCATCGCAGCATGCGAAGCAATGAGCATTAAACCGATCCAGGATACAAAGCCCATATCGATAAAGTTCCAGATATTCATAATAACTGCCCAGACGCCGTATTTTATCAGCGTTGTAAATGCGAGTGCATCTATCAAGCCGAATTTCTTATTAAACAATATTAGTAATATTAATATTGATAAAAACAGCGTTGCTGTCGGGCTGTCAGGAACGAATGGATAGAAATACCAGGGCGTAATTGACAGCTGTCCGCCATACCATATATACCCGTAAATCGTACCTCCGACGTTACAGATCAGCAGGAAAACAAGGAATACTCGATTAAACATTAGTTTATATAAGTTATATATCATCATTTCACCTATAAGAAGACCCTTCTGTTGCCAGAAGGGTCATTATTATTATTCTGCTGATTCTTCAGTGTTAGCTGCTTCGTCTCTTGAAGTAAGTTCCAAGCCTGCAACATATTCAGAAATTGCTGTAATTTCTTCGTCTGTAAGCTGACCTTCAAAGGCAGGCATTTCTTCTGTACCATTTCTTACGAATGCATCTACCATCTCAGGAGAAAGATCCGGTTCAATTAAGTTAGGACCTGAACCTCCGGCTAGTTCACCGCCGTGACAGCTCGTACAGTTCGTACGGATTAAGTCATTGAAAACAGGATCTTCTGCGTCTAAGTTAGAGAAGACAATCTGCCCCTGCTGGCTTTGCTGATCCCAGTCGTGATAAGCTACCGATTCCCAAGTTGTATAGAAAATAATACCAATTGCAATCAGCATCATTCCTGATGCAACAGGACGTTTTTTCCAGTGACGTTCTTTTTTGCCGTCAAGCCAAGGTGCAAGTAATAAAGCACCGAAAGCAATACCAGGAATAATCATGGCACCGACAACGTTAAACGGTCCGGAAGCATATGTGTACTTAAGAATCTGATAAAGGAATAGGAAATACCAGTCTGGTAATGGAATATAACCTGTATCAGTTGGATCTGCCATACGCTCAAGCGGTGCTGGATGCGCAACAGTCAAGCATAGAAAACCTATTAAGAATACCGCTCCGACTAGCCACTCTTTGAGCAGGTAATCTGGAAAGAACTCCTCTGTACGACCAGGGAATTCTGAATAGTCACGATTTAGTTTTGGTTTGTCGTATTTTTGGATTCGTGAGTCACCGACAAAAGTGAGACCTTTACCGTGTTTCATATAGTTACCCTCCCCTTATAGTGGTCCTGAAATACCTTGTCTACGTATTAAGATAAAGTGTATTGCCATTAATACAAACAGTGCTGCAGGCAGGAAGAATACGTGGATGGCAAAGAACCTTGTAAGTGTCTGAGCACCGATAATTGTCGAATCACCTGCGAGAAGTGTCTTAATCCATTCACCAATGAATGGTACACTTTCTGCAATATCCAAGCCTACTTTAGTAGCGAATAATGCTTTCATGTCCCATGGCAGCAAGTAGCCTGTGAATGCAAGACCGAGCATAACTGCGAATAACAGTACACCAACGACCCAGTTTAATTCACGAGGTGACTTATAAGCACCTGTAAAGAATACTCTGAGAGTATGTAAGAACATCATAACTACTACTAAACTCGCACCCCAGTGGTGCATACCTCTGACGATAACACCGGCTGCTACATCCTGCTGAAGGAAGTACACAGAGTTCCAGGCATTAATAATGTCGGGTACGTAATACATTGTTAAAAACATTCCAGATAAAATCTGGATAACTGTAATAAAGAACGTCAGTCCTCCAAAACAGTAGACGAAAGCTGAGAAGTGGTAGGCAGGGTTAACATGCTCTGGCACTTCGTGATCAGCTACGTCTCTCCAGATCGGAGTGATGTCAATTCTGTCATCAATCCAATCATAAATACGATTTAGCATTTAATTCCCTCCTATACCAATTCATTCTCGTGGACGGCACCGATTGTTAAGAAGCCATCTGATTCTCCAACTTCGAACATATCAAGTGGTCCACGCGGCGGTGTACCCGGTACGTTAGCACCGTTCTTTTCGTAAAGGCCGTTATGACATGGACAGAAGAATCTATCCGGGTTAGCGGCATCACTTGCCCACGAAACCGTACACCCTAAATGTTTACACACAGGCGATAACGCTATGATTTCATTGCCTTCGCGATAAACCCAAGCGAAATCCGTTACCTCACTCACATACCAACCATCTGTTTGTTCGAATGTGAAGTCAACACTAATTGGCTCCTCTGTGATTTCATCAATACTAACACTAGTAGTAATCATGTCACCTGCAGACGATTCCTGGAAAAGTGGATCAAGTGCAAATCTACCCATCGGCAGAATCATACCTGCCGCCATGAACGACCCAACACCCATTAAAGAGTAGTTCATAAACTGGCGTCTTGTTACTTTTTGCGACATTTTTGTTTCCCCTCCTCAAACGCACATACTTTTACATATAATATAACTAGGACATTTCAATTTTAGCTCATTAAAACTAGGCGGTCAATATGGTTTTCAAATAATTGACACATGTTATAAACAGAATTGTGTAATTCTACTTTTAATTATTGATTCCACACACCGATAATCTGTTTGATGACAGTTTTCACTTCATCATTAATAATTGAAATTTTCATTTCATTATCCATATCGCTGATTGGGATACTGTTTAATTTTATATTGTGGACACCTTCTGTTTCCAGTGCATCGAAAGACAGGCTGACAACATTTTTAAAGCCGTATTCTGTCAGCTGATTCTTATAAGTTTCCAAGGCTGAGCTGTCTTTGTCCACAGTCGTCAGTGACGGCGTGATCATCAGACGCCCTTTCAACTGCTTCTCCAGCTGAATTGTTACCAGCTGAATCAACTCCAGGTTATTAGAATGGTGCAGCAGATTGCTGTCGAAATCCACACTCACGACAGGAACGATTGCCGTATCGACAAATTCAATTTCATCTTTTAATACTCTTAAATCACGATTATTATAAAGCACAAATACTAACCTCTTTTATCATTTAGTTTTTGTAGTTCATCAGTTAATTCGAAAAAGCGTTCTTTATCTTTTGATACGAGTGTTTCATCGATTAAGCTTTCGAGTTCTTCAATATCTTCTAATAGAATTTCATCATTTTTCATCAGTTCTTTTGACTTCGCCTGATTATATCGTAGGTCGTTTTTCGCGAAGATAAATTCAACGTACAGTGCATCTGTTTTGTTCAGATTCAGCTCATGGAATATCGTCTCGCCGTTCGCAGTTACAGTACCGTTCTTTTCAAACATTAAAGTCGGACGGTTCGTGCTGCTTTCGGCGATTCTGAGCTTGCGCTCGAGCTCAGAATTTGTAAATGAAATATTATGCGTTATCAGAGGATGGGATTTTATAAAATTTAAAATCCACACTGCAGTATGGTCTTTGAATTCATAATTATATAAGCAATAATTTATAAAATCTTTTTTAAAACTCGTCTTCCTCACCTGCTATTCGCTCGAAATCCAGCTGCCACTCCAGATTATCGGGTTCTAGTTTAATTAGTTTTTCGAGTACATTTTTCTTATTCGGATGATTAATCTCTGTCAGATAGTAATAATAATCTGCATAAAATTCTGATGAATCACCGATTAAGCTTTCAGCATCTTCGTAATATTCAATTGCTTTATCATCGTTTTCGTTTTCAGCTTCGATTTTAGCCAGCAGATAAATTGATTCACCGCTCAGCGAGTTAATATCGAGATGCTTAACGTAGTCATCAATCGTACTTGTCTCACCTGTTTTCAAAATACTTTCAAACAGCATGAGGTAAGCATCATCGTAATCTTCATCAAGCGACGTTGCCAGGCTGAAGTGTTCAATTGCTTCTGCCGGCTTGTTCTGTCTGAAGTAAAGACGTCCGATATGGAAATATATGAGTGCATTTTTATCATTTTCACGCAGGTAGCGGAGCATTGTTTCAAGCGCGTCATCGAGATTATGTTCAGTTTCATAAATGTTCATTAAAAGAATATATGCATTGATAAAGTACGGTTCATTGTCGAGTACTTTTTCAAGCAGTGTTTTCGCACGGTCGTATTCTTTTAAATTATATTCGAGAAGTGCTTCTTTATAAAAGTCTTCGTTTCCGTAAGATTCGTCCGGCACGTTATCGAAATACGCGCGTGCATCGTCGAAATTCAGAAGATTCAAGTTGATATCAGCGAGACGCAGGCTGATAATGATGCCGTTAACTTCTTCCAGACCTTCGTTCAGCACTGTTTCGTAAAAACGGATGGCTTCTTCAAGATCTCCCGTTGTGTAATAGAGTTCGGCAAGCGCAAAATCGATAATAATATCATCGGTCATTGTTTTCGCATCGAACAATAGTCTGACAGCAACGTCATTTAAGTTCATCTGCTGAAATATTTCAGATTTCAGCATAAGTACTGTCGGTGTTTCCGGGCTGTTGTTAATCAGCGTCAGCGCATCATCGAGACGTGCTTCACTGATATACGAGTCGACGAGATAGCTGATGACGTAATCATCGTGGTCGACATTATCGTTCAAGTGCAGAAACACCTGTCTTGCCTGATGGTCTAGTCCTGCCTGCTGCAGCGCATCGCCGAGTAAAAATAAAGCTTCCAGCGATTCGTCCGAATGAAACTGCTCCAGACTGTTCAGTATATTATTTAAATCTTCTTCCGGATAAGACCCCTGACGGAGTTTATCGATTATACGAAGTATTTCTTCCTGCATATTACCGGTCCTTTCTTAAACCTTCAAGATCGCTTACGAACGAAGGGAACGATACGTCTATTGCGCTCGAATCATCAATTTCAATATTTGTATTTACTGCGATCGCCATAACGATCAGCATCATGATAATGCGGTGGTCATGATAGCCTTTAAAAAGCTGGTCCTGTTTAATTGTACTGTGACCTGGGCTCACTTTAAAGCCGTCATCATACTCTTCAAATGATACACCGAATTTTTCCAGTTCCGCAATAACTGCTGTGATGCGGTCTGTTTCTTTGAATCTTAATTCTTCTGATCCGCGGACAGTACTTGCTCCGCTGGCGAATACTGCAAGTACAGCGAGAATTGGAATTTCATCAATCAGGCGTGGAATTATATCTCCGTCGATATGGAACGGTTTTAAGTCTGGTGTATACTCTACTCTAATATCGCCGAACTTTTCACCTGTCGAATCGTGTTCGGTAATAGTAATGCTGCCGCCCATTTCTTTGACGACATCGATAATGCCGGCACGCGTTTCGTTCAGAGATATATTTTCAATCGTAATATCCGCGCCTTCAATAATCAGTCCGAGCACGATTAAAAATGCTGCCGATGAAATATCCCCCGGCACGGTTACGTCTGCCGCTGAAAGTTTACTGCCGCCGTTCAGTTTAACAGTTGTGCCCGATACGGAAATATCCGCACCGAACTGCGCCATCATAATTTCCGAATGGTTGCGTGACTGATGTGTTTCATGAACGATTGTCTCTCCGTCTGTGAACAGTCCTGCAAACAGTATCGCACTTTTCACTTGTGCTGAAGCGATCGGCATATCGTATTCAAGCGGTTTTAAAACTGCCGGATAAATATTGACCGGCGGATATTTATCGTTCTTTAAGCTGATGTCAGCACCCATGTCAGACAGCGGTATAACGACGCGGTCCATCGGGCGTTTGGCAATTGTAGCATCACCTTCAACCGATGCGGTAATGTTTTTAAGACCAGCTAAGAGTCCGGTAATTAACCGTGTTGTTGTGCCGCTGTTGCCTGTATACAAAGTTTGTTCAGGTGACGTTAAACTGTCATGACCATTTGAAATAACTTTAAAATCATCGCCTTCACGCGTTATTTCAGCACCCAGCTGGCGCATATTTTCAAAAGTTCTGAGCGTGTCCGCACTGATTAAGGGACGGTATATATTTGTCGTTCCCTGACTCAGTGCACCGAGCATTAGAGCGCGGTGTGTAATCGACTTATCTCCAGGTACTCTTATGGTGCCTTTAAATGTTCCATTCAGTAATTGCTTCATATGCGCTCCTTTAACGCTGTCAGTATATTTTTAAGTTCTGAAACTTTAATATCTGAGACAGCCAGTGTACTTTGATCTTTAAACAGCACGTAGCTGATATAGTCATTGCGGTGATTTTTTTTATCTTTCTGCATCAGACTGATCATTTCAGCAATGTCCATTTCTTTAAGCAGCAGAACTGGATAGCCATGATTTTCCATATAAGACATATAGACATCGATGTCGAAGGCTGTATCATTCAGTTCGTTGGATATATAAAGCGCTGCAATAATACCGAGCATAACTGCCTGGCCGTGAGGGATTTTATATTTATATTCCACAGCATGAGCGAGTGTATGGCCTAAGTTTAAAAACTTGCGGCTGCCGCTCTCGTGTTCGTCTTCAATCACGATTTTCATTTTTGTTTCAATGCCTTTAATGATAAACGGAGTGAGATTTTGTACATCGATACTGCCCTCAGTCACTGTAAGGAGTTCTTCAAGCGTCTCTGGACTGTGAATCATCGCGTGCTTAAACACTTCACCGAAACCGCTGAGAATTTCAGCAGAAGGCAGTGAATCAAGAAATTCAAGATCATAGATAACAGCTTTCGGACGGTAAAATGCACCGATTAAGTTTTTACCGTGACGAGAATTAATCGCAGTTTTTCCGCCGATAGCGGAATCATGTGCGAGCAGTGTCGTCGGCACGTGAATATAGTCCACACCGCGAAGTACCATGCTTGCAATAAAGCCGCCGGCATCCCCCGTGGCACCGCCGCCTATAACGACAATTAGCGAATTGCGTTTAATGCCGGATGCCAGCAGTTCTTCCACAGTGTGCATTAAAGGAGAAACGTATTTAAACGGTTCTCCTCCTGTGACGACCAGCGGTGATTTTATAAATGATAATTTTGTCTCTTTGTATATATCATATACATTTTCATCGATAATATAATATACGGATTCGTACTGTTCGGTATAAGTGTTTAACTTGTTTCCCAAAATATTCCGTGCAACGTGAATTTTATAATTATTATCTTTATAGGCCGTCGAAATATCCATGTTAATACTCGCTTAAACGTTTATTGTACAATTCCAGTGATGCTTTCAGATCACCGAAGTCATCGCTAGGAAACTTGTCTAAAATAGCTTCTGCGACTTCAATGGCAACCATGTGTTCAGCAACAATCGAAGCAGCCGGCACTGCACAAGGATCACTGCGCTCAATCGTTGCAGTAAATGCTTCTTTCGTATCAATATCGACACTCATTAACGGTTTGTATAAAGTCGGTATTGGCTTCATTACGCCGCGGACAACAATCGGCATTCCGGTCGTCATTCCGCCTTCGAAACCGCCTAAGTTGTTTGAGCTGCGGTAAAAACCGTCTTCTGAATCGAATTTAATTTCATCCTGAACTTCAGATCCCGGCGTTTCAGCCATTTTAAAGCCCATTCCGAATTCAACACCTTTAAATGCATTGATGCTGACGATGCTGCGTGCAATTTTTGCGTCGAGCTTACGGTCGTAATGAACGTGAGATCCTAAACCTACCGGCGGATTCTCGACGATAACTTCAACGACGCCGCCAAGTGTATCTCCGGCTTTCTTAGCCGCATCAATAACTTCTTCTGCAGCTTTAGTCGCATCATCCGAAATCATACGCACGCTAGAGTTATTTGATTTGTCACTTAAAGTAGCATAATCGTATGCGCTGTCATCTGTGACCTGCCCTATTTTAGTCACGCGGGAAGTAATATTTATATCTAGAGCATGTAATAATTCTTTACAGAGTGCGCCTACAGCGACACGTGCAGTTGTTTCACGTGCAGAAGAACGCTCCAGAATATTGCGGAGATCACGGTGATTATACTTCATACCGCCAACCAGGTCAGCATGACCGGGACGCGGTTTTGTTATAATGCGTTTCATTTCAGCTTCTTCCTCTTTAGTAATCGGCTCGTCACCCATAATATTGACCCAGTGTTTAAAGTCGTCATTATTGACTTCCATCATAATCGGGCTGCCGAGCGTCTTGCCGTGGCGGACACCTGAACCAAATTCGAAAGTATCTTTCTCAATCTGCATGCGGCGGCCGCGGCCGTATCCGCCCTGGCGTTTAAATAACTCTTCCTGCATGCGTTCTTTATTAATTGGAAGGTTCGAAGGGAAGCCTTCGACAATAGCGTTAACTTTCGGGCCGTGCGATTCTCCTGAAGTTAAAAATCTCATTGCAAGCACCTCTATCTGAATTATTTATTTATATTAATATATGAAAAAAAGACTGAGTAATGTTATTACCCAGCCTGGCTGCAAGTTTTAGTAAATCCAAGGGCTATTAGACAGGTTGTAATCTAATACTTCAGATTCGTTGAAGAATAAGTTAATTTCTCTTTCAGCACTTTCAAGTGAATCTGAACCGTGAATGATGTTTTTACCAACAGTTAAACCGAAGTCTCCGCGGATAGTTCCAGGTGCAGCTTCCTGCGGGTTAGTAGATCCTACAACTAAACGTGCAGTTTTAATTACGTTTTCACCTTCAAGAACCATTGCAAAAACAGGTCCAGAAGTAATGAATTCTACAAGCTCGCCGAAGAAAGGTCTTTCACTGTGTTCACCGTAGTGAGTTTTAGCAAGATCTTCAGATACCTGCATCAGTTTAGCACCAACAACTTTGAATCCTTTGTTTTCTAATCTTTCAACGATAGGTCCGATAAGATTTCTTTGGACGCCGTCTGGTTTAATCATAAGAAATGTTTTTTCCATTATAATAAGCTCCCTTAAATATGTTTTCGACTATTATTTTAGCATTATATACAGTGTGTTTACAAACTAATTTCGTCTGTTTTTTAACATACCGGTAATTTCAGTAAAATAATGTCTGATTGGTTCGTCAATATTGCTGATTTCAGCTTCAGCCTGCTCTAAATGCTCTGTACTTACCCGAAGTGCCTGGTCGACTGCATCACTGTTTAGAATATAGTCGATTAATGCACCTGGATTTTCTTTCGTGTCAGAGAATTTTTCCAGCATCGCTTTGAATACTGGATCACTGTCTCTTAAGAGCAGCACTGGTAATGTGTAATGCCCATTTTTGATATCCGAGTAATTCGGCTTGCCGAGCGTACGTGTACTGCCCGTAAAGTCGAGACAGTCATCGATAATCTGGAAACTCATGCCGATGTGATAACCGTACGTGCGCAGTTTGTCCATCAGCTCATCTTCGAGATGTGCTGCATGCCCGCCGAGTTCGATGCTCAATACGATTAACAGCGCAGTTTTACGGTAAATTTTTCTGAAATACTCATCCAGTGTCTGGGCTGCGTCAAACTGCGTATCGAACTGGATAAGTTCACCCTGCACGATTTCCCGGATGCCTGAAGAATATGTCTCATGGAATTTGCGGCTGTCGATTTTACTGACAATCTGCAGTGCGGAAGACAGCAAATAGTTTCCTGTGTTGACAGCCTGAAAATAACCGTGCTCGTAAAAGACAGTCGGCTTGCCTCTTCTGAGTTCACTGTCGTCGATAATATCATCGTGCACAAGTGTTGCCATATGAAGCAGTTCGAGACTCGCACTTGTTTTCAGTACATCATTATAGTGCTCTTTATCCCCTAATTTACCCGCGAGTATAGTAAACATGGGACGAAGTTTCTTTCCCCCAGAGTTAAACAGCTCGAAACTCTTATCATTAACGATCGTACCATTTGGTTTAAGTTCTTCTTTAACAATTTTTTTAACATGGGACAATTCCCCTGCCATAATTTTCTTTAAAGATTTCACATTGCAGCCTCTAGCGGTTTATATCCGATATGAGTAGCTGCAGTACCAAATGTATGAGGGATTACTTTGATATTTATATATCCGTTCTGATGCATCATCGATTTTAATTCATCTTTTGATAAAAAATTGCTTGTCGATTCATACAGCCACGTGTATTCCTGGCCACTGCCGGCAATCAGCTGACCAAGGTACGGCATAATTTTACCGAAGTAAATATTAAAACCGTAGTTAATCAACCCGTTTTCCGGATTTGATGTTTCAAGAATAACAAGCTGGCCGCCTGGTTTTAAGACGCGGTAAAATTCCTCGACTGCTTTATTATAGTCAGGCAGATTGCGCAGACCGAATCCAATCGTAATAATATCGAATGAATTATCCTCGTAAGGAAGTTCAGTTGCATCGCCCTGCAGCAGCGTGATGTTTTTAATATCAGCTGTTTTTTCAGCGGCTACTTTCAGCATGTTTTCACTGAAATCCAGCCCCGTTATATCAGCCTCTTTATTTTCAGCAAGCTGAATAGTCCAGTCACCTGTACCGCAGCACAAATCGAGTACCTGATGGCCCGGTTTCACAAAGATTTCCTTGTTCGTGCGGTTACGCCATATCGTATGCTGATTAAAGCTTATAATATCGTTCATATGGTCGTAATCATCTGAAATGGAATTAAAGATTGTCTGAATTCTGTTTTCTGTTTGCATTAGCGCTCACCTTTTGTATTTATTATGTATGCCAGCTTTGAACGGTCAATGTTTTTAATATAACGGCCGAGTACGTTATCGAGATCAGACGTCACATACCCATTATCTATTAAATACAAAAGCGGTGCAAATAGCAGGTACTTTAATTCGCTGTCGGAAACTTCGAGAGCGTCTTCGTAAAGTCTGGATTTTTTAGATGATAGGAGTTTGGATATTTCCACCATGTCATGAACGACATCCATTTCACAGTGGCTTGCAAGTGACGAGTAAAACTCGCTGAAATAAAAGTCCCCGGCAAGAACGTGGCTTTCCCGTTCATCAGCAGAAGGTATCCGGTCGAGCTGATTTAAAGCATATGTAAATAAAAGAACCGCATTTGCAACGTGTCTTTTATGAATTATATTTTTACTGTCTGAAAAAAAGTCAGTAATTTCATTTTGATCAAGCTTAGTAATCAATTCAGATAATGCTGAATCGTTATATGGTTGCACGGCTGAGTATTTCATAAATATCACCTTATAAATGAATAGACCTAACGTTTCAAAGTTAGGCCTAGTAGATAAATTATTTAACTGCGTCTTTAAGTGCTTTACCAGCTTTAAATGCAGGTACTTTTGATGCTGGGATTTCGATTTCTTCACCAGACTGCGGGTTGCGGCCTTTTCTTGCAGCACGGTCACGTACTTCAAAGTTACCGAATCCGATTAACTGTACTTTTTCACCATTTTGAAGTGAACCTTGAATTGATTCAAAAACTGCGTCTACTGCAGCTCCTGCTTCTTTTTTTGTAAGGTCAGCTTTGTCGCTGACAGCGTTGATTAAATCTGTCTTATTCATCTGATAGACCTCCTATAATCTGTATAATGATTTTATCATTATGTTTTGACTTTACCATACGGCCGTAGGGACTGCAACGGATTTAACCGTTTTTTCCATTAAAAATTGAAGTGACTTAACTTTTATGCACACTTGTCATAAATATTGCTTCGTTATTTTCATCAACTGTCATTTCAGGCGAGTATATCGGCACTATTGGTGTATATTCATACAATACTTCACGAATATCTTCTCCAGTCTCGAATTCGAGACCTTCATTCTCAATCATCATATTCAGATCATCTCTGTAATCGACGACGAAATCCTGACCGCCGCTGTAATAGACATTAAGTTCCTGTCCTGTATAAGGACTAGTAACTGTCGGATTGTCAGCGAGGTTATAATGCTCAAGGTCAAGCTGATATACGTTAGGGCCGACTTGTTCTCCAAGTTCCACATGTTCACCCATGCCGTTAATCCGGAGGCTGAGTGAGCGGAGCTCTTCGATTATTGCAAGGTCTGCAATTTTCACAGTGGGATCTTCTTCTTCATCGAGTATAACATACTGAAAGTTTCCGCCGTTTTCGTATGCCGTTACCGGAATCTCGCTTAAATATTCCGGTACGACTCTGGTGAATTCAATCGGGTATTCCAAATACTCAACAGCATCTTCAGTCGTTTTAATCGGCAGAATGCCGCCTTCAGACTCCTGGAAGTTGTCGACTGCATTCTGGACGTTCTGAATATCTGTTTCAGGCGGAATATTGCTGCCTGCCCGCTGGTCATCCGGATACATGCACCCCGTCAGCACAACGAGTGACAGCGTGAAAGTTAAAAGAAATCCTAATTTACGCATGTGTGGATCCTCCGATGACTAAAATCATCAGCAGAAAAGCGAGTATTAAAAGTACCCATGCAATTAAAGAAATAAAGACGCTGACGAAACGAATAGTAATTACAAACCTTGCCAGATAAATTAATACCGCTGCAAGTGCCATAAAGCCAATCGACACGAATGACACCCACATTAAGTCCATTCTTGAAATATCAAACATACATATACCTCTAACTATTTACTATTTTTTATTTGACTCTCTAATAATTGTTTCAAGCCTTCTGATTCCGAAGTCTTCTCACGCTTCATCAGCGCACTGAATGCTTCGTCTTCGCTGATTCCATTAAATAAGTAACCGTATAAAACTTTCGTAATCGGCATATCGACATCGTGTATTTCAGCGAGTTCATAAGTCGCTCTCGTCGTATTGACACCTTCGACGACCATGCCCATCTTCTCGGTAGCTTCTTCAAGAGATAAGCCGCCAGCCAGCATTTGCCCGCAGCGGTAATTTCTTGAGTGCTGGCTCGTCGCTGTAACAATTAAGTCGCCCATCCCCGTCAATCCGAGGAATGTCAGCGGGTTCGCCCCAAGTTTTGTGCCGAGACGTGCAATTTCATGCAGACCGCGTGTAATTACAGCAGCTTTCGGATTGTCACCGAAACCGTAGCCGGCCAGTGCGCCGACGGCCAGTGCAACGATATTCTTCAATGCACCGCCGATTTCAACGCCGACCATATCGTTATTAACATATACTCTGAAATAATCCGTCATAAAGACATCCTGAATAACTTCTGCACCTTCCTCACGGATAGAGGCAGTGCTGACTGTCGTCGGCTGTCTGATTGCGACTTCTTCCGCGTGGCTCGGTCCGCTGAGTACACAGATGTCCGATACGCGGTCTTCATCGAATACTTCTTCAAGCACTTCAGAGACACGGTTGTACGTATTTAATTCAAGTCCTTTTGCGACATGCACAACGAGGACCTGTTTATCTAATTTTTTTAAGAGTTTATTTAACTCAGACGCTACAGAACGCATTGCGTTAACAGGTACAGCCAGCACGAGGACTTCTGCATGTGCTGCTGCTTCTTCCAGTGACGCTGTTGCTGTAATACCTGCTGACAGCTCAATATCTTTTAAATAACGGCTGTTCGTATGCGACTCATTTATTTCTAAAACAGTATCTTGATTTCTCCCGTACATCATTACCCGATTATTATTGTCATTTAAGACCATCGAGAGGCTTGTACCAAAACTACCTGTTCCAATGACTGAGATGTTCATATTCATACCTACTTTCTAATTTCTTTTACGGGTGATAATGTGAATCGGAGTGCCGGTAAAATCAAATGCTTTACGCAGCTGATTTTCAATATACCGTCTGTAGCTGAAATGCATCAGCTCAACGTCGTTCACGAACAAGACGAATGTCGGCGGACCAACACTGACCTGCGTACCGTAATAGATGCTTAAACGGCGTCCTGTGGAGTCTGTAGGTGTCGGGTTCATGCTGACACTGTCTACAAGTACTTCGTTCAATGTACTCGACTTCACGCGCATATTGCTTGATGCATATGCCTGCTGAATAAGCGGGAATAAAGTTTTAAGACGGACTTTAGTCATTGCAGAGACGAAAGTAATTGGTGCATAATCCAGATACTGGAAGTTTGATCTGATATCCAGTTCGAATTCGCGCATTGTTTTTTCATCTTTTTCAACTGCGTCCCATTTGTTGACGACGATAATAATCGCACGTCCTGCTTCGTGGGCAAGACCGGCAATTCTCTTGTCCTGTTCACGTATGCCTTCTTCACCGTTAATAATAACGAGAACCACATTGGAACGTTCAATGGCACGAGTGGCACGAAGAACTGAATATTTCTCTGTTGCTTCGTAGACTTTACCGCGCTTTCTCATACCTGCTGTGTCAATCAATGTATAAGATTCATCTTCAAACGTATAGCCCGTATCCACCGCATCGCGGGTCGTACCGGCTATATCGGAAACGATAACACGTTCCTCGCCGAGAATTGCGTTGACAAGGCTGGATTTACCAACATTCGGACGGCCTATTAATGACACTTTGATAGACGGGTCTTCTTCAACTTCAGTTTCCAGAGTTTCAAAGTGCTTGACGATTTCGTCGAGCGCATCACCAAGTCCGAGACCATGTGAACCTGATACAGGCCATGGTTCACCGAGACCAAGCTGGTAAAACTCATATATTTCACTGCGCATTTCATAGTTATCAATTTTGTTTACTGCAAGAACGACGGGTTTTTTTGATTTCTGCAAAATTCTTGCGACGAATAAATCATCGCTTGTAACGCCATCTCTCCCGTTCACAATCATTAAAATAACATCTGCTTCAAGAATCGCAATTTCCGCCTGCATTTTAATCTGCTGCTGAAACGGCTCATCTTTAATTTCAATACCGCCGGTATCAATTAAATTAAAGTTATAATTTAACCAGTCACCTTCGGCGTACAATCTATCTCTTGTAACACCTGGAGAATCTTCGACAATTGCCTTTCTTTCTCCGATAATTCTGTTAAAAAGCGTGGACTTGCCGACATTCGGCCGCCCTACTACTGCTACTGTTGGTTTATACATTGTTACCCTCCCTGTATGCACATTTATTTTAACACAAATAAAATAAAGAGCGATAGTATCATCGCTCTTTATTTATGAGTGAGTCTAATATTATAAGTCTAAGTTTTTAAAACGATCGCCGAACACGTCACCTAAAGTTGGTGCGTCATCGTCATTATCATCTGTGTAAACCTGTGTATTTTCTTCGCGCTTAGCCTGTTTAGGCTTAGCCGGAGCTGTTTCTAAAGCTTTAATTGATAGTGAAATTTTCTCGTTATCTTTATCAAGACCGATGATTTTCACTTCGATTTGCTGTTCTTCTTTAAGCACGTCCCCTGGTACATTTACGTGTTCATGTGCAATTTCTGAAATGTGCACAAGACCTTCAACACCCGGTTCGACTTCAACGAATGCACCGAAGTCAACTAAACGTTTAACAGTACCTGTTAACACATCGCCTGTGTTGTGAGTATCGATAAACTTGTTGAATGGAGATTCGCCTGCCTGTTTAATAGATAAGCTGATACGTTCCTGTTCAGGATTTACATCGAGAACTTTAACTTGTACCTTCTGACCGATTTCAACTGCATCTTCGACACTGTTAACCCGGCTGTAGCTTAGTTCTGAAATATGAGCAAGACCGTCTACGCTGCCAATGTTGATGAATGCACCGAAAGTAGTAGTACGAACAACTTCACCTTCAATGATGCTGCCGACTTCCAGGTCTTCAAGTTCAGCCTGGCGGTGTTTCGACTTTTCACCTTCTACAATGCGTTTGCGGTTAAGAATTACTCTGTTTTTCTCCTGATCGATATCTTCGACTTTAACTTCCAGAGTCTGACCGTTGAATTGTTCAAGGTCTTCAATATATTCATCAGAAAGAAGTGATGCAGGAATAAATCCTCTAACGCCAACATCTAATACCAGACCGGCCTTAACTGCTTCTACAACAGTACCTTCAAGCGTTGCATCAGCATTCTGCTTCTGTTTTAAATCTTCATAAGCTTTCTGTTCATCAAGCTTGCGCATTGAAACAATGATGTTTTTAGCATCATCTTCAACTTTGATAACTACTGCAGTGATTGAATCATCAAGTGCAATAATATCGTTCGGGTGCTCGATACGTTTGTTTGTAAGCTGACTGATTGGAATTATGCCTTCGTAATCAGAATCATCTACTTGAACTTTTACAAACTTATCTTCGATGTTAAAAATCGTACCTGTTACTGTGTCACCCACTGCAAACGGACTGTTTTCAGCCGTCTCAGTTTCATTTTTCAAATCTGCGTTGTTGTCAGGTGCGTCGTTTGACTGTGTTTCCTCAATGTTTGATTCTTCGTTCTTAATGTCTTCTGTCGCCATGTGCTTGCCTCCAATTACTATACAGTGTATATAAATAACTTCTTACAAATCGAACCTTTTGTCAAGTGATTATTCTGAAAATAGTAAATTGTTAAGATTTTCTTCCAATTTACGTGTTAAATCCTTGCGGGTATTGCCCGACTCTAAAAATTCTTCGGTGTTAATTGGTTTTCCAAATACTATTGTAACACCCTTTTTACGATTATACTCGCCTTTAATAACAACTGGTACAATCGGTGCTTCGGATTTCGAAGCGATAAAGCTCGCACCTTCCTGCAGATTCTGCAGCTGTTTAACGTCGCCTTTGTTGCGGTGCCCTTCAGGGAATATTAACAGACAGCGGTCTTCTTTCAGTGCGTTTATAGAAGTTTTAAGCGCTGCTCTGTCACTTTTTCCGCGCGATACAGGAATTGCATTTAGGCTCGGGAAAACTTTGCCGATGACCGGCAGCTCAAATAATTCCGATTTTGCAAAGAATGACAGCTGACGGTCAAGTGCAAGACCGATTAAAGGCGGATCAAAATCCGACACGTGGTTTGAGCAGAGCATAACAGGACCTGATGACGGCACTCTGTCTTCGCCGATGATTGTTATTTTAAATCTCAGTTTGTAATAGCATTTAATTAAAAACTTTGCAATTTCATAAATCATTTACTGTACCTCCAGTTTATCTTCGACCAGCTGAATTATTTTCTGTTCTGCTTCATCGATCGATAAATAACTCGTATCGAGAAGGGTGGCATCTTCAGCTTGTACGAGCGGTGAAATTTCTCTCATGCTGTCAAATTCATCACGGCGGATGATTTCTGCAGTCAGTGTAGCGAGATCAATATTGTTGCCGCGTGCAGTTTCTTCAAGCAGCCTGCGTTGTGCTCTGACTGCAGGCGAAGCCTGCATAAAGATTTTAACATCAGCATCCGGCAGCACAGTCGTGCCGATATCTCTGCCGTCCATAACAACATTGCTGGTTCTGCTGATTTCACGCTGCATCTCGACGAGATATGTTCTGACTTCGCCGATTGCAGATACACGGCTGACATTATTAGTGACTTCCGGCGAGCGGATTTCAGCGGATACATCTTTATCATTTAAATATACTTCGTCATTAATGCCAAACGTAATATGAATGTGTGATGCGATATCCTTAATAACATCATCACCGTGTTCAAGCACGTACAGTGTGACTGCACGGTACATTGCACCGGTATCGATATATAAAAACTCTAATTTTTTTGCGACGCGTTTTGCGATTGTACTCTTGCCGGCAGCCGCCGGCCCGTCAATTGCGATGCTGATATGTGACATTTGATGCCCTACTTTCATTTACGGTATTATAAGTTCCTGCCCGACACTTAAACTATCGGGTGTGACGCCGTTTGCTTCCATGATGCGCTGTACATTCTCTGCACTGCCGTCACCGTAATACTGAATTGCAATACGGTATAAATTATCCTGGGGTGTGACGACGTGCGATGCATTGGCGTTTTGTGTTTCAGAAGAATCGGACTCTGTATCTGTCTCAGTATCTTCTGCTGTTTCAGTTTCTTCTTCAGGCTCTGCTGCAGGTTCGTCTTCTTCTGACTCAGCGCTGTCTGCTTCAGCTTCTTCTGTATCGGCGCCGTCTTCTTTACTGCGGATGGCACTAAGCGCAGCTTCTTCAAGCTCCTGAAGTTCTTCCTGAGAATAATCTGTTTCGATGTTTTTCGCAGCTAAATCTTCATTGCGGTTTGCTGCGAGGCGTCTTTCATGTTCAGCTTTTTGTGCTTCAAGTTCGTCGTTAAAACCTTCTTCGCTATCTTCTTCAGCTCCGCTATTATCAGCAGTCTCTTCAGAAGTGTTTTCCTCGGCCAGCTGAATTTCATCATTCAGTGACGGCCAGAAGTTAGAAAATATTAAGAATGCAAATAAGACTGTAATCGGAATTAACACGAGGACAGCAAGCACCCATGGAAGCATGCGTTTTTTACTGCCGTTATTCTTCTCCGGTTTTTTGCCTGTTTTCTTTGCAGCACCGAGGCCGCCGAGCTTTTCTTTTGAAATCTTAATCTCGTTTTTAATACGGTTTTGATATGAAGAAAATTTGCCTGCAAATAACGCTTTGCCCTTAGCGGCGTTCTCAGCGCTGAAATACCCTTTCAGCTTATCGGTAAAGTTATTTTCTTTTTGCTGTTTTTTTGGCGCTGATTTTTTCTCCGGCGGTTTATTCTCGCCGGTCTCTTTAGTTTTGTGCCGCGCACTGCGGCTTAAAGTTTCGCGGTTTTCTTTTTCTGACTTTTTGCTGCCTGCATTTGTTTTACTAGATTTTTCATCCTGTGCCCGCTTATGTTTAATATCTTTGTAGAAATCATCTTTCATAGCGCATTCTCCTAGTAACTTCATTCTTAGTTTAATTATATATTGTTTGAAAGGACATTTAAAGAGTAATCATCCTTCCGATGGATTGTTGACGAATTCAATGATTGTTCATTGATAAATTTTTGATTTTCTCTTAATATTAGTTATGAACTAATCGTAAACGTTAAGAGGTGAAATATATGAGCGCAAAACAGTACACAATAGTAGATCAAGATACTTGTATCGCATGCGGCGCGTGTGGTGCTGCTGCACCAGATATATATGATTACGATGACGATGGCATTGCTTACGTCATTTTAGATGAAAACAAGGGCGTTACCGCTGTGCCTGACGACCTGCTCGAAGACATGGAAGACGCATTTGATGGATGTCCAACAGATTCAATTAAAGTTGAAGATGCTCCATTTGACGGCGATCCATTAAAATATGAATAAAATTTATTAAGATAAAGGATGGGACCGACACGGTCCTGTCCTTTTTTTGAATGCTGTCGTACTTTAAAGCACGATTCTGCTAAAAACATCCCGGAATACGGCAATGTGAAATCTTCTCTCTCCGCATAAAAAAGTCATCCGGCTCAACCGGATGACCATAAATTACATTATTGTCTGTTTATCAGAACAGGAAGTGCTTTTTTATAAATTACATAACAAATCAGACTTAGAATAACCCCTTTAACGATATTGAACGGAATGATTCCCGCCGTAATTACCGTACGCAGATTATTAATAATATCTGTCTGGTCAACGATCAGACCGTATGCCGGCAGCAGAACGAAGTAATTCAGTACTGCAAGCGCCAGGGTCAGCACGATAGTTCCGGCAATGAATCCTGCGATTAAACTTTTCGCAGTTTTACGTTTGTAGTAAATAAAATATACAGGCAGCAGGAATGAAAATGCTGCGAGCAGGTTTGCAATCGGTCCGATCGGCTCACTTGCCATTAATATACTGTACAGCACTATTTTCAAAATGATGATTAACGAACCGCCGACGCCTCCGAATAGTATAAAGCCGATAAAGGCCGGTATATCAGATAAATCGAGCATTAAAAACGGCGGCAGGAATGGCAACGGAAATTGTATCAGCATCAGAATGAATGATAATGCACTTAATATACTGATGTAAATAATTTTTCTCAGGCGATGTCTGTCCAAATCGCTCATTCCTTTCTATTCTTTAGGTAGTTTAATAGTGAACGTTGTACCTTCGCCGAAGATACTGTCTGCAGCAATCGTTCCGCTGTGCTTCTTAATAATATTGCTGACAATATATAAACCGAGTCCGGTGCCGTGTTTTCCTCTTGTCCGCGCTTCGTCCACTTTATAAAAGCGTTCAAATATATGTTTAATATTTTCTCGTTTTATACCGGTTCCGGTATCGCTGACTTCGATTGTTACACAGTCTTCATCTTCTGCAATATTTATTGTAATCACATCGCCGGCTTTTGTATAGCGGATTGCGTTATCGATTAAATTCGTGAAGACCTGGTTCAGTTTATCGTAATCGAATGGAAACGTGACAGTTTCACTGCCGGCATTAATATTCAGCTCAATGTTGTTATCTTTAAGTTTATAATCAAAACGCTGGTGCAGCTCGTGAAGCAGCAGAGTAAAGTTACGCGATTTAATATCATAAAGGACATCATCTGAATCCATGCGTGCAATAATCAGCAGTTCCGAGACGAGTTTGTTCATGCGGTCGGATTCATCTTTAATAATCGAGACCATTTCCTTAACTTCTTCCGGTTCAGTAACGATATCATCTAACAGAGCTTCTGAATAGCCGCTCAGCATCACCATCGGTGTTTTAAGTTCATGGGAAACGCTCGAAATAAAGTCTGTTCTCATCTTTTCAGTATTGTATTCATCCGTAATATCACGAATCAGCACGGTTACGCCGTTTTGTTCTTCAAGTGATTTAACGGGAGACATTGCCAGCTGTAAATGCAAATCTTCAATATCGAGACGTTCAAGGTGGTTTTCATCTGATTCAGAGACGTCGATAATAAGCGATTTAAAGTATTCAAATTCTTCTTCAGACTGCTGGAACAGTTCATAGTAGCTCCGACCCCTGTCGTTCGAATAGACAGGCTCTCCGGACGTATTAAAGTACATAAGACCGTTCGACAGAGAAGAGAATACAGTTTCCCTTAAATTTTTCTCGTGTGTCAGTTCTGTAATCGTACTTTTAATATTATCATTCATCTTATTAAAGGCCAATGTCAACTCACCGATTTCATCTCTCGATGTCACTTTCAGCTGATTGTAATTCCCGCCTGCTGTTGAGAACGAGGAATTTTTCAGCGCAATAAGCGGCTTAGTAATTCTTGAAATTAGGAAAAATGCAAAAAAAGTCGTAATCAGAAACAGAATCGCCGCAGTGATAATTAAAATAATTAATACTGTTAAAAATGACTGGTTCAAAGTATCGAGATCGCTGTATTTAATAATCGCAGTATCGGATTCAAAGAACTCGCTTAAATCTGATACTTTAACCATAAACTCGCGGTCGTTAATATCGTTAACGATAAACGTGCTGCTCGACAGGTTTGAAGTGGTAATCTCGTTGTAAATCTCTTCGGCTATCTGGTTGCTGCCCGCGATAAACTGCCCGTCTGAATAAATAATCAGGTTTTCTTCAGCTGCAAGGTATGAGTCGTTTAAATCAAGAGTATGATTGCTGAGCACAACATTTTCAATCCGGCTCAGTTCTTCTTCCAGATGATCTTCCGTGCTGCCGAGCGCATAGTTCCTGAAGTAAAAACTCAGAATGATAGATAATATAATTAAAACTGTAGTTACTATCATTAAGATAGTAAACCACAGTTTAGTTACAACGCTGGAGAAAAAACTCATTTGTCATTAACCTCGAATTTATAACCGATACCCCAGACCGTGTGAATCATCTGGCTGGCTTCAGGAGACACTTTGTTCAGTTTCTCCCGGAGACGCTTAACATGTGTATCGACAGTTCTTAAATCGCCGTAGAAGTCATAGTTCCATACTTCTTTCAGCAATTCTTCGCGGTTAAATACTTTATCGGGACTCTTCGCTAAAAATAATAACAATTCGTATTCTTTCGGTGTTAAATTCACCTTTTCATCATCGGCTAAAACGCGGTGAGCGTCGTTGTCGATAACAAGATGTTCATAGACTATCATATCTTTTGCTGATGAATCTTTTTCGATAAATGCCGTTTCAGAAGAACGGCGTAATATTGCTTTTACTCTGAGGACAACTTCGCGGGGTGAAAACGGCTTAACGATATAGTCGTCGGCACCGACTTCAAGTCCTTCAACGCGGTCCCCTTCTTCACCTTTCGCTGTCAGCATAATGACAGGTGTTGATTTTTCCTTGCGCAGTTCTTTTGCGACTTCAATCCCGTCCATTTCAGGCATCATGAGATCGAGCAGAATACAGTGGAAATCTTCATTAAGTGCAAGCTCCAATGCTTCTTTGCCCTCTCCAGCTTCAGTGATTTCATAACCTTCACGTGTAAGGTATAAGTTAAGCAATTTACGAATACGTTCTTCATCATCGACTAATAGTATTTTTTCTGCCATAATAACCCTCTTTTCATATTATGCGTACGAATGCAGGCCAGCTACAATTAAGTTAATTGCAATCAGGTTAAACAGAATAAGAATGAACCCGCCTACTGCTAACCATGCAGACTTCTCGCCTTCATATCCGCGGTTTAAGCGCAGGTGAAGGAAGATTGTGTAGAACATAAATGTAATGAATGCCCATGTTTCTTTCGGGTCCCAGCCCCAGAATCTGCTCCAGGCAATCTGGGCCCAGATTGCAGCGAAGAAAATGCCTCCGAGTGCGAAAAGCGGGAAACCGATAATCACAGAACGATAGCCAATTTCATCCATCAATGCAAGGTCAGCTTTCTTAGTTAACGGTTTAACGAGAGCAAAGAGGCGTTTTCTAATAACAAGACGAACAATGCCGTAAGTAATTAAACCGATAATAATTGACCAGACTACTGTATTTAAAGTATGTGCTTTAATTACAGGCGGTAAATCAATTCCAAGGTGGAAATGATCTGCGGGCTCATATTCATTATTACCGATATGTTCTACCGGAATCGCCTCGCTGTAATTTATAAGACTTGGAAGATGGTATTCAGCAATGACCTGCTGCCCCTGCTGATCAGTATAATAGAACTCATCGTTATAGCCGACAATATTCTGCATGAATACTGTAGTAACCATATACATAACAACAGTCAAAATACCAATCATTATAGCTTCAAGCCAGCGTGCGCGCCATGAATTTTCTTCTGCAGGAATAGCTTTCAATAAGTAGATAAGCCCTGCGACTGCACTCATCGACAGTATACCATAAGACAATGTAACAGTAATAACGTGAATAGCCAGCCAGTTACTTTGCAGCGCCGGGATAAGCGGCTGAACATCTGTAGAGAACAGACTGCCGTATCCTAACAGAAGCAGTGAGATCGGAATGGCGAACAGACCGAATACTTTCGTTCTGAAATAATGATACGTAATTAAGAATCCGCCAATCAGCATAATTGAGAACATCGCTATAAATTCATACATGTTTGAAACCGGAGCGTGTCCAGTCGCCATCCAGCGCAGAATAAAGTACGCGAGTTCAAGGACGAATGCAATAACGATCATCCAAATTGCAATTTTTTCGTATTTCTTAGATTGTGATTTCGATTTAATGCTTATGCCGAGCGGTAAAAGTGATACCAGCAGCATAAGAAACGCGATAAATATCAGTGTATTACTCAGTGATAAGAATGTTTCCTCCATAATTTAAACACTATCCTTTCAGCTTGTCATTTTCCTCTTTTTCCTGTTTATCGAATATCTCGGCTAAATGGTGAGATTCAAGTACTGCGTTCATCTCTTTTTTCAGTCCGAAATAGTTTTTGTTAGTGTGAGCCGCTACGTTCATCGTGTCGCCTTCTGCATTAATCCATATTCTGCGGTGATTAATGTAAGACCCGATAAACAGACCGATGAGGAAAATTACAAATCCAGTTGCAATAATCGGCATTGATAAATCTTTTTTCAGAGTCAGGACACTTGCCATATGCTCTTCGGCTTCGACGAATTTAATACTGTATTCGTTGTCCTGTGTAATATCAGTTGAGTTCATAATCTGCAGCAGGCTGAGTTCTACTTCGTCTCCTTCTGCAACTTCAAACACGAATGCCGGATTTGTCGGAACCGGTGTTTCAGAAACAAGGGTACCGTTATCTTCAATTTCTAAAAAGTCCGGTGCATAGGCTTTCATGTTAATCGTAATATCTTCAGTTATTTTATAACTGTCAGCAGGATCATCAAGGCTGACTTCAAAGTTCTCACCGAGGACATTTCCTTCGCTATCTTCAAGTCTGAAGGTCATCGATTTTAATTGCGAGTTATCGTAACTTGACTGATACAGTTCGTAATCGTCAAAACGGTACGGATGGTTTACACGGATACTGTAATTATCTATTTCTTCCAGTTCCGGCGATGAACCGACGATATCAGCAGTTTTGTTTTCATACATAGTGATATCGGTCTGGAAGTTACTGATTGTCAGAGCCATGCTGTTCTGCAATGTCTCATCAAATACCGTACCCGAATCTTCATCGTATGTATCGAGTGTGAAACCATCGTTACGCATGTAATACTGTCCTTCAGTTGTTGGAATGCTTACTGTTTCTCCTTCTTGTGCATAGATGATTTCATCTATATAAACACCGGGGAAAAATCTCAGCATGCTGCCCGCGAGTAAAATAATTAAGCCGGTATGGTTAATATACGGCCCCCATCTGGACAAACGGCCTTTTTCAAGCAGATAGTGATCGCCGTCAGTTTTAAGTTTGTACTTTTTACTTTCAAATGCTTTCGCAATGTCAGCTGCATTATCAGTGGATTCATATTCATTAAATAAACGCTGGCGCTTAAAGAATGAAGCGTGTTTTTTAGCGCGCTGATTCTTTAATGATTTATACAGCGGTACACCTCTGTCGACACTGGCTGCAATTAAGGATAAGGCAAGAAGTCCCATTAACAGCACGAACCACCATGAAGAATAAAGCTGGGTAAACCCGAACTTGTAATACAGCGTTCCGAATGTACCGTACAGCTCAGTGTAGTGCTGAGCGGGATCTGCACCGATCGGAATAAAGTATTCCTGCGGCAGAATCGTACCGACAGCAGCGGATATTGCAATTATTGCAATAATAGTTACCCCGACTTTTATCGAAGTGAAAAAGTTCCATATCTTATCAAAGATACTTTGTGAACGGACTTTCGAACGTACAGCACTTCCGTCGTAGCGCATAAGATCTTTAATTTTTTTCTTATCGTAATCTTCATTGATCATTTTCCCGCATGATTGGCACAGCTGAGTGCCTGGAGGATTGACATGACCGCAATGATTACATTGTATTTCCTTCTGTTCCATATAAGGTCATCCTATTCCAGAGATTCATCTATAAATGCATAGATATCCTCTTTAGTCAGTTGATATTCCTGTTTCTTAACGACGACACCTTCTTTGTTAATAGCGATTGTCGTTGGCAGCGGTCCGATATTGTAAGCTTTCGTTACACTGCGATTTGAATCTAATGCAATCGGGTAATCAAGATCTTCAGATAGCCCTGAAAGAAACTGTTCAATCTGCTGAGGGTTTTCAGAAACGTTCACAGCAATAATTTCATAATCTTCATGACCTTCGTTATACACCTGGTTCATTTCCGGCATTTCTTCCCGGCATGGTTTACACCATGTACCCCAGAAATTGAGTATTACGCCGTTTTCGGCAGTGATTTCAGACAGCTGAAGTTCTTCTCCGTCCAATGTTTCCAGTTTAAAATCAACTGCATCATCTCCGACGTTTACAGTTTGAGTGCCATCCCTCAAATTTAAGTAAAGTGTTACGCCGAGGAGTACTGCAATCGTAATAATTGTACCTGTACGAATAATTTTTCTAGTTCCTTTTTTCAACGTCAGGCCCCTTTCGTAAATTAATATAACCGCAATAAAATGCGTACGTAGCAATAATTATAACACTACACATTTTGTTGCGGTTTGACAGTATTATGACATTTAATTACTTACTTCTTGCTGTTGGCAATCAGTTTTTTAACTTCATGCGGTTTAAGGAAACGGTATTCGCCTTCTTTTAGGCCGTCGAGTGTCAGGAAGTCAAAGTAGATACGCGTAAGTTTCGTTACGTTTAAGCCGAAGTGCTCAAACATTCTTCTGACCTGGCGATTACGTCCTTCGTGAATTGTAATTTCAAGAATCATGTCCTTGCCGCCCTTGTCGCGGATTACTTTCAAATCACATGGTGCAGTTTTTCCGTCGTCGAGTCTAATACCTCTGCGCATCTCATCCTGCTGATGACGAAGTAAAATACCATCTGTTTTAACTCTGTAAGTTTTCTTCATTTCAAATTTCGGGTGTGTCATGTGCTGTGTAAATTCTCCGTCGTTAGTAACGAGTAATAATCCGGACGTATCGTAATCCAGACGACCTACAGGATAAAGACGTGCATCGATGCCGTGGAAGACGTCGATTACCGTGTCGCGTTTTTTATCGTCTTCTGCAGCTGAGATTTCACCGGCAGGTTTGTAGTATAAAATATGCACGGGTTCTTCTTTCGTTAGCTGAATGCCGTCTACTGTTACGCGGTCTTTGTCTGTAACCTGAAGTCCGAGTTCTGTAACGAGCTTGTCGTTAACGAATACGCGGCCCTCTTCTATTAGTGTATCTGCTTTACGTCGTGAAGTAATTCCTGCATCAGCAATTTTTTTATTTAAACGTGTAGTTTTCATTGATTTTGCTCCTTTAAGCTATTGAAGAACAAGTCGATTTCTTCTTGTTCTGTAATCATATCATCTGCCGGTAAGTCATCTAAAGATTTCAAACCGAATATTTCTAAAAAGCTTTGTGTCGTTTCGAAATGTGCGGCGCGTTCATCAATTATATTTTTCTTTTTCACTAACCCTTTATTGATCAGTGTTGAAATTGGACCATCTGAGACAATGCCGCGTACACTTTCTATGCCGTTCCTTGAGATTGGCTGGTTGTATGCGATAATTGCAAGCACTTCCAATGCTGCCTGCGATAATTTCTTTTGGGGTCTGTCAGCCAGTACCCTCTTGATGTATTTTTCCATATTCTCCGTCGTTTTTAAAAAATAAATATCGCCGTGACGGGTAATTGTTAAATGTTCTTTATCGTATTTTTTTAATTCTATTTCCAGCTGCATTTTAGTAATCGGCACGTGCATCATCAATGCCTCTTCACTTAAACCCAGGTCGCCGGCAATATATAATAAACCTTCAATAATGTTTATCTGCTCCATACTTAAGCCAACCTTTCGAGCTCAAAATCATCTTCATCGATGCGCGTAATATGATAGAGATTTTGACTGATATAATCTAGAATAGTTATAAATACCTGCACTACTTTGCTGCGGGGTTCATCGAAAGTAAGCAACTCAGTCATTTTTAATGACTTTCTGTCTTTAAATTTCGACGCGATAAAAATCACAGCTTCTTCTTTCGTATAGACCTCGCGCTGCACGACGACATATGATTCTTCGGTGATAGATACACGGGATTTTACTTTGTTATACGCTTCTAAGAGATCGTGGAGACTCAGCTCAAGTGTATCCGTGTCATCTTCATCATCTTCGAATAAATGCGGCGCCTTGACGAATTGAAGTCTGTTTTCCTCTTTCAGCTTATTCAATTCTTCAGCATATAATTTATAATTTTGATATTCTATTAGCTGGGACATCAATTGCTCGCGCGGATCTTCATAATCATCATCGGCCATAGGCGGTTCCGGCAACAGCATGTGACTTTTAATTTTCACAAGCTCGCTCGCCATAACGAGATAATCGCTTGCAACGTTAAGCTCAAGTTCTTTCATCTGATTAATATATTCCATATACTGCTCTGTGAGCATTTTCATCGGAATATCGTAAATATCAATTTCAAGTTCTTTAATCAAATGAAGGAGCAAATCGAGCGGTCCTTCAAAAACATCTAATTTCACTTTATAAGCAGTCATTACAAAACCTCAATTTTAGGAGTGATACGTATCGATAAAGAAATACTTTTACAATTCTTTAACGAATTAATTATAAAGCAAGATTACTTCGAATGCCATGAAATCATGGAAGAAGCGTGGAAAGACAAGGAAATATTTACGAAAGAAGACCCCGAAGTGTTTTTTGTGCTCATTGTTACCGGTGAATATCATTACCGGAGAGACAATATCATCGGTGCAGCGACATCTTATAAACGCGCGTTAAAGCTGTATGACAAACACCGCTATGACGTGAAGGCGTTTGGATTTGGCGAAGAATTAGCTGAAATGCTTCAGAGCCGGTTTAATGGGCTGGCAGATACACCGTTCAAACCGATGAACTACCCTGTTGACAGCTGGGTTTACGAATCGCTTTATGAGTTGTATCAGGATGACTATGAATCTTACAGCGCGTTTACTTTAGAAATCCTGGAGCGCTTTGAAAAAGACGAGAGTATTATCCATCGTCACCGCCTGCGCGACCGCGAAGACGTTATTGAAGCGCGGCTCGAGGCGTTAAACAGGAAACTGGCACAGCGCGGGCAGTGAATTTAACCGCTCGATGGGACGAATACGCGTATTCGTCCCAATGTGAGGTGCTCAATGAGACAAATAAGATTATTCGTCCCAATGAACGTTTCCTTCATAAGCTAGATAAAAAATCTTATGCTGGAGAGTCATTTTTGACTCTCTTTTTTGCTGAAAAATTGTACTCAGAGGTTAAAATCCAAACTTCTGCCCTTGAAAATAAAAAACAGTCAAAACACCTTAAACTAAAGGTGTTCAGACCGTTTATCAATCTTACTTATTCAACTTAAACTAAAAACATCCAATAGAGGAATCCCCAAACTATACTCATGAGAAGTATTCCGAAGAAGATAACGTATTTTGCTTTCTTCATCTATTTTATTTCCTTTAAGAAGCTCGTACCATGTGTGTCGTATTCAACGCCGAAGTTTTCAGCGAGAGTTGCTGCAATGTTGCTGAATGTGGCACACTGATCAATTTTACCAAATTCGAGGTCTTTGCCTGTCGTAATAAGCAGCGGCACATATTCTCTCGTATGGTCTGTTCCTGTATATGTTGGGTCGTTACCGTGGTCTGCAGTAATAATTAAAAGATCGTCTTCTGTCAGTTTGCCAGTTATTTCAGGTAGTCTGTCATCGAATGCTTTTAATGCATTGCTGTAGCCAACGGGGTCACGGCGGTGGCCGTATTCTGCGTCAAAGTCTACCAGGTTCAGGAATGATAAACCGTTAAAGTCGCGGTCCATTACTTCGAGAAGTTTGTCGACGCCGTCATCGTTGTTTTTCGTACGGACTGAATCTGTAACTCCGCTGCCTGTGAAGATATCGTTGATTTTACCGATTGCGATAACATCTTTGTCATCTTCTTTCAGGGCGTTCAGCACAGTTTTACCAAATGGCTGAAGTGCGTAGTCATGACGGTTTTCCGTACGTTTAAATTCTCCTTTTTTAGAGCCGACAAAGGGACGTGCAATAACGCGGCCAACTAAAAATTCAGGGTCTTTTGTCATTTCGCGTACTTTTTCACAGATTTCATAAATTTCTTCAAGTGGAATGACTTCTTCATTCGCTGCAATTTGAAGTACAGGGTCATTTGATGTGTAAATGATTAAGTCCCCTGTCTCCATCTGGTGTTCACCGAATTCTTCGATGATGTCAGTACCGCTTGCCGGTTTGTTGCCGACAATGCCGCGTCCTGTTGCTTCTGTAATTTTATTCAGCAGTTCGTCAGAAAATCCGTCCGGATATACTTTAAATGCAGTATCGATGTTTAAGCCGGCAATTTCCCAGTGACCTGTCATCGTGTCTTTACCTTTAGATACCTCCTGCATCTTAGTGTAGAATCCTGTAGTATTTTCCGTCTCATCAACGCCCGGCAATTTATCGATATTGCCAAGCCCGAGTTTTGCCAGGTTCGGCAATGTGTTCGGATGCGCTTCAAGCGTATGTTTCAAAGTATGCGTGCCGACGTCTCCAAATTCTTCAGCATCCGGTGCTTCACCGATACCGACTGAATCAAGAACGATTAAATGAATTTTTTTGTACATAATTAATTTACCTACTTTCTTGGATGGAACTGCTTATACATTTCTCTGATTTTCGTCGCAGAGATTTGTGTGTACACCTGAGTGGTGGATATATCGGAATGACCGAGCATTTCCTGCACAGCGCGAAGGTCAGCACCGTTTTCGATTAAATGCGTCGCAAAAGAGTGTCTGAACGTATGCGGCGTAATATTTTTGTTGATGCCGCTGATCAGCACATACTTTTTAATAGTCTTCCATAACCCCTGACGGGTGAACCCTTTACCTCTGTTCGTAAGGAACAGTATATCAGTATTTTCATGCTTTAATAACGTTAAACGCTGATTTTTTATATAATTATTTAATTTATCTGCCACATATTCGGTTGTCGGGACAATTCTTTCTTTGTCGCCCTTACCGTATACATGAATAAAACCCATATCCAGATTCAAGTCGCTGAGCTTTAAGTTAATCAGTTCACTAACTCTAAGCCCGCTTGCGTAGAGGAGCTCCATTATTGCGTTGTCTCGTATGCCCTGTGCACTCAAATCCGGTGAATGCAGCAGTGTTTCCATTTCATCAACAGTCAGCACTACCGGCAGCTCACGTTCTTCTTTAGGCGTGTTCAATCTGAGCGCAGGGTTCGACTCGATAACCTGCTCGAGCTGCAAAAACTGGTGAAAGTTTCTGAGCGTCGACTGCACTCTTCTGATCGTTTTATTGCTCTTGCCGTTAAGCGATAAAAACTGTAAAAATGTTACGAGGATCTCTGTCGTAATCTGCTCGACACCCGTAACATTTTCATCACTTAAATATTGGCTGTATTGTTTTAAATCCTGTTTATATGATGATATCGATGCATCACTTAAACCATTTTCAATCTTTAAATACGTTAAGTATTCATCGATATAACGTTTAAGCATCTGTGTTTCCTTCTTTCCCTTTGCACAATTTGCAAACGCCGTGGAAGGTTAGACGATGGTCGATGATGTCGAAATTAAAATCCCGTGTAACGATTTTCTCAACATCTGTCAGTAAATCTTCTTCAACTTCTTCAACCGAACCGCAATGTATGCAAATTAAATGATGGTGAAAGTGCTGTGCACCTTCTTTTCTGAGATCATATCTTGAAACGCCGTCGCCAAAATTCACTTTGTCGAGGACGTTCAGTTCATTTAAGAGTTCAAGTGTACGATATACTGTTGCCAGTCCAATTTCCGGATATTTATCTTTTACTTTCATAAAAACATCTTCAGCGCTTAAATGAGAGCTTTCGTTTTCGAGGAGTACTCTCACAGTGACTTCACGCTGTGGAGTTAATTTATACCGAGCATCGTGCAAGGCCTCTTTAATTCGCTCAATTCTTTTTTCCACAACTGCACCTTCCAACTTTCGTAATCTTATTAATAACTATTATACATAAGAAAGCAGAGTTTTAACAGTTATTTGTAATGATTATAAATAACCTTGTGACAGCAGCACATGGTGTACAGCAACCAGTGTTTTACCATCTCTGAACTCGCCGTTATGCATTTTCTCTTTTAATTCTTTTAGCGGAATTTTAACGATATCGAGGAATTCATCTTCTTCCAATTGAGAATCACCGAACGAAACATCTGCTGCCTCGTATAAATGGATCAATTCATTTGAGAATCCGGGTGATACGTAAAATTCATAGAGCTTTTTAATATTGTCTGATTCTCCGCCGATTTCTTCTTTTAATTCTTTTTTCACTGTGTCATCAGGGTGTTCATCAACTTCAATTTTTCCTGCCGGCACTTCGAGCAGTACTTCTTCTGTTGAAATTCTGAACTGTTTGACAAAATACATATATTCCCGGTCAATCGCTATAACAGCGACTGCGCCTTTATGATAGACGACTTCCCTGTATGCTTCTTTGCCGTTTGGCAATTCCACAGTCAGTTTTTTGACATCGATTATTTTACCATCATAAATATCTTCTTTGGAACGTGTATTCTCTATCAAATGATCATTAGAAATAGTCATCACCGCTTTTCAATAGTTATATTAAATATATCACATTATATTATAAAAATAAGGATTTGAAAATATTATACAGGTGATATAATAATGTTTGTTAATAGAATGGAGGACCACAGATGAAAAGTTTTTCTAAATGGCTTGCTGCTCTTGTCGTATCGGCAGCTGTGATGTTTATATCGCTCGGTTATTTTGCTTCGAGCCAGATTATGTTTTTTAAATTGAGAGACGTTGAAATTGTTAAGCGCCGTGAAACGCGTGCGAAACGGATGAATATGGAAGAATACGATAAACTTCCTAAAGACATCGTGAACGTCCCTTCAAGGTTCGGCTATGATATCAGTGCATCATTTATTTATCCGCACCAGACTAATAAATGGATTGTTATTTGCCACGGTGTATCGGAGAACAAACTCAGTTCAACGAAATATGTCAATTTATTTAAAGACATGGGCTTTAACTGCGTTGTCTACGATGCACGACGTCATGGCGATACAGGCGGTGTCGATTCAACCTACGGTTTCTATGAGAAGTTTGATCTCGAAACAGTTATTGAATACCTGCAGGAAAACTACGGCGATGATATCGAGTTCGGCGTACACGGTGAATCGATGGGTGCAGCAACAACACTGCTTTATGCCGGTGAGCTTTCAAACCAGGCGAAGTTCTATATTTCGGACGCATCATTTTCGAAGTTCAGAGATCAGCTCACACATATTTACACATCCTATTCACGTGTTGCGTCACCGATAGTATTGTTGTTCACTTATATATTCTTAAAAGTGCGCAGTAAATTCAGCCTGTATCACGTATCACCGATTAAAGTAGTCGATAAAATCGAACAGCCTGTACTGTTTATCCATTCAAAACGCGATTCATTTATTCCTTATGAATCGACTGAACAGCTGTACGATAAGAAAAAAGGACCGAAAGAGCAATGGTACCCGGAACGCGGCAATCATGTAGAAAGCTACAACCGCAATCCAAAAGAGTACCGTCAGACGGTCTCAGAATTTATTGAACGTTACGCGGGATGGGAAGTTCAAAATAATCGTAGGCAATAACAGCGTGATTATTTAATCCGGCATTGACTTCTTTAATATCTTCATCGGTATAGCGGCTGCTGATATGAACGAACATCAGCATCTTATAATTAATATTTTTAAAAACATCGAGCACCTGGTTAATTTCCGAATGGAAATAATCATGTGCTTTTTCTTTTTCCTCTTTTAAAAATGTTGCCTCATGCACGATTAAATCCGAGCCGTTTATCAGCTTTAAATATTCATCATCACTGTTTAAACGCGTATCACCGTGCACCGTAATTTTACGTCCTTTGATTGTTTCACCGATAAAATCTGACGTATTATAAACAGTATCATCGACAGTGAACGTCTCACTCGATTTAATCTCGCCATATACAGGGCCTGGTTTTACCCCCAGTACGCGGAGTTTATCAGTCTGCAGCCCCCCTATTTTGTCATCTTCTTTAAAAATATAAGCGTACGACTCAATACCATGAGATAATGGGACGACATGAACATCAAAATCATTCAGCCGTAAATTCATATGCGGTGCAACTTCAACAATTTCGAGCCGATAGTTGAGCGTACTTTCCGATATCCGGAAAGTCGTCTGCAGCCACTCTGTGAGTCCCTTTGGACCGTAAATTTTTAAAGGTATACCTTCCCCGCCCTGGAACGCTCTCGACGATAAAAATCCGGGCAGCCCGAAAATATGATCGCCGTGCAGATGCGTAATAAATATGTTTTTTATTTTAGATGGTTTAATATGAGTATGAAGGATGCGGTGCTGCAAAGCTTCACCAGCATCGATTAAAATATATTCGTTGTATTCAAGTACACAGTCAATAACAAAGCTCTGCGTATTTCTATCTTTGGACGGCAGCCCGGCCCCCGAGCCTAAAACAGTAAATTTCATTTCGACACCTCGTTAATTAATTGTTTTATTATATCATATAATCAGTTGTGTTTTAGAGCCGCGGGTGGAATAATAAATAACAGTACATTAAGTATAGGTGATTACATGGAAACGATTCGATTCGTAGAAAGATTTATCGTATATATAGAAGACCACCTCAGAGAAGATATAGATTTCAGTGAGGTTTTGGAAAACATGGGAGTGGAGCAAAAATCATTTATGACGATATTTACATCCCTCGTCGGGATGACGCCGTCCCAGTACCAGGAAAAAAGACGTATGACAGAAATTGCATATGAAGTTTACCAGGGGCACAGACGTCTTGTGGATATTATTAAATATTACGGCTACCGCGACGTTGATAGTTTCAAAAAACTCTACACGCGCACATTTGGTATTTCGGTGCATGAGACAGAACGCAATATTAAAAAGATCGATCTGCTCGATTACATTTCATTTGAAGTGGTGCCGACTAAAAAACCTAAATATCCATCGTATAGAAGTTTTGTAGAAAGCTTCAGACTGATTGGTATCGCACAGTACTTCGATATTAATTCATATCACTCCGACTACAAGTACAAGTTTTTAAAGATCCTTGAACGCGACGGACTGATTGATGAAATATTAAGATACAACGACGGTTTCGTCAAAGGGATATTCGTGCAGGAGCGCTTTGTCGACGGAGAAATAGAAATATTCGTCGGCACAGCAAGCTACCAGCACACACCATTTGACGAAACATTTACCGAAACGATGAACTATGAAGTATTTGAAACATCCGGTGAACCCGGCGTTGCCATCGATAAAGTATACGAATATATATTCAGAAGATGGCACTTCAGAGAAAATGTCAACATGACGTGTGACTTCTCACTCGAATTAATTAAACACACTTACTCTTTTGAAGACCCTACTACTAAAATACAAGTATGGCAGGCATTAGATGAGTAAAAATAATGAACCCGCTAAAAATCTTAGGATTTTTGTCGGGTTTTTATGTTGTTTGACTTTATTTGGTTTGCTCATGCGGTTAAATATTTTTTATCAACCTGATGTGAGCTTCTCATGCGGTTAAATATTGTTTATCAACCTGATGTGAGCCCCTCATGCGGTTGAATACACTTTATCAACCTGATGTGAGCCCCTCATGCAGTCGAATACATGAGCGCGAAAATCCCAAATAAAAAGCCGGGGCACCCGCCCCAGCTCAAAATGATTACATTAAATTATTTACTCTCATTTCGATAATGTACTTTAACAATCTCAACGATCAGTTCAGTCATTTTATACAATTCTTCAAGCGGCATACGCTCGCTTGTTGTGTGAATGTATTCATAACCCACACCTAGAATTGCTGTCGGTACACCCTGGCCGTGGAAGATATTGCCGTCGCTTCCGCCGCCGAGACTGATAATATCAGATTCTCTGCCAATATTTTTAATTGCTTCAGCTGCTGTTGTAATGACAGGGTCTTCTTTAGGTGCATGCAGTGAGGGATACATGATGTCGACCTGCACATCAGCGCTCCCGCCTAATTCTGCTGCTGTTTCTTCGAATGCTGTTTTAATTTTATCTGACTCAGCGTGAAGCTTTTCGTCTGATAAACTGCGCACTTCTGCTAAGATTTCTACGTTATCTGCAACGATATTTGTCGCCTGTCCGCCTTTAATTGTACCGATATTTGATGTTGTTTCATCATCGATACGGCCGAGGTTCATCTTGCTGATTGCTTTCGCAGCTAAGTTAATTGCACTGATTCCTTTTTCAGGTTCAATTCCGGCGTGTGCTTTCTTACCGAAAATTGTTGCTTTAATCTTCGTCTGTGACGGTGCACGGTTAACAATTGTTCCTACCTGGCCTGTTCCGTCCACTGCGTAACCGAATTTACTTTTAATGTTATTAATATCAAGCGCTTTCGCTCCGATTAAGCCGGTTTCTTCTCCGACAGTAATAATAACTTCAACGTCGCCATGAGGAATGTTTTCTTCCTGCAGGACGCGTACCGCTTCGATAATTGCGGAAATTCCCGCTTTATCGTCAGCGCCTAAAATTGTTGTGCCGTCAGAATATACGTAGCCGTCTTCGATATGAGCCTTAACACCGATACCTGGTGTTACTGTATCCATATGTACCATGAATGCGACCGGTGAAATGTTTTCTTCGCCTTTTAGCGTGAAGATTAAGTTCCCGGCACCGTAACCTGTTACTTCCTGTGTATCATCTTCAAACCCGGCAAGTTCCAGTTCATTTAACAGATTTAATAAATAATCTGCCACCTGACGCTCTTGTCCTGATACTGAATCGATTTGTACGATTTCTAAAAATTGTTCTGTCAGACGTTCTTTATTCATAAAATATGCCTCCAGCAGTTGATATATTGATTTGTCTTCATGTATAGTTATTATAACAATAAATTCTTAAGGATGATGGACGAATGCATAATAAAAAAGTACAAAGACTTATTATCTGGTTTATGATAATTCTTATAGTAGTTTCCGGTCTTTTAATGGGCGTCAGCTACTTAACTTCATTTTAATTAAATATTTGCTTACAAAAACACCCTCTTCAGCAGTTGCTATTGGAGGGTGTTTTTTTATTAAGCTTCTTTACCGTGTTCTTCAAACCATGCTTGCAGATTAGTAATAACGCTCATAATCTCATGGCCTTCAATTTCGTGGCGTTCAATCATATCGACGATTTTACCGTCTTTAAAAAACGCGAATGATGGAGATGATGGTAAAAAGTCAGGTGCTTTGTCACGCATTTGTTCAGTGGCTTCTTTATCCTGACCGGCAAATACAGTGAGTACCTGGTCCGGAAGTTTGTCGTAGTTTAACGCATGAATTGCTGCAGGGCGTGCAATACCGCCGGCACAGCCGCATACAGAGTTTACCATAACAAGAGCTGTTCCCTCTTTGTTTAAGTGTGCATCAACTTCGTCAGGTGAACGCAGTTCTGTGTAGCCTGAGTCAGTTAATTCATTACGCGCATTCTGAACTAAATCCTGCATATATAAATTAAAATCCAATTCCATTTTAAAAATCTCCTTTATACGACTCATTAAAAGTCATGTCAGTACTGTTTATTTTAGCGAGCGCATGACTGTTTGTAAAGTTAATAAACTGAAACCGCATCAGGATCGAGATTTTCTATTTTTTCTTTGACAGCTTTCAGGAAGTCCCCTGCAACTAATCCGTCCAATACTCGGTGGTCGATAGACAGGCACAGATTGACCATATGGCGTGCTGCGAGCATATCTCCGATAAAGACCGGTTTCTTGACGATTGATTCCACCTGCAGAATAGCTACCTGAGGCTGGTTAATAATACCCATAGACTGCACTGAACCGAATGCACCTGTGTTATTCACAGTGAACGTGCCGCCGGCCATGTCGTCGCCTGTCAGTTTATTCGTACGCGCTTTATTTGCAAGCGTGCTGATGGATTTAGCGATACCAGTTAATGAGCGTTCATCAGCGTTTTTAATCACCGGAACAAACAGCTTATCTTCATTCGCCACAGCGATTGATAAGTTGATATCATCATGCACGGTAATTGTATCGCCATCCCATGAACTGTTTAAAATCGGATAGTCTTTTAATACTTCAGACACAGCTTTAACGAAGAAACTAAAGAAGGTTAAGTTATATCCTTCTTTTTCTTTAAACGCTGCCTTGTGTTTATTACGCAGATTGACCAAGTTTGTTGCATCGACTTCCATCATCAGCCATGCATGAGGAATTTCAGTTTTTGACTGAACCATGCGTTTTGCTATTTCTTTTCTGATGCCCGAGACTTTAATCGACTCGCCACTCTCATTAGAAGATTTAGCTTTTGGCGCTTGAACCGGTTCAGGTTTTACTGCGGTCTGCTGTACTGGTTCAGCTTTTTTAACCGGGCCGTCAGCAAGATACTTCTCAACATCTTTTTTAGTAATGCGGCCGTTAAAACCGCTGCCGTCCAGTTCATCGATATTAATATTATGTTCACCGATCAGGCGCATCACGACTGGTGATAATCTGCGGTCGCCCTGCTGTTTAGGCATGGCAGGCTGTTCATTTTTAACAGGCGCTTCAGTTTGCGCCTCGTCATTATTGCTGTCAGCTGTTTCGTCAGCAGACGCATCGCCGTCGACCTCAATTTTGTAAATTGGTGCGCCGACATCAACTGTCTCGCCTTCTTGGACGAGTATTTCAGTAATTACACCGTCGTGCACTGATGGCACTTCAGCAGTTACTTTTGCTGTGTTAACTTCACAAACCGGATCGTATTCGCTGACGTGATCGCCAACTTTAACCAGCCAGTTTTCTATCGTTCCCTCGGTTACACTTTCTCCGAGTTTAGGCATTGTAATTTCCGTCATCCTTGTCACCTCTTAATACTCGCTCAATTCGAGCATTTTTTTGTAAATCTTTTCAGGATTCATCATAAAGTAATCTTCCATCGGCGGTGCATACGGCATCGACGGCACGTCAGGTCCTGCGAGGCGCATAATCGGCGCATCGAGGTCATATAGACAGTTTTCACCGATAATCGCAGACACTTCACTGATCAGACTGCCTTCAAGGTTATCTTCAGTTACTAATAGAACTTTTCCTGTTTTAGACGCGGCTTTTATAATCGCTTCTTTATCAAGCGGATACAGCGTACGAAGGTCCAGTATTTCTGCTTCATAGCCTTCTTCTTTTAACTGCTCTGCAGCCTGGATCGCGTAATTGACACACAGTCCGTAAGTAATAACAGTAATGTCATCACCTTCACGCTTAACGTCGGCTTTACCAAGCGGAATTGTGTAGTCGCCTTCTGGTACTTCACCTTTTAATAAACGGTATGCTTTTTTATGTTCAAAGAATAATACAGGGTCGTTATCTTTAATCGCTCCCATTAATAATCCTTTAGCATCCGCAGGTGTTGATGGTACGACAACTTTAAGTCCCGGTGTTGAGACGAAGAGCGATTCGATAGACTGCGAGTGATACAGCGCGCCGTGAATTCCTCCGCCGTATGGTGCACGCATGACCATTGGGGCATTCCAGTCGTTATCTGAACGGTAGCGGACTTTAGCCGCTTCGTTTAATATTTGGTTGACTGCAGGGAGAATATATTCAGCGAACTGAATTTCAGCAACCGGACGTTTTCCCATCATTGCTGCGCCGACACTTGTGCCGACAATATTACTTTCAGCGAGCGGTGTATCCAGTACACGCATTTCACCGAATTTTTCCTGCAGCCCTTCTGTTACTTTAAAGACACCGCCTTTTTTACCGACATCTTCACCTAAAACAAATACATTATCATCTTGCTCCATTGCAACAAACAGCGCATCGCGAATGGCATCGAGATAAGACAATTTAGCCATTGTTTACCTCCTCATAAACATGTTTTAAAGCGTGTTCAGCTTCGGCATAAGGTGCAGCTTCAGCGGCTTTCGTCGCTTTGTTTACAGTGTCCTTGATTTCAGCTTCCGCTGCTTTTAGCCATGCTTCATCTATTATTTTCTCATCAAGTAAATATAATTTAAATGATTCGAGACAGTCCATATCTTTATTTTTAGCCAGTTCATCAGCTTCGCGGTATTTATCGTCATCGTCAGACGAATGCGGTGTTAAACGGATAGACATTGCTTCGATTAATGAAGCGCCTTCTCCGTTAATTGCACGCTCACGTGCTTCCTTCATTACTTTATACACGGCGATGGGATCGTTGCCGTCCACTTGTTCACCGTGCATGCCGTAGCCGATTGCACGATCTGATAATTTGTCAGCTGCATATTGCAGATGCGTCGGTACACTGATTGCGTACTTATTGTTTTCAATCAGACAGATAAAAGGAAGCTTATGCACGCCGGCAAAGTTTAAGCCTTCGTGGAAGTCACCTTGTGACGTTGAGCCTTCACCAAGCGTAGCCAGTGAGACGCGTTTTTCGCCGTCCATTTTAAAGGCATAGCTCGCACCGACTGCGTGAGGAATCTGCGTTGTTACAGCAGAGCCCTGAGTCATAATGTTGCTCGCTTTTTTACTGAAGTGGCCCGGCATCTGACGCCCGCCGCTCTGAACATCTGCACCGCGTGCAAATGCTGACAGCATTGTTTCCTCCGGTGTCATGCCGAAGTGTGTGACTAAAGCTAAATCCCTATAGTACGGATTTAAAATATCAACTTCTTTATCGAGAGCAAAAGCTGCGCCGACCTGTGTTGCTTCCTGCCCCTGGCATGAAATAACGAACGGCAGCTTTCCTGCACGGTTTAATAACCACATACGCTCATCAAGACGTCGTGAAATGAGCATCGTCTTGTACATTTCCTGTAAATCTGTTGCTGTTAAATCTGTTTCTTTATGTGATAACAAAAAGTTCACCTTCCTAAATGTGAATTGCGATACCTTCGGCATCGAGTCCGACTTCTTTAATAATTTCCCCGACAGATGGATGCGCAAATACCGCGCTCGACAGCTCGAGTGCCGATGCATCCATAAATTTCGCCAGCGACAGCTGATTAATCAGTTCCGTCGCATTTGCTCCCACTATTGAAGCGCCGAGAATATCTCCTGACGGTGACACATTTAACTTGATAAAACCTTCACCGCCGTCTTCAATAACAGCTTTCGCAATTGAAGAGAGTGGTAATTTATGTGTTTTAAACTCTGTATTCTGTTCTTTTAACTGCTTAGTGGTATGACCAATAGAAGCAACTTCCGGCGACGTGTATACACATCTCGGTACATTACTGTAGTTCATGACGAGCGGATTATTATCTGTAATATGTTCTGCAGCAATTAATCCTTCTTCTATCGCCACGTGTGCAAGCTGAGGTGATGATGTGACATCGCCAATTGCGTATATGTGGGATTCTTTCGTCTGCTGAAACTCATTGACTTCAATTACGCCGTTATCCATTTTAACTTTAGTGTTCAATAGACCGAGATGCTCAGTGTTTGCCTTACGTCCGATTGCAACGAGTGCTTTATCAAAAACTGCAACTTCATCAGCAATAGTCAGGCTGACATTGTCATCTTTAATATCAACGCCTTCAGCTTCCAGTTTAACACCTGTCTTAATTTCAACGCCACTCTGAGTCAGTGATTTATGCACGGCCTGCGCCACGTCTTTATCTTCAGTCGGCAGTATATGCTCTGACGCTTCGACAATTGTGACGTCTGTACCAAAGGCATTAAGTATTGTTGCAAACTCAACACCGATGACGCCCCCGCCGACTATGACAATTTTCTCTGGGATGTCTTCCATATACATTAAGTCATCACTCGATAAAATTACATTGCCGTCAAACGGCATAAAAGGCAGTTCGGAAGGTTTTGATCCTGCAGCGATAACGACGAAATCATTGACGAGTATTTCACTCTCTTTTTCCTCATCTTCATAGCTGACGCTGACAGCGCCTGCAAGCGGGGAAAATAAAGATGGTCCAAGTACTGTTGCTGTGCCTTCGTAAATATCCACTTTATTTTTATCCAGCAGGTATTTAATGCCGCTCTGCATCTGATTAACAACCTTATCTTTCTGTGCGATAATATTAGCAATCTCAAATGATGGTTCCGCGGGTGTAATCCCGTAAAGATCTGCATTTTTCATAGTGTTAATGACATCAGCACTCTTTAAAAAACTTTTCGTCGGAATACATCCTTTGTTTAAACACGTTCCGCCAAGTTTACTTTTTTCTACGACTGCGACCTGCTGGCCGAGCTGGCTGAGTTTAATCGCAGTGACATAACCGCCGGTTCCCCCGCCGATCACTACTGTATCGTAATTTTTAGACATGTGTCTCCTCCGCTCTGTAAGTCTTAAGCAACGTTCTGTCTTTATTTATCGTATATGCACCATATGCCAGTGCTTCCATTTCAAGTTCACCGGGATAAATTGTAACAGGTGCAAGAAATGAAATATACGGTTTAATTAAATTCATTACATAATCACTGTAGCTGACACCGCCGGTAAAAATAATCTGGTCGATCTCACCGTGCAGCACAGCTGCTTTAGCACCGATTTCTTTGCCAATCTGAAATGCCATTGCTTCAAGTACTTCTGCACTGTATGTATCTCCGTCATTAATATCACTGACAATATCCCGGACATCTTCTGTATTTAAATGAGACAGCAGTCCGCCCTGTTTTGAAATCAGCTTATTAATATCCTGATGTGACAATTCGTGTTCTTCTATATACTTCAGCAGTCCGTTTACCGGCAAGCTGCCTGCGCGTGTCGGACTCATCGGTCCGTCGCCGTTTAAGCCGTTATTCACATCGATGACACGGCCGAGATGATGGGCACCCACTGTAATGCCGCCGCCCATATGAATAACAATTAAATTTAAGTCTTCATAATTCTTATCGACTGAAAGAGCGTACTTTCTCGCAACTGCTTTTTGATTTAATGCGTGAAAGATTGATGTCCGTCTGACATTTTTAATGCCGGTATATTGAGCCTGCATACACAACTCATCGACAACAACCGGATCGGTAATTACAGCTTCGATATTGTAGTTCCCTGCAAATTCTGCTGCGAGTATACCGCTCAAGTTAGATGCGTGATCCCCGTACTTTCCGGATGATAAGTCATTCAGCATATCGTCGTTAATTAAATATGTGCCCCCCTCGACGGGATGAAGCAGTCCGCCGCGTGCTGCAACGATACTGATTTCTTCCGGTGATACTTCACACTCATGAAGAAACTTAATTATTGTTCCGTAGCGTACTGTCTTCTGCTCGTTAATCCCCTGGCTGATTAGTTCCTTGTCATGGGAGTAGGTCTTAACTATGTGGCAATTTAAATCCCGGAAGAGCGCAACTTTCGTCGTTGTACTCCCGAGATTTAATACAAGTATAAACTTTTTCATTATTATTTTCTTCCGGAAAGGATGTTTTTATCAGTTTGAGAATAAACGCTCTTCACATTTTGAATTGCTTTGATGCGTGATTCTGCTAAATGATCAGCTGCATGCTGCGGTGAAATATTTTCATCTTTAGCAATTGTAAAGATTTTATCTAATTGGTTGTACACTTCTTTAACTTTAGCTGTTGCACGTTCTTTGTTGTATCCTTCAAGCTCGTCAGCAACGTTTATTACGCCGCCAGAGTTTACTACGTAGTCAGGTGCGTATACAATACCTCTGTCCTGAAGTGCTTTACCATGTTTTTCAATGTCCAGAAGCTGATTATTTGCACTGCCGCAAATTGCTTTAACTTTAAGCTCGGGAATCGTGTCGTCGTTTAAAATACCGCCGAGTGCACATGGTGCGAAGATATCTGCCTCCACGCTGTAAATCTCATCAAGACCGACAGCAGTTGCACCGAAATCATCTACTGCGCGCTGTACTGCTTTATCGTTAATATCAGTAACGATTAATTTAGCACCAGCTTCGTGCAGGTGTTTACAAAGACTATAAGCAACGTTGCCGACACCTTGAACTGAGACAGTTTTGCCGGTGAGGTCGTCTGAACCGAATGCTTCTTTCGCTGTACGCTGTGTTGCAACGAAAAGACCAAGTGCTGTGAACGGGCTCGGGTTACCGCTTGAACCGTAAGCTTCGCTGACACCGCATACGTAGTCAGTTTCCTGATAGATATAATCCATATCTTCAACAGTTGTGCCGACATCCTCTGCTGCGATGTAGCGCCCGCCAAGGTTGTTAATGTATCGTCCTAAAGAACGGAAAAATGCTTCTGATTTATCTTTGGATGCATCGCCGATTACGACTGCTTTACCGCCTCCGAGGTTAAGTCCTGCAGCTGCATTTTTATATGTCATACCTTTAGCAAGACGGAGTACGTCTGTGATTGCTTCATCTTCATGTTCGTAATTCCAGAATCTGATTCCGCCTAGAGCCGGTCCGAGTGTAGTATCGTGAATACATATAATCGCTTTAAGGCCGCTCGCTTTATCCTGGCAAAATACCAGCTGTTCGTAGTCGCCTTGTTCCATTTCTGTAAAAATCATATTAAATATCCTCCTGATTGTGTTACATCATTTTAATTGCTAATTTAATTGAATTATACTTCTCTTCTTTTGAATCTGCACGCGAAGTGAGTACGAATGGCACTTTCAGTCCGGCAATTATGCCTGCAACGTGAGCCCCTGCTGTAGTAATTAATGCTTTATACAGTATATTGCCTGCGTCAATATGAGGCATAATCAGTATATCTGCATCGCCTGCTACAGCTGAGTCGTAACCTTTAATCCGTGCCGCAGATTTTGACATTGCCAAATCGTACTGCATCGGTCCGTCGATAATTGCACTTTCAAAATTATGAGCCTTTACTATTGTATCATTTGTGACAGTAGAAGCTATTTTTTCATTCACTTTTTCGACTGCAGAAACGAGTGCAATTTTCGGTTCTTTTATACCGAGCTTGCCGGCGACAGTGATTGTGTTTTCTATTATTTTAATTTTAGTTTCTGTATCCGGATCAATGTTCATTGCAGCGTCGCTTATAATTACCGGTTTATGGTAGTTCGGCAGACTGAATAATGCAACGTGGGATAACAGTGCCTGATCCAGTAATTTTAATTCTTTATTCAATACTGCTTTTAAAATAACACCGGTTGAGATAAGTCCTTTCATCAGCACGTTTGCTCCGCCCGATGAAATTAACCTGCCAGCTTCTTCTGCACAAGCAGCATCGTCAGTACAATGATGAATCGTCACACCGAAGTTGCCGTAATCGAATTCCATTGCGCTGAATGCTTCTGCAAGCACTCTTTCATCATCAAAAAGATGCCATTTTATACCGTGTTCAAGTGCTGATTCACGGACTAAATCAAGCAGGTCCTCTGAGCCTGCTCTGACGAGTGCAATTGATGCATCGGTGTTAAAATTGCTCTGTAATGTTTCATCAAAATTCATGAATTCGCCTCCCCGGAATTATTATACAATATTTCGGATAAATACATTTGCCAGAGCTCTTTTGAAAGCCCTTACAAAAAGCATACAATTAATTATTGCAAAAGAAAAGCGTATTAAAAATGTTTAATAATTAAGAATATTACAACGCGTTATTTCATACATGTTTCATAAATTGTAAATTTTACTTTCTCCAGTTTGCTGTATAATATAATTTAGAAATGATTTTAGGAGAAGACTATGCTGAAAATAATTGCTTTAATAATATTAGTGATTCCCGGTATTATCGCGGGGGTCGGAATAAAATTGATGCGTGACAGTGTGTTCGGAATTGTTATCGATCCGTTTACTTATACTGCACTGCAATTTTTTGCCGGCCTTATTATGACTATTTTTGGAATATGGTTTATCGGGGGCTACCTGCTCTACCGCGAACGTAAAAACAAACGTGCTCAGGAACGTTTTATGAAGCAAACGAAAAAATCCAGTGAAGATTAGTCTTCACTGGATTTTAGTAATTCTGCAGCATTCAGCCGTGCGGCTTCAGTTATTTTAGAGCCGCTGATCATACGTGCAATTTCTTCGATTTTGTCTTTGTAATTTAAATATGATGCGGTTGAACGCGTACGTTCATCTTCAACCGTTTTCTCCACATGGAGCAGATGGTCTGCTGTTGCTGCCGCCTGAGGCAGATGTGAAATTGCCAGAACCTGGCGCTGTTTTGATAAAAGCTTCATCTTGTCAACCATGCGCGCAGCAACCTGTCCGCTGACACCTGTATCAATTTCATCAAAAATAATCAGCGAATCGCTGTCAAATTCGGAGAAGATTGTACGGAGTGCTAGACTCACGCGGGACACTTCCCCGCCCGAAGCGATTTTATTCATCGGTTTTAAAGGTTCTCCTTTGTTTGTCGCAATTAAAAATTCAACATCGGTGAAACCGAGCGCGTTAAAATGGGATTCTTTTAAACTGATTTCAAATTGTACGTTCGGCATTTCGAGTTCACTCAGCTCGCGGCGGAGTTTACTTTCCAGAAAATGTTTCCGCTCACCGCGGTAATTGTGCAGCTTCATCGCAGACTGTTCCATTTTCAGATAGAACTTTTTTTGTTCTTCTTCCAGTCTGGTAAACGATTGCGAAATATTCTCGAGATCATCGATGTCTTCCTGCAGCTCCTGCTCGAATTCAAGGAGTCCCGGATATGTTTTCGTAAATTTACGTTTCAGCTGATTAAACTGATTTAATCTCGACTGAATAGAATTCAAACGCTCGGCATCGTAATCAATCGATGACAAATCATTCGATACGTGCGAGTTCAGTTCTGTTAAAAGGTAATATGCATCCGTCAGCGTATTTTTATACGATGTATATGACTCGTCGAACTTAGTTACTGTATCGAGTGACTGATTAATATCATAAAGCATGCCCTGCGGCGGATATTCACTGACAAGCAGCGCTTTAATCCGGCTGAGTGCACCGTGGATATTTTCATAGTTTGATAAGAACTCAAGCTCCTGTTCCAGTTCTTCTTCCTCGTCTTCTTTCAGCTCGAGCGCTGAGATTTCCGCCTGCTGCATTTTTAGCAGCTCGAGCTGCGTCAAACGGTTGCGGTCTTTGTACTCAAGCTCTTCTATACGTTTTTTAACTGATTGATATGACTCGTAATGTTTCTGATATTCCGTAAAAATACTTTCTTTTCCGAGACCGATATAACGGTCGAGATATTCAATCTGTTCACTTTTTTGCAGTACAGCAGCTTGTGATGACTGTGAATGAATCGACAGCACAAGCTCCATAATCTGCTTTAAATTATTCAATGTGATCATTTGATTATTAATTTTAATTAAACTTTTACTGCTGGCCATCACTTCACGGCGGACGATGTATAATTCGTCCTCTACAATACCGAGAGAATTAAGCATACTGGTCAGTTTATCATTGACGGGAAAATCAAACACGCCTTCAATGACAGCGCCGCTGCTTCCGTAGCGAATATCGTCTGCAGATGCGCGGCGCCCTTCTAAATAGCTGACAGCTTCTATAATTTTTGATTTACCGGCACCTGATTCTCCGGTAAATACGGTCATTCCTTTGGAAAAATCCAATTCAATATTTTCAAGCACGGCAAAATTCTGCACACTTAATCTGAGCAGCACATTAAACACCCCAGTTAAATAAGATTAAAAATACGATCTTTAATTAATTGCTGTGATTCTTCGTCACGGCAAATTAACAGACATGTATCGTCTCCGCAAATCGTGCCGACAACTTCTTCCCACTCAAGCTGATCGATAATCGCACCGATTGACTGTGCGTTACCCGGTAATGTTTTCAAGACGAGCAGATTGCCCGTAAAGTCCAGTTTAACGAAACTGTCCATCAAATAACGGCCGAGTTTTTCTAAAGGATGGTACTGCCTGTCTTTTGGCATGCTGTAAACATATTCCCCGCCCGGTGATGGTACTTTAATCAGCTGCAGTTCTTTAATATCCCTTGAAACTGTTGCTTGTGTAACATTAAACTTATGGTCGATAAGTTTGTCGACAAGTTCTTCTTGTGTCTCAATACGGTTATTAGTAATGATTTCTCTGATTTTAATTTGTCTGATTGATTTATTAGACATTAAAATCCCCCCTTTATAAATGAATTGCTGAATATTTATTCATTATATTATCATACAGCAGGTCCTTTGCATAGCAAAAACAAAAGACATCAACCGTATACAACGGTTTTGATGTCTTTGTCTGTTAATGCATATTCACTTTCTTTACTTGTCAGATAGAATAAATATTCTATATTGCCTTTAGTTCCGGTAATCGGTGAACGCTCTATTGCTGAAATATTAAGGCCGAGTAATTCGCATTCCTTCAGTACGCGCTGAATTACTTGGTAATGCGTGTCCGGATTCGTAATAATCCCGCTTTCTTCACGTTCTTCCAAATAACTTTCAAACTGCGGCTTAATCAATGCTGCAATTTCAATATTGTGGCTGAACAGGGATTTTATATGACGGAGTATCGGCACAATTGATGTAAATGATACATCAATCGAGATGACATCCGGCAGCGGTTCGAAATCTTCGATAACTGTTTCTTTAAAATTCGTCTGTTCCATTACAGATACGCGTTCGTCAATTCTTAACTGGTACGCAAGCTGATTTGTTCCGACATCCACTGCATAGACATGCTTCGCGCCATGCTGCAGCGCACAATCGGTAAATCCTCCTGTGGAGGAACCGATATCGAGCATTACTTTCTCAGTTACCTCAAGACCGAATGAATCAATGGCATGTTTTAATTTTAGTCCGCCTCTCGAAACAAACTGCTTCACATTTTTAAATCTGACATGTGCTTTGTCCGGTGCGATTTTATCAGAGGCTTTATAAACAGGTTCGTTATTATTCAGCACCTTGCCTGCCATAATCAATTTTTTTATATCATCAATTGAGCCGACATTGAAATGCTCAAAAATATATTCATCGATTCGTATTTTCTTCATGAGGCGCCCCTGTAAGTTTCTTAGTACGCAGTGCGATATTCGGAGCAGTAATGCCGATATCACGGAGAAGCAGATCGACATCACCGTGTTCGATATACTCACTACCGATACCAAGACGCTGAATTTTATTCGTATATAATTCATCATTCATATAAGTCGAAATCATACTGCCAAGTCCGCCTGTAAGCATTGATTCTTCAATAACAAATACAGGTATGCCGCTCTCACCAAATGACTTGAGCATAGCGTTATCAAGCGGTTTAATAAAGCGCGCATTAATTACTTTAACTTCAATACCGTCTTTTGCAAGTATTTCTGCTGCTTCCATAACAGTCGCAAGTGTCGGACCGTATGAAATTAATGCTGCATCTGCACCTTCTCGGAGAACTTCCCAGCTGCCTATTTTAAGCGGCTCCCGGTTTTCATTCATATCGATGCCGAGTACATTGCCCCTAGGATAACGAATCGCCATCGGTCCGGCTGTAGCAAATGATAAATCAATCATCATTTCAGCTTCTTTTTCGTCTCTCGGCATCATTAAAGTGATGTTTGGCAGCGGCGAGATAAAGCTGATATCGAATACACCCTGATGAGTTTCACCGTCTGCACCGACAAGACCGCTCCGGTCAATGCCTAAGAGGACGTCCAGGTTTTGTCTGTCGACGTCGTGCAAGAGCTGATCGTAACCGCGCTGCAGGAATGTCGAATAGATTGCAAGGTACGGTTTCATACCTGCAGCTGCCATGCCTGCTGCCATTGTAACTGCGTGCTGTTCGGCAATGCCCGTATCAAAGAAACGATTGGGCAGTTCATTCTGGAACTTAGTGAGCTTGCTGCCGACAGGCATCGCCGGTGTCATAGCTACAATTGCCTCGTCTTTGTGAGCACGGTCTAATACAGTATTAGACATAAATGCACTCCATGATTCGGTTTTCTTCGAGCCAAGTACTTCACCGGTATCTATTTTATACGGTCCAAGACCGTGCCAAATACCGAGTTTGTCATGCTCTGCAGGATGATAGCCTTTACCTTTTTTCGTAATGACATGAATGATGACAGGACCGTCATATTCCTTAGAAGTTTTAATTGCAGCACCGAGGTCTTCAAAATTATGACCGTCGACCGGACCGATATATTTAATACCGAGTTCTTCAAAGAAAATGCCGTCGACAAACATATATTTGGTGCTGTCTTTAAAACGGTCTGCCAAATCACGAAGGGTTGTACCGACCTGCGGCAGACGCTCGATAAACCCTTCAGCACCGTGTTTAAATTTATTGTATTGTGCATTTGTTCTCATACGTCCGAGCATATTGTGCAATGCTCCGACGTTTGGTGCGATACTCATTTCGTTATCGTTTAAAATAATCGTCATGTTCGTCTTATCACTGCCGATATGATTAAGTGCTTCAAGCGCCATGCCGCCTGTCAGTGCACCGTCACCGATAATCGGTACAACGTGATTTTTTTGACCTTTAATATCGCGGGCTTTTGCAAAGCCCATTGCTGCAGACAGCGAAGTCGATGAATGGCCCGCTTCCCATACATCGTGTTTGCTTTCGCGCATTTTAGGAAATCCGCCTAAGCCTTTATATTGTCTCAGCGTAGCGAAATCTGCACTTCTGCCTGTTAATATTTTGTGTATATATGCCTGGTGTCCTACATCGAAAATCAGTTTATCGACGGGTGAATCAAAGTACTTATGAAGTGCGATTGTCAATTCAACAACACCTAAGTTTGCTCCGATGTGGCCGCCTGTAACTGCACATGACTCGATGAGAAATTCTCTTATGTCACTTGCTAGCTGTACGAGCTCTTCTTCATTTGAGTTTTTCAAAAATGATGGCTCGTCAAAACTATATATATTCATATAGCAACCACCTTTAATTTTACTATTAATAATTATAACACTTTACTGTTCCGACAAAAAAGAAAAATGATAATTCATACTGACATATGAATTATCATTGGTCTCTTTCAGCAAACATCTGAACGATTTTACGTAATCCCGCTGTCTCTATTAATTCATCCAGGCTGTCTAGGATTCTGTATGCTTCTGTTTCTTTTTGCTGCAAAGCTGTTTTGGCACCTTCAAGTCCGAGTTCGCTAACGTAGGTTACCTTGCCTTTTTTCGCATCGCTGCCTATGTTCTTACCGGTAATTTTTGGATTGCCTTCAATGTCTAATATATCATCTTTAATCTGAAATAAGACACCGATGACTTCACTGAAATTTTGAAGACTTTCAGTAACCTCAGGTACCGCTTCAGCAATAATACACGCTGCTGTTACAGGTGCTGTTATCAGTGCGCCGGTTTTATAAGCGTGAATCGTTTCCAATTCGTCGAGTGACGTTGGACGTTCTTCTGCTTCAATATCGAGCATCTGACCGCTGATCATACCTGCCTGTCCACTCGCCGTAGCAATCGTTTCAACAAGTTTAATTCTGATTTCTGCAGACAATTCCTTATCTTTTGCTATCACATTAAAACTTTCATTAAGCAGATTATCTCCTGCAAGAATAGCTGTGCCTTCGCCGAAGATGATATGATTCGTCGGTTTACCGCGTCTTAAATCATCGTTGTCCATTGCCGGCAAATCATCGTGAATAAGAGAATACGTATGGATCATCTCTATCGCGGATGCCGCACTGAGACCTTTAGAAATATCCGTATTCAGCGCTTCAAGCGCAGTAAATAACAGCAGCGGTCGGAGTCCTTTGCCGCCTGCTTCAACGGAATACTTACTCGCATTGTAAATCGTTTCAGAGTGCTGATACGTTTTTAAGTGCACTAATATATGGGACTTCACTTTATCGATGTACGATATGCTATTCTCCATCGTCATCAGTATCCTTATTGAGCTCTTCCACTTTTAACTCTGCGTTTTTCAGTATATTGTCGCACTCCTGTGAAAGTTTAATGCCTTCCTGATAAAGTTCCAGCGACTTTTCAAGAGATACTTCCTCTTCGTCTAGTGATTTAACGATTGTTTCCAATCTCGTCATTTTCATTTCAAAAGTCTGATCGTTTTTAGTCATCTGTATTCACCTCTGTCACTTTAGCGCTGACTGTGCCCCGATTAAATGATGTTTCAATAACATCGCCAACATTTAAGTTTTTTGCTTCTGTTACTATTTTATTATTAAACGTCGTATAAGAATAGCCTCTTTTTAATATTTGTACGGGACTGACTGATTCCAAGACGTTAATATTACCAGCAAGACGTTCTGACTTTTGGCCGATTACTGCTTTCATACGGCGTTTCAGTTCATTTTCAGTTCTTAAAAGCTCTTCCTGGTAATTCCTGATATCAGGTGCCGGATTGTTATACGACAGCCCTGACATGTGCTTATTAAGCATATGCCGGTTCTCAGAAAGTGATAACGACATATGGTTCTCTATAGTTACTGTTAAATCGCGCAGACGTTCAGTCTGTTCTGTATATAATAAATTCGGATTTTTAAATTTGTAGTAATTTGATAAACCTTCCAGCACTTTACGTGAACGCTCGATTTTAGACATAATCAGATTATCCGATTGTCTGTGCAGTTCGCCGAGACGAAGCTGTAAATCCCTGATGTTTGGTACAGCCTGTTCGGCTGCTGCTGTAGGAGTTGGTGCACGGAGATCACTCACGTAATCTACAAGTGTAATATCGGTCTCATGACCGACACCTGTAATCACCGGTGTATTCATATTAAACACAGCGAGAGCCACTTCCAGCTCGTTAAACGTCCACAGGTCTTCAATAGAACCGCCGCCACGGGCAAGAATTACAGTATCTGCACCGAGTTTGTCAGCACGCGTAAGATTCGTTAACACACTGTCCTGACTGCGGGCGCCCTGCACATATGTATTTAATAATGTCACCTTAACGAGTGGATATCTGCGCGTTAAAGTAGTAATCATATCTTTTATTGCAGCACTTGTACTGGATGACACGATGGCGATATGTTCCGGAAAAGCGGGAATCGCTTTTTTATGCTCTGGATTCAAATAACCTTTTTTCTTCAGCAGCTCTTTGTTCTGCTCGAGCTTTAAAAATAGTTGGCCAATACCGTCAATCTGCATTTCTTTAACGTAAATCTGATATTGTCCGCGGGCTTCGTACAGAGTAATATTCCCGGCGAGAAGAACATTCTGGCCCTCTTCGGGTTTGAAATTGAGCTTCTCGGCATCGTATCTGAACATGACCGCACTGATGACAGACTTGTCATCTTTTATAGAAAAATATATGTGGCCGTTCGTATGATGTTTCACATTCGACAGCTCACCTTTAAGAAAGACCCGTTGCAAGTACGGGTCTTTCTCAAATTTATATTTAATATACTTTGTTAAGGACTGAACTGATAAATACTTTGTACTATCCATTTTTACCTAACCTTCATTCTGCACGGCAAAATTCTTTAATACCCCGTTAACGAAACGATGGCTGTCTTTGTCACCGTAATTTTTTGCGAGTTTAATTGCTTCATCAATAACAACCTTTACAGGTGCACCGTGACTCTGCAATTCACTTACCGCGAGGCGTAATATATTTCTTTCTACTTTTGATATACGTTCAATCGTATACCCTGTTAAGTAACGGCTGATTTCATCATTTACTGATTCCTGATTGTGAACATAGTAATCGACGACCGATTTAACAAATGTCTCAGTCTGGTATACCTCGTAAAAACGGGTATCTTTAAGATCAACGACGTTTTTATCTACCTGGAATAACAGCTGAAATGCTTTCTTACGTTGTTCATGTCTTTTCATGCTTACACCTAAACCTATCTATTAACTTATTTAATAATATTGACGATGTGCACGTTAGTTTCGTTAACTGTGACTTCGAGCATATCATTTACAGCTTGTTTAACATTTTCCTGAATACGCTCAGCTACGCTGTGAACGTTCCGGTCAGTCGATAATACGACGTAAATCGCAATGTGGATCTGATCATCTTTAGTTTCAACTTTAACACCGCGACCGCGGAATTTCTTCCCAATCTTTTCGATATTACCACTGGCAAAATTATTTTGCAATGAGTGAACACCTTTAGTTTCTTCAACCGCAATACTTGCGATTACTTCAATGACTTCACTGGAAATTTCGATGCTGCCTAAATTTGTCTTATGATTTTGTAAAATCATACAATCACCTCACTGTTTTATTATATCACGTGATGCAGGTAATATTAAATGGTTTACTGAATGGATTGATAAACATTCCGGGTCGTCTGAAAACTGAAAAACCGCTGTTTTTAATACTTTAAATATATGACTATTTGTTTGTTTAGTCAATAAGGTGCGGAATACGGGGAGGTTGAGTTCTTTGGTTCTTTGCTCCGCAATGAAGAGCTGTCATTCCCGAGTAAGTGACTTTGCTCCGCAATGAGAGCGTGTCATTGCCGAGTAAACGACTTTGCTCCGCAATGAGAGCGTGTCATTCCCGAGTAAGCGGCCTTGCTCCGCAATGAAGACCTGTCATTCCCGAGTAAGCGTCTTTGCTCCGCAATGAACTAATTTTAAAATAAAAACATGAACTGGATAATTGAATAAAAATTGACCGGCTTCTTGAGCCGGCCAATAAATAAACTATTCCAGATTATCGATTGCGTATTGTGCTTCTTCCGGCGTAAATTTCTCACCATATTCAGATATCAGCTGATCATAAATTGCTGAATGCGACATACTCATCAGGTCCTGATAATTTTCAGCTGATTTCAAAGCATTTTCATTCCAGTCGAATTCAATATTATCAATCGCATATTGCGCAGCTTCTTCCGGGAATGCTTCACCATACTCGGATACCAGCTGGTCATATATACCTGCTTTTGACATGCTCATAATTTCGGCATAGTTATAAGCACTGCTTAATGCAGATTCCCATTCTCTCGGGACATCGTCTGAATCATCTGATGATGAAGCAGTTGCTTTTTCTGCATCTTCCTGTTCATCTGCTGGTTCACTCGCTGATTGATCCTCAGCTGCGAGCTCCAGTTCTTCGACTTTTGATTCAGTTTCTGACAGGCTCATTTCTAAAGAAGAAATTTGTTCATCTTTCTCAGCAATTTGATTTTCCAAGCTGTCTATTTCTTCTTCCAAAGCAGTTACATCAGTATCATTTGAATTGGTTTCATCATTTTCTGAAACCTGCCCTTCCAATTCTGTAACTTGATTTTCCAGTTCACCAATTTGTTCATTCAACTTCTTATTTTCCTCTTCTACCTCAGAAACATCAACGTTTTCTGCAGACGCATCTTCAACTTCATCTCCTGTACCGCACGCGGCAAGTAACAACATAGCCGATAAACTTCCCAGCATTAAAAACCTTCGCATTAGACAGCTCTCCCTTAATTACAATATATTTACATTAATTATAATAAATATAAGTACTAAAGGCTATATAAATTTAGACTTTTCTGTTATTTTTAGTTCGTTAAAGTACAGTCCTACTGTCCGTCTTTCCCCACATATCTCGCGAGTCTTGCAACGTGCTTCTCTAATACTCTCTCAAACTGATCGGTTTCAACAACACCATCCGCGTCCTGGTATGGAATACCAACGAGGTCGTCTTTGTCATTGTCTTCGGTCGATGTGTGTTTATCTTCAAAGTAGTAATAATGACCGTTGTCATTCGTCTGCACCAGCATATCCGGCAGCTGCAGTTTTCCGCCAACTTTAATTCTGTAGGCTGCCGGCACATTGGATGATACTCTTCTCTTTTGCAGCTGATACGAAATCACCGTACTGCCTTTATATAAAACAGCAACTTCATCTCCTGCTTTGTATACTTCTGTATGCCTGACCTCAGCCGTGTCATCATATTTTTCCTGAATAACTTCAATCACGGGTCCGAAGTGGCCGGGAATATCACCGATATCCTTTTCAATTTCTACTAAAAAGTTGTCATTTTCATGCTCTTCAGTTTGTTCTGCATCATTACTCTGCACTTTTTTCAGCTCATCATTAAATACTTCAAGGAACTTATTCATAGTCTTATATCCTCCTCAATACTATTTATTAATGTGTACCCTAAATTTAAGAAGATAAAAACCGCCTCCCTATTCCGTGAGGAATAAAAAGACGGTTCAAAGTCTTACTTCATAATATCCTGTTCTGCCAAAAAGTTAGTATTATAGTCATTGCTTAAGAATGCATTGTTTAATAATATATTCTGGTGGAACGGGATTGTCGTATCGATGCCGCTGATTTGGAATTCATCGAGTGCACGTTTCGCAGTTGCGACTGCTTCTTCTCGGTTTTTACCGTGAACGATCAGTTTAGCAATCATTGAATCGTAATACGGAGGAATCACATATCCTGCGTATGATGCAGTGTCCATTCTTACTCCGAATCCGCCAGGCTGAAGGAATTCTGTAATCTTCCCTGCTGATGGCATAAAGTTTTTATACGGATTCTCAGCGTTAATTCTAAATTCAAATGCGTGGCCTTCGAATTTAATATCTTCCTGTTTATAAGGAATCGGTTCATGGTTTGCGACTAGTATTTGTGATTTCACTAGGTCTATACCGGTAATCATTTCTGTTACCGGATGTTCGACCTGAATACGTGTATTCATTTCCATAAAGTAATATTTATGATCGTTTAAGTCGTAGATGAATTCAATCGTGCCGGCACCGATATAGTCGATACTTTTCGCTGCACGGACTGCTGTTTCGCCCATTTCAAGACGTGTTTTTTCACTAATGACCGGGCTTGGTGCTTCTTCCACAAGTTTTTGCATGCGGCGCTGTACTGTACAGTCGCGCTCGCCTAAATGGACAACATTGCCATGGTAATCTCCGAGCACCTGAATTTCAATATGGCGGAAGTTCTCAATATATTTTTCAATATAAAGACTCTTATTGCCAAATGCACTTTCAGCTTCCTGCTCAGTTAATTTATAGTTTTGAGTCAATTCTTCTTTAGTACGTGCGACACGGATTCCTTTACCGCCGCCGCCGTGGCTTGCTTTAATAATGATGGGATAGCCGATTTCTTCAGCAATAATATAAGCGTCATCAAGTGATTTAACTACACCGTCGCTGCCTGGTACTGTCGGTACATCCGCTTCAATCATCGTCTTTTTCGCAACGTCCTTCACACCCATTAGTGAAATTGTTTCAGACATCGGTCCGATAAAGATTAAGCTTGATGATTCACACATCTCAGCAAAATCACTGTTTTCAGCTAAAAATCCGTAACCCGGGTGAATTGCATCACAGCCTGTGGACTGTGCAATAGTTATAATACCTATCATATCCAGGTAGCTGTCTTTTGAAAGCTTGGGTCCGATGCAGTATGATTCTGTCGCTAGTTTCCGGTGTAGACTATCATGATCTGCTTCAGAGTATATACTGACAGTTTCGATTCCAAGTTCATGACATGCACGAATGATTCTTACCGCAATCTCACCGCGGTTGGCGATTAATACCTTTTTAATCATCGTAATCTGAATAATGGCTGATTGTATTCAACCATATCTCCGTCGTCTACTAGAATCTCTGTAACTTCACCGGATACTTCTGCTTGTATTTCATTGAATAGTTTCATCGCTTCTAAAATACAAACGACTGATGTACTTGAAACTGTGTCCCCTACTTTTATGTAAGCTTCAGCTTCAGGTGAAGGTGCTTTGTAGAACGTACCAACCATCGGCGCTCTGACAACAAGACCTTCGTCTGCAGGCTGAGTTTCTGCAGCTGGAGCCTGATGGGCTACTGCTTGCGTTTGTGCCACCTGAGGTACTGGTGTAACCGCTGGTGCTAATTCTCTTTTAAGTTTAATATCCACATCTTTGTCTTTATAAGAAATTTCAGTAAGAGATGCGCGTTCCATTTTTTCTATTAAAGAATCGACTTGTTCTAAATTCATTAGTTTTACTCTCCCATAAAATAATATGTCTACATTTTACATAGGTGGTCATACCAATTCAAGTATAAATTAGGAGCAGTAAATATTTACTGCTCTTAAAATGTCTTATGCTCTTGAAACGTACGAAGCTTCATCAGTATTAACAACCAGCATATCGCCCTGGTTAACAAATAAAGGTACCTGAATTGTTATACCTGTCTCAAGTGTTGCTGTTTTAGATGCACCGCTCGCAGTGTCACCTTTAATTCCCGGTTCTGTTTCTGTAACTTCAAGTTCAACAGTTTTCGGAAGTTCTACTCCGAGTGTTTCGCTTCCGTACATCATAATTGATACCGGCATATTTTCTTTAAGGAATTTTAGTTCGTATTCCAGCTGATCGCCAGGAATTTCAATTTGTTCATAAGAGTTGTTATCCATGAATACATAGCTGTCGCCATCTGCATATAAATACTGCATCTTCATGTTATCAATTTGAGCTCTGCCGACTTTCTCGCCTGCTCTGAAAGTTTTTTCCTGTATTGCGCCGTTGCGAAGGTTTTTTAATTTACTGCGCACGAATGCCGCACCTTTACCCGGTTTAACGTGCTGGAAGTCTAAAACTCTCCAGATATTGCCTTCTACTTCTACTGTAAGTCCAGTTTTAAAATCGTTAACTGAAATCATGATTTTCCTCCTAGTAATCTGCTTTTCTTATACGATAAACAGTTTTTTACTGCTGTGTGTTAATTTTTTAAGACCAGTTTCGGTAACTATCGTATCATCTTCGATACGCACACCGCCTAAACCGTCCACATAAATGCCCGGTTCTATAGTAATACACATGCCCGGTTCTAGATTCATTGTACTTTTTTGTGCAATGCCCGGCAATTCGTGTACTTCGAGGCCGAAGCCGTGACCGAGTGAATGACCGAAGTTTTCGCCAAAACCGTGTCCGCTAATTACATCGCGTGCAATAGTGTCAGCTTCCTCCCCTGTCATACCAGATTTAATTTCTTCCAATGACTTGAGTTGAGCTTCTAAAACGACATTATATATGTTCTCCATCTCTTCAGATACAGAACCAACGCCGAATGTACGCGTAATATCGGATGCATATCCTTTATAGTAAGCACCGAAGTCCAATGTTACCATATCGCCTGATTCAATCACTTTGTCTGAAGCGACACCGTGAGGCAATGCGCCTCTGTGACCGCTGGCTACAATCGTATCGAAGCTTGGTCCGCTGGCACCGAGTTTTGTCATATAAGCTTCGAGCTCATTTTTGACTTCCATTTCAGTCATGCCGGCTTTAACGTAAGTTAAAATATATTCATAAGCCTGATCAGCAATTTCACATGCTTTTTGAATTATTTTTATTTCTTCATCCGTTTTAATTAAACGGATTTTTTCAACTTCTCCTGTTAATGGCACTGTTTCAAAATCTTCTTTAATTTTAGTGTATGTATTGTAGTTTACGTGTTCCCCTTCGAAACCAATACGTTTAATGTTTTTTGATTGCATAAATGAAATTATTGAATCAAGCAGTCCTTTTTCCTGCAGCACAAACTGGAAACCTTCAGCCTGTTCAGCTCCCTGGGCTTGGTACCTGAAGTCTGACATTAGGAATCTTGAGTCCTTCGTAATAATAAGCGCTCCGCTGGAGCCGGTAAAATCACTTAAATATCTTCTGTTGTGACTGCTCATTACGAGTAATGCATCAAGGTGTTCTCTCTCTAACAACTGTTGTACTTTATCAAATTTAATCATTTCTCCTCCACCTCTCCATAACCATTTTACATGAAATTAATATCTATTTCATTTTCTTTTTATATTTTAACGCTAACATGTTAAAATAGTCTAATGAAATATAGGAGAATGTGCGATGAAACTTAAACTGTCTGCAATGATATTAATATTACTCGCTGCGGGGTGCTCAAATAGTTCACCTGAAGAGTCGCTCATAGAGCAGGAGGAATACAAAAGTGAATTGGAAGGCCTGCTGCAGACCGAACAGGTACGCAATCAGCAGCTTACTTTGCATTTGGAAAACCTCGACACACAAATCGTTAACTTCGAACGTGACCGCGATAATCCCAATGTCGAAAAATATGTAGAAATCGTAAGTACATATGCAACCGGCATTACAGAAAACCTTAGTAAAATGAACGGACATATTGCTGCTTACCGCGGTAACGAACAGCTGAATACAGGCGATATCGTCAAAACAAGAGATGCAGTTACCGACACAGTTGATACATATTATGCTGCTGTCAGCGAACTGGAACTCACCGACGTTCTCGAACGGGAACATTCCAATGTGGTTCTTGCCAATGAAGAAATTACTGAAGCTGTCAACCAGATTGCAGATGCACTGGCTGCAGAAGACGATGCACTGCTTAACGAAGCAATTGAGCGGCTGCAGTCGGCGACAGAATACTTGTAGAGAGAATGAAGAATAATGACAAAACCGATCTACGGCGGCCAGGCAGTGCCTGAGGGCGTCATGTTCCAGTCGAAAACCCATATGTCTACAGCTATCCGGCGGACAAATGGCGACATTGATTATTTTGAGATGCCGCGGCCCGAAAGGTCGTTCTTAACTAAACTAAAGAAAATACCGCTCGCCCGCGGCAATGTCGCCATTTTAGAAGCAAGTGTCTACGGCATGAAGCATATGGACTTTGCAGCGGACCGCTACGACCGGCACCCTGGGGAAGATTATAAAATAGAAGCGGAGAAAAATTCTGCAAATACTGCGAAAGTCGTGCTTTCCACTGTAATTATCGGTATACTTACCTTCTTAATCGGTAAATTTGTGCTGACTTTGATACCTGTTTTTGTAGCGGAGATATTTTCCGGTATTATTACCGGAAAATTCGGACAAGTTGCACTGGAGACACTGATTAAATTAATTATTCTGCTCGGTTACATCTATTTGCTGTCGCTGACACCGATGGTAAAAAGACTGTTTCAGTATCACGGGGCCGAACATAAAGTCATTAACTGCTTTGAACAGGACAAGCCGCTTACGGTGGAAAATGTTCAAGCAGAATCAAGGCTCCACTACCGCTGCGGCAGTTCTTTTATACTGTTTACAGTGCTTGTCGGATTCGTCGTGTACATGTTTGTACCAGTCGACCCGCTGTATGTGAGAGTAATCAACAGAATTTTACTGATACCTGTCGTGCTCGGGCTGTCATTTGAAGTACTGCAGCTTACGAACAAGCTGAGAGAAGTTCCAGTATTGAAATTCCTTGGACTTCCAGGTTTATGGCTGCAGTACTTGACTACAAAACAGCCGCATAATGATCAGGTGGAAGTTGCTATACATTCATTCAACCATCTTTTAGGGAGTGATAAAAAATGAAAAGAGCTTTGGTAATTATCGTTTTACTTATCGCAGCAATCGGCCTTTTGATGAATCTTGATATGGTCTTAAATATGATCGTCAGCTCATTGATTTTTCTTTTAGTGCTTGCAGCAATTTTATACGGCATTTACTATTTCTTTATCTTAACTGAAGATCAGAGAAAATATAAAAAAGCACTGCGCAAAGCAAAACGTAAACAACGTAAAAAATAATAAACATATATAAGGAGAGGTTTTTAAGTGGAAAGCTGGATTATTGCTTTAATTATTCTGGCAGTTGTCATCATTGCATTGGTGATAAATGCATTTTTAAGTATGAGAGGCGTCAACATGCTGAAGGAAGATGAATTTAATCAAGATCTGCGTAAAGTACAGCTGGTGGATTTACGCGAGAAAGATAAATTTGAACACGGACATATCCTCGGAGCAAGAAACCTTCCAATATCATCATTCCAGATGAAAAAAGGCGGTATCCGTAAAGATAAACCGGTTTACTTATACGATCAAAATGGACGTACGGCATTACGTGCAGCACGTATGCTGAAAAAAGACGGTCATAAAGACATCAACGTTCTTAAGCAGGGAATTGCTAAATGGACAGGTAAGATTAAATCTAAAAACCGTTAATATAATATTAAAGCGTCTGGCCGGAATCGGTCAGACGCTTTTTTTGATGACGACGGGAGGATGATTCCCTATAGATAACAAAAGGGCTTGGGAGGACATCGTCACTCGCGGTGCTGTGGATTACCATGTGACTTTAACATCGTCACCCGGGAGGCTTCGGACCACCATGTGACTTTGACATTGTCACTCGGGAAGCTTTGGATTCCCATGTGACTTTGACATTGTCACTCGCAGTGCTCTGGATTACCATGTCCATTCTACATAGGTATCCAAACCGGGAATTTTCACCTCCCAATAAAAAATGGGCTGGGAATCTTAATAAAAAGATCCCCAGCCCGTTTTTATTAGTTTTTATGGAATGGTGTTTTAACGAATTTAGCAGGTACGTCTTTGTTACGTACTTTGATTACGAATTCTTTATCTAACTCATAGAAGTCAGTATCAACTAGTGCGAAACCGATTGAGCGTTTAGTCGTTGGTGACTGTGTACCGCTCGTTACGTAACCTACTTTGTTTCCTTCGTTGTCGTATACTTCGTAATCCGTACGCGCGATTCCTTTGCCTGTAATTTCAAATCCAGACAGACGGCGTGGAATTCCATTTTCTTTTTGTGCTTTTAATACCGGCTGACCGATAAAGTCGCCTTTGTCCACTTTAACAGCGAAACCGATACGTGATTCAAGTGGTGAGATTTCAGGTGATAAATCCTGTCCGTGAAGTGGAAGTCCAGCTTCAAGACGAAGTGTATCACGTGAACCGAGTCCACATTCAACAGCACCGTTATCTACGAATAGTTTCCACAGGTGAAGTGTATCTTCTGGTTTGCAGTAAAGCTCAAATCCGTCTTCTCCAGTGTAACCGCTTTGTGAAATAATAACGTCTTTACCGTCTACTTGAGCGTCTGTTACAAAGTTGAACATTTTCAGTTCAGAAAGATCAGTTTCTGTGAATTTTTGTACTAATGCTCTTGCATTCGGTCCCTGTACTGCAAGCTGACCGTAATCTGCAGATACGTTTTCCACAACAGCATCGTATCCTTCGATAGCTTTAAGCCATTCGAAATCTTCTTCTGTGTTGCCTGCGTTAGGAATAAGCAGGTATTCATTGTCAGCGAGCTTGTATATTACAAGGTCGTCGATTACTCCGCCTTTTTCGTTAGCGAGCGCAGTGTATTGAGCTTTTACATCTGTTAACTTAGTAACGTCGTTAGTCAGTGCATAGTTTAAGAATTTTTCAGCCTCGGCGCCTGTAACACGAATTTCACCCATGTGACTGACATCGAAAATACCAACGTCTTCTCTTACTGCTGTGTGTTCTTCTTTGATGCTTGAGAATTGAACGGGCATTTCCCAGCCGCCAAAATCGACCAGTTTAGCACCATTCTCATGATAGTACTCGTTTAAAGGTGTTCTTTTTAACTCACTCATTACAATTTCCTCCTCAAATAAATAAAACAGGACAGTGACTAATCGCTGTCCTGTTGAAATAATCTTCAGGATTACGTCGCAATACTGTCCTTTTGCCTGAGAGATTGACCTTCTTAGGCTTGCTCCTTCGGCGACGCATAATGCGTTCTCTCCAGTATTATTCATCCGTAACTGTCTTTCTGAATCCGTATACATTATACTCATAATTTATTTAAAATGGCAAGCTGAATACTCACGCCTTAAAATTCACTCTGTCCATGTAGCCAATGATTTCAGCAGCTGTTTTTTCAACTGTCTGCATAGTGCTTATTTCGCTGTCGGCAAGTGAAACGTACTTATCCAATCTTGAATTATAAAGCGTTTGTACTTTATCAATATCCTGATTGCCGAGCGGACGGTTTTCATCTTGCTGAATCCGGCTGTACAGCTCTTCAAATGGTGCGTTTAAAAAGAATACCGGTCTGCCGGTTAAGTCTTTTAACAGATTGTAAGATTTTTCGTACGTGACGACCCCGCCGCCTGTCGCGATAATGACATCTTTTTTAAGCGTTGTCTGAAGTGCCTGGAATTCATATTCCCTGAAGGCTGCTTCCCCTTCTGCATCAAAGATTTCCGGAATCGTTTTGCCGGCGATTGTCGGAATCACTGCATCGAGGTCGATAATTTCTTTATTCAGTTGAGTACCCAGTTCATGTGCGATAGTCGTTTTGCCGCAGCCCATAAAGCCGATTAATATCATATTATCATTCACCTAATTTATTATTTGATCAATTCTTGAAATATAGATTTCAATTAAATTCATGCGGATATCGAGTATCAGCTGAAATCTATTATAGTAATGATAGTATACCCCGATTAAATATATAAGTAAAAAGTATACCGACAGGCTAAAGAACCCGTCACTTTTTAAAAATGAGTGTTTCATCGGCTGCTCCTTTCAGCTGCAGGGCAATTGTTTCTTTCGTTTCTGTAATGATAAATGAGTCGATATTGAACATTAAAGTAACAAATCCCGCATTATCGATACTTTTAATAATCCGACCGCTGCTGTAGCTGTATGAAATTTTTCCTCTGTCTGTCTTAAAATTAATTTCCGACTTTCCTTCAGCACCGATTTCTTTAGCTGCATTAGATACTTCTATAATATCCAGCATAAAGATATCGGTATCATAATGATCTTCGTGAAGCGTCAATCCTTGAAACAGTATCATCACGTTAGGCATAACCGCCATAATTAAAGCGGCCGTCATCAACGACAGCAGCATCTCCAAATAAGTAAATCCGTCAGCCGCATATTTTTTTGAGCCGCTCGTCACATGGTATCCCCGCCTTATCAAAGATTTTTTCTGCAGCTTTAATATAGTCGAGAGGTTCGTCATAACTTGCGCTCAAAATATACAGTTCACGGTAAACTTTCAGAGATTCCAGACTCAGCTGGTCGGTGCTTGAAATATAAAAAATTCCCGGCAGCAGCAGAACGATGAATGTGAAAATCAAGAGAGCCAGCATACTGTCAAACAAAAGAAATCCGTTATTGTTCAATTCTGAATCTTCCTTTCTGTATTTGAAAAATAAATTTAACGATTTTACCTCCGCACGATATATGGACTGTACCGAAAGCATTCGTGTCACCATTTTCTTTGTAAGTGAAACTGTTCATACCGTAGTTTTCCAGACGGCATGTCTTCAGTTCATAACTTGAAATTATTCTGCGTGCTTTATCCCTTACCGTAATCGTTTGAATATCGTGATCCATTAACACGATAAATGACTCTTCTGCAGCGAGCGCCTTCATCTGGGCGCCTTGAAATACATACCTGATGCTGTCAATTTCATCCGCGGCACCATTTTCTTGGTACTCAGGTAAATGCGGAATGGAAAGTGACAAAATAATGCTGACGAGCATTAGCGCCAGCATCATTTCCATCATAGTAAATCCGCTATTGCCGCGTTGCTTCGCCATTAGTTATCGTAATAGAATCACCATTTTGGCAGCTGACCTGTTCAGCTGTTAAATAATCGGGCACTAATTCCTCGATCGACGCAGGTGTTCCGCCTTCATTAAGCGTATATGCTTCTATCTGGCTTTGAACCATACGGACCTGCGCTTCACATCCTGTGTCCTGTACATTTCTGCTCTGTGCGGCAATATTCGGTATAATAAGTATAATCAGCACTGAAATAACGAGCAGTACCAGCAGCATTTCAATCAGTGTAAACCCTTCTTCATTGTTGTTAAATTTACGTTTAATTGTTTTTCTCATAATATTATTCCTCCTATTTTATCGTGCTCATCATATTGAATATTGGTAATACAATTACTAAATACAAACAGACGATTAACAGCCCGAGAATTAAAAATATAATAGGCTGTATTTTCTTCGTTAAGCTTTCAATTTTAATAATGATATTTTCTAAAGAATATTCGCTGTAAATAATGAGCTCCTGCCCTACATTGCTGTTGTATTCGCCGTGATTGACGAACACTGCGAGCCGCCTGTCCAGCATATCCAGTTCTTCAATTGCGTCACCAAGTGATACGCCGTAGAGCAATTGCTGTTCGATTGTCTGTGCCAGCAGGCTTAAGTAACGGTTAATGGTCTGTGTTTTAAACAGCAGAATAATCTCTTTTACTTCAAGTCCGTTATTTAAAAAGTAGCCGAACTCGCGCGAGAAGCGGTAAGTGACATAATATTTAAAGTAAGTTTTAACGACGGGGATCTTTAACAGCAGTTTAGATGCGAGCTCAGTATTTTTAAGATTGATGATAATCAGCACTGTGAGTGCAAAGAAGAATACTACCAGCAGCATTCCTAAAGCTGCATACGGCAAGTAGTTTAAAATTAGCGTCAACATATTGACGAGCATTGTTTTATCGGCCTGCATAGCGCTGTAGAGATCATTAAACTGCGGAATTACCGTGTAATTTAACAGCACCAGCATAATGATGAAAATACAAACGAGCACGAGCGGGTACTGCAGTGTCTTTGCGAGCTGCTGCATCGTCTTTCGCCGCGTATTTAAATATTCCCCCGACTGTTCCAGGTTCATAATAATCTCACCGTGTATTTCTGCGAACGACACTTGCATAATTATCGACTTTGAAAAGCCCAGATACTTAAGTACGGTGCTTAATGATGCACCTTCGTTGATCATATCCAGTAAATTTTTTCTGTCCGTTTGCTTAATTACGTCATACTGCTCCGTTAAAAACGTTAATGCCTGCTTCATCGTGAAGCCGTTTTGAAGTAAACCCGCAAGTTTTGTTAAGAAGTGTGCATCGTATTTACCGAGCTTATTGGAACGACCGATGGTAATATTCATATTCTTCATCCGTCAGTGCCCCTTCCCCGTGTATTTCCTGAAGTTTATCCTGGATTGTTTTATACGATACGCGGCCCCCGTTTAAATGAGTCTGAATCATTTCTTTGTCCAGATATTCATACACGATAAAAGAACCGCGGGCTGTATGAATCAGCCGCTGATTGACGATAAGTGAAATACTCTCGGCCATTTCTTCTTTGTATAAGCCGTAATCTTTAAGTCGCGTCAGTGTGCTGAGCGCATTTTTACTGTGGAAAGTGCTCAGCACGAGGTGTCCCGACAGACTTGTTTTCAGCAGTTCTTCAGCAATTGTACTGTCGCGAATTTCACCGAACATAATAATATCAGGATCGCACCGGAGCACACCGCGGATAAGCGGTCGATAGCTTAGTTTTGCTTTATCATTTATTTCGACCTGTACGAGACCGTCTATTTCAAACTCGACGGGATCTTCAATACTTATTATCTGCCGCGTACTCTCCGTGACTGCATCAGTCGCGAGACGGTACATCACTGTACTTTTGCCGGAGCCTTATGAGTAGTTCGTAAACTGTACAAAAATAAGAGGAATTTATTATGAAATGTTATAGTTTATACATCTATATTTTTAGGGAAGTGTTTACAAAATGTATTTGGTAAGAGATATAAAAATGAAGTACGGAACACTATATGAGAAGATATTCGATATTGATAATAATAGGAAAAAAACAATAGGTGCATTAGGGTTTATAAAAGTATCTAGTGAAAGTGATTTAACGTATTTTATGGTAATGGATCAAGATGGAATATTAAGCGAAGAAATAAATTATTTTCTAAATGTGACTATAAAAAGTGCTGGATATAAGACAAGAGAGAATACCTACAATGCTTTAAAAGTATTATATTCTTACTGTTTAATATTTGATATAGAAAAAGTTGAAGATTTTACAGAAGTAGAAATCAATAAGTTAATACATTTCTTATATGGGGGTAAGTTAGAAGGTAAATTTTTAAGTCTTGATCTAAGTACAACAAGACGTAAAAGTACTATTCTTAATTATCTTAATATCTACAATCAATACTATAAATATTTTTCCAATACACAGATCTCTCCATTTGAAAATACATTGTACTTCCCTACCCCTAATTATAAAGTAAATGGGAGTCGAAGTCATCCAATAACACATATAAATCATACAAAATATATCAATAAAAATCAGTTTGAAAGAATACAAAAAATCATTATAAATGATTACTCCATTAGAGAACATTTAATTATTAATTTAATGTATTTTTATGGATTAAGGATTGGTGAAGTTCTAGGTATTACTTTTGAAGATTTAAAATATGATAACAATCAGTATAAGATTGTAATACGAAATCGTATAACGGATAAACCTTGGCAAAAAGCTAAAGGAGTATTGACTCCAAATAATAAAAATGATTATTCCAGGGATATTTTCAATGAATTAGATTCTGGATTTCAAGTTATATATTTATCCAAGTCTAGTTTTGAAATGTTTGATAACTATATAGAAAATACGAGAACAACAGATCGTTTGATGAATTCTAACAAAAGATTACGGAACATAAATAAAACATGTATCGCAGACAAGATTGACACCTCTTCAAATTTAATGGAAAATCAGTACGTTTTCTTATCAAAAAACTTATTTAAACCCCTAACAAGTACAGGGTGGAATAGTGTCCTCCGAGAAATTTTTCAACGTGCAAACGTTATTATGGATCAAAGTAAAAGAAGAATTAATCTTAATCATAGATTTAGACATGCTTTTGCAATGAATTTAGTTAAGGAAGAATTAAGTCCAAATCAACTTGCAAAAAGAATGAGACATAAAAGCGTATCAAGCTCTTACAAATACTATAACCCTGATGAAGAGGACCAGTTTAAAATACTTGAAAAATACAAGGAAAGTATTGGTGATAAATATGACTTCCGACTATGATTTATTAGAATTTGAAGAGATAGTAGATATTTTAAATAACATACCAAAAAAACAAGTGAAACCAAAAACTAAAAGTATTTTATTTGAATGGATTCAATCAAATGAGTGGCAGCAAGTGATTTATAAAATTCAGTCAGGTTTTTTGAAACTAAAGACTCGTCAAAAATCGATATTTATAAGGTTTTTTGATGCTATTAAAAACAATCATTTTGGTGAAACTGAACAGACAATCTGGATGAGTTATGTTCAAATACAAAATTACGCTACAGATAATGTTGAGAGGAAATATATTACATACATACGTAATATGATTAGAAGTTTCTATATATTTTATATTGGTACTAACTGTACTTTAAAAGATGAAGAACAACTGAAGAGTATTATGTTAAACAATGAACCCCATAGAATGCAGAGGAAAATAGACCCAGAAAATATACTAGGAACTAATTTTCCTCTGCATTCTAAATATTTTCAAGTTATAAGTATTGAATGTCATGCGGGTGATAAAGCTGGTAACTCTTACTACTACGATAGAAATTTTTATATTGATAGTAATAATACTTTTATTATCAATATTATGAAAGATTACTTAATAGATTTGAAAAAGACATCTAAACATACAAGTTTTAACTCAGATTATTTTAGGTATTTTTTGTATCATTTTGAAAAATCTCTAAATAAAAATGTTACTAGTTTAAAACATTTTTCTAAAGTAACATTTTTTAATCAAGTGGAGTATTACAAAAGTTTAGTTGAAAATGAACTAATGCCATCTATGAGGAGAAAATCGGTTATAGCAGATTTAGCTAGGTTTTATAGATACATTGACAACATTGTATTAAAATTAGATGGAGATTATTTATTTAAAAACCACTCTTTCAATTCATCACTTTTAAGGTCTAAATTGTTAAAAAGTTCAATTGAAGAGGGTTTTGAATTTGTATTAATTTCTAAATTTGATTCAATTCCTAAATCAAACAAATGGACTGTAATTCCTGATAATACCACTTTGGGAACAACCCGACATATATACAGAAAAATAGATTTTACCTTAATAGAGAATGAAGAGTTACGATGGGATTTAAAAAGATTCATCTGGCATGCTAACAGTCTTGACCATATTCATCGTTTCACGCATCTAGTTGAGTTCTTAAATAGAATGCATAAGTATACTGGTAAACATGATTTTAATCTGAATGAATCATTAATGTCAGAATTTATAACTTTTTATTATGTAGATATCTGTGACAAAAACGATATTACAAACAGCATGAAAAATTCTATTATATTTTCAATAAGAACACTCTTACGATCAATACAGTTAAAATATAATATTTCCGAAAATCAATTATTATTATTTAGAGAACTACCTAGAGAAGCTTTTTATTCGGGAAACCCGATTACGGTTGATGATTTTAATGTTATTAATAGACATTTTTATAATATGACAAGAGGGAAAAGAGAAGAACTTTATATACTTTTCAAACTCTCAATATTGACTAAACTCCGACCTGGAGAATTAATAAATCTTGAGCGCAATTGCATTGTTTCTAAGAATGAACAGTACGGAACAATTGCCTACTATTCAAAGATGAGCAGTAAGGAAAAAAACTTTGCAACTTTTCCAATTGATATAATAAGAGAAATAGAGCATGCACTTGACTTGACATATCCCTCATTCAAAATAGCGAGACCTGAAGATAGAAAGTATATATTTATAGGACCAAGATATGAAAAAGCTGTGGGAGCATCAGAATATAAAGTAATGCACCTTAATTATCCTTATAGAACCCTTTTCAACAGTATTATCAGTGAACTTTATGAAAATAATCAAATTAGTCGATGGTATACAACTTATTCATGTAGAGATACCCACATCAATAATGCATTTGAACTTCTTGAAGATGGAAAAATTAATTCATTTGAATTAACTACTATCACTGGAAATAGCGCAAAAATTGCTAGAAAACACTATTTAAGTAAAGATAGAAGAACCAGGCATTATTTAGAAAATCTCTATGAAGTTTCATTATTGGATGTTGATATAGAAGGAAATGTTGAGGTAAATAAGTCTGAAAATGCTCTGCAACATATAGTACAGGACGATGCCGGTTCATGTAGTTCGAGTAAATGCATCAAAGAGACAAGCTTTGAAGATAGCTCCTATAAATGTTTAACGTGTAAATATTTCATGACTACATTAGAAAAGATACCTGTGTTCGAAGACAGAGTTAATACATTAAGAGATAAAGTAAATAGGTCTTCAAATAAACAAGAAAAAGAATTTTATACACATTCATTAAAACTTAACTTAGCATACTTAGAAGAGATGTATTCAATAAGAGGTGAATTATGATGACTAGTCTAAATAATCAATACAGTGACCTAAAATGGAATATAGAAGAGACTGTAAAATTTATTAATGCACCTCCGGATGAAACAATAGATAACAATGAATTTTTTTATATAACCGATCAAATTTCTTTCAGAGATGATTTATGGGACTTCAGATATTTATTACAACCAAAGGGGAACTCTACTCATATATTCGAATTTGGGAAATTGTCTTCTGTTGAATTTAAAATGTTATTGAAAAGAACAGTGATACAGCAGTTATTAATAAATAAAAACCGTTTCACTACAGTGTGGTATAACTTTTACTATATAAGAAGATTCCTCTTATACTTGGAAGAACATTTTATTTATCGTGTTGATGAAATTAAACTTAGTGATGTAAAGAGGTATACAGATCTTCTGAACTATAATAATTATGATTCAAAAAGGAAATTCTCACATTCTTTAAAATTATTTTTCTATGATTGTGATGTTCATAATTTAATTGATAATAAAAATGAAATTGTTGCATTCTTAGAAAACTATTCGCTATGGGGTAGAGAGAAGAAGTTCTACAAACGTGGTAAGACCTTTAATATCCCCTACTCTATTCAAAAAAACATAGTGAAAAGTGCATTAGAAGATATAGATAATAATCAGTTAAGTACACGTAATAAGATTATCTCTTGTGCAGTAATAATACTTTTTTACACAGGTATGAGAAGAAGTGAACTACTTTCTCTAGAAGCTAATAAACTTAAAGAAATATCAATCTTTAAGAATAGTAAATCAGCTTATATTCTAGAATTTTTGACATTTAAAACCGTACGAGGAGCTAATGGAAGATGGACAAAGGCCAAAGCTTTCCCCGAGCTTGTATATGCATATCAAGCACTTGAAAAACTTACGCTCACTATAAGAAAAAAATTTGATAGTAACTACTTATTTTTATCGAAATTCGGAAACATATTGGGGAAAACACAACTTTTAACTCACTTAGATAACTTTTTCCACAGGAACCAAAATGAAATAAAATTCTCTAGTTTAAATCATAAGGAATTGCAACAATTAAAGAAAAGAATATTTAAAGAATCAAATTATAAAATCTATGCTCATCCAAAGAAAAAAGTATGGATTGATCAACCTTTCTATTCTATTTCTACTCACCAATTTAGAGTAGCATTTGCAAATAATTTGAAAGATAAAGTAACTTTAGAATGGATTCAAGAACACATGAATCATTTGTCTCAAGAAATGACTAAGTACTACTTCAGAGACGACGAGGATTTAAAAGAAACTTTACTATATAAGTCTAATAAAGAAGGAACAGAAATAGATATCAAATTGAATGATAACATAAAGTCAGACGAAGAAATTCTAGAAGCGTGCAAAGTTATAAATGAATTTCTCTCTCAAAATAAATTGAATATTTTTAAAGATATAGATGAAATTTTAAACATCTTCAAGAATAATCCTTTTAATGAATCTTTAGTGGGTTTGTGTAGCAAAGCTATAATATTATTGTGCGAACGACAAGATAAGCTTAATACTATTGAAAACTGGTATTATAACTCTCCTACAATTCCCAGCATAATAGCTGTTGATTTCACGATTAAAAGATTTTTCGAAAAATGTAAAGTAGTTTACCATAATATGAATCTAGCTTCAAAAAATGAGATATATTTGCGTAACTTTGAAGTAGAAAGAGATTCTTTAAATAGGTTTTATTCTTTTAAATTATTACCTGAGATTCAACTATTAAAGAGCTATACGAGTCAAAATAAAGCTGAAGAATTGATAGATATGCATCCTGGTTTAAAAAACACAATTTTGGAATTAAAGAATATTGAGAAAGAGGTAGTAAATTGGAGCGAAATTTTAAAGCTGAAGAAAAACTACACAATTACTTGAATGAGTTTAATTTAAGTGAAAATGATTTTTCAAAAGGGAACTTATATCATCAACTTCTTGATATAGAATCATTTTTTCAAGAAGTTACAAAAAATCAATTTCATTACTATAAATTACTAAAAGAATCTAAGAAATTAAATGTAAATAAAATATCTAAAAAAACTAATATTTCAAGAAGCTCAATATATAGTAATTCAAATGTTTTATTATATTACATTAATAAAAGAATAGATCAGATTAATGATTCCGACATAACCATGTTAGATTCATTAAATAAACAAAACAATAGAATTAGTCTACTTGAAAACATTAACAATGAGTTAAAACAACAAGTAGTCGACACATATGAATTAAAGCTATATGTCTCAGAATTAGAACAAGATGTGAGGAGTCAATATGAGAGAAATCAAAACTATATTGATGAAATAAATAATTTAAAAGAGCAGATGAAAACCCTTAAAATTAAGTTGAAAAAATACACCAATGACAAGGTTATTAATCTACGTAATGAGGATTGATTAAAAAACTGAGCAATAAAGGATTTGTTTAAATTTGATTAAAAAGACACCAAAAATTATTTTGGTGTCTTTTTTATTAATCTATATTCTATTTATAAAAATATCCATCTGTATCGAATATATGGTTCAATTCTTCATTGTTGGTGGCCCTAAGAACTTTATTTTGAATTTCCGACTTAGCCATATCTAACCGTTTAAATCTTCTCAAACCGGAAATGTCGTTATTAGGTATACGAATCAACTCAATCCGTCCTAGACCTGGATTTAGCCGTGCGTATTCAGCAAAACCTTTAGCCTTTGGTAAGTTATCGTCTAAATCTGGTCTATGAGGCTCTAGTAAATCAGCAACATAAGCTTTTTTGTCGTCTCTTCGTATAATTAGAAGGTCAGGATAAGCACTTCTAGTCTCTCTATCTATTTGATATGGAATGCATAAAGCCCAACTCTTCCTATCCTCATTACGTAACCAGGACACGAAATCATCCCGGTCCTGCTCTTCTTCTAAAACCGCTTTTTCCCAGCTGTTCAGTTTTATTTTAGCCAGACCAGACTCGCTATTTGCAAATAGATGATCTAAATATAAGTCACCATTGAAGTCTTGGGTCACTGTGATGATTTCAGGAAGTTTAAAGTTATGAGGGGTCACTTCGTCACCATTAGCGACAATGCCCTTATATTCTTCTTGAAGCTTATCTTCTATATTCACTGTTTGTCTGCGGTGTCTATCATGTAAATCATAAAATTTATTTTGTGCATAGCTATCTAACTCTACGATATTGTTTTCTTCCATAGAAAAAAGGATAACATCTAGCTTAAAATTATCGGGATTTTCATTATCATAATAGGTGTTCCCATAGCGGTTTCCAACACCTTCGCTTCCCAAACGATGTTCTGCACGTTTAAATTTATTGTCAATATCAGTAGTAGTTGAGGCGAATAATTCTGTTTGGAGTTCATCTACCACTGATTGCCCATAAACATCAAAGCTTTTTGTAAGCATGCTAAATTGAGAAATCTCTTTTACTAATGCTTCATATTGACCTATTTCTTGTAATCTTTCAACGTAAGCACGAATCTTTTTGACGATTTCATTGAATACTTCATCTAAAGCATCAGGTGCTAAGCCATTTTGGGTTAAAAACCGTGCTAAACTAAACATTGTTTTTAAATAGCTATTAATCCTTACACGACGTACACGATAAGTTAACAGACCTGACTCATTGATATATCTAATAATACCTTGGCGGTCGACTGGACTATTTATATTGGTGTCTTCTGACGTTCCTTCATCATTAATAGTTTCAACTTCTTTAGGAAAAATTGTATCATCTTTAAGAGCTTCATCTTCGAAAAAACTTCCTGTAGTAGCAGTTTCTTTAGACCATGAACTTTTATATGGGTCATTTGTATTTGTTGGCGGTTCTAATCTCACGCGATTCTTTGTATTAGGGCTTTCTCTATGTACTGGCGGTACGTGAACTGTCCAAGTTTCAAAGCCAGGTGTTTCAATTGAGTCACTATAGACGTCCGATGCTATGGCTTGATTCCCTTCGGTTGTCTGGAAACGTTGAATGACATCCTCAACATTTTCCTTATTAAAATATGGTAAGAACAAATGAACATCGTTTAACGACTCGTCAACATTTACACGCATTTGTAGAGGAGTTCTTACCATACGACCCAATAATTGTGTGATATACGTTGTATCCTGAGCGCCACGGAAGGAAATCATTGTTTCTGCCCGAGGACAATCCCAGCCAGTCGAGAGGTTTTCCTTAAAGAAAACGATTTTGACTTTACGGTTATCAGCTATTTCTGACGGGTCGATATGTTCTACTTCAAGCCCATTAATTGTTATCTTTCCTGTATCGCCGAAGGTATGAACTACTTCTCCTGCGTCGAACCGTAGACCTATCGTCTCTTCGATCTTAGCCAGACAGTCATCCAAGTCAGTATCTGAAACAGTTTTTCCTTTGGCATTTTTAACTTGAATAACAAAGATTGGATATACTTGCTGATAATGTTGTTCATAGCAATACTGGTGCCAATGGTCCCATTTATCCTGCCACTCGATCGTAGCAGCGGCTAAAACAGCCATGTCATTATTACGTGAATCGTCTTCAGGATGAGTCACAATAATTCTATCTTTAAGGAGTCCTGAAGATCTGACTTCACCAGGCGTTACAGCGACCTTGTGAATCGTCGATGTCGTATCAGACACTAACTTATTGAAGCGTTCAACCGTCGCCGACATCCCAATTACTACGGGGACGGCCGGTAAATCATCTTCAGGACTCCCCTTGATAAACTTTTGCATTATTGTTGTTGCTTTATCTTCTTCGGACTCGCGCATGCCTCGGTGAGCTTCATCAATAATGAAATAAAGTCGATCAGATTTATGTTGTATCGTATTCGTTAAAGTCTCCCAAATAGTATACTGTCTCGTATCTCCATCTTTAGTTAAGTTACTGCTTTTACCTAATTTCTGTGTGTTTAAGAAGTAAATCATGCCATCGTCTAGCATTTCTTGGTCAAAGGTCTCATCGTTAATAATCTCAGTTTGATTTAAGTTGATTTTATCGCTTTTGGTATCAATCTTTTGTTTAGATTGCTCGTTTAACTCGGGCGAATCAGATAGCCATACTAACACCGCGTTAGATTGTTCTGGATGCACATCATCACCGTAAAGAATGCTTTCAAATAAAGCTGTTATGATAATTGTTTTCCCAGATCCGGTAGGAGCGGTAAATGAGACCACTTGAGGGATCTTCATACTAAAATAACTATGCAATGCACCCTGTGCTCTTGAACGCAACTCTCTCAAAGCTTTACGTTGAAATGGATATAATTCGATTCTCATTCTACACTCTCCTTACATTTATCCGAAAATTATCTAAATAATCTCGGTACAACTGATAGGTTTTAAGACCTGGGCTCAATTGTAAGTTCATCTTGCTGAAACCGTTCTCTGAGTCAGTTACTATATAAACTGTACTAATTGTCTCATGATTAGCCAATTCCACTTTAAATTGTTGAAAATATGATTCTTTAATTAAGATAGCCATGTGATTGTCTGGAAATATTAGATAGTCAGGGATGGTATCATTATTTAATTCTGGACATTTCCCAATAGAACCTGCCTTCATCCACAAGACTGATAATAACTCCTTAAGTTGACGGCCTAAAGCAACTGAAGTCTTATCTAAGAATCCAAGCTTAAAATAATTGGCGTTAGTCTGAAAGCCGTCCGAAATCTTCATTTCACTTAGTTTTGGGTTCTCTGGCTTTTTGACCTTCTTGTAGAGGGTGCCTCTATAATTTTTATCTCCTTCAGCATATTTCAAAGAGGTTTTTACTTGCTCAAACTCTTCACTATATGTTCCATAGTTACCTTCGATTTCATTTCCTTTAGTATCTTTTCCAGTTATACTTGAAACAGTTCGAGGCCAAGTAACATGTCGAGCAATTCCTAAAGCTTCCCATTTGTTGTCTCCCGGTTGGTAGCCAGACGCGACTAGATGCCTCGCTTCTTCTGCAGAAACTTCATTATTAGTAACCATAATACACTTTCTACGGCCATCATCTTCAGCATTTAACAGATTGACTGCATGTAACGTTGTTCCAGAACCTGCAAAAAAATCTAAAACAATAGCTTCACTTTTATCAGAAATAAAAAATCGAAGTGTATCTTGAACTGCGTAAAGAGATTTAGGGAAGGTAAATCGTTTTTCACCAAGAAACTTACTTAATAAAGTCGTGCCATATTCTGAAGCACTGTGAGATGCTATTTTCCATTGAGTAGGTGGGCTACTTAATTTACTATCTCTGACATAAACGATTAAAGAACCGTCGTCTCTTTTACCAGCTACCTCATGAATGCCTTTCACAACATTTTCGTACTCTCCCTTAGCTAAATAGCTTATAGAGTATCCATAACTAGTTTCATTGCCTACACGTACACGCCCCTGCTTTATGCGCGAAGCTAATTCAGTACTCTTCATCATCCATCTGCCTTGATCACCGTTTCTTCTTATCGGCAGAACTTGAACTAGCCCTTTTATTTCTTCGCCTCTATCTACGTCAGGAGGCAATGTTTCTCCTATTTTGACTATCATTTTACATTCCGGATCGACATATATCGGATAGTATAATGTTGGCACCTCCTTTCTGGCAGCTGCGGTCCCACTCCTTAAGAGGGACGCCCATCTAGGTTCTTTCTTTTTACTGCTCGTATTCTCTGCACTTGAAGCCAACTTCGAAGAGGAAGACCATTCACTTCTTAACGGTAACCTGTTAGGTAATGAGTCGCCAAACATTACGAAAAAAATGTACTCGTCAGAACGGCTGAAGCCATCTCGAGCACTCCCTTTAGGATTAATTACGCTGCTAATCATTTGTATTTTGGCTTCAGGAAACAACTCCTCTAATAAGGCACCTAAATGGATATATTCTTTCTCGTCAATCGTTACAATTAACACTGACTCATTTGGATTAAGCAATTTTTTTGCCAATTTCAAGCGTTTCTCCATAAAAGATAACCACTTACTGTGCGTATAAGCATCATTAGGATCTACATAATCATTGTTATACTTCCAGTCATTATTTCTAGTATTATACGGCGGATCTATATAAATACAGTCTACTTTACTTGCATAACCGTATTCTAATAACTGCAAAGCATGATAATTATCTCCCTCGATGAGTGTATGCCACAAATCGCTGTCCGGTGCGTTCTCGATTTCATCAATCTTTTCTAAATATGGATAAATTGGCTCACCAAACTCAGCTATAGCAACTACATTGTCTTTAAGAAAAGTAACTGGTTCAGAGTCTATAGCATTTTTTAAAATACACGTTACTTCATTTTCTGCAACCTTTATTACGATATAAATCTTATTATTTTCATTCTTCAAGCTAACTGTCTGTCCTACTCTAATGGGTGTGTTGTATAAAGGTGTATACTCAGGTACATGCTCTTCAAAAACAAGTCCAAACTTCTTCTGCTTACTAAGTTTACGAACTTCTTCAGAAATTCGTTGTTTTAAAGCTTCATCGCTAATTTTTGCAATTAAATCATCAATAACAGCCAAGTGTTATCTCCTCCTTTTATAAAATCATCTCCGATAGAGTGAGGTACTCATCTTCAGTAACCTATCTCGATAGCGAAAGATGACCTCCTACAAACGCGGTGGGCTACTTCTTCCAACTCTTCACGTATGCTTGTTATATCTTATGGATTTTCAATATAAGCTTATCACTGCTTTGGTTAAAGCAGTGATAAGCTTAGATTTATAATAATTCATTCGATTCGTCGCTGACTGAAATTGATTGCTTCAGTATATTCATGCTTTTAATATCTTCTAAAAGACCATCCTTATCGTCACTTAGCCGTAGAAATCGATTAAACCTTTAGAACTGTTTGAGCTTAGAGCTCTCAACATTACTTTTACCAAATCAATCATCGGACCTTAGCTTAATAGTTCATTCCTAGCTATTTTTATCACTACTTTACATAATATCACCTATTCGTTCAGAAAAGTCTTTTAAAAATATAACAAAATCTGAAGATGATAGGATTAAATACGAATTATACTCTTTATCAATGTTATGAAGCATGTTTGTGAAAGGATACAATCCAAATATGCCTTCCTATAACGCTTTCAAATAAACTCGCTCTCCTTTCTATTTAGGAGCATATCAATCCTGTGTCATCATTATTGTTAACAGAAACATAAAGGGACTGATATCATGTACTTTATGTATATTATTATGTCATTTTTAATGATAAATCTCTTATATTTAATCAACTTATACTATTACAATAAACACTCTTTTTAAATTAAAAAATATGGTTTACTTTTAATTAACTAAATACTTGCTATGATTATTGTAGCTTACAGAATCTAAAACCATACAATTGTAAGATATTACGATTTTAACAGAATGTATATAGCCTGTTCTTTCATTCACTCCTTCTACCAATTATTTTATCTAAGATTTATATAAACTTGAAGAATTAGAAGGTAGAGAACAATAAAATAAGAAAAAATTACTTTAACTGATTCTTTTAGGCTACATTATGTATTCCTAATGCATATGTGATCTAATAAAAATTGGAGAAATTAATGTTATACAAATAGAGTTCAATTAATAAATCATCTTGATATTGATACAAGCACCTTAAAAGTATTGAAAGACAAAGCTATGTCTGTTTATTACAAAGAAGGTAAGAGAATACTTTGACATAGATAAAGATAAGAATGGTTAAAAGTAAAAAGAAATGTACATGTATCTGAATATGTTAAGCGTAGAGCGTATGGGCACTGTGATTTTATTGAAGAGTCAGATCCTCTCGTCGATAGGAAAGGTAATCCATTTGTATAGTGCCTTCATGTTTTGTGGCTGAGTGGAGGTGGAGAAAACAGTATAAATAATACAGTCGCATTAGATTCTTTTTGTCATAGAAAAATGCATGAGCTAGATCTGGCAGCCGACATAGAGAAATTACAGGACAAAATAACTGAATACCAAAGTAAACATTTATAATTGTCTATCAACTTTTAGTATGAATAATAATCTTTATGTATTCTTTCAACGAGAAGATTATTTATGACTCGAAATTAATTGTTTTATATATGTAGAATAAGTATGGAATGACTGAAGGTTTTAAAATTAAGTTATATTTAGGAAAGTTAGAAAGTTTTAATCATTCCATACTTATGGAGAATTTGAGAAGATATAGAAAAATATAAAATGTTTGAAATAAAAAGTGTCCAAAATTATTTATTTAAAATTCTAGTGCAAACCTTATGATGGCAGACTTCTATTACAGTTGTACAATTTTTATAGTACTCATAATACGCCTGTCGGTCCTGTAAAGAGTATCAGCCCTTGTGATAATTTCATGTATGAAGTGAGAAATTCATAATCTTCATCTTTATAAAAAAGACTTTCTGAAGATTTTCCTGCACTGGTATTCAACAGTCTGATGACTACAATTTCCTTCATAATTGTCAGCGGCAGCGTGCTGACGCGTATATTGCATTGTAAGTCATCAATGTAAAAACTCGTGCGGCCGCTCTGGGGAATTTTATGTTCGTTAATATCCAGTTCTGCAATGAACTTTAAATAGTTAATCAGACGTTTCAGCATACCTGTTTCCAATGAACGGACGGCTACCATCTTGCCGCGAATACGTTTTTTAACCGATCCTTCGGTCTTTTCAAACGTAATATGAATATCGCTTGCGCCACTGTCGTATGCATCCTTAATTATTGTTTCTGCCAGCTGTTTCAAAAAAAACACCTCCTACCCTATATATACGTGAAAAGTGCGTTTTCCTTTTAAAAAAGTTACTTTAATACAAAAATAGCAAAACTGGTTTACTTTTTACACTAACTTACATAGTTTTGGAATTTAATTACAGCAAAATAAATGCAATTACTATTTACATTGCCGCTGAGTTTATCTATAATTGAATTTAATGATATGTGAAATTATTCAGGTGGGAGGATGTATCACATGGATAAAGTATTTAAAATGATTGGATTCTGGACTGCGATGTTTGCAATTCTGTTCTATATCGGAGATATGGTTACAATGTCACTATTCTTCGTAGCACAGACTGGACTCTTTGTATTACTTGGTTACATGAAATTAAGTGAAAGAATGTACATGTACGTATTTGCTGCTTACTTAGTCTTATTCTTTGTCGGCTTTACATATTACACAACATTCTTACTTGAACCATCATTCGGCAACGAACATTAATTAAAATAAAAGGCAGGAACACATTTGTGTTCCTGCCTTTTTAACTGACTATTTACCTTACGTACGGATTATTTTCTTTTTCATCACCAATTGTTGTTGGTGTATTATGACCCGGATATACAGTTGTTTCAGGCGCAAGCTTATACAGCTTCTCTCTGATTGAGTACATCACTTCAGCTGTGCTGCCGCCGTACAGATCTGTACGGCCGACACCTTTATTAAATAATACATCGCCCGAGATGATAAAATCATTGAATTTATAAGTCAGCGAGCCAGGTGAATGGCCCGGAGTATGAATGACATCGAATTTAAAACCTCCTACAGCAGCTGAACCCTCTTTCAGGGTATTTGGTCTCACTGATGAAGTAATCTCCTCAGTGAAGCGTATTGAGCCGTTTTTAGCGATATCTGTCAGCCAGTCGATTTCGATATCTGACATGTAGACTTCAGCTGCTGTAAAAGCCTGAACTTCATCCAGAGCGCCGAAATGATCGTAATGTGCATGAGTTAACAGAATGCCGTCCACTGGCAGTCCGATATCTTTCAGCTTACCGATAATTACTTTCGCTTCCGCTGACGGATCGACTACCAGCAGTCGTTCTCCGTTACTGACAATGTAGCAATTTGTTTGTAAAGCCCCTAAAGGCAATCTAGTTATTTTCATTAGTAATCACTCTCCAAAATGTTCTCGACAAAACTATAGATTAATTATACAATATTATTAAGTGATTGTTTAAAGAGAAAGATTAGGGGGTCAATATAATGCCTTTCTTCGATACAGGAGAATTATTTACTATTGGTGGATTAACTATTAGAATCGGTGTTAACGCACTTGCAATTCTTATGGGCTTAGTAGCAATTTTTGGAGTGATTGGACTTTTAAACTCTATGAAAGCTAAAAACCTTCTTGCTGCGGGTTTTAGTGCATTAACAGTTCTTGTCTTCGGACTTTGGACACTAGCAACGATATTCACATTCGGTTATCCGGATCTCGGTTAAAAATTTAAGTATAATAAAACTCCCTTTCGGAATATTCCGAAAGGGAGTTTTTAAAATTTACAGATGATTTTTAGCAACTTCCAGCTGCTGTTTAACAGACTCTGTGCCTGTTGAGCCGTAGCTGATTCTTCTGTTAACGACAACTTTCGGAGACAGAATATCATAAATATCTTCTTCGATGACGTCGCTCGCAGCTTTAAATTCGTCAAGTTCCATATCTTTTAAATAGATACCATTTTGTATACATTCAAAAACCAGTTTGCCGACCACTTCGTGAGAATCTCTAAATGGAATGCCTTTAGACACTAAATAATCAGCAAGCTCCGTCGCATTGGAAAAATCTTCAGTAACTGCTTCTTCAAGCACTTTTTCATTAATCGTCAGCGTATCGAGCATGCCGTTCATAATTTTAAGTGACCCTTTGACAGTTGTTAAAGAGTCAAACAGCCCTTCTTTGTCTTCCTGCATATCTTTGTTGTAAGTCAGCGGCAGACCTTTTAACAGCATCAGCATGGACATAAGGTGCCCAGCTGTACGCCCGCTCTTACCGCGAATCAGTTCTGCCATATCCGGATTTTTCTTCTGAGGCATCATTGATGAACCTGTCGTAAACGCGTCGCTCAGCGTCACGAAGTTTGCTTCGTCTGTCGTCCAGAAAATCAGTTCTTCTGACAGTCTCGATAAGTGGACCATCGTCAGAGAGATATTCGACAGCGTTTCGACAATATAATCTCTGTCGCTGACAGCATCCATACTATTATGATAAATACCTTCAAAGCCCAGTTCGTCTTTCGTCTGGAAACGGTCGATATTAAAAGTTGTACCGCTGATTGCCCCTGCGCCGAGCGGAGAGACGTCAATGCGTTTTAAAGAATCGTTAAAACGTGATTTATCGCGTTCCAGCATCCAAAAATATGTCAGTATATGATGTGAAAATAAAATCGGCTGTGCACGCTGCAGGTGCGTGTAGCCGGGCATAATAATATCAAGGTGTTTTTCTGCAAGTTCAATAATTGTCTCCTGCAGCAGTTCCACACTGCTAATGACTGCATTTACTTCTTCTTTTACATATAAATGCATATCCGTTGCGACCTGATCATTTCTGCTTCTTGCTGTATGCAGTTTACCGCCCGCTGCTCCGATTTTTTCAATCAGTTTTGCTTCGACATTCATATGAATATCTTCCTCGGAGACGCTGAATGTTAATTTATCATTATTATAATCATCCAGTATGCTGAGCAGTCCGGCTTTGATCTGGCTGTTCTCGTCTTCTGAGATTATATTCTGTGCCGCCAGCATATTCGCATGTGCGATACTGCCGTTAATATCTTCCTCAATCAAAACTTTATCAAAATGGATGGAAGCATTGAACTCTTCCACCCATGATATTGACTCTTCCTGGAACCTGCCGCCCCAAGCTTTTTTACTCATCCACAGCAACTCCCTGTTCAAGCATTGCTTTAACTTTAGTCGGAAGTCCAAAGATTTCGATGAAGCCGACTGATGCTTCCTGGTTGAACGCATCTTCTTTCGTGTATGTTGCAAGTTTTTCATTATACAGGCTGTTCTCTGACTTACGTCCTGTAACAGTTACGTTGCCTTTGTATAATTCAACACGCACATCACCATTTACCGGCTGCTGCATATCTTTCAGTGTTGCTCTTAACGTGTCTGATAATGGAGTAAACCATAAGCCGTTATACACCTGTTCTGTATATTTCTGCTCGATTACCGGTTTAAAGTGAGCGATATCTTTTGTCAGCGTAATCGTTTCTAAATCGTGTTTTGCAGTTAAAATAACTTTCGCAGCAGGTGTTTCATAAATTTCTCTCGATTTAATACCGACAAGTCTGTTTTCAACATGGTCGATTCTGCCGATGCCGTGTTTACCTGCAACATCATTTAAATGCAAGATTAATTCGTGCAGTTCAAACTTTTCATTATTAATTGCGACCGGCAGTCCTTTTTCGTATGTGATTAATAACTCTTCAGCTTCATCCGGCGCATCTTTAATATTTACAGTAAGGTCATATGCATCTTCCGGAGGCGCCGCCCACGGATTTTCAAGAATACCGCATTCGTTGCTGCGTCCCCATAAGTTCTGGTCTACTGAATATGGTGAATCAAGATCAACTGGAATCGGAATGTTATGCTCTTTTGCATATTCAATTTCTTCTTCTCTTGACCATGTCCATTCACGTACAGGTGCAAGAACTTTAATTGTCGGATCAAGTGATTTAATTGCCACTTCAAAACGCACCTGGTCATTACCTTTACCTGTACAGCCGTGTGCAACGTAATCAGCATTTGTTTCATGTGCAATTTCTACTAATTTTTTAGAAATTAACGGACGGCTGAGTGCCGATACCAATGGATATTTTTCTTCATACATTGAGTTTCCGTAAATAGTGTAGGCAACGAATTCTTCTGCGAATTCTTTTTGCGTATTTATGATGTGACATTCACTGGCACCCATTTTTAGTGCTTTGTCATGAACCTGGTCAAGGTCCTTGCCTTCACCGACGTCCAAACATACTGCTATAACGTCGAATCCTTTATCGATAAACCATTGAATCGTAACGCTCGTGTCCAAACCGCCTGAATATGCTAAAACTACTTTTTTCTGTGCCATATATGTCACCTCATAAGTTTATTTGTTTTCTTGATAATTTATATACTAACATCATAAACTTACATAATCAAGTATATTTATACATATTTATTAATTGGCTTCATCGAGGAGAATCTGCAGGCCTTTATCTTCAACAGGCGTATCCAGTTTGCTGATCGCTTCATTCATACTTTCATAATCCTGGACTTTACGGAATTCGAGTATTTTTTCTTTGGCAGCAAACTCATTTGATGGATCCATCTCATAGCTTTTGTCTACGTACTGCTGCCCTTTCTCTCCGTCGCCCGACTCAATATACAGCTTGCCGAGGAGATAGTAAGTCATATCTGTCGCAACTTCTTTATTAATCGAATTATTTACGACCTCCAGTGCAGCGTCGTAATTGCCCTCTTCATAATAGTGCAGAGCTTCATCGTCCATCGGATGAATAGAAGTCTGCTGATTCATGCCAAAATGGCTGAACATCGTGAATAAGATTAAGACAGCTGCAGCTATAATCGTATATTTAAACTGAATTCTTCTGAAATTGAATATGATACCAAGTAGCACGCCGACAATCAGTCCGCCGATATGTGCATAATGATTAATGTTTGCTGTGAACATAGATAAGACTGAAACGACTGCAAACACTGCGATTATTTGGAAAATCAGTTTTGCTTTGATTTTTCTTGTGATTAATAAATGTATAATAATTAATCCAAGCAGTCCGTATACAGCGCCGCTCGCTCCGAGAGATATTCCTTCGGTAATGAAGACCAGTGAAAACAGGCTCGCGATGGTGCCTGCTGTAATGTACGTTATGAGCATATGCCACGGCGTGTATATTCCTTCAACGAACTTGCCGAGTATATACAAGGCGAAGATGTTAAACAGGAAATGGCTGACTCCTACGTGTAAAAATGTACTGGTGACGAGTCTGTAATATTCACCTGAAGCGACTTCGTAATGACTGACTGCAAGAAGATTCGTTAATTCATAAGTATTAAACAGATGAACAAATATTAGATTGATTAACAGCACAATCGTATTTAATGTAACGAGCAGTAGTGTCATCGGCGTAAATTTGATCATGTATTTCTCGAATGGATGACGGGACATCAGTCTGCGTTTATAAAATGCATCATCTTTCGGCTTCTTATATTTCATATCTATTTTATAAAAAGGGTTTGAGATAATCTTTTCAAGATTGTTAACCGTCCGGTGATTCACTTTTAATGTTTTTGATTTAAATTTACGGGTGAACTTTTTCTCGGTTAAATGATATAAATTAATTGTTTTAACTAAGAAGCCTGCGATTTGTGACAGATTATCCTGTGAATTAAAAATATTATCTGTAATTGATTCAAGCTCACTGTCAGACAAATCAAGATCTAAAAGACACATCAGTGTTTTCTTTTTGCGGTCTTTCAGCCAGATGATTTCCGTATCATTTTCATAATGAAGAAAATCATAATTTGTATATTTAGCAACTTCAAATGCTGCCTGCCATTTATTCTTCATGCTCTCTCACTTCTTTTACGTTAAATATCTCTTTATCGGTAATCAGTGTATTAACCGGCAGATCATATTCTTCAACGATAGTCTCCCCTATCTGCTCACTGAAAATTAATGAAGCTGTATCGCCTTTAAAAGTCGTTAGGAAACGATCGTAAAAGCCGCCGCCGTATCCGATACGGTATCCTTCAGGACTGAAGATGAGGCCGGGCACGATTAATAAATCCACATCGTTGTTAACCGGTGCATCAGGACTCGGAATTGGAATATTTTTCTTATCGAGCGTCACTTCATCCCTGGAAGTCAGACGGTGGAAAGTCATTGACTTATCATCGTAATGACATTGCGGTGAAAACACGTCTACATTCATTTCAAGCAGTTCATCAATCAGTTTCCACGTATCGTATTCTATTTTCATCGGCAGTACTATGCCGACACTCTTATAATTGCCCGACTGAATAAAGTCCGCTGCATATGCTGTAATATTTTCTTCAGCACGCAGTTTAGCCTGTTCGCCCATCGACTTTAAGGTGCTGATCATATTTTGACGTAATTCTTTTTTAGTCATCTTAAAAACCCCTTATATATTTATTTCATATATTGCTTCCTTACAGTTATTCTATATGAATATAGAAAAAACCTCCAGAATTACTGGAGGTTTCTCTTATTCGCTCTTGTGCTTTTCGTACGGATTGCCCGTATGAATATAGTAAATATGTTCAGCAATACTTTTAATGTGGTCGCCGATACGTTCGAGGTATTTAGCTGTTAATTGTATCTGACCGGTTAAAAATGCATCCGATTCTTCAAAAATATCAGAAGTGGTAATCTGGACGAATACTGCGTCGATATCCTGATCTCTCAAAATAATTTCATCGAGCAGATCCATATCTTCTTCTTTGAAGGCGGTATAAACATCTTCAAGCATTAATGAAGCGAGACGCTCCATCGTTTTAAAACGGAGCAGCGTGCGTTCATTCGTAATTTTAATACGTTTCCTTACTTCTGCCACATTGCTTATATTATCACCGATACGCTCTAAGTTATCGGCGATCTTAATGCATGAAATAATCATTCTTAAATCAGTTGCGACAGGCGCCTGTGTCGTAATTAAATTAATAGCATGCGCATTAATATCTGCTTCCATTTTATTAATCTCCGCATCTTTACGGACGACTTTCCTTGCCTCGTCAATATTTTCTGCAACAAGTATTTCAACAGTGTTTGCCAGTCTTACATGACATTCTTTCCCAAGGATTATACATTCGCTGATCAGTGAATTAAGTTCTTCATGGAACTTTTCACGATAAACAGTCATATTTTAACCGAATCTGCCCGATACGTAATCTTCTGTACGTTTGTCAGAAGGATTTTCAAAAATAACATTTGTATCGTCTGATTCAACAACATAGCCTTGGTAGAAGAAAGATGTTCTGTCCGACACACGTGCAGCCTGCTGCATGTTGTGCGTCACGATAATGATACTGTAATCCTTTTTAAGTTCCTGCATTAAATCTTCAATTTTAGTCGTTGAAATCGGATCGAGTGCACTTGTCGGCTCATCCATTAAAATAACTTCAGGTTCAACAGCTAAAGCACGCGCGATACAAATACGCTGCTGCTGTCCGCCTGACAGGCCGTAAGCATTGTCGTTAAGACGATCTTTAACTTCGTCCCAGATTGACGCACTGCGCAGTGATTTCTCTACAATCTGGTCAAGCACTGCTTTCTTTTTAATACCGTGAACACGCGGGCCGTATGCCACGTTATCATAAATTGATTTCGGGAACGGATTTGGCTTCTGGAAGACCATGCCGACCCGTGTTCTTAATTCTTCAACTGACATGCCGCTTTTAAAAATATCATCTCTACGGAACTGGATATCACCTTCTGTACGGACAATCGGTACTAATTCCGTCATACGGTTTAATGATTTAACGAAAGTTGACTTACCGCAGCCTGATGGTCCGATGATCGCATTGATGTCGTTTTCGTGGAAAGTTAAGTTAATATCCTGGAGTGCATGGTTGTCACCGTACCACAGATTAAAGTTTTTAGACTGGAAAACAATGTCTTTTTCTTCCTGGATAATCGGCGATTTCTCTACGCTTTGTTCCTGTGTATTGTGTTTAACTGCAGTTTTTAGTTCTACCATTTATAAAACTCCTCTTTCAAAAATTAATATCTGTTCGAAAACTTATTGCGGATAAATATTGCGACTGAGTTCATCAAGAGCAGTATGACAAGCAGGACAATAATCCCTGCGGCTGCGATGTACTGAAATTCTTCATTCGGCATTTTAACCCAGCTGTAAATCTGCATCGGCATTGCCTGGAATGAATCGAATATGCTGCTTGGAGTAACCAGCAGTGTCGTCGGAACTCCGATGACTACAAGCGGTGCTGTTTCACCAATCGCGCGTGATATTGCTAAGATAATACCTGTGATAATACCGGGAATTGCTGCTGGTAAAATAATTCTTGATACAGTCTGCCATTTAGTGGCACCCATACCGATCGATGCTTCACGGACTGAAGCAGGCACTGCGCGGATTGCTTCCTGTGATGCCACTACAATAACCGGCAGTATCATCAGTGCTAGCGTAAGACCTGCAGCGAGTACCGAGTTGCCAAGTGCTAATGCCCGGACGAACATTGCCAGTCCTAACAGACCGAACACGACTGAAGGTACTCCTGCGAGGTTTGAAATATTTATTTTAATGAATTCTGTAAATTTATTTTTAGGTGCATACTCTTCTAAATATAATGCTGTTCCGACTGACAGTATAATTGCAACCGGTGTGGTTACAAGCATCAGCCAGAGCGAGCCGACGATTGCGCCGAAGAATCCGGCATTCTCAGCCCTGCTCGAGTTAAAGTTAGTCAGGAAGTCGAGATTTAACCGGCTCCAGCCGTCCATCAGCGTATCGGCAATCAGCAAAACTAATACTGCCAGACCGAACATCGTGCAGAGGAAGAATAACCATTTAAATATTTGGTTTCTCGATTGTCTGCCGGTACGTTTTTTGGCAATGATATCTTTGTCTACCAAAGTCATGATTAATACTCCTCCTTAAATCTCTTAGTGAACCACGATGCAATCACATTCATTAACAGTGTCATAATGAACAGCATCATACCGACGGCAAACAGACTGTAGTATAAATCAGTGCCGAATGCAGCATCACCAGAAGTAATCTGAACGATAAACCCTGTCATCGTCTGCAGAGGTTCTGTTAGATCGAAACTTGCGTTTGGCATTGAACCTGCTGCAATGGATACGATCATCGTCTCACCGATGGCACGTGAAATTGCGAGTACAAATGAAGCAACTATGCCGGAAAATGCTGCCGGGATAACGACTCTGACGGCTGTTTCAAAACGTGTTGCTCCCATACCGAGCGAACCTTCACGCATGGCAGTTGGAACTGAGCTCATTGCATCTTCACTTAAGCTCGCAATCATCGGGATAATCATAATACCTACTACAATACCGGCAGAAACCGCATTGTATAAACCAAAACCGCTATATATACCCTGGAGGATCGGGTTAACAAAATTAATTGCGAAGAATCCGTAAACTACTGTAGGAATACCTGCAAGCACTTCTAACATAGGCTTAATAATACGTCTGACTCTTTCAGATGCGTATTCACTTAAGTAAATTGCAGCACCGAGCCCGATTGGCACAGCGAAAACAACTGCGATTGCTACAATTTTAAGTGTTCCCATAATAAGTGCCCATATTCCCCACTCGCCGTCACCAACGTATGGCTGCCATGTTGCTGAAGTCAGGAATTCAGTAATAGGCACACGTGAGAAGAACTCAAAAGACTCAGACAGTAATGTGACCAGAATACCGATAGTTGCGAGAATAGATACTGAAGTAATTAAGAGTAAAATGACTGGAATCAATCTCTCAAAAATATTGGATTTATTTCTGGTGTTGTTAATAATTTGATCTCTGATATTTTTATTACTCATCATAAAGCCTCTCTTTACTTTAAAAATGGACGGGATAAAAGGATCCCCGTCCATCTGTTATAAGTTTTTAATTCTTACTGTTCTAAGTTTGGAAGTTTAGCAAGTTCTTCTTCAAGCGCGCTGTCTTCAAGAGGTACATATCCAACTTCTTCTGCAGCTGATTGTGAATTCTGAAGCGTGTATTCCATAAATGTATGGAACGTTTCATTTTCTTCTAATGCAGCATTGCTCGCATAAACATAAAGCGGACGTGACAATGGATAAGAGAAGTTCATTACATTGTCAAATGTTGGTTCAACAGCTTCTTCGCTGTCAGGTCCTGTGATTGAAACAGCTTTTAATGAATCTTCATTTGCCTGATAGAAACTGTATCCGAAGAATCCGATTGCATTCTCGTCACCTACTACAGATGAAACAACCTGGTTAGTATCCTGGATTAGCTGACCCTGGACACCTTCTTCGTCCATGACTTCTTCATTAAAGAAGTCGTGCGTACCATGTGACTGGTCCGGACCGTATGCTGTAATTGGTTCTTCAGGGAAATCTTCGCGAACATCTGACCAGTTTTCAGCTTCGCCTGAATAGATCATTTTCAGTTCAGCGAATGTTAAATCTTCTACGAAGTCGTTAGACGGGTTAACTGCAACAGTCAATCCGTCAGTAGCTACTAAGAATTCTGTCCATTCAACTCCGCCGTCTTCAAGAGCATCAATTTCTTCCTGCTCAATACCACGTGATGCGTTAGCGAATTGTGCTGTACCGTCGATTAACGCACTGAAACCTGATCCAGTTCCGTTACCTCCAAGCTCAACTGCTACACCGTGGTCAGCGTTAAAGTCTTCGACCAAAAGGTTAAGTATAGGGAATACTGTTGAAGAACCTTCACCAGCGATCTGCTCGTCATCTTCATTTACATTGCCTGTAACTTCAGCAGATGATCCGCCTTCTGAACTTTCGTCCTCAGTATTTTCTTCTTCAGTGCTTTCTTCAGTTGAAGCTTCTTCGCTGCCTGTATCTTCTTCTGATCCTGAACCAGAACAAGCCGCCAGAATGAACATTAAGCTCATTAGTAGCGCAGCAAGAAATAAATTCTTCTTCATAGCTAAAATTCCTCCAATTAGTTATCTAGTAATTTATCTTACATTCTTATTCTAGCCTGCTATTGTAAATGTAAAATTAATGAATTGTTAAGGTTATGTAAAGATGCAAAAAAAGACCTTAATCCGTAGATTAAGGTCTAAAATTTAATAGCTGCCAAACTCGAGCTGAGTATAAAAGTCATCTGCATCATAGTTGTACAGAGGTTCCGCTTCCTGGCCGTAGTATATTTCATAATATTTCTCTATAACATCCTGTCCCATGAATTGCGCCGGGAAGAACGGCACAGTACTCGGCATGGTTGGAAAAATAATTGAAAATGCCATATCGGGATTATCATATGGTGCATAGCCGAGGTAAGTCTGATTTAAAACAGGGTCGCCGTCTCTGAAGCTCTCCGCGGTACCTGTCTTGCCTGCTGCTTTCGGTTCCAGATTATGATAAGCATCCCAACCGGTACCGTACATATCTCTCGCTTCATCATGAGTGTTGAAAACATCATAGAAACCTTGCTGAATCTGTGTCATCTCGCTTTCAGTAATCGAAATCGTATTCAGAACGTTCGTGCCGTATGAATTTAATACCGGTCCTTTTTCATTAGCGTTACTGCCGCGTACCTCTTTAGCTAGATGCTGCTGAACGCGTTTGCCGTCAGCTGCAAATGTAGACATGTACTGCGAAAGCTGCAGTGCTGAATACGTATCGTACTGTCCAATGCTTAAGTACAGATAATTCATCGGATTTGTCAGCTGAGGCGAGAGACCCCTCGCTTCATTTGGCAAATCGATTCCTGTCGATACGCCGAGGCCGAACTGGTTCAGACCGTTACGGAGTGCGTAACCTGCCGCTGTAACATCCGTCGGCAGCGGCATGTTCGGACTGTACTCTTCACCCATTATAGCGAGTGCAATTTTAAACATATACGTGTTGGACGAAACCATCAGTGCTCTCTGGTCATCAACCGGCACCTGGTTATTACGGTTAAAGAATGAACTTACCGTATCCGTGCCTGAAAATGTCATCGGTTCATCGATAAGTGTTTCCCCGACATCGAGAATATCTTCCTGATAACCTGTCGCAACAGTCGCACCCTTAACGGATGATCCAGGAACGTAAGTTGCCGTCAGTGTGCCGTAATCATAATCGACGATATCACCGTCTTCATTAATATGTTTGCCGATCATCGCGAGTATATCTCCATTGTTCGGATCCTGCACAACAAGCTGCACGGTATCGATATATTCTGGAATAATCGTATAATCAATATCACCATTCGCTTCATCCATCTCTACTATTTCTTCAGCCATGTCCCGGATGCCCGTTAAATGATGCTCGGCTATCTTTTCAAGTTCAAGCTGCAGTTCGATATCTATAGTCAGATATAAGTCGTCACCCGCTTTACCTTCTTTAATCGTTTCCTCACCGGTTACTCTGCCCGATTTGTCAGTCGTGTATTTGACCTGCGGTTTTTCACCGCGGAGGACATTTTCGTACTGGAACTCAAGGTATGACTTACCTACTCTGTCGTTACGCGAATAGCCAAGCGCCTGATAATATTCAACCAGTTCACGCGGCAGTCCTTCTTCGTTTGTTGACGCTTCTCCTAATATTGTACGGAGTGCTGCATCGTAAGGATAAGTACGCTGCCAGTCGAGTCCTGTTGATATTCCTGCAAGCTCGTCGAGGTCTTCATTCACTTTCGCAAACTCTTCCTCTGTTACACCTTCACTTTTAACAATGACCGGATTAAGTTCACTTGCCGAAACCATTTCAACGTAAACAGCAATAATATTTAAATCTTCTTCGTTTAATACAGAGTCCGCAAACTCCTCATCGATAATACCGTAAGCATCTTCATTAAAATCACTTTGGGAAATACCGCCGTTTTCAAGCAGTGTAACCTGTTCCGGCATAATCGCCGACAGCTCCCCGGGATAGTTATTTATAATATAATCCTGCTTATCGCGAAGAGACAAACGATCAGTTTCCATGGATATGTATGTACTGAGAGTATTTGCGACATCCATTATTTCGAAGTTAGACATATTTCTGTGTCTGGTGAAATAAATAGCTTTTTCAGCAGTGTTGCCAACAAGAAGATTGCCGTTGCGGTCGTAAATTTCACCACGCGGCACACTCTGATTGATTTCAACATACTGTGCATTCTCAACCTGTTCCTGGTATGTATCGCCGAGAACAATCTGCAGGTAGCCGAGACGTATAATTAGAATTAAGAAAAGAATAAAAATTATTAGCATAATTATATTTATACGCGATTTCAGCACCTGTTTATTTATAGCATCCAAACTTTTAATTTTTGCTCGTTTCAACCTGCATCAAACCCTTTTATAAAGTCCACATCATTTTAACATATTTTAATGCGGGTATACTAAAATAAAAAAAGACGAGGATAGAATCCCCGTCTTTTTAATGCTGTATTATTTAGCAGCCTGATATAATTCGCTAACTTTGTCCCAGTCTACTACATTCCAAATTGCGCCTAAATACTCAGGGCGTTTGTTTTGGTATTTAAGGTAGTAAGCATGTTCCCAAACGTCAACACCGAATACTGGAGTTTTACCTTCAGATACAGGGTTGTCCTGGTTAGGTGTGCTTGTAATTTCTAAAGCACCGTTGTTAACTACTAGCCAAGCCCAGCCTGAACCAAAACGGCCAGCGCCTGCTGCTTCAAATTCTTCTTTAAATTTATCAACTGAACCGAAAGCTGATTCAATTGCTTCTTTTAAGTCACCTGATAATTCTTTTTTCTCTGGAGAAAGTAATTCCCAGAAGAATGTGTGGTTGAGGTGTCCCCCACCATTATTACGTACCGCAGTCTTGATGTTTTCTGGTACAGCGTCTAAGTTTTTAACAATTTCTTCGATCGATTTAGACTCGAGATCTGTACCTTTAACTGCGTCGTTTAATTTTGTTACATAAGTGTTATGGTGCTTAGAGTGGTGAATCTCCATCGTTTCTTTGTCGATATGAGGTTCTAAAGCATCATAAGCGTATGGTAATTTTGGTAATTCAAAAGCCATAATTAAAAATCTCCCTTCAAAATTGTTTACATCCTAAATATAGCAATTTGATGTTAAAATAACAATTAGATTGCTTAAGGTTTATTTAAATAAGACTAAGGTCTTATTATTATACATATTTAAGGATGATAGAATGAAATACTTTGAATTTATTAAACGTCTTGCAACATTTAAAAAGTATCCTCTGTTTCGTACTGTACCCTTTCGGTATCTGCTGCTAAACATATTACTGCTGTCGATTCTTATTTCGCTGCCTTTTATTACTTCTTTATTGGCAACGGTAAATACATTTTCCAGCCTGTCTGAAATTGGCGATGAAATTCCCGAGTTTCAAATAGCAAACGGTGAGTATCAGGGTGAAGAGAAACGACTTAACCTAAATGATCAGCAGCTTCTGTTTACGCCGGATATCTCACAGGATGATACAGCTGAACTGGGCGATGATATTCTATTCGCCTTTCTGAGCGATGGGATTTACATAAAAGATATTCAAAACGGCACATTCAGCTACAGTTTTATAGGAGATATAAATGATAATGAATCACTCGAACAATTTGTCTCAAGTCAGATGTCGAGTTTGTATTTCTACATATTTATTTATATTACTATATATGTTGTCGTTATTTATTTCTTTATTTTTACGCTGATGCTGATGCTGTCTTTATTATTAAGTTTTATTGCAAATCTTGCGGGCAGGAAAACAGATTATATGAACTGGTTTAAAATCGGTTCATATATAATGATGCTGCTCGCACTGCCGATTGGAATAATTGCAGCCTACACAGAAACCTTTTACTGGGTTATACTGGTAACCGCATTAATACCGTATATTTATTACTTTAAAAAGCTGCCAAAACAAAAGAAAACGCATTCCTAATGCAAGATGGTTACATTTGTCTCAGTTTTTTATTATAATAAGATTATAAATTAGAAAGAATTTTAGATTAGGGGCTTGTATATGTCTGGAATTACACATCGTACACAAACTAGAAAAGTTAAAGTTGGCGATCTTACTATCGGCGGAGCCGATGAAATTATCATTCAAAGTATGACAACTACGAAAACACATGATGTTGAAGCGACTGTTGCTCAGATTAACGAGCTTGAAGAAGCAGGATGTCAGATTGTTCGCGTTGCATGTCCAAAAGAAGAAGATGCGCTTGCTATTGCAGAGATTAAAAAACGCATCAATATACCGCTTGTTGTCGATATTCACTTCGACTATAAGCTTGCATTAATCGCAGTTGAAGGCGGAGCGGATAAAATCCGTATCAACCCTGGGAACATCGGGCGCCGTGAAAAAGTGGAAGAAGTCGTTAAAGCTTGTAAAGCTAAAGGCATTCCAATCCGTATCGGTGTTAACGCAGGAAGTCTTGAACGCCATATTATTAAAAAATACGGTTTCCCGACTGCAGACGGAATGGTTGAAAGTGCACTGCATCATATTAAGATCTTAGAAGATCTTGATTTCCACGATATTATCGTTTCGATGAAAGCATCAGATGTTAACCTTGCAATTGAAGCGTATGAAAAAGCGTCTGAAGCATTTGATTACCCGCTCCATATCGGTATCACGGAAAGTGGAACGTTATTTGCAGGTACTGTTAAAAGTGCCGCTGGTCTCGGTACAATTATTTCAAAAGGTATCGGCAACACAATGCGTATTTCATTATCAGCAGATCCGGTTGAGGAAATTAAAGTATGTAAAGAACTTCTGAAAACTTTCGGTCTTGCGAGTAATGCAGCGACTCTTATCGCCTGCCCTACATGCGGACGTATCGAAATTGACCTGATTGCTATTGCAAACGAAATGGAAGAATACATTTCGCACGTTAAAGCACCGCTTAAAGTAGCAGTACTCGGTTGTGCAGTAAACGGACCCGGTGAGGCCCGCGAAGCCGATATTGGTATAGCTGGTGCCCGCGGAGAAGGATTACTCTTCATGCATGGTAAAACAGTGCGTAAAGTACCTGAAGAAACTATGGTTGATGAACTCAAGAAAGAAATCGACATTATGGCAGAAGCACACTACGAAAAACAGCGTCTTGAAAAAGAAGAAGCTGAAGCTAAATAATATATTTACACCCGCGGCTTTGTGCCTCGGGTATTTTTATGTCTTCATTGCTATTTTATATATAGATATATATAGTAAATCATGGAAATTAATTTATTTGAATAAAAGTCAGGTGTAATCTATGAAAAAAGTTATGAATATAATATTTCTTACAATAATCGCTCTGATTCTGCTTATTGTCTTAGTATTCTGGTTTACAGATACAGTTATCCGCCCCTCAGTTGCGGTATTGCTAGTAGTAATTCTCGGCATCGCTGTAATTATTAAAAACAGCTTGGCGAAGAAAACGAGCGAAGAAGAACAAGAGAAATAGTGATGTTCAGGGGCGTTGTTCAAAACACAGTGACGAGTTAACACCTTTATACCGTCATTGTGAAAACCACAGTGACGACTTAACACATCTATCCCGTCATTGTCAAAGTCACAGTGACCCGTTAAGCTCATTATTTCTTATAAAAACAAAAAACAGCGCGTAACTCCAAATTAAGAGTTACACGCTGTTTTATTCTATTGGCATACTTCGCATAAACCGTATAGTTCCACTTTATGGCTGTTAATTTTAACGCCGTTTAATTCGCTTTCCCACGTTTTGACCGGGCAGTATTGAACGACTTTCGTTTCTCCGCAGCGTTCGCATATAAAATGATGATGGTGATGATCCGTACAAGAGATCTTATACTGCATTTCTCCGCCGAATGTCGTCTGCTCCAGTACATTGATGTCTTTTAGAGTATGAAGGTTCCGGTAAATCGTATCATAACTGATTCCCGGATATTCCTTATTCATCATCTCCTGAATTTCTTTAGCAGATAAATAGCGTTCGTCTTCCATAAATATTTCAATCATGCGAAGACGTTTTTTAGTTACTTTAAATTTTGCTTCTTTTAACATTTCTTTATAATCCACTAGTTCTTTGTGCATTCCTAACCACTCCTACACGATTTAATACCAGCGTACATAATAATATAGCGATAGATACAAGTACTATCGTACCTCCGGGTGATATGTTCAGATGGAATCCGAGGAACAGACCCGCTATTACTGAAATTTCTCCAAAAATTATGCTGACAATCATAAGCTGCTTGAAACTTGAAGTGATTCTCATCGCACTTGCAACCGGCAGTGTCATCATTGCACTGACCAGCAGTATGCCGACGATGCGCATCGATGCACTGATTACTAGCGCAACAAGGATAATAAATATGATGTGAATATATTTGCTCAATTTCATAACGCCTGCATATTCTTCATCAAATGAAATAAAGAACATCTCTTTGTATAAGAAGAATACAAACAGGATAACGATTGCACCAATTATACTAATCAGTATGAGGTCGCTGAAACTGACCGCGCTGATACTCCCGAACAGGTAACCGAATAAATCCTGATTAAAGCCGTTTGCCAGCGATAAGAATAATACGCTGAGTGCGATACCGAGACTCATTATTATCGGAATTGCTATTTCCGAGTAATGTTTATACAGGCCTCTAAGCTTTTCAATACCGAGCGCACCGATTACAGAAAATACGACACCTGAAATTACCGGATTAATTACGATATTAAATACTGATGTTAAGTACACACCGAAAGCGATGCCGCCAAGCGCAACATGACTTAGTGCATCTGCGATTAACGACAGCCTTCTCACCACGATAAACGTCCCGAGGAGCGGTGCAATCAGTCCAACGATAATTCCGCTGATAAATGAATATTTCATAAAGTCGTAGTTTAATATTGCTTCGATCATTTACAGCACTCCCTCTGATGGTTATGAGAAACGAGCTGCAGCGGAAAGCCGTAAATTTTTGATAACTCTGCTTCGCCGAGATTCTGGAACTCCGTATTAGTGCCGTGGAAATGAAGGTGCTCATTTAAACAGGCAACTTTATCGGCATTATCGACAACGACACCGATATCATGTGTTACAAGCAAAATCGTTACATTTTGTTTTTTTAATTTGAACAGCACATTATAAAAATCTTTAACATGCTTGCTGTCAATTCCCTCAGTCGGCTCATCCAGCACTAAAATGGATGGCTCATTAATCAATGCACGTGCGATAAATACACGCTGGGCCTGGCCGCCGGACAGGTTTGATACGTTCTGATGCTTAATATGTTCAATATCAAGCAGTTTTAAAGTTTTATCCAGCTGCTCATTATCCTTTTTCGTAAATCTTTTAAACAGCCCTTTTTCTTTTGTCAGCCCGCTTAAGACAACTTCTTTGACGGTAGCCGGGAAGCCTTTCGCATGAGCTGCGGCTTTTTGCGATACGTAGCCGATTTCCTGCCATGCATTAAATGATTTACGTGTCTTCCCGTTAATCAGTATATTGCCCTGCTGCAGTTTATATACACCGAGAATTAATTTCAGCAGTGTAGATTTTCCGGAGCCATTCGGTCCGACAATTGCCAGAAATTCTCCCTGGTTAATTGAAAAGGAAATATTCTGGAGTGCAGGTGTCGCTTCCAGCTTATCTTTATATTCATATGTTACGTCTTTAATTTCAAACACAGGCACAGCCATTAACAAGACTCCTTTTATTTATGTCCAAATATATTTTACAGGAATCATTACGTTTTGTAAATAGGAATGATTACGAAAAAAGAACACCCCCGAAGAAGTGTTCCCTGAATTTAACTATTCTAATGCAGCTACGGCAGGATTAATTTTTACTAACAAGTTCGGATCAAATTCCCCCGACTTAATCATATCAATTTCGTGTTTGTATGGTGCAACGCGATTTGTCTTATCCGGACCGACGAATGGAGTTTCTAATATTTTTGGAACGTCAGTGAATTCCGGATGATTTATAATATAAGCCAGTGCATCAAACCCGATATGGCCGAAACCAAAGTTTTCATGTCTGTCTTTATGTGCGCCAATTGGATTTTTAGAATCATTCATGTGAAGAATTTTAATACGGTCGATACCAACAAGTTTATCAAACTCGTTTAATACACCGTCAAAATCGTTTTTAATATCATAGCCTGCGTCGTGAACGTGACACGTATCGAATGTAACACTCAAACGTTCGTTGTTCGTGACACCGTCCATGATATGTGCGATTTCTTCAAATGTACGTCCGATTTCAGAGCCTTTGCCCGCCATAGTTTCCAATGCAATCTGCACATCGTTGTCGTTAGATAAGACTTCATTAAGTCCTTTTACAATCTGCTTAATTCCCGCTTCGCTGCCGGCACCGACGTGCGCACCAGGGTGAAGGACAATCTGTTTTGCACCAAGTGCTTCAGTACGGACGATTTCTTCCTGTAAAAATTCAACGCCTAAATTGAAGACGTGAGCTTTTTCAGTATTGGCGATATTAATAATATAAGGCGCGTGGACGACGAAATTCTTAATGCCGAGTTCCGCCATCGCCTGCTGTCCTTTTTCGATATTCAGATCTTCAATTTTTTTACGGCGCGTATTTTGCGGTGCACCGGTATAAATCATAAATGTAGATGCACCATAATCTGCTGCAGTAGTCACTGACTCTTCCAGCATTTTTTTACCGCTCATCGAAACATGTGATCCCAATAACATTTATATCAACCTCTACTTATTGTCTTTTTTATTTCGTTTTTTCTCATTGCGTGATTTTGCTTTCGCATAGCGTCTGCGTTCCTGGCGCTCAAGTTCTTCTTTTTGGAACTTAATTTTCTTTTTATAGCCAGGTTTTACTTTTTTAGGACTGCGCACTTTGTAATTTTGTGTTTTGTTCGTCTTGCTTCGTGTGTTTCTGCCTGCGCGCTGCGTACGGTCCTTAATTTCTTTCAGCTCGCCGCCGCGGATGTCTTCATGATTGAAAACATATCCTTTACCTTCAAGAGCATCAATTTCGTTTTGTTCACTCGGTTCGTAAAGTGTAATCGCAACACCGCTGTACTGTCCTCTGCCGACACGCCCTACTCTGTGAGTAAAGAATTCAATCTGCTTCGGAATATCGTAGTTAATAACATGTGATGCGCCGTCAAAGTCCAGTCCTCTTGATGCCAGGTCACTTGCAACAACCCAGTGGTAGTCAAGATTTTCTATTTTCTTAATTTCCTGTGTCCGTTCACGCGGCTTTAATCCTCCGTGGAATAATCCAACGTTTATGCCTGCTTCTTTTAAATAAGCATACAATTCATCGGCACGTTCACGTGAATTGGCAAAAATTAATCCGGTATACGGAGTAATGTTTTTAGTCAGCTCGAGAGTTTTCTCTAATCTGCTGCTTCCTTTTACAGGTACAAGGCTGTAATGAATAGACGCTTTATTAAGCGGTGTATCAATTACAATAATTTCAGTTTCGCCAATGTATTTTTCCATAAATTGTTTTACCGGTTCAGGGATAGTGGCCGAAAAGACCAGAAACTGGCTTGCTGTCGAAATGCGGTTGGATATATAGTCGACGTCAGCCATAAAGCCTAAATCAACCATTAAGTCTGCTTCATCGATTACAACAGACTTCGCAGAGTGAATATCCAGTGCCTGTTTATCGATTAAATCCTTGATGCGTGTCGGTGTACCAATAACAAGCTGAGGATTTTGACGTGCACGCTCTTCATCGCGTTTCATTTCCGTTCCGCCGATAAATGCACGGCAGCTGATTTCATCGTATGATTCGAGAACTTTTCTCGCCATATTATCCAGCTGTTTCGCCAGTTCTCTCGTCGGCGCCATTACTATAACCTGAGGCGTTTTTTTAGCGCCGTCGATATTATAAATAAGCGGCAGTAAAAAGGCATGGCTCTTCCCGCTCCCTGTTGCTGACTGTGCAACAACATTGCTGCCTTTCATTATACGGGGTATCACTCGCTCTTGCACCATCGTCGGATGTGTGAACCCGACCTTCTCTATTGCATCGAGCATTGTGTTGTTAAATTCAAATCTTTTAAATGCATTTGACATATATGTCACCTGTCCCTTTCAAACTCCTTATCAATTATAACTAAAAATGCATATTTACGCTATAATAATCGTTCATCCATTTGGATGATTTGAATATCCCGTAAAATTAAGTATAATCATATGTAAGGAGGAGTTCTACTTATGGATATTATAAAAATCTCACCGCGCGGTTACTGTTACGGTGTTGTTGATGCAATGGTGATTGCACGCAACGCTTCTTTGGATCAGTCACTGCCGCGTCCTATATATATATTAGGTATGATTGTACACAATAAACATGTGACGGATGCTTTTGAAGAAGAAGGTATTATCACACTCGACGGGCCGAACCGCCTTGAAATCCTCGAGCAGATTGAGAATGGTACTGTTATTTTTACAGCTCACGGTGTCTCACCGCAGGTAAAAGCACGCGCTAAAGAAAAAGGACTTGTCTGCATCGATGCAACATGTCCTGACGTAGAATTCACACATGATCTGATCAGAGAAAAAACGGCGGATGATTATGATGTTATCTACATCGGCAAGAAAGACCACCCTGAGCCGGAAGGTGCAATAGGCGTTTCACCGGATCACGTTCATCTAATTGAAACACAGGAAGACGTTGCAACTCTGCCGGCCCACCTTGCAGATAAAAAACTTATCGTTACAAACCAGACGACGATGAGCCAATGGGACGTCAGCCATATTATGGATGAACTTAAAGTACAGTTCCCGCACATCGAAGTGCATAAGGAAATCTGTCTTGCGACTCAGGTCAGACAGGAAGCTGTCGCAGAACAGGCAGGAGAAGCTGATCTTCTTATCGTAGTCGGCGATCCTAAGAGTAACAACTCTAACCGTCTGACACAGGTTTCAAAAGAAATTGCTCATACGAATGCTTACCGTATCAGTTCATTAAACGAATTGAAAAACGAATGGCTTGAAGGCGTTGAAAAAGTTGCAGTTACTGCAGGTGCTTCTACCCCGACACCAATCGTTAAAGAAGTAATTACGTATATTAAAAACTACAACATTGAGCAGCAGACTGCTCCTGAGTCATCAGTACCGATGGCTAAAATTTTACCGAAAATTAAAAATCCTACACCAGTTAAGGTGATGGAATAAAAAAAGACTGCGAAATCTAAATTTTAGATTTCGCAGCTTTTTTATTTATTCAAATGGATTTGTTGATACTTTTGATGCTGTAACAGGAACATCGAGCTCGTCGTCAATTAACTCTGCAAGCCCCGACGTCATTAATACTTCCAAGTAGTGACCTGCGTCGATTATATTATGCCCTGCAGCCTTTGCATCATATGCTTCATGATACTTAACGTCACCTGTAATGAGCACGTCAGCACCCTTGTTAAATGATGCTTCACGGTAGCTCATTCCTGCGCCGCCGATAACAGCTGCAGTGTTAATGATTCTATCGTCTGCTTTAACGACATTAACAGTTTTAAGCCCGGTTTTGTTTTCTATCAAGTGAACAAGACTGTCCAGTGTATCCCCGTAATTGAATTTCACTCCCAGTCCTGTGTCAGTCTCTCTGTCGAGACTGTAGACGTCAAAAGCGGGCTCCTCATAAGGATGATACTTTCTGACTGCATCAATTACAGCATGCTGATCCCTGCCGTCAAAAATACATTCTATGATATATTCATCCACGTATTCAAGTTTTCCGGATTCACCAATCGTCGGATTAGCTTCAGCTTCAGGTTTGAACTGGCCGTGAACTTCGTATTCATAGCTGACTTCTGTATAATCTCCCATATCACCTACCGGTGCATTTTTCAGCAGATTTTGTTTAAACGCTTCTTTGTCCTCAGTATTAATATTTACTCTGAGTTTTTTGAAGTTCCCTTTTTTAGGCAGCAGTATTTCAGTATCGGGATAACCGAGTGCAGCTGCAATTATATGGCTGACTCCATTCTTCTGATGATCCAGATTTGTATGCATCACAATCAAATTAATATCATTCTTAATCAGTTTGCGGATGACCAGCCCCGGCCCTTCGTTTACCACTTTTGAAATTTCAGGGAAAATTAAAGGATGATGACTGATAATAACGTTGGCATTTTTCATGACGGCTTCATCAACAGTATCAGCACTGCAGTCAAGCGCAGTAATAATACCTGTTACTGTATCCTCTTCATTACCAACCAGCAGTCCCGTATTATCCCATTTTTCACTGTCTGAAAATGGGGCAATTTCATTTAATTGTTTAAGCAGATCACTTATCTTTAACATTCTCCAGCACCTCATCGACATATTTAAGATTAGATTCAAGTCTTTCAACTTTATCTATATTCTTCTCTCTATCGTTGATACCATTTAATATTTTCTCCATATGACTCTTTTCACGTTCCAGCTGCCCGATAAACACCGGTTCTCTTTTTTCTATATTTACAGGACCAAAACGCAGTTCAGCTTCACTGTATTCAACAGCTTCTTTTGAATGGTCAAAAACAATAATATCGTAAAAATGAGGACCGTCTTTTAACTGCAGTTCCTCGGTAATCTTATAATTATGTTCAGCCATTATTTTACGTATTGGATAAGGATAAGTATTGGCCTGCACGATAAAGCGCGGTGTACCTTGAACAAACTTCATTCCGCTTTCAATGATACTTGCGATTAATGGTCCGCCCATGCCGCAAATCGTAATAGTATCAGCATCATCCATACTGCGAAGGACAGATAAACCGTCTCCCAGTCTGATTATAATTTCATCGGATAATTTATTCTGCTGTACATTTTTAACAGAAGAATCATAAGGCCCTCTGGCAATTTCTCCGCATATCGCTTTTTTAATAATATTTTCATTTACAGCGTAAATCGGTAAATACGCATGATCGGAACCGATATCAACAAGTTCATCTCCAACAATATATTCTGATACTGTCTTAAGCCTCTGGTTTAACATTTCCTCACTCCTGTATTAAAAAAAGACTCCCATCATTGAGAGTCTTTTTTATAGATAATTACTGTTCAGAAAAGAACTGATATAAAGCTGTAAGTTCTTCATCTGCAATCTGGTCTGCCGAGAATGCAGGCATAGAACCTTGACCGTCACGTACGATTGACGTGAACTCGTCTTCAGCAAGACTTGTTCCAGCTAGTGCAGGACCCATTCCGCCGCTGAAGTCTTGACCGTGACATGAAGCACAGTTATCACGAGCGATACCTTCTGCGTCAACGTCGCCGCTTGATGCTTCTTCGCCGCCGCCTGATTCCTCAGAACCTTCTTCTGTTGCAACATCTTCTTCACCGTCATCAGTTGCGCCTAGTCCGGAAAGCAGGAACACAAGTCCGACTCCAAGGAATATAATCAGTAAGAATGGAATTATAGGATTTTTATTCATTATGTTACCCCCTCATCTGTTATTCATGTTATCTCATATATAATTGTATCTCAAATTGTGTCAAAGTCAAAACAATTTTAAGAAAATATTACACTGCTAATCCATAAAGTCTTTTAATTTCTTACTTCTCGATGGATGTCTTAATTTGCGCAGTGCTTTTGCTTCAATTTGTCTGATACGTTCGCGGGTAACACCGAATACTTTACCTACTTCTTCCAATGTGCGCGTTCGTCCATCGTCAAGACCGAAACGCAGACGGAGTACATTTTCTTCACGATCTGTCAGGGTATCAAGCACGTCTTCGAGCTGTTCTTTTAACAGTTCGTAAGCTGCATGATCTGACGGGCTCTGTGCATCCTGATCTTCGATAAAGTCACCAAGATGGCTGTCGTCTTCTTCACCGATAGGCGTTTCAAGAGACACAGGCTCCTGAGCGATTTTAAGAATTTCACGGACTTTTTCAGCAGGCAGATCCATTTCTTCACCGATTTCTTCAGGAGTCGGTTCGCGTCCTAAATCCTGAAGCAGCTGGCGCTGAATACGGATAAGTTTGTTAATTGTCTCAACCATGTGCACCGGAATACGGATTGTTCTTGCCTGGTCGGCAATAGCACGAGTAATCGCCTGGCGAATCCACCAAGTTGCATAAGTCGAGAATTTAAAACCTTTAGTAAAGTCGAATTTTTCTACAGCTTTAATCAGCCCCATGTTTCCTTCCTGAATCAGGTCAAGGAAGAGCATGCCGCGTCCGACATAGCGTTTTGCAATACTTACCACGAGACGTAAGTTTGCTTCAGCCAAGCGGCTTCTCGCAATATCGTCCCCCTGCTCGATACGTTTCGCCAGTTCTACTTCTTCAGCAGCAGTTAATAAATCAACTCGTCCGATTTCTTTAAGGTACATACGCACAGGGTCGTTAATTTTAACGCCTGGAGGTGCACTCATATCAGAGAGATCCAGTTTTTCGTTTGTATCCGACGAATCTTTTTCATTAATCATCTGAACTTCATTTTCGTTTAATTCTTCGAAAAATTCGTCCATCGCATCTGAATCCAGCTCGAAGTTTGCTAATTTATCTGCAACTTCTTCATGAGACAGCTGGCCGTCCTTTTTCCCTTTTTCCAACAGGTATGCTTTCGCCTGTTCGACAGTTGTGAATTCAAGTTCTTTAATTTCAGCTGCAATTGTTTTTTTCTTCGCCATACTGTGCCTCCTAAGTTATCAAAAACTACATTTTGTACGTCCGGTTAAGCTCAACTAGTTCCTGGGTAAGCTTAATCTGCAGTTCAAAGTCATTATCACGTTCCGCAACTTCAAGTCTGCGGTATAATTCCTGTTTTTCGTTTTCACTATTTCTTATACCACTTAAATCTTCCAGATAATCATTTATTTCACTATGTGAGACATCTTCATGAATCAACATGCCGTCGAGTTCTATCAATGTGTCCGTCAGTGCGGGATCAAGATAATTAAGGGCTAGAGACAGATCGAAAACTGTATGTGCTTCAAAATAGGCACAAAGTCCTCTTATTATATCATAGTAAGGACCGTAAGTTAAGACATTCCCATCAAGCGTATCACTGTATTCAAGCAGATACTCGCGGTTTACCATCATTATTCTCGTCACATAGCGTTCTTTTTTCTGACGCTGTGATAATTGCTGACGCTGCGGTTCAGGTATAGCGTAGTTTGTCTCCTGCCTCACCGGTTTTGGTATTTGCCCGGATAACGCCTGCTTATCGACACCGAAAATAGAACTGATTGTACCAACCAGCCGTTCAGCTGTTAAATGATCACTGACATACTGCATGTCGTTTGCAAGTGAGTTCAAGTGCTGTGTAAACTTCATGTCGTTCTCTTTCGCGTCGTGGCGCAGGACTTCTGCTTTAAAGTGCAGATAATGCTGCTGCTGGTCCTGAATAAACTGTTCAAATTCCTCTGCACCAAACGTTTCAATATATTCATCCGGGTCCATTTTATCAGGAATTTTCTGCACATAGACATTTAGGCCGCGCTTAAGGAGAGTATCCCCCACTTTCAGCGTAGCATTTCGTCCGGCAGAGTCGCCGTCGAACATAATCGTGACGTTTGATGACAGACGTTCAAGCAGATTTAAATTTTCCTGGCTGAGTTCCGTTCCCATCGTTGCAACGATATGTCTGACCTTGGTCATTTTAACTTTTAAAACGTCAAGATGACCTTCCATTAAAATGATGTTATCGAGCTTTCTGACATGTTTTCTGGCATCGTTTAAGTTAAAAAACAGTTCCCGTTTTTTAAATATTTCTGTTTCAGGTGTATTTAAATATTTGGGTTCACTGCCGTCGATGCTCCTCGCAGTATAGCCAACGTGGTGTCCCTGATGATTCTTTATTGGAATCATAATGCGCCCGACAAAGCGGTCGTAATAAGAAAAGTTTTCTTCATTTCTGGACAGCAAGCCTGCCTGGTATGCCGTTTCTTCGTTATAGCCCTGTTCAAGCAGTGCATTTTTTGCAAAGTAAGACATATTCGGTGCGAAACCAATTTTTTCAGCGCGGATCAGATCTGTGCTGAAGCCTCTGTCCCGCAAGTATTGGAGCGGTTTTTCACCCTCGTTGGTGTTCATAAGAAGATGATGGTAAAGATCCGTCATATAATCGTGCATGCGGATAAGCGTCATATCGCTTTCTCTGACATTGCTCGTTTCAGTATCTATTTTTATATTCAGCGGTTCTCCGAGTTTTGCTGCCGCTTCAGCGAAAGACATACTCTCAATTTCCATTAAAAACTGGAATACGTTACCGCCCTTTTTACAGCCGAAACAATGTGCAATCTGTTTTTCCGGACTGACGGAAAAAGATGGTGTCTTCTCATCGTGAAACGGACAGAGACCAACATAGTTTCTCCCGCGCCGTTCAAGTTTAATATAACTTGCAACTAACTCAGTGATGTCGGTCTCGTCCTTTATTTTAGCTATGGTTTCCTCGGGTATTCTCAAATTATCACCCTCTAATATTACTATCGCTGTCTACGTATTTCATAATAGCATTCGCTGTTTCCTCAATCGCTTTATCGGATACGTCTATTATCGGACAGCCTATTTTACCGATTATTTCATCGAAGTAAGTAAGCTCGTCTTCAATGCGCGTACTGTTGGCATACATTGCTGTGTCTTTTAAGCCGAGCTGGCTTAAACGCTCCTTGCGGATTTTATATAATGTATCCGGGTTAATGCGCAACGCGACACACTTTTCAGGGTCTACATCGAATAATTCAGCCGGCGGCTTCACTTCCGGTACGAGCGGAACATTCATCACTTTGTATTTCTTTAAAGCTAAAAATTGCGACAGCGGTGTTTTCGAAGTTCTTGAAACACCAAGCAGCACGATATCTGCCTTATCAAGTCCGCTTGTATCTTTGCCGTCATCGTATTTTACAGCAAATTCAATCGCTTCGATTTTTTTGAAATACTCTTCGTCAAGACGGTGAACACGGCCAGGTTCATTGTATGGTTCAAGACCTGTTGCTTTCGCTATTTCATCCATCAGCGGCCCCATTACATCGATATAGGAAATGTCTTCTTTTTCGAGTTCAGCGGCCATGTATGTTCTTAAATCAGGTGTAATTAAAGTATAGACGACTAATGCATTTTTGCTTTTAGCTAAATCTATCACGTCATCAATGTCATCGCAGCTGTTCACATACGGATAACGATCGATGACATTATCGGGTGCGTCGATTTTAAATTGTGACAGGCATGCTTTCGTTACGAGTTCGCCTGTTTCTCCGACTGAGTCTGATGCAACGATTATTTTAAAATTCGACATTATTTTTTCACTCCATTAAATTTACAAATACTTTTGTAATATTGGTTTTAGTAATCCTGCCTGTAACTTCAATTCTGCCGTTACTTTCTTTTACTACCGGCAGTGAATCAATCTGTCTGTCAATGATCTGTTTTGCAACATATAAAAGAAGGTCATCCGGATAACACATCGTAATGTTGGGCGTCCGGGTCATTACTGCACTGACCGGCGTATTTTCTGTATCATTGAAACTCATCGTTCCTTTTAACAGGTCTTTTCTTGAGACAACACCGGCCAGAGACTGCTCGTTATCAATAACGTACAGCGTGCCTACATCTTCCAGGAACATCTTGACGATTGCATCGTAAATACTTGTTTCAACAGTAATTAAAATAGGTAAACTTTGTACATCCCGCACTAATATATTATTTACTTTAAGTGCGATGACGTCGTTTGTTTCTTTGCCGGTATAAAAATAACCGACACGAGGTCTTGCATCCAAAAAGCCGGACATCGTCAATATAGCCAAATCCGGTCGTAATGTCGCACGGGTCAATGACAGCTGTGCGGCAATTTTACTGCCCGTAATCGGCCCGTGCTGCTTAACTATGCTTAGAATTTTTTCTTGGCGTTCGTTCAGTTCCACGTTCTCACTCCCAACATTAATATTATATAATATTTACAGAGATAAAGAAATATGATCGTACTTGCATTCATTCTGCTCTAATTATATAATAGCCTTAAGCGAGTCAGGAATGGTGTGAGCCTGGCAGCAAATATGGCATAATAATTTACAAATACAATTAATTTTATATATAAAAGCGAGTTTTCTTACTAAATTGGGTGGAACCGCGGGCTACGCTCGTCCCTGGATAGCATTTTTTATGCTGTTCAGGGACTTTTTTATATATAAATTAATAATAAAAAGGAGCTGCATTAACTATGAACATGGACACAATTGTAAACCTGGCAAAAACAAGAGGCTTTGTTTTCCCCGGCAGTGACATATACGGCGGTCTTGCAAACACTTGGGATTACGGTCCGTTAGGTATCGAACTGAAAAACAACGTTAAAGCTGCATGGTGGAAAAAATTCATTCAGGAATCTCCGTATAATGTCGGACTGGATGCTGCAATTTTAATGAATCCGAAAACTTGGGAAGCTTCAGGTCACTTAAATAACTTTAACGACCCGATGATCGACTGTAAACAATGTAAATCACGTCACCGTGCTGACAAATTAATTGAAGATGTTATGCAAAAAGAAGATGACACTTTCGTTGCAGATGGTTTATCATTCGAAGCAATGAAAGATATTATCGACGACAAAAATATTGACTGTCCGACTTGCGGTGCTCACGAGTACACTGACATTCGCCAGTTCAACTTAATGTTTAAAACATTCCAGGGTGTAACAGAAGGCTCAACTAACGAATTATTCCTCCGTCCTGAAACTGCACAAGGTATCTTTGTTAACTATAAAAACGTTCAGCGAGCTATGCGTAAAAAACTTCCATTCGGTATCGGACAGGTTGGTAAATCATTCCGTAACGAAATTACACCGGGTAACTTCACATTCAGAACACGTGAATTCGACCAGATGGAGCTAGAATTCTTCTGTAAGCCCGGTACTGAAATGGAATGGCAAACTTACTGGAAAGAATTCGCTGTTAAATGGCTGAAAGATTTAAACTTAAGCGAAGAAAACACGCGTCTAAGAGAACATGATGAAGATGAACTTTCACACTACTCTAACGCGACAACTGATATTGAATACAAATTCCCGTTTGGCTGGGGAGAGCTGTGGGGCGTTGCCAGCCGTACAGATTTTGACCTTCGACAGCACATGGAACATTCAAACGAAGATTTCAGATATCACGACCCTGAAACTAACGAAAAATATATTCCATACTGCATCGAGCCGTCACTCGGTCTTGACCGTATGACTTTAGCATTCCTTACAGATGCTTATGATGAAGAAGAACTTGAGTCAGGGGACTCACGCACAGTGCTGCGTCTGCACCCTGCTCTTGCACCATATAAAGCGGCAGTACTGCCTTTATCGAAAAAATTAAGCGGAGATGCTATGGAAGTATACAGCATGCTCGCTGCTGACTTTAACATCGAATTCGATGAGTCACAATCAATCGGTAAACGTTACCGCCGTCAGGATGAAATCGGTACACCGTACTGTATTACATTTGACTTCGATTCAGCTGAAGATAAAAAAGTAACAGTAAGAGACCGCGATACGATGGAACAGACACGTCTTGCAATTGACGAACTGCATAATTTCCTATCATCAAGAATTAAGTTTTAACATCATGGGTGCCTCAAACTATTGGGGCACCTTTATACATATAATTATTATTTTAATGGAGGATGCTTATGTTTAGAAGCACTCTGCTTATAGTCCTCGTTATGCTGCTTGCCGCATGCGGCAGCGAGGAAGTTGAGCCGATGTCTTATTACGGCAATACGCTGAATGATTTTGAAGCTGTAAATCAGCATAATGAAACATTTACATCAGATGATATGGACGGGAAAGTATGGCTTGCCAATCTTATATTTACCGAGTGCGTTACGGTATGCCCTCCGATGACACAGAATATGACCGAGCTGACTCAGGAACTTGCAGAAGAAAACCTTGAGGATGTTGGTATTATCAGTTTTTCTGTAGATCCTGATACAGATACACCGGAAGTGCTCAGCGAATATATGAGCTGGTATAATCCGGCGGATAATATTGAATGGCAGCTTGTTACGGGATACGAATTTGAATATCTGCGCGATTATGCACTGAACAACTTCAAATCGATAGTGAAACTGCCGCAGGACGGCTCAAATCAAGTACTGCACGGGACTGCGATTTATTTAATCGATGAAACCGGCACGCTGATCAAAGACTATACCGGCGTTGATGCAGGAGATAATACGTTTGAGACAGAAGAGATTGTAAAAGATGTTAAGACGATGACGAGTAATTTAGATTAATAATTTATAAAAAACGCACTTGATTTCCTGGGTTCAGGAGTCAGGTGCGTTTTTTGTTTTGTGTATACATGAAGCGTTGTCATGACTGCGTAAATGATTATTCATATACATGAGTCTCAATCATAACTACTGAAAAAGAAATACGTATACATGAGGTAACCTAATGTATACGTATTTGTCTTCACTGCGGATCTATTAATTTCTTACTTCTGAAATATACACCGCTGTATTCATCGTACAGCACTTCAATAAATTTAAGCAGCTGTCTGCCGATGTCTGCCGATATTTTTATGCTGTTCACATCTTCGAGTTTTACCGATTTTAAATACAGTGCAAAATACAATACTCTGTTGCTGACAGGTATTGCCCGTTCGAGTGTTTCTTCTGTCAGACAGTCGTGGCAGATGACGTTATGGTATTTAAATGAATAATGGCTGTACTTTTTATAGTCACTTCTGCCGCATACTGCACAGCTGTCGAGATTCAGCTGACCGCCGTAGGCCGGAAGCATTTTGACCAGTACAAGTGACGTGACCCCAAAGCTTTCATTGCCATCATCCAGCAGGTTAAATGCTTTTTTCAGCAGTCTGTAAAATCCCGGTTCAGCAATGTCATCTTCAAGCGCTCTCGTAATGACTTCCAAAATATAACTTGCGTGTGTGTATACATCGAAGTCGCCGTTAATGTTTTTAAACCGCTCGGTCACGTCAACATCATTGAGTGTGCCCATGCCTTTAAAACGGTTATAAGTAAACAATGCTTCCAAATATCCCTGCCGCAGTGTAATAAACTGGTTTTTCGGTTTATTAAAACCGCGTGCCATTAATGGAACCTGTTCTCCCGTTTCTGTCAGTATAGTAATAATCCGGCTGGACTCGCTGTAGCTCGTCTGCCGGATCATCATACCAGTCTGTTGATAGATCATTATCTCACCCAGTTTTAATATTCTTCGTCTTTATACCCAAGCGACCTGATAAACGTAGGTTTATTGCGCCAGTCTTTTTGTACTTTAACCCACAGCTCAAGATATACTTTGCTGCCGAGGAGATTTTCGATATCCATACGCGCATGACGCCCGATTTCTTTCAGCATCTTGCCGCCTTTACCGATAACCATTCCTTTTTGTGATTCCCGTTCAACGTAAATCAGGGCTTCCACTCTGACTTTGCCGCCGTCATCGTCACCTTTCATTTTAAGCACTTCTACTCCAATCGCATGAGGCAGTTCCTGACTCAGCTGGTGAAGTGCTTTTTCACGAATCAGCTCACTCACGATAAAGTGTTCAGGGTGATCTGTAATACGGTCTTCCGGATAGTACATCGGCCCTTCCGGCAGGTGTGATTCAATCACAGTCAGAAGACGTTCGATATTATTTCCCTGAAGTGCTGAAATCGGCACTACATCACTGAAGTCCAGTTTATCTTTGTATACTTCAATCTGCTTAATCAGTTCATCCGGATGAATTAAGTCGATTTTATTTAACACTAAAATAATCGGTGTCTTCGTATTTTTAAGCATATCGATAATGAACTCATCACCGCGCCCGATTTCTTCAGCAGCGTTAATGACGAACAGAATTGCTTCTGTTTCACGGAGCGTATTGCGCGCAACTTTCATCATATGCTCACCAAGCTGGTGTTTCGGTTTGTGAATTCCAGGTGTATCGATAAAAATCATCTGAGTATTATCTTTTGTATATACACCTTGTATTTTATTTCTTGTCGTCTGCGGCTTGTCCGACATAATCGCAACTTTCTGCCCAAGAACTTTATTCATAAATGTAGATTTCCCTACATTTGGACGTCCGATTATACTGACGAAACCTGATTTAAATCCATCAAAATCCATTAATCCATATCCTTCCCGCTAAAACCGAGCGGCAGCAAATCGTCTACCGTCCGTTTTATTACTTCACCTGATTTACTCGTTAAGTAAACCGGCATTTCATCATGGCATAATTCTTTCATTACTTGTCTGCATTCACCGCATGGGCTTGCAGGTCCAGGTGCATCCGTCACGACTACAATCGCTTTGAATTTTCTCTTATTATTTGAATACGCGCTCACCAAGGCAGAACGTTCTGCACAAATTGATGCAGGATACGCAGCGTTTTCAATGTTCGCTCCGTAAATATATTCATCATCTTCTGTAATTAATAGAGCACCTACATTAAAATTTGAGTAAGGTGTATATGCCCGTGACTGTGCTTCCTGCACTTCAGTCAGCCATTCTTTTTTAAATAATCCGTCGTTCATCTGATGTCCTCCTTATATTAAAGCAAATACGGCAGCAGGATAACCATACCGACGATTACAGCATATATACTCGCAAGCAGTACTGCCGCTGCTGCGATATCTTTCGCATAGCGTGCAAGTATATGGTAATCGCCGGTAATTAAATCCACCGTGTATTCAATTGCACTGTTCAATGTTTCTGTAATTAAAACTAAAAATACAGCAGTAATAATAAACAGCCATTCAACTGCTGTGATATTCACCGCAGCGCAAATACAAAGGACTGCTGCTGCAATAACAGAATGCAGTAAAAATTTCCTGTCTTTTTTAAACAGCTGAAAAAATCCCTGGAGAGGATGTTTAAACCGGTCTAAATTAATCGCGTGTCACACCGAATGCGTTTAATATTTCTTCTTGTTTGCCGTTCATTTCAGCTTCATCATCGCTCTCCATGTGATCGTAGCCAAGCAGATGTAAAAATCCGTGGAGGCTTAAAAACATCAGCTCACGGCGGTAGCTGTGGCCGTAATCATCAGCCTGCTCTTTCGCACGGTCGGTGCTGATAACAATATCTCCCAAAGTGCGCGGAGCATCTTCGTGAATAATATTCATGTCTCCTTCTTCAAGTGCGAAAGAAATGACGTCTGTTATGCTGTCCTTATTACGGTAATCTCTGTTAATATTTTGGATTTCTTCATTTGACACGAAAGATACAGATACCTCTGCATCGCCTTCTTCTTTAAGATGATCAAATGCGAACGATAACAGCTCCGATACTTCTTTAAGCTCAGACTCATCTACAAAATTTTCATCGTTAATAAAATCTATATTAATCATAAATTTGTATCCTTTTCATACGCAAGGATTATTTTAGAAACAAGCGGATGTCGGACGACATCTGTTTCATCCATGCGTTTAATAGCGATTCCTTTAATATTTTCAAGACGTTTTACCGATTCAACCAGTCCGCTTTTCGTCGAGCCCGGAAGGTCAATCTGTGTTTCATCGCCGGTAACTATCATTTTCGAACCGAAACCAAGACGTGTCAGAAACATTTTCATCTGCATTTCTGTCGTATTCTGAGCTTCATCCAAAATAACAAAAGCTTCATTCAATGTCCGTCCGCGCATATAAGCAAGCGGTGCAACCTCTATGACCCCGCGTTCAATTAAACGGTCAGTCGTCTCAGCTCCGAGAACCGCATGAAGTCCATCATACAGCGGACGCAGGTATGGGTCTACCTTCTCTTTTAAGTCCCCCGGCAGGAACCCGAGGTTCTCCCCCGCCTCCACCGCAGGACGCGTCAGGACGATGCGTTTAACCTGGTTTTCCCGCAGCATCTGGCATGCGATTACGACAGCTAAAAAAGTTTTACCGGTCCCGGCGGGCCCAATACCGAAAGTCAGGTCGTGTTTACGTATATTTTCTACATACTGACGCTGACCCGTCGTTTTCGCTTTAATACTTTTACCTTTAACATCTTTAGCGATTTCTTCGTTATAAAGATCTTGTAAATATTCGATGGTATCATTTTTAGCCATCATCGCAGCAGATTGCACATCTCTTAAAGAAATTGACATGCCGCGCTGAATTATTTTTAATAAATGAAGCAGCACATCTTCGACTAATTCGACGTCCTTTTCATCTTCGCCGCTGACAGTAATTTCATTGCCGAGCGTATGAATTTTAACTGCGAATTCGTCTTCCAGATATGTGATGTGTGAATCATTTGCACCTATTAAAGCCTGAGCTTCGTCAAGGCTGTCTATATTAATAATATTAGGCATTTACAAACCCCTTTATAATAGTCTTGTCTATTTAAATTTACCACTATCAATAGCCGACTGCAATTATTTCAGACATGATAAAACCGTGCGGGATGTGACAGGTCGTATGAGTTTATCTCATAACGGAAGACGCAGTATTAATTATACTATTAAAAATTAAAAACAGGGCAGAGAATCTGTTATCGAGACTCTCTGCCCTGTTTTATTTGCCGAAGCTTATCCAAGCTTCCTGGTCGATTTTTGTTTGGACTTCGGCTTGCCGAGAACCTCCGACATAATAATGCCGTTGAGGACAGCTTTAGAATCAAACGCCAAATCATCTGAAGTAATATTTGTGCTTTCATGTTCACTCTTTTGCTTTTGAGTAAGAACGTCACCGTCTGAATAACCGGACTTATTACCAATATCCCGACCGAGATCTTCTCTTTTAGTGCGGTCTGTAATACGTTTCTCAATATCAGAAATATTTTGCGCCAAGTTTTGACGCCCGCGTGCTTGCTGAATCGTTTCCCTTACGGGACGCTCAGATGCTTGTCTATCAGGCCGGCTCTCACGTCCGGATGCTTGCACCGGCTGCGGTTTAGACTCTGTTTTAGACTCTGTTTTAGACTGTTGTTTTGTTTCTTGTTCGGGTTGGTTGAATTCATCATCAAATGCCTCTTGCAGCGTCTGGAAGAATCCTTTTTGTTCATTTGTACTCGTCCTTGTATCAGGTTGTCTGCTGCGCGGTGCAGTATTTTGTCTTCTATCTAGCTTAGAAGTATCAATATTGCGGCCGCCTTCTTTTTCTTTGTTGTTTTTACTGCCGATAATCGAAGAGACAATACCTAGAACGATAATTAGTAGTGGAATAAGTTCCATACTATATCACACCCTATTCTTCTTCGTTAAACTGTGTAGGGTTTGTCATTTTGTTAATTGAATCTCTCATGCTGGTATCTGCTTCAACATTTTTCAGATCGTAATAATCAGATGCTGATATATTGCCATCTTCTAATGCTTTAGCAAATGCAAGAGGTACTCTGGATTCTGCTTCTACTACTTTCGCTCTCATTTCCTGTACGCGTGCTTTCATTTCCTGCTCCTGAGCAACAGCCATTGCACGGCGTTCTTCAGCTTTCGCCTGTGCAATATTCTTATCGGCTTCAGCTTGTTCAGTCTGAAGATCTGCACCGATATTACTACCGATGTTCACATCTGCAATATCAATCGATAAGATTTCAAATGCAGTACCTGAATCGAGACCTTTAGCTAAGACAGTCTGTGAAATACGTTCCGGATTTTCAAGTACATCAGCGTGCTTAGTTGACGAACCAATAGTTGAAATTACGCCTTCACCAACACGTGCAATGATCGTTTCTTCACCAGCACCACCGACAAGGCGTTCGATGTTGGCTCTAACTGTAATTCTTGCTTTCGCTTTAACTTCGATACCGTCAACCGCAACACCAGCAATAAATGGCGTTTCGATAACTTTCGGGTTAACACTCATCTGTACTGCTTCAAGTACGTCACGTCCTGCAAGGTCAATTGCAGCACAACGTTCAAACGTTAAGTTAATATCTGCACGCTGCGCAGCGATTAGTGCGTCGACAACGCGGTCGACGTTACCGCCTGCTAAGAAGTGAGACTCTAGCTGGTTTGTAGACAGCTGAATACCCGCTTTATGCGCTTTAATCATTGGTTCGATAACGCGTTTAGGTTTAACACGTCTGAGGCGCATACCTACTAATGTAAAGATTCCTACTTTAACCCCTGCAGCAATTGCTGAAATCCATAAACCGATTGGAACAAATGACAGGATAAATGCAATCACGATAATAATTACTACAAAAATAAGTAATGTTACGAGTGCACCGCCTGTAATAAATGCTAAATTCATTCTCCACTCTCCTTGTTTTTAATCTCCCGTTGGTCTGACGACAACTCTTGTACCTTCTACAAAAATAATCTTAACTTCCACATCATTTGTAATATACGAACCTTCGGCAACAGCATCGATACGCTCATCACCGAGACGTATTGTCCCGGATGGACGGAGCACAGTATGTGTTACCGCAACTTCACCGACTAAATGCGAACGGTCATCAAATGATGTATATCCCGATTCTTTATCCGTTGCATCGTTTAAAATTAAACGATTGAGGAAAGGGATTTTACGTTTCTTATACTTCACAAATATCACCCACTCTATAATCACCATAATGAATATTACGGCTAAGAAAACACTGTATAAAAACACATTGCCGCTGACTAGTAAAATACTTACACCAAATAGCAAAACTCCCACGGCTCCAAGAATCATACCTATGACGAAAAATTCTATAAGCATCAGAATTCCGCTTATCAGGATAAATATCAATGCCAGCAAATTATCATCGCCAGTAAGAAGGTGACCCGAGAAGAATATAAATATCGACAGTACACAAAGGATGCCGATAATATTTACTTTCTCAGAGAAGAGCTGATACACCATACCAAGGAAGAATATTAATAATAATAGAAATGCAACAACGGGTGTAGTCACAACATCTATATAAAATTGAATTGAATTATTAATCATATATAAATACGAACCCCCCATGTACATCCCTCCTGATTCCGATTATACATTAACTGAACCCAAATGAGAAATGGAGAGACAAAAAAACAGCGCACAAAATGTGCGCTGTTTTATTATATATCACTTATCAGAGGGAAGAGTGATATTACTTGAACTTACGCTTACGCGCAGCTTCAGATTTCTTCTTGCGTTTTACGCTTGGTTTTTCGTAAAACTCTCTTTTACGTGCTTCTTGAATAGTACCGTTTTTAGAAACTGTACGTTTGAAACGACGCAAAGCATCTTCAATTGGTTCGTTTTGCTTAACAACTGTTTTTGACATTTGTTTTCCCTCCCTCCGATAATGCAAAAGGCTAATTCACATAGTCTATACTATGTACTTTAATATTATAATATATTACATTGTTTTCAGTCAACTGAAATTTAATAATCGCTGTCTGAAATTGCACCGTTAACGATAGCAATACCGCTTGATGCGCCGATTCTTGTCGCACCGACTTCGATCATCTTCATCGCGTCTTCACTTGAGCGTACACCGCCGCTTGCTTTAACGCCCATATCTTCGCCTACTGTCAGACGCATTAATGCTACAGCTTCAACAGTTGCGCCGCCGCCGTTAAATCCTGTAGAAGTTTTAACAAAATCTGCTCCTGCTTCTTTGGCTAACTTTGATACAGTTACGATTTCATCTTCAGTAAGAAGTGAAGATTCAATAATTACTTTTACAAGTGCTTCTTTGTTCGCAGCATCTACAACGCTTTTAATATCTTCTTTTACGTAATCAAGGCTGCCTGCTTTAAGCTGGCCGATATTAATTACCATATCCACTTCATCCGCACCATTTGAAATCGCATCTTTTGTTTCGAATGCTTTTACTTCAGAAGTTGCTGCACCGTGAGGGAAGCCTATTACTGTACAAACTTTAACTTCGCTATCAGCAAGTTTTTCAGCTGCAGTTTTAACCCATGCAGGCTGAATGCAGACACTGAAGAAACCATGTTCATGTGCTTCTTCACATAGTACTGTAATTTCTTTGTCAGTAACTTCCGGTTTTAGTAATGTATGGTCAATATACTTTGCTACGTTCATTTAAATGACACTCCCAATAATTTATATTCCTTGTAATAATAGCATAAACAATCTATTCATAGTAGCTCCCAATTACAGAAAGTGCATACAGCGGCGCTGTTTCCGCTCTTAATATTCTGCGTCCGAGCGCAACATTTTCATATGACTTAAATATTTCAGCCTCGTTTTCAGAAAAACCGCCCTCGGGTCCGAATACAACCGCAATCGTCTGTGCATCAGAACGACTGAGGACATCTTTAATTGATCGGCCGGTGAGATTATTATCTTCATATGCAAATAACACGACATCATATATTTCAAAATCAATTGATTTCAATGTTTCTGCAAATGAAATCTCAGGTATTTTAGTACGTCTGCTCTGTTCTGCAGCTTCCCTGGCAATTTTTTCATAGCGTGTACGCCTGCTGTCTTCTTTTTTTGCATTCAGTTTTACGACACTGCGCTCGGCTTTATACAACACAAATTCATGTGCACCGAGCTCAGTGGATTTCTGAATCACAACGTCCATCTTGTCGCCTTTTAACAATGGCGAATACAGAGTAATATTTACCGGAAGCTCAACTTCACTCTCTATTTTCTCTATAACTTTATAGGTCACGGGCTCCAGTTCAGTCAGCTTGACAAGATAAGCACTGCCCCTCTTGTCAACAACGTTAAATTCATCATCAACTTTTGCACGCATCACATTTTTAATGTGATGTATGTGCTCTGTGTCCATGACAAAAGTCTCATTAATCGATACTGTTTCTTCGATAAAATAACGCTGCATTATGTCACCTTCAGAGCTAATATTGCAACCCAGCCATCTTCTTCAAGGACATCCGTAATTGAAAAACCGGCCGCTTTCATATGAGTAATAATCTCATCGCGCTTCTCAACGATAATTCCCGACGCGATAAAGCGTCCGTTATCATTCAGCAGTTTATAAGCATCATCGATCATATCACCTATAATGTGAGCGAGAATGTTAGCGACGACAACATCGTAATTCTCTGTTTCCTCTTTTAAAAGGTCTGCAGGCATTACTGTAATATCTTCCCCGCAATCGTTTAAAGCAAAGTTCTCTTTAGAAACCTGCAGCGACAGCTCATCGATATCAGTCGCTTTTATGTTTCTTGCCCCGAGTAAATAAGCACCTATCGCAAGAATACCTGAGCCTGTCCCTACATCGATAACTTTGTCAGATGGTTTTATAACATCTTCCAGGAAGGTCAGACATAAGCTTGTCGTTGCATGGTCACCCGTGCCGAATGCCATTCCCGGGTCGATTTTAATAACTTTATCACTGTCGGCAATTTCGACGTCAGCATATTCCCATGAAGGAACGATTAAGAAGTTTCTGCCGACTTTGAAATTATGGAAATATTTTTTCCATTCATTTTCCCAGTCCATTTCATCTATTATGCCAGTCTTTATTTCAATTTCTTCTTTATTAGCCAAAGGTGTTTCTTCGATAAATTCTCTGATTTTGTTTATCTGCTCATCGATATTATAAGTTTCATCAAAATAAACTAATATTCGAATATCGCTGTCCGGATAATCTTTCGGATCCAGACGGAATTTTTCTTCAAAGTTATCAGTCTTGGATTTCAAAATATCCACGGAATGCTCGATGGATACACCTTTAGCGATTGTATTTAAGAATATCGAAAACTGTTCTTCGTTCTCTTCTTTAGTGCTGATACTGACTTCCTGCCATTTCATAGTTTACTCACCTTTAAAGAATCGTTTTGTTTTATCAAAAATATTTTCCTGCTGCTCGCTGATTACTTCACCGTTAATGTCTGCAAGCTGTTTAAATACTTCGCGTTCCTGTTCTGACAGACGTGTCGGTGTCACAACTGTTACAGTGACATACTGGTCGCCGATGCCGAATCCCTGAACGTTTTTAACACCTTTTTCTTTCAGTCTGAAGCGTCTGCCGGACTGAGTTCCTGCAGGCACTGTCAGCATAACTGATGAATTGATTGTCGGTACTTTCAATTCGTCGCCGAGAGCTGCCTGTGCAAATGAAATTTTAAGTTCGTAGTGAATATCATCGCCGTCGCGTGTAAATTTAGCATCCTGCTTAACTCTGAAGACGATATACAGATCTCCTGCCGGTCCGCCGTTCACACCAGGTTCACCCTCGCCTGATAAACGAATCTGCTGGCCGTTATCGATACCTTCAGGTACTTTAACTTCGATATCAACATTTTTCTGAACTGTGCCGTGACCGTTGCACTTATCACATGCATGTTCGATTTCCTGGCCTGTACCGCCGCATGTAGGACATGTGCGCTGTGTTTGTACACGACCGAACGGCGTGTTTTGTTCCACTGCTACATTACCTGCACCTGAGCATGTTTTACATGTCGATTTTGATGTGCCGGGTTTTGTACCCTCTCCGTCACAAACATCACACAGCACATCTTTTTTAATTGTTACAGTTTTAGTCGCTCCGAAAACAGCTTCTTCGAAAGTAACTGTCATTGTATACTGCAGATCATCACCTTTTTTAGGTGCATTCGGGTCTCTCTGACCCCCGCCGCCGAAAAATGAACTGAAAATATCTTCAAAGCCGCCAAAGCCGCCGCCTGAGAATCCACCGCCGCCGCCAAAGCCGCCTTGAGAGTTCATACCTTCATGACCGAAACGGTCGTACTGCGCGCGTTTATTGTCGTCTGAGAGCACTTCATATGCTTCAGCAACATCTTTAAATTTTTCATCGGATCCGTCTTTCATATCCGGGTGATATTTTTTCGATAATTTGCGGTAAGCTTTCTTTATTTCTTCTTGTGTTGCATTTTTATCTAAACCGAGTATTTCATAAAAGTCTCTTTTAGCCACAATTTTCCCCTCCAACAGTCAATATAATACCATTTAAAAAAGTCAAAGCCAATGCGTTTGGCTTTGACTTTGGTGTTGAAGATTTTATTTTTTATCTTCGTCTTTATCGTCTTCGTCTACTTCTTTATATTCCGCATCGACTACATTGTCATCAGCATTTCCTGCTTCTGCACCCGCATCCGCTGCGCCTTCTTGCTGCTCTTGGGCCATTTGTTCGTAGAGTTTAGTTGTAACTCCTTGAACTGCCGATTCAAGTGCTTCTTTTTTCGTTTTAATCTCTTCTAAATCTGTGCCTTCAAGAGCTGTTTTAAGTTCTTCTTTAGCACTTTCAATTTGTTCTTTTTCATCAGTTTCAACTTTGTCGCCAAGGTCTTCTACTGCTTTATCGCTTGAGAAGATTAACTGATCTGCTTCGTTGCGGAGTTCAGCATCTTCTTTTTTCGCTTTATCAGCCTCTGCATTTTCTTCAGCCTCTTTTACCATTCTGTCGATATCTTCGTCAGTCAGGTTAGAGCTTGACTCGATTGTAATCTTCTGTTCTTTACCTGTACCTTTGTCAGTAGCAGTAACATTTACGATACCGTTTTTGTCGATGTCAAAAGTAACTTCGATTTGCGGTACACCTTTTGGTGCAGGTGGAAGATCTGTTAACTGGAAGCGTCCTAAAGTCTTATTGTCGCTTGCCATTGGTCTTTCACCCTGTACAACATGGATATCTACTGCCGGCTGGTTGTCAGCTGCTGTAGAGAATACCTGTGATTTGCTTGTAGGAATCGTCGTGTTTCTTTCGATAAGAACTGTAGTTACATTCCCCATCGTTTCGATACCTAGTGATAATGGTGTAACGTCAAGTAATACTACGTCCTGAACGTCTCCTGTAAGCACTCCGCCCTGAACTGCTGCACCCATTGCGACTACTTCATCAGGGTTTACGCTGCGGTTAGGTTCTTTACCAAGTTCTTTCGTAATTGCATCCTGAACTGCAGGAATACGAGTCGAACCGCCGACTAAAATAATTTCGTCGATTTCTGATTTATTTACGCCAGCATCTTTAATTGCCTGACGGACAGGTCCCATTGTTCTTTCAACAAGTGAGTGTGTAAGTTCTTCGAACTTCGCACGTGACAGTGTTGTTTCAAGGTGTAACGGTCCTGCTTCTCCGGCAGAGATAAATGGTAATGAAATTTGTGTTGAAGAGACGCCTGATAAGTCTTTCTTAGCTTTTTCAGCTGCATCTTTCAAACGCTGCATAGCCATTTTGTCTTTAGATAAGTCGATACCCTGTTCCTGCTTGAACGTGTCGACCAGGAAATCGATAACTAAATCGTCAAAGTCGTCACCGCCGAGACGGTTGTCCCCTGCAGTTGCAAGAACGTCGAATACGCCGTCGCCAAGTTCTAAAATAGATACGTCAAACGTACCGCCGCCAAGGTCAAATACTAAAATGTTTTCTTCTTTGTCCTGTTTATCTAAACCGTATGCAAGTGCTGCTGCAGTCGGCTCGTTAATAATACGTTCAACTTCAAGTCCTGCAATGCGTCCAGCATCTTTTGTCGCCTGACGTTCAGAGTCATTGAAGTATGCAGGTACTGTAACAACAGCTTTAGTTACTTTTTCACCTAAATAGCTTTCAGCAGTTTCTTTTAAGTTTTGTAAAATCATTGCTGAAATTTCCTGCGGTGTATATTCTTTATCTTCTGCTTTTTCAACGTGGTCTGTACCCATATGTCTTTTAACTGACATAATAGTGTTCGGGTTTGTAATTGCCTGGCGTTTAGCTACTTCACCAACCTGGCGTTCACCATTTTTGAATGATACTACAGAAGGTGTTGTACGGTTACCTTCAGCATTTTGAATTACTTTAGGTTCTCCGCCTTCTAAAATTGATACTACTGAGTTCGTTGTTCCTAAGTCTATACCGATTACTTTACTCATTTATATATTCCTCCAATTAATTTAAATATTATTCGCTTACTTTAACCATTGTCGGTCTGATGACACGGTCTTTTAATATATAACCTTTTTGGAATTCTTCTATCACGATGTCGCTCTCTGAATCAGCCGCTTCGGTCATTACTGCCTGATGGAAGTTAGGATCAAATGGTTGATTAAGGGCATCAATCGCTTTAATATCATGTTTTTCCAATGTTTCAACAAGATTTTTGTACACCATTTCAACACCTTTGTTCAAGGCGATGAAACTTTCGTCTGTACCGTCGATAGCGAGCGCGCGTTCCAGGTTATCAATTACCGGAAGTAAGTTTTCAGCAAACTTCTGATCTTTGTACTTGCTGTTCAATTCAGCTTCCTGACGGTTGCGACGTTTAAAGTTTTCAAACTCAGCATAGAGTTTCAAATACTTATTTTCGCTTTCTTCGACTTGTTCTTTCATAGAAAGAAGTTCGTCTTCTAGTGAAACTTCATCATTTTTCTCAGTTTCTTCCTGTTCTGGTGTTTCTTCAGCTTCTTCAATTGCTTCCTCTTTAACAATTTCTTCCTGCTCTAGTGTTTCTTCAGCAGTGTTTACTGTTTTTGAAGTTTCGTCAACTGGCTTTGTTTCTTTTTCTTCTTCGTTAGTCAATGCCTACACTCCTTTTTTAAATGAGTGAAGTAATTTAATAACTTGTTTGTAGCCCATTAATTCCGGACCGACAACAATTAAATTACCACTCAGTCCAGCGTGCTCAAAATTCGTTGTAATGACTGAAAGTGATTTATAACTTTCATCCAGTTCATCACCGAAGTAAATACTCACATCATTTGATGTCAGCTGTTCGACTGACTTATACAGTGCTTCGGATTCGATATCACCATATAAGTGTTCGAGCGTTTCTACTTCAGTTCTCATGTCCTGCAGTAAATAATTAAACCCAGCATGACCAATCGTCCGTTTCTGTACATCAACAGATGCCATAATTTGTGCAGTCACCTGATTGTACAAATCTCTTATTTCCATCGGAACGTGCGCATTGTTCTTTAAAATAACACGCGTGTCACCGAGATTTTTATCGAGCAGCAATTCATTAAAAATGTTGCTTAACTTCTGAAAATCATCAATCGTTATATCGCGATTTGTTTTAACAGGCATCTGCCTGATTTCACCGCTGTTTAAAACGATGATTGCAATACTTGCAGTGTCGGTTAAAGGCGTAATATAAAGACCTTTAACAGTTTCATTATTCGCCACGAGTGAGACCTGAGTCAAATACTTCGTCCGCTCGCTGATCGTCAGTGCAAGCTCATCAGTTAAATTTTCTAAATTATCCGTGCCCGAATAAAGTTCAAAGGATTTAGCCGGTGATTGTTCAATATTCAGTTTAAGTTCTTCGATGTAGAATTTCAGAGCCTTTCTCGACGGCACCCGTCCAGATGACGTATGAGTCTTAATTAAAAAGCCTTCTTTTTCAAGCACTGCCATGTCATTTCTGATTGTAGCGCTCGACACATCGAAATTATATTTTTCCAATAAATGTTTTGAACTTATGGGTGTCATTACATTTAAGAAATCATCTACGATAAATGTAAGTATGATCTCCTGCCTTTCTGTTAGCAAAGAATCACCTCGTTAGCACTCTTCTCTCTTAAGTGCTAATAACAATTTATCAAATAGGTCAAAGAATGTCAACAATTAACCCCATTTTAATTTCTTATAGTAAAAACTCGACGAAAACATCATTGCCGATCATACGCCCGGCTTCAGTTAAAGATATATAGCCATTCTTTCTCGTGAGCAGTTTTTTTTCTACCAGACGCTTAAGTACATCGCCGTAAACAGCATCGACCGGCACGCTGTATTTTTCTAAAAAGCGTGCTTCACTGACACCTTTATTTATACGCAGTCCTAAAAACATTTCTTCTTCGAACTTATCATTTTGAGTCAGCAGCAGTTTTTCTTTTACGACCGAGCCGTGTTCGTTCATATTATTAATATAATGATTAACAGGTTTGATATTGTAATATCTTTCGTCTCCGGTGTAGCCGTGACTGCCGGCACCTGCACCGATATACGGTTCGTTCAACCAGTATGTTTTGTTATGCATCGATTCGTATTCAGCTTTGGCAAAGTTCGATATCTCATATTGCGGGTAGCCGAGTGCATCCAGACCTGAGATGACTTTATCGTACTTTTCACCTTCTTCAAAGCCACCTGCAATCGTCATCTTGCCTTGCTTAATTTTATTATAAAACACAGTATGCGGCTCGATAATGAGTGAGTACCACGAAATGTGTTTCGGCTTCAGTTCGTTTACGTATTTTAAACTCATATCGATATCTTCAAATGTTTCACCCGGAAGATTGTACATCAGATCAAGCGAGTAATTCGTCAGGCCAATTTTCTCCAGATGGTTAACACTTTTAAAAATATCATCAAAGTTATGCGTACGGCCGAGAACTTTTAACAAGTCATTATTAAACGTCTGCACGCCGAGACTGATACGATTCACACCGTAGTTGTTCAGTACATCGAGTTTTTCAGTCGTCAGTTCATCCGGATTTGCTTCAAACGTGAATTCATCCGTGACGGTAAAATGCTCCGTTATGAACTTTAACAGCCTGTCCAGCTGGCTGACTGTCAGAGCCGTCGGTGTTCCGCCGCCGACGTAGATCGTTTTAAGGGTCTCTTTACCGTATGTTTTCAATTCGTTTATGAGCGCACTAATATAATCATCCACTGGCTGATTTTTAATCAGTACTTTGTTGAAATCGCAATAAGTGCAGATGCGATTGCAAAATGGGATATGGACATACATGCTATCCATTAAATTCCTCCTAAAATTAGAGGAGAAATCAAATGATTTCTCCTCTTGGTGTTGTTAATCTTCATCCATTTTTAGTACGGCCAGGAAAGCTTCCTGAGGTATCTCTACGTTACCTACTGCTTTCATTTTCTTCTTACCTTCTTTTTGTTTCTCTAAAAGTTTCTTCTTACGAGTGATATCTCCGCCGTAACATTTAGACAGTACATTTTTACCCATCGATTTAATGTTCGTACGGGATACAATTTTCTGGCCGATTGCTGCTTGAATCGGCACTTCAAACTGCTGCCTCGGGATAATTTTTTTCAGCTTGTCAACGATTGCCTTACCACGGTCATAAGCAAAGTCCTTATGGACGATAAAGCTGAGTGCATCCACTTTTTCAGCATTCAGCAGAATATCCATCTTCACAAGCTTGGATTCTTTATAGCCGATAAAGTCATAATCAAGTGACGCGTAGCCCTTAGTATGTGATTTAAGCTGATCAAAGAAGTCGAATACTATTTCAGATAATGGAATTTCATAAATAATGTTTACGCGCACATCATCCAGATAATCCATCGTCATAAAATTACCGCGTTTTCGCTGACACAGTTCCATTACAGCTCCAACGTAATCGTTTGGCACCATAATTTGTGCTTTAACGTACGGCTCTTCTATGCGTTCAGTTTTTTGCGGATCCGGCATCTGTGCCGGGTTATCTACTCTGATTGTGCTGCCGTCTGTTAAGTCAACACTGTAAATCACTGAAGGTGCTGTAGCGATTAAATCGATACCGAATTCTCTTTCGATACGTTCCTGAACAATTTCCATATGCAAAAGGCCTAAGAATCCTGTACGGAAACCAAACCCTAATGCTTGTGATGTTTCAGGTTCGTACTGAAGTGATGAGTCATTTAACTCCAGTTTTTCAAGCGCTTCACGTAAATCGTTATACTTTGAAGAATCGATCGGATACATTCCGCAGAATACCATCGGGTTCATCTTTTTGTAACCCTGCAGCGCTACTTCAGCCGGATTTTCTGCACCGGTTATCGTGTCACCAACCATTGAATCTCCAACTTTTTTAATCGATGCAGAAATATAACCTACATCTCCAACTGTTAATTCATCAACAGCAAGCTGTTTCGGAGTGTTGATACCAACTTCGTTAACTTCGAACTCCTTGCCTGACGACATCATGCGGATTTTATCGCCGGCTTTAACTGTTCCGTCGACAATTCTAATCGATGAAATTACGCCGCGGTACGGGTCGAAAACAGAGTCGAAAATAAGGGCTTTTAACGGCGCTTGTGGATCGCCGTCCGGTGCTGGAACATCTTTAACGATACGTTCAAGAATTGCTTCGATACCGATATTTGCTTTTGCTGATGCGTAAATTGCATCTTCTTTCGGCAGACCGATAACATCTTCTACTTCAGCTGCGACTCTGTCCGGGTCTGCAGCTGGCAGATCAATTTTGTTAATGACCGGAATAAGTTCCAAATCATTATCAAGTGCAAGATAGACGTTTGCGAGCGTCTGCGCTTCAATGCCCTGGGCTGCATCGACAACAAGTACTGCGCCTTCACATGCCGCAAGTGAGCGCGACACTTCATAAGTGAAATCGACGTGTCCGGGTGTATCTATTAAGTGGAAAGTATACTCTTCCCCGTCTTCAGCTGTATATTTTAAGCGGACAGCGTTCAGCTTTATAGTAATACCGCGTTCTCTTTCAATGTCCATTGAATCTAAAAGCTGCGCTTTCATATCCCGGCCTTCAACCGAGCGTGTGTTTTCCAGTAACCTATCAGCCAAAGATGACTTACCGTGATCTATATGAGCAATGATAGAGAAGTTCCTTATATTTTCCTGTCTTTTCAAACGTTCCATATTGTTCATTAAAAAATCCAACTCTCTTCATGTTTACAATGTTATAATTATATCAATGCATAGCACTAACTTCAATTCATTTCGGATTGATTATTGCATAATAAGCTTAGATTTGGTAAAATATCTGTTGTTGCAATAAAAGTTGTACAACTTTATGTCGGAGGTGACATTATGCCAAACATTAAATCATCAATCAAACGTGTTAGAACTAGCGAAACTGCTCAAAGCCTTAACATCGCTCAGAAAAACGCTATGCGTACTGCAGTGAAACAAGCTGAAACTGCTAAGAGTGAAAATGCTGAGAACAAAGCTGAGTTAGTTTCTAAAGCTGTCAAACTTATTGACAAAGCTACTAAAAGTAACCAGGTTCATGCTAACAAAGCGAGCCGTCTTAAATCAAAATTAATGGCTAACTAATAAAAAAACCTTCTTTATGAAGGTTTTTTTATTTTGCCTTTTATATTTCCAGTATAAATAATTCAAACAAAGCATTACGATCGAGATAACTTGATTTGAACTTGTAATCGATATCACGGCATATAACCATTTTCTGAAGCAATGCATCCAGCGGGTACTTTCTCGTGTGTCTCTGTGCAAGTTTAACTCTGTACGGATGGACTTTCAGTGTTTTCGCAATATTATCTTCTTGATACCCTTCTCCGTTTAAAATCTTCACCTGATACAGCAGTCTGAACTGTCCGATAACCAGATGAAGCAGTTTCATCGGCTCTTCCTTTTGTAAAATCAGTTCACGCACTAAATTAACAGCTTTCGTTTTTTCATTTTTTAAGATGAAATCCGTCAGCAGAAATACATTTTGTTCCAGAGATACACTGACTGCACTTTCGACGTCCTCTACTGTAATATTCCCGTCAGCATAAAGAACTAATTTCGTTACTTCATTATGTACAGACTCATACTTATAACTGGTTTTTTCAAGCAGCAGATTCAGTGCATCAGTAGAAATTTCAATATCGTTACGGTCCAGCACCGTACGGACATAGTTCGTTAATTCCTGTTCGTTCATCTCGTTAATCTCTATCTGTTTACCGCGCTCTGTTATCATTTTTGTAATTTTTTTACGCTTATCGAGCTTCTCTGTAATAACAGTAAAAATAAGCAGCGTATCATCGCTTTTATTTTTAATATAATCAATCAGCAGATCAATATTATGATTCACAGCTGTTCCTGATTTCTGAGCGGTAAACAAAATCGCTTCTTCAACGACGATGACTTTTCTGTCAGCAAGAAAAGGCAGGGTTTGTGCTTCCTCGACAATCTGTTCAACAGTCGTATCTTTAAAATTAATTTTTGTATAGTTAAAATCGTCTAGTGTTCCGACGTATTCTTTGGCAATACTTTTTATTTTATCTTCTATGCGGATAATATTAGTGCCATACAGAAGCTGCAGCAATTCCATAAATAATCTCCTTAATGTTTATAAATCTATTATAGCTTTTTATTTAAAATTAGCCTATACTGTAACTAAGTGTTTAGGGGGTAATTATATGAATAAGTTTGAGAAAAATGTTCAGTCAAAAAACAATGACGTTATTGACGCAGGTCTTGCTTTCATAGTTGGATTCGTGGCACTTGCTGTAATTTATATTATTCCACAAGTATTCGCTATCGTTGCAGGATAATCGACAGAATCATCAGGGCCGGCTCTCCGGCTCTTTTTTTATGTCTTTTTTCAGACACTCTTCACCGTACTCACTAAATTTTGCACGGATACATATTGTATCATGATTTATTTTAAACTCCACCATTCCCTTAGCATTTGTACTGATAATTCTGCTCGGCTCCAATGTCTCAACTACACTGTCATGAGGATGACCGTAACGGTTATTGACCCCGGCTGATATCAATGAGATTTCAGGGCTTACTTCATCAATAAAACGTTCACCGCTCGACGTATCACTGCCGTGATGCCCTACTTTTAAAATATCACTTTTTAAATTATACAATGACATCAATTCCTCTTCAGTCCGAAGACCAGCATCACCTGTAAATAAAATACTGAAGTGGTTTAGATGCGCTTTTAAGACGACGGATTGTTCGTTCGAGTCCAAAGGTTCACTCTCATGTAAAAAGTTTTCAAAATGAATATCTCCGACACTGAATTCAGAAAATCGGCGGCTGTCGACAATTAAAGACTGCTGCTCGGGACTCAGCTGCATCACCCACTCATTAAATTTAATATCCTGTGTATTCATAATAATATTCCCAACTTCTTTCTTCTCAAGAATATTAATCACTTCCCCGCTGTGATCAAGATCCAGATGACTGATTATAAGCAGGTCGATAAAATCTATGCCCTGCTCTTTTAAATAAGGCAGCAGTGTTTTATCGCTTAGATTAATAGTGCTATCATCATGCTTATAGGCACCGCCTGTATCAATCAGAACAGTTTTATAGTTTTTGTGGTCCTGTATAACAAATGCATCTCCCTGGCCGACATCAACCATTGTGAGCGTAAATTCTGTATTTAAGTGCTGATGATTAACGACGAGTACAGTAATGAAAATCATAATACAGACTATTATCTTCTTTGCTTTAAACTGTAAAACATTTACCGTCAGCCGGTAAGTTAAAAACAGCAGAATGATAATAGTGGTTCCGGATAAGTTTTTTACAGATATTCGATGTTTAAATGCATCTGAAATTAAATAAATACAGCTTTTCATCAGCGAAAACAGCAAATGATAAAGTTCATTTATAGTCGGCGGAAAATGTAAAAATATAAGCAGGTTAAAAATTATTACGCTCGGAAAGATAATAAATGAAAATACGGGTACGAAAACTATATTCAAGAGCAGACCGCTGATGCTGATTTCATTAAAGTGGATTAACACTATTACGAGTGTCGACAGTTCGCTGATGACTGTAATCAGTACAAGCTGAATAATACTGCTGTAGTGCATAAACAAAGGACGTGTCAGCAGGATAAAGTATGTAGTGACATATGACAGCTGAAATCCGGCATGATAAATCACATATGGATTAATGAGAATTTGAATAAGTGCACTTAAGGAAATAATTGCGAGATACGGTTTTTTCTTAAAAAAGGAGCAGACCAGAAGCAATACACCCATAAAAACTGCACGGAGCACACTTGGAGAAAAGAAATTTAGAAACAGGAAAAATATCAGTGAAATTATTATAATAATTTTGATTATATTTAACGGCAGTCGGAAATATTTTAAAACACCAAAAATAACCCCACTTAAAAATGCAACGTGAGTACCGGAAATTACGTATAGATGATATATACCAAGTTTTTGCAGTGAATCAAAAAAATCCGGACTGATATAATTTTTATTGCCGATTGACAGTGTTAATATATCGAATTTGTAATCGTACACTGAAGCATTCAGTACTTTTGACATATATGCATGCCTGATATTGCTGAACTTCTGACTGTAAGTTAAACTGCCTGGTTCACATTCAAGCTCAGCAGTATCATTTAAATATATTCTGCCGGCGAGTTCATTAATCTTTAAAGACTCGTGAGCATTCTTTTTAATAAAGTTCCGCTGTTCCTGCGGTATCGTGACCTGCATACGGCCTCTGCATGTACTGCCGATATCAAGACGGGCATTTCCCGCACCGTCATACAGCTCGTAAGTTCTGCCGTTATTACTGACTATATAATGGAGACTGTCGGTGTAATACTTATAGTCCTCGATAACAACATCAGTCAGTATATGCTCATCGAGAACAATATCTTCGTTAAAATAAGTGAGTGCAGAGGCAGCTGCTGTTAAAGTCAGTACAGATTTAAATAACAGACTCCCCCCTTTTAAATGACAGCTGTACAGTAAAATTGCATAAAAAAATAAGCCCAGTAATGGGCTTTTAATTATTGTACATCCGGCAATAATTGATATAAAAAGATAAAATAATATCATTTTATTGACTCGAAATACGTATTCAGCTTTTGATTGTCAAGCTCGATCAGTTCATAATGCACATTGTTTTTATTTAACAATTCAATTGCGTAAGGATGATTTTTATAATCGGTACGGTAATATATATTTTTAATGCCTGCCTGAATCAGTGATTTGGTACAGTTTACACATGGAAAATGAGTAACATATACGGACGCGCCTTCTGTTGAGACACCAAATTTAGAACATTGAAGAAGTCCATTAATTTCTGCGTGAATGGTTCTGATGCAATGACCGTCTTCCACATAGCATCCTTCATCCACACAATGGACTTCACCGGAGACGGAACCATTGTATCCACCTGCGATAATCCGGTTATCTTTTACGATAGTTGCACCGACGCTCAATCGTTCACATGTTGAACGGAGCGACAGCAGCATTGCCTGTGCCATAAAATATTCATGCCAATTTATACGCATAAAGTCACCTCAGTTTATAGTGATATACGGCTTCAGATTTTCAAATGTTTTGTCACCAATGCCGGGTATATTTTTTAAATCTTCAAGTGTGGCGAATAAGCCCTGTTCTTCGCGGTAAGTTAAAATTGCCTGCGCTTTTTTCTCGCCGATACCGTTTAGAGTCGTCAATTCGTCTATGCCTGCCGTATTTATATTAACCAGTTGATCGGAAGCATCAGATGTCCCTGTTCCGCCTTCAACCAAATCCAGTACAGCACTCTCATCAATTTCGCCTTCATAAGGAATATAAATAACCATTTCATCAGTAAGTTTTGCGGATTGGTTCACTGTCATTAAATCCGCTTTATCAGACAGCACTGCAATATCGAGTACATTTTTAACTCTCGCGTCTGACGGCAGTTCATATACTCCCGGAGTGCTGACTGCACCTTTTACTTCAACGAATACAGTGGCAGCAGGAACTGAGACCTCAACAGGCTCTTCGACTTCAGGTTCCGCAGATCCGCTGTCAAATGCCAGTGACTCTACAGGCTCCTGTATACTCGTAATTAAAAAGTACACAAGAATAATAACAGCAGCAATGCCTCCAATTACATAAAACTTATACTGTTCAAAAAAAGATTTAATATCCATCGTTTTCCCCTCCATATAAAATACCTCTCATACTATATATAGGGAAAAACGGCGATTTATTTTTTTTTCGTACAAGTTAATTTATAAACCTGCATAAATGCAAAAATCATTTCTTTAAAATGTAAAAGTTTCTTTCAGCTACTTCAGTAATAACATTAGTGGTATCAAAGTCACTGAATGTTTTATCGATAATAAAACCTGCATCATTCACTATTTTTAAAATTTCACTGTGTTTATATGTCTGCTGATAGTGAGTTTCTTCGTACTTTTCATATAAATTTTCATGATTTCTAATGAAAAATGTCAATTCATGCCAAACGCTGAGCGCTTCTTCACCCGGAACTGTCTGCCATGTGTAAAAAACATCGTCTGTACTGTCCGAATATAACTCAAAATTAAAATCATTCTGCATTTTATGTTCTGTATGCACATCAAAAATAAACACGCCGCCCTCATTTAAATGAGCATAAACATTTTCAAGCACAGTAGTAAAATCTTTCTTTGAAGGTGCATAATTCAGTACGTCAGCTGTTGCTGTAATCATATCAAACGATTCATCCAGCTTCATAGTCATCATATCACTGACTTTGTATTCGCTCGAGGCATCATTTTCTTTGGCAATCTTCACCATTTCCAGCGAGTTATCAATGCCGAGTTTTCTCTTTGCACTAAGTGCTTTTAAAATCTCACCGGTACCTGCACCAATGTCTAAAATCGACTCTGCACCCGCTTTTACTTCATTAATAATATCGAGCCACAAATTATACGGCATATCATAGTTTAATATATCGTATACTTTGGCGAATGTTTTGTATTCGCTAGCCTCCAATAGTATCACCGGAATCTTTAAATAAACGCTCTAAATTATAATATTCGCGTTCTGTTTTCAAGAATATATGAACGATAACGTCGCCGACATCACAAAGAATCCATTTACCCTGTTTTTGTCCTTCGATATTGATATCGAGTCCATTTTTATGAGCTACTGATCTGACTTCGTCACTGATTGCTTGTGCCTGACGTTCTGAATTACCGTGGCATATAACAAAATAGTCCGTCACCGGGCTCGTTTCTTTTACATCATATACTTTAATTTCAGCAGCACGCTTATCGTCACATGCCTCAACCATTAATTCCAATACTTCTTTACTTTGCATCCTGTCACTCCCTGGCCATATTATAATAATTTAGACATTCAATTGTCTTATAGTAAATCGTCTGATCTTTATTCAGCAAATGTTTCACATTTGCTTTTGTAATTGTATAAATTGCTAAATCCAGATTCTGCTCTTTAAACACAATATCACGTACAGCGTCGACACCCGGCTGAGTGCGTTTAGGCTCGATGTAGTCTGCAACGAAAATAATCTTTTCGATGATGCCCATCTGTTTTCGGCCGGATGTGTGGTAAGCAATTGCATTTAAAATCTCTTCATCTGTAATGTCAAACTTATTCTTCATTTTAGCCGCTGCAATTGGACCATGCAGGACTTCAGTTTTATACTGGAGCAGCTCAGGATCGAGATTCTCTGCAGTTACCGTCTGATACATTTTACTCAGTTCATCGTATTTCGAATAATCATGCAGAATACCGGCTAAAAAACATTTTTCTGCATCTGCGTTAAATATTTCAGCCATTTTTACAGCTGTTTCAGCAACGCGCTGACAATGGTTAAATCTTTTTTTCGGCAATTTTTCTGCTGCAACTTTCAGTGCTTTTTTACGTTTCATATAATCGCTGCTCCTTAATGTATCCGTACACATTCTCATGCATTAAGTGCCTGACTTCAGTATTTGTTTTTAAACGCTCTCTTATAAGCGTCGATGAAACCTCAACGATATTAGTATTTAATTTAATAAACGGAGCTTTAACATTATATAATTCATCATTACGGTCCAATACTACAAATTTTGCAAGTTCATGTAATTTGTCAGCATTCGCCCATTTATCGAATGATATATAATGATCTGTTCCGATAATAAAATACAATTCATCGCCGGGATATTTTTCATGCAAATACTTCAGTGTGTCAAAAGTATACGTTACCTGATGCTGATCGATTTCAAATGTGTCTATCTCAGCGAAATCGTAATCTTTTACTGCGAGTTTTAACATATTTAAACGATGTCTGTCACTGGAACCTGTCTGTTTTTTGAACGGTGAAATAAAGGTCGGCACAACGATGACCTTATCCAGTTCCATGCCGATATAAGTTTCCGCGAATGCATTAATATGACCGTTATGAACCGGGTCAAATGTTCCGCCGAATACACCTATTTTCATGGCAGTTTAATTTCTTTGTTATCCTTTGATTCTCTGTAAAGTACAATTGTGCTGCCCATTACTTGTACAAGTTCAGATCCTGTACCTGCCACAAGTCTTTCAACAATTGAATCTTTATCTTCCATGCAGTTTTGCAAAACAGACACTTTCACCAATTCACGTTTTTCAAGAACATCATCAAACTGTTCTACAAAATTTTCTGTAACACCATTCTTACCTACTTGAAAAAGCGGCTTTTCATGGTGTGCTAATGAACGCAAATAGCGTTTCTGTTTACCTGTTAATGTCATTTTATTTCCTCCATATATCGTTGCAGTGCATCTTGCACCGCTTTATTGCTGCCTGTTTTGGCAGTCCAGATTTCAAATGCATCGAGTGCCTGATTAATCAGCATCTCAAGCCCATTCGCATTATTTTTAAAATAGTTCATAAATGGTGTTACCGCCGGATTATAAATTAAATCCATGCCTGCAGTATCTTCTGTTATAAACGACGTATCAAGCTGCATCATTTCAAACACATCTTCACCGTTCAGTCCGAGCGGTGTTGCATTTATGACCGCATCGTATGATTCGCCGGTAAACTCCGTATTTAAAAGTCTGTTAAAGTCGGCTGTCTTAAATGAGTCAAAACTTTCGGCTCTTCTCGCCATCACTGTCACTTCATCATTGTTATCCGCATGTGCACGGTGCACAGCTTTCGCAGCACCGCCTGCACCAAGTATAAGAACATGTCGTTTTTTTAGTCCGAACGCATCGTTAAAAGCTTTCATATAACCGGTAATATCAGTATTGTATCCGTGATACTTGCCATTTTTAACATGGACTGTATTTACTGCTCCAATTTTCTCTGCTGCGGGTGCAATATAGTCCAGATACTTCATGATATTTTCTTTATGAGGCACAGTAACATTGAAGCCTGATAAATTATGTTCATTTACCAAAGTTTTAATATTAGCAAGTGACTCAGGTTTTATTTCAAGCGCCTTGTAATCAGCATAGATATTTAACACTTTAAAGTTTGCATTATGAATGACTGGTGACAGTGTGTGTTTAACAGGATAGCCGATTACTGCATAGTTCATCTTTACTGCACTCCTTTAAAAATAGTCGAACGTACAGTGACATTAACGCCTTTCGGTACAGTAACTGTAACGACGGACGGTTTTGCAACCGACACAAAAGTCAGTCCGCTGATTAAAATATCACTTGCATCGTCCAGCGTAAATTCATGGACATCAAAACTTGTGCTTAAATATGCTTCTTCAATTTCCGGCGGTGCAAGTAAACCATTGTAATGCTTATCATAAAATTCACCAGCATTAACAGTTTTCGTGCGGTGAACATTCAAATGGTGGTTGCAGTATACCGAAAAGCTGTTTGCTTCCCCTGAAATATAATCCACGCGTGCAAGATTTCCGATAAAGAGCGTCTGCTCACTTTTCAGCTGGAAAGTTTTCGCTTTGATTTCTTTATCAGGCGAAACATATTTTAAATCTTTTATTTTTACGTAGTGTGCAATTTGAGAATCAACGACAATTCCCGGAGTATCATACAGTGTCTGAGTATCTCCAAGAGGAATATCAATCATGCCGAGAGTCGTTCCAGGTATATTGCTCGTCGTAATAACATTTTTTAAGCCTGTGTTATCTTCAAGCAGCTTATTGATTAAAGTCGATTTGCCGACGTTAGTTGTGCCGACGATATACACATCTTTACCATTTGCCATTTCGCTAATTTTCTTCATCAGAGTATCCAGGTTACGGCCTTTTAATGCACTGATTGCAATCGTATCATTCGCTGTAATACCAGCATCTTTAAGCATTTTTTTAGCACGTTCCACTAAGCGGCTGACATTTGTCGATTTAGGGAATAAGTCTGTTTTGTTAATTACAGCCAGTACTTTTTTATCTCCGACAATACGGTTGAACGACGGAATAATACTGCCTTCGAAATCGAATACGTCGATTACTTTAACAATCAGGCTGTCTGTTTCGTAAAGTGAATTCAGCATCGTTAAAAAGTCTCCTGAATCCACGTTTAACTCCTGCACTTCGTTATAATGTCTTAAACGGTAGCAGCGCTGACAAATCGGCTCTTCTTTATCGAGTCCGCTTGCTGGAATATACCCTTCTTCGTTCTTGTTTTCTGTTTGCAAGATGCTTCCGCATCCGACACATTTTATATCAGTCAAATTAATCCTCCCATGTAATCATGTTTTTTCTTTTAAAGTACTTCATTATAACACGTTCTATTCTGCGGTTTAAGTAGGTCGCCCAGCCGTCCTTCTCTTTCACAGGCACGACGAGAATACTGTTAATATTCACGCGGTTTGCGCCGAGAATGTCCGTCATCAGCTGATCGCCTACCATAACAGTGTTTGCTTTTTTCGTACCGAGTATTTTTAAGCCCCGGTGGAAATTGCCGAGCATTGGTTTTTTTGCAGCAGAGATATACTTAATACCATGCGGTTCTGCAAAACCTGCCACTCTGCTGTCATTGCCATTCGACAGAATAAGCAGTTTTATATTGGAATCTTCCAATGTTTTAATCCATTTTAAAACATTGTCATCGGCATCAGCCTCATCAAATGCAACCAGTGTATTATCAAGATCGGTCATAACAGCTTTTATGTTATGCGCTTTTAAAAATTCAGGCGTAATGTCTTCATAACGATGAACAAAGTGGCTTGGCATAAATTTATCTTCTATAATTTTCATAAAATCTCCTCGGAAATTAAATTCATATTAACACAAAAAAAGCACCTTAAAATTAAGGTGCGTTTTCTTTACTCGATTATTTCAGGATCTTCTGTGTCAGTTTCCGTAAATACAACGAAACCGATGACAACCGTTATTACAATTGAAAGGATCATTAAAAATAACATAGTAACCTCCACATCACAGTACTCTTAATAATGATTTTACAACTTCAGACGAATGAACACAAGCTTTCGCTAAAAATTCTTCATAATTCATGTCTGCTGATTCATTTGCCGAGTCGCTCATTGAACGGATAATGACAAATGGCGTGTTAAATTGCCAGCATGTCTGTGCAATACTCGCCGACTCCATATCGACACACATTGCATCCTGGAAGTTCCCTAGAATATGCTCTTTTTTAGCATCGCTGTCGATAAATGAATCACCGCTCACAACGAGACCGCTGCTGCCGTTAACTTCATCGTTTAAGGACAGCGCTGCAAGTGATTGTCTGACAAGCATGTCGTCACTTGTATATACTGCCGGCATACCAGGCACCTGGCCGTAGCTGTAGCCGAAGTTAGTTGCATCGACATCGTGATGCAGCACTTCAGTCGACACCACCATATCAGTTACCTTAAGGTTTTCACCCATCGCCCCCGCAACGCCGGTGTTAATCACGTAATCGATATCGTAACGCTCAAGAAGAAGTGCTGTAATAATACTTGCATTCACTTTACCGATACCGGATTGAACGAGTACAATGTTCTGTCCGTTTAAAGTACCTTTATATGCTGTTGTGTGTGCGATTCCTTCTTCTTTTTCCACGAGCATTGCATTTTTTAACAGTTCAACTTCCGGCTCCATAGCTCCAATGATGCCAATTGTGTAATTAGTCAATTTTAACAATCTTAACTTTCATATCGCTGCCGTTCGGTAAAGAAACTTTAACTTCGTCTTTAAGTTTAGAACCGAGCAGTGACTTAGCCATCGGAGATTCATTTGAAATTTTCCCTTCAAATGGATCGGCTTCTGCGCTTCCGACAATCTGGTAAGATTCTTCATCGCCGTCCGGAATTTCTTTGAATGTTACTGTTTTACCAAGTGCTACAGTTTTGTTATCCCCTGTGTCTTCGATAATTACAGCGTGTCTGATCATTTCTTCAATTTTCGTAATTTCTTTCTCAACGAAGCCCTGCTCGTCTTTCGCTGCATCGTACTCAGAGTTCTCTGAAAGGTCTCCGAAACTGCGTGCAACTTTAATTTTTTCTACTACATCAGGTCTTCTAACTGTTTTGTATTCTTCTAAATCTACGTGAAGCTGATCATAACCAGCTTGTGTCATTGGGTATTCTTTATTTTCCATCGTAAATCCTCCGTTATTTAAATTACTTCTTAATAATTTATTCGTTTACCAGCGTGCGTATCTTGGTTGTAATAATATCTATCGCAACCATATTTTCGCCGCCTTCCGGAATTATTATATCACTGAAGCGCTTTGTCGGCTCGATAAACTGCAGATGCATTGGGCGCACCACTGATAAATACTGTTCAATAACTGAATCCATCGAACGTCCGCGTTCTTTAATATCTCTGCTTAAGCGGCGTAAAATACGAATGTCAGAATCTGTATCGACATATAATTTTACGTCCATAAGATTTCTCAGTTCGTCATTTTCAAGGGCGAAAATACCTTCGATAATAATAACTTCTTTCGGCTCCACAGTGATTGTTTCACTGCTTCTTGTATGATTTGCATAATCGTACGTGGGAATATCTATCGTGTCACGATTTATCAATTGCTTAATATGTTCAATCAGTAAATCGTTATCAAAAGCGAATGGATGGTCGTAATTCGTCTGGAGACGTTCTTCCATCGTCTTATCACTTTGATCCTTATAATAATAATCCTGTTCGATTAAAACAATACTGTGGCCTTTCAGTGATTCCATAATCTTTCTCGTCACTGATGTCTTACCTGAACCGGAACCTCCGGCTATACCGATAATTGTCGGTTTCTCCATTCTGTTACACACCCTTAGTAAATTACGAGCAAGCCGTCGCCGACATTTAAAAATGAAGTCGTATACTCGCTGTCTTTCATTGACTGATTAAACGTTCTGACTTTGTCGCGCAGTTTACGCTTATTTTTATTTTCGACATTGTCATTGGCAATAAGTCCGCGGACAAAAATATTATCGACAATAACTAGAGCATCTTCAGTTAAATATTCTTTATATTTATTAAAAAATAACTGATTATTCCCTTTTGAAGCATCGATAAAAAGAAAATCAAACTGAGCATTGCCAAGTTCAGCTTCTTTGGCATCCGCTAAAATCGTTTTAATATTATTACTGTAGTCACTCGCCTCAATATTCTGATTGGCAATATCATGGCTCGCTTCATCTTTTTCAATCGTCGTGACATGAACACCTTCCGCCGCACTCGCAAAATGCAGAGCACTGTAACCTATAGCGGTACCGATTTCAAGAATATTTTTGACACCTTTAATTGCGATGTACTGTTTTACAACATTCAGTGCATCGCTGTCTATTATTGGTACGTGGTTATCAATAGCGTACCTGTGAATAGCAGGGAACAATTCTTCGTTCGTATTCAAATCTCTTACATAGTTTATAAGTTCCATCTAATCACCATATACAAAAAATACAACTGATAACAAAAGTTATCAGTTGTTCGTCCATTACAAAAGATAGTACCATATTTAGCACTTTTTGAAAAGAGCCGATTACTGGTTATCTATATATTTTTCTCTGTTTGCCAGATGCTCATCATACGTTTCTGCAAAGTGATTCGTACCTTCACTGTCAGCAAGGAAATAGAAATAGTTAGTATCCGACGGATTCATCGTGCTTTGCAGTGATTCCTGCCCAGGTGATGCAATCGGCCCCGGTGTTAGTCCGGCATTTAAATAAGTGTTATACGGATCTTCAACTTCCAGATCTTCAAACAAGACAACTTCCTGATGTTCGCCGAGTGCATACAGCACTGTCGGGTCAGTCTGCAGCGGCATTGCCGGATTCACAGACATACGGTTTAAAAATACACTTGCAATACGCGATCTGTCAGCGAGTGACGTTGCTTCCTCTTCAATAAGAGATGAGAATGTCAGGAACTCATGGAAAGTCAGGTCTATCGGCTCGCCTTCGTAATCGATAGTGTATTCAGGAATTGATGTGTAGAGACTATAGCTGTTCTGCTGTGTTGCATCCAGCATATTTCTAACCAGCTGTTTTAAATCAGGCTCTTCAGTCGTAATATCATATGTTGCAGGATATAAATAACCTTCAAGCGGATATTTAATATCCTCAGCTAAAATTTCATCCGTCAGCATATCAGGGTATTCACCAATCAGCTCCTGAATGAATTCTTCGTCCTCCATCAGGGTCATGAAATCATCCGCTGAAACAGGCAGGTTGCTTTCAAGCTGTGCAGATATTTCCTGCAGTGTGTAGCCTTCCGGGACTGTTACACGGTGCATCACTTCCTGATATATTGTACCGGATTCAAGTGTTCTTGCAATCTGTTCGAAGTCCATTGCAGGTGACATTTGGTAAGTCCCTGCCTGATAACTCGAAATACTGTTTAAACGCAAATATAATTCAAACATCGTACCATTTTTAACGATGCCCTGTTCTTCAAGAATATCTCCGATATCTCCGGCAGAGTATCCCTGATCAATTGACAGTTCGACTGTTTCTGTCGAATCTTCATCCACTGGCTGTAATCCGCCGCGTATGTATAAAAAGGCGGATATAATACCGATAATAATAACAATAAGTAATGCCAGGACGATGAACAGAGTAAGGTACGATGAAACATTTTTAGAAAATTTAACATCGTCGTATTTGCTCATATTGTTCTCCTATCTGAAAAAATAGCTTCCAATAAGTTATTGGAAGCTTAAATAATTTTACTCGTCGTAGTCATCCATCTGAGTGTTGACTACTTCTTCGATCATGTCCCATTCGTCATCAGTCTCAACAGGCAGGAATTTACCGCCGTCTCCATTTTCGTCAGGTACATTAATCATCGGAATGAGTTCTATGTCTTCTTCGTCATCGCTGAAATTTCCTTCTTCAGCTAAAATAACGTAGTTTTTATCGAAATCCGGGTGATAAAATTCCAGCATTTTGCGGTAAAGTACTTCTGAACCGTCCTCATCATATAGTGTAAGCAGTTCTTCTTCTTTGTTAAATTCAGTGTTTTCTTCGCTCATAATTATGCTCCTTTGTGCGGGTTATCTAAGTACCCTTGTAATATAAATACTGCTGCCATCTTGTCGATAACCGCTTTTCTTTTCTTGCGTGATAAATCTGCTTCCAGCAGAGATCTTTCAGCTGCAACTGTGCTCAGCCGCTCGTCCCACAGAGTTATTTTAACATCTGTGAGTTCAAGCGCAAGTAATTTGACGAAATACTGGGATCGCTCCCCGCTTTCGCCGATTGAGTTATTCATGTTTTTCGGGAGTCCGACTACAATTGTATCGACTTCGTTAGCCTTTGCAATCTCGACTACCTGATCTATGCCGTAATCCCCGGCATGTGTATTGATTTTAAGCGTTGTAAGTCCTTGAGCTGTCCATCCCAGTGCATCGCTTAAAGCTACACCGATTGTTTTTGTACCTAAATCAAGCCCTAAAATTCTAACCATTTATCTCTTTGGAAACGTAGTTATTAACTAGTACTTCCATTATTTCATCACGTTCAACGTGGCGAATCTGATTGCGGGCTTCATTATGACGCGGAATATAGGCTGGATCTCCGCTTTGAAGGTAACCGACGAGTTGATTAATAGGATTATAGCCGCGTTCTTCCAATGTGTTATAAACGTTAGTGAGTACTGCTTTTACGTTTTCTTCTTTACGTTCATCAACACTGAACTTCATTGTTTTATCGAACTGGTCCACAAAAAGCACTCCTATTCCTACTTCTGTATTTATTATTAATTATATCATCTTAACTGTGCTAAAGAAAATCTTTAATGTACTCGTCAACAAACTGTAATGCTGCTGTTATACTCTCGATATTTGTTCCGCCGCCCTGGGCCATATCCGGTCTTCCGCCGCCTTTGCCTCCGGCGATATTTGCCATACCTTTCATGATATCCCCTGCACGGACTTTTCCTGTTAATTCTTTCGGCACAGTAACGACGAGTGATACTTTATCGCCTGTTACTGCAGCAAGCGCTACAATTGCATCCTGATTCTGCGATTTGATTAAGTCCATCTGGTCGCGGAGATCTTTAGCATCTTTAGCTTCAACTTCTTTTCTAATGACAGTCACACCGTTTACTTGTGCTGTTGCATCGCTTAAATCATTCAGTTTTGACTGCTGAAGTTCAGCTTTCAGTTTATCGTAAACATCCTGCAGTTCTTTTTTCTCAGCAAGCAGCTGTGCAACCTTATGTTCAACATTGCTGACTTTCGACTTAACTGTAGCCGCAATATTTTCAACAGTCGTTTCATGCTCTTTGTAAATTCCAATTGCATATTTGCTCGTTACAGCCTCGATGCGTCTAATACCAGCACCGATTCCGCTCTCAGAAACAATTTTAAAAACGCCGATATCAGCAGTGTTTCTGACGTGAATACCGCCGCACAGCTCAACAGAGTATTGATCGATATCAACGACACGTACTACGTCGCCGTACTTCTCGCCGAACAAGGCCATAGCCCCTTTTTCTTTCGCTTGTGCGATCGGCATTTCTTCTATTGAAACATTTAAGCTTGCATATATTTTTTCATTAACGATATTTTCAATTGTTTCAAGCTGTTCTTCGCTTAACGATTCGAGGTGCGAAAAGTCAAAACGAAGACGCTCTGCCTGCACGAGTGATCCTGCCTGATTTGCATGTTCACCAATAACATCTTTTAATGCCTGGTGCATTAAGTGAGTTGCCGTATGGTTTTTCATGACGAAATTGCGTTTCTCGCTGTTTACTTCGAGCTTATACGTTTCTTTTGCTGTTAAAGTTCCTTCAACAACACGGATAACGTGAACGTTTTGTCCGTTAGGCGCTTTATAAACATAATCCACTTCAGCTTTGCCGTGTGCATTTGAGATTGTACCTGTATCAGCAATCTGTCCGCCGCTTTCAGCGTAGAAAGGTGTTTCAGCGAAGATTACTTCTACTGATTCTTCACCTCTATAGTCAGTGACGATTTTATCATTAGAAACGATGTACAACAGACTGCTTTCTGCTGTTTTATTGTCGTAACCTGTAAATATGCTCGGTTCTGTAATTCCGCGGAATGTTTCCGACTGTACCTGCATTGAGTCTCCTGCTTTACGCGCCTGTCTTGCACGCTGTTTCTGAGCGGTCATTTCTTCATTGAAAGCCGCTTTATCGACAGTCAGTCCGTCAAGCGCTGCATATTCAACCGTCAGTTCAAATGGGAAACCATATGTGTCATAGAGTTTGAATGCATCTTTACCGGCAATTACTTTATCGCCTGACAGTGCATGGTCACGAAGATTCTGGTAAATTTTAATGCCGTCATCAAGCGTCGCAAGGAAACGGTCTTCTTCACCTTTTACAACATCTTTAATAAATGATGCTTTTTCTTTCACGTTCGGATAAAATCCGCCCATCACATCGCCGACAACATCTACAAGGTTATACATAAATGCTTTTTCAATTTTAAGGTCTTTACTGAATCTTACTGCACGGCGGAGTAATCTGCGGAGTACATAGCCGCGCCCTTCGTTTGAGGGCAGTGCACCGTCAGCAACTGCAAATGTCACAGTTCTGATATGGTCGGAAATCACTTTAAATGCAGTGTCGAGTTCATCAGATTGACCGTATTTCTGTCCGCTGACTCTTTCTACTTCTTTAATGATTGGTACGAATAAATCTGTATCAAAGTTTGTTTGAGCATCCTGAATTACACTCACTATACGCTCAAGGCCCATTCCCGTATCAATATTTTGTTTCGGTAATGGTGTGTAGCTGCCGTCTTTATTATGGTTAAACTCACTGAATACCAGATTCCAGATTTCAAGATAACGTTCGTTTTCCCCGCCCGGATACATTTCCGCGAGCGGTGTTACTGTGTCATAATGCGCACCGCGGTCATAAAATATTTCACTGTTCGGTCCGCATGGTCCTTCACCGATATCCCAGAAGTTGCCCTCGATGCGGATAATGCGCGATTCATCTAGACCGATGACATTCTTCCAAATATTTAATGCATCTGTATCTTCGGGGTGTACTGTGACGTACAGTAAATCCGGATCAAATCCAATCCAGTCAGCGTGTGTCAGGAACTCCCAGGCCCGGACGATTGCTTCTTCTTTAAAGTAGTCGCCGATAGAAAAGTTTCCGAGCATTTCAAAGAACGTATGGTGCCGTGCTGTGAAACCAACATTTTCAATATCGTTAGTACGGATTGCTTTTTGCGCATTAACAATACGCGGATTCTTTGGTACTACACGCCCGTCAAAATATTTCTTCAGTGTAGCAACACCCGAGTTAATCCAAAGAAGTGAATCATCATCGATTGGAACGAGCGGAGCACTGGGTTCAACCATATGGTCGTGTGCTTTAAAATAATCTAAAAACATCTGACGTACTTCATTGCCTGTTAATTTTTTCATCGTTATCACTCCTGTAATTTTATAAAAGAATACAAAAAAACCGCCCCTTAAGAAAAGGGACGATTGTTACCGCGGTACCACCCAAATTATGACTAAGTCATCACTTTAGCTTGTTTTAAACTGACTGAAAAACAGCACATATACGGATTATCATTGTTTTCACCAGCCACAATGTCTCTAAAATTAATTACCGCACATTCAAAATTTCAGCTTTTATTAATTGCAATTATAATTTTTTAATCAATTAGTGTCAAACAAATTCATAGGGTGTGACACTTTCCATGCCAATCATCGGATCGACAGTCAGGTTTTCAACCATTTCTTCGGTTAAATACTCAGGCAGTTCTGACGGTTCTTTTTCGTATACTTTGCAGTATTTCTGCAAGAACTGCTGCAGCATCGTATTCCTCGGAATACCTTCACGTTTAATTGCCCCGTAAAATGCATTGGCATCGCCGCACAGAATTAAAGATTCTTTTGCCCGTGTAATTCCCGTATATATAATATTCTTCATCAGCATATGGTAATAGCTCGACACGATAGGCATAATCACTATCGGATACTCGCTCCCCTGCGCTTTATGAATACTCGTACAGTATGCGTGCGACAGTTCTGTTAAGTCACTGCGTTCATATGCAATTTTAGTATTGTCGTAGTCGACGACAAGTGTATCTTTATCAACGTCATCTTTATCTTTAAAATAAATGCCGTCGATAATGCCTGAGTCTCCGTTAAAGATATTATCTTCTGTCCGGTTAATCAGCTGAATAACTTTGTCGCCAGTCCTGTATACTTTATCTCCAAATTCAAGTTCACTTTTGTCTTCTGCTTCAGGATTTAAAATACGCTGCAGCAGCTGATTTAATGTGTTAATTCCTGCCGGGCCTCTGTAAATCGGCGCCAGCACTTGAATATCCCGCATGTCATAGCCTTTTTTAACGGCTTTTGATACTACTGTATCGACGACCTCTGCAATCTGATTCGCAGCTGCAGGAATAAACAGTCTGTCTTTAAATTTATCGCTGATATTCATCGGTACGCCTTTGTCGATATCATAAGCCAGTTTAACAATCGATGACCCTTCACCCTGACGGTATACTGTATCAAGAATTGTTGTTTTGATAGTGTCTGAACCGATTAAATCTTTAAACACCGTTCCAGGGCCGACTGACGGCAGCTGAGCACTGTCACCGACAAATACGAGTTTCGTGTGCGGCATAACGTTTTGCATAAACTGATAAAACAGCCACGTATCCACCATCGACATTTCATCGACGATGATCAGTTCGGCTTCAATTTCATTATCGATTATATCGTCGACAGCCGTATCCTGGCCCCAGCCGATTAATCTGTGAATCGTACTTGCTTCAATGCCGGATGTATCTGCCATCCGTTTCGATGCTCTGCCGGTCGGCGCCACGAGTTTAATCGGGTAATTTTTCGATTCGTAAGAATCGTAGTCTTCATATTCAAAAATTTCCTGATATAAAGTAATAATCCCTTTAACAATCGTCGTCTTTCCAGTCCCTGGACCACCGGTAATAATCGATACTTTTTCAGTTAAGGCGTTTAAAATTGCAGCCCGCTGATTATCGTTGTAATCAATCGACAGTGTCTTTTCAATATCTTTTACTACATCTTTAGCAGTATCCAAATCAATTTCATCATGATTATCACGGAGAGTATGACTGAGTTTCTCAGCTGCTTTGTGTTCTGAATAATAAATATTAGGCAGCGTAACCCGGTTTTCGGTAATAATCAGCTTTTTATTCAGTGCGAGCTGCTCCACAGCGACTGCTACGTCTTCACTTCTGAAATACATATCGCCTGTATTCAGACGTTCAAGCGTTTTCTCCTCAAGCTCATCATGCATAATATACGTATGACCAATGCTCGTAATTTCATCGCTCAGCGTATACATCACTCCGGCGACGAGACGTTCTGGATCACTTGGTGCAATACCTGCATTGATAGCAATCTGATCAGCTTTTTTAAAACCGATTCCAAAAATATCACTAACGAGCTGATACGGGTGATTCTGCAGCACGTTTAATGTGTCTTCTTTATATGTATCGATAATTTTTGAGCGTTTTGACGGCTCAATGTTTAATTTAATCATGATTAAATAAGCTTCATCAGCTACATTTGAACTGCGGACTGTTTCTGTAATCTGCAGTTTTTTTGTCTTTGTTAATCCTCTTACTTCATTTAGAGCATTGTCGTCTTTAGCAATCTTACTCAATGCATCCAGCCCGAGTGCTTCGACTATTTTTTCTGCGGTCTTTGTCCCGATACCGGGGAATTTATCGCTTGAGAAATACTGGACCAGCCCGTGGCTGGTATTCGGTATTTCCTTTTTAAATTCAGTAGCACTGAACTGCTCGCCAAAGCGTGCGTGCATCGTTACTTTGCCTGTGAATTTATAGCTTTCGGTTTCCTCGATATCGTGAAAATGACCGGTGACAATCGCATCCTCTTTAAATTGAGTATTCGTTTTCGTCACGTTGACACGCAGCACGTGAAAGCGCGTATCTTCACTCATGAAGATTACACGGTCCACATCACCGATAATATAAAGTTCATCATATATAGATGTCTGTGCATCAGGTGTCATAATAATCTACTCCAGCTCTTTAAATTTTTTCAATGCATGATGTGCCAGGTGATGGTCAGCCTGAATATCAATTGCGCGCTTAAAGTGCCTCTCGGCCGCTTCGATGTCGTCATCTTTCATATACGTCGCGAGACCGAGATTATATTCGGCATCTGCGTGATTTGTTTTCTCTGTGACTAATGTTAACAGCTTCTGCGCCGGTTCGTACTGTTCAAGCTGGCACAGTGTCAAGCCGTATTCGAAACTGATATCCATATCTTCCGGTTCGTTTTTATGAGCAGTATCAAAAAAAGGAATACTCATTAAAAAATCGCCGGTATTGACGTATGAACGTGCAATCATAAAGTTTAAATCACTGTCTTCATAATGTTTATCATAGACATTTAAATAAAGCGTCAGTGCTTCTTTATAACGTTCTGCGTTAAAATACAGATTGGCAAGCGTGTAGCCTGCACTGAAACTCTCAGGCTTCAGTACAAGGGCCTGCTGGAGAAAGCGTTCCGCTTCCTCAATTTTACCGATCTGACTCAGCACCACCGCACCATTAATATAGTGTGTTTCATCTTTCGGATTCTCATCAATTGTTTTAAAAATAATTTCCAGTGCCTTTTCATGTTCCCCTGCTTCAATATGCTTCTGATAATCAAACATTACGCAAGGTACTCCAGAGCTTCTTCCTTACGGAATACTTTATCGATTGTTGCGCCGCCGATTACTGTCTCACCGTCGTATAACACAACAGCCTGACCCGGAGTCACCGCGCTTGCACTGTCATAAGATACTTCAATCAGATCGTCTCCAAGGACTTTAACAGATACAGGCACATCTTTTTGTCGGTATCTAAATTTAGCAGTACATTCGAAGGCTTCAGCAACAGGATTGATAAAGTTCACTTCACTTGCTGTCAGACTAGTTGACAGCAGTGCTTCGTGGTGATCTCCCTGTACAACGTATAATTCATTTGTTTCAAGGTTCTTGCCGGCTACGAAATACGGTCCGCCGTCTCCGCCGATACCAAGCCCTTGACGCTGGCCGATTGTGTAGTACATTAAACCGTCGTGTTTACCCTTGTCTTCGCCGGTTTCCATATTTATCATGCGTCCTGGATTTGCAGGCAGATAGCTGCTTAAGAACTCTTTAAAGTCTCTTTCGCCGATAAAGCAAATACCGGTAGAGTCTTTTTTATCTTTCGTTGCAAGATCGTATTCATGTGCCAGTCTACGGACTTCAGGCTTTTCTAAGTGGCCGAGCGGGAACATTACTTTCGACAGCTGTTCTGTTGTCAGCTGATTTAAGAAATATGTCTGGTCCTTGTTGTTATCCACACCGCGCAGCATCTGTACGCCATTTTCGTCGTGTGTCACACGCGCATAGTGACCCGTTGCGACATAGTCTGCGCCGAGTTTCATTGCGTGATCTAAAAATGCTTTAAATTTAATTTCTTTGTTACACATTACATCCGGGTTCGGGGTGCGGCCTTTTTTATATTCATCAAGAAAATACTGGAATACACGGTCGTGATATTCTTTTTCAAAGTTTACAGAATAATAAGGAATACCGATTTCTTCCGCAACGAGTCTCACATCTTCGTAATCATCCGTTGCTGTACATACTCCAAATTCATCCGTGTCATCCCAGTTTTTCATAAATATACCGACGACGTTGTATCCCTGCTCGAGCAGTAATTTAGCCGTCACTGAAGAATCGACGCCTCCGCTCATTCCAACAACAACAGTCGTGTCTTTATTAGTCATTAAAATACTTCCTTTCTTATCCTTTAAAATTATATAAATCCATTCGAGTCGAGACCCGTATAAATATCTTTTAGTTTTGCTGCTATATATTTCATATCTTTCTCAGCTAATTGTTCTCCGAAACTGAAACGTATCGAACTTCTCGCACGGTCTTCATCGTACATTGCTTCAATAACATGAGACGGCTGTACTGTACCGGCGTTGCATGCTGAACCGCCGGAAGCATATATTCCTGCCATATCCATCGCTGTTAACAGATACTCGGATGTGCTCCAGGGGAAATACAAATTAACGATATGGTTCGTCTGTGTCCGGGCACTGCCGTTAATTTTAAACGGTACTTCCTGCTGCTGAAGCTCTGTAAGCAATGTTTCTTTTAATGCTTGAAGAACAACTGAAGTTTCTTCACGGCTCGTTTTGGCTTTGTGCATCGCTAAACTCATCGCATGTGCATATAATGTATTTTCTGTACCTGCACGCCGTTCACGCTCCTGCGAGCCGCCTGTAATTATTCTGTTCAGATGGGTATTGCGTTTTATAAACAAAACACCGATGCCTTTTGGTGCATGCAGCTTATGACCGCTCAATGTAAGAAAATCGCAGTCCAGAGTGTTTACATTTACCGGCAGCTGTTTAAATGCCTGTACTGCATCAACGTGCAGCAATGCATTGCTGTCTTTTACCGCTTCACTGATTTCTGCCATCGGCTGAATTGTGCCTGTTTCATTATTTACCATAATAATCGACACAAGTTTTGTTTGTTCTGTCAGTGCGTTTCTCAGCTCATCGATATTAATTCGACCATTTTCATCGACGCTTAAATAAGTCACATCAGCAGTCTTTTCCACATCTGCGTATGTTTCTTTTACAGAAGCATGTTCAACTGCTGTCGTAATAATATGCGGATTATCATAGTAACTTGTAATACCGCGGATGACCATATTATTCGCTTCAGTAGCACTGCCTGTGAATACTATTTCATCTGGCTTGGCACCAAGCTCTTGTGCAACATTTTTACGCGACGTTTCGTAAAATGCCTTAGCTTCTTTGCCGATACGGTGAATGCTTGACGGATTGCCGAATTTATCCGCGTTATCGAGCATACTTTTTAAAATTTCTTTATCTATAGGAGTCGTGGCTGCATAATCCACATAAATTGACATGTTATCCCTACCCATCATCTACATTTAATTCTTATAGATTTTACCACGTTCAAGCAGATATTTATACTTTTCTGTTTGGTTATAAGAGAATACTATATGATAGATAATTTAGTTGGAGGTTTCAGGATGACAAAGAAAATAAATATTTCAGTACTTAATTTAGTACCTGTCCGCGAAGGCTCAAATGCAACAGGTGCATTTGAAGATATGATAAAGCTCGCTAAACATGTAGACGGCTCAAGTTACCAGCGCTACTGGATATCTGAACACCACAATATGATATCCATCGCATCGAGTGCAACGCGCCAGCTGATTCAGCATATTCTTCAGAACACTGAACATCTCCGCGTCGGGAGCGGCGGGGTCATGCTGCCAAACCATTCACCATATATTGTAGCTGAAGAATTCGGTACGCTGCACGCCATATTCGGCGACCGTCTGGATTTAGGTCTTGGACGTGCACCAGGAACGGATATGCTGACAGCAAATGCCATCCGCCGCAACAATCATGACGGTGTATTTTCATTTAAAGATGAAATTGAAGAGCTGCAGAGATATTTATCGAACTCAGGCACATCCCTTGTTGCCTATCCCGGCAAGAATACAAACATTCCAATTTATGTACTCGGTTCATCTACGGATTCTGCACATATCGCAGCGAGCCTCGGTCTGCCTTATGCATTCGCAGCACACTTTGCACCGGCACAGATGAAAGATGCATTTACAATTTATGAAAACAACTTTAAACCGAGCAAACAACTGTCTGAGCCGTATAAAATGGTTTCTAATAATGTGATCTTAGCGGATACTAATGTTCAGGCTGAGTATTTGGCAACAACACACTACCAGAATATACTCGGCATGTTCAGAAGTTCCCGTCAGCTGCTTCAGCCCCCGGTCGACTCAATGGACGGCATCTGGTCACCGCGTGAAGAACACACAATCAACACACAATTCCCGCTGCAGTTCTTCGGGACGAAAGAAGATGCTCTGCAGCAGCTTAAAGACTTCCAGCAAGAATTCAATGTTGATGAAATTATCGCAGCAGCATATATTTATGATGTCGATCAGTTATTGAAATCATATGACATATTCGAAGAAGCCGTTAAGGAATATAACGCGGAAATTGAATAAGGTTTAAATTTGACAGCAGAGTCGTCCTTTTGAAGACGGTTCTGCTGTTTTTTTGCTGGTGGTTTTGTTTGGAGTACTACACCGGGTCGCCGTCGTACTCCAGCAACTCTTAAAGTACAACACCGGGTCGCCGTCGTACTCCAGCAACTCTTAAAGTACTACACCCGTTCGCCGTCGTACTCCAGCAACTCTTAAAGTACTACACCCGTTCACCGTCGTACTCCAGCACCTTTTAAAGTACAACACCCGTTCACCGTCGTACTCCAGCAACTTTTAAAGTACAACACCAGTTCGCCGTCGTACTCCAGCAACTCTTAAAGTACTACACCGGTTCGCCGTCGTACTCCAGCAACTCTTAAAGTACTACACCCCATATCAAACAAAATAAAAAGGGCTGATTATCAGCCCTTACAATTGAAGCTATTCTTTTTTACCGTCTTTTGTATACGTCACGACGTTAGAATCTTTATTCTCTGCAATCTCACGAGCGCGCTCCACAGCTTCGGTCTTATATTTATAAGTGCCGGCTGCGCGCTCTGCTTTAACGGATTTCACTGTCCATTCACCAGCTTCGCTGTCATACGAGACGACAACGTCTTCATCCAGCAGATCCGGATTGGAACTGTCGGTATCGTGTGTATCGTTTTTCGACGGATTGGGTTCTTCGTCAAATTCTTTCAGTTCTTTGTCAGATGCGTTTTCGTACCAGTCTTTACCTTCAGACGTTGCAATCGGAATTGCGCGGTCTTCACTGTAGCCGCTGTCCAGAAGAGCATTCGCAATATCGATAATCTTTTTGCGCTGTAGAGCATCAAAGTTCTTCAGTGAATCGGGATAGTCCTGCATATTCCAAGCCATGGTATCAGTCCTTTTTATAACATAGTTAACTCTTACCAGTTTTCCCTTTTAACTGTTTCTTAAACGCCCGACTTCGTATACACGCTTACAATTTCATGGTGAACGTCTTCGACAGACTGCAGATTTTTAAGTACTGTATTAAGCGTATCTTCCTCAGCCAGTGTCAGTACTGTCGGTCCTGCCCCGCTGATCACTGTAGCGAGTGCGCCTGAACCGAGCGCCGCAGCTTTAATGTCATCGAATTCTTTAATTAACGGCTGACGGTACGGCTCATGGAAGCTGTCTTTCATCATCAGCTCGCCCATCAGTTTGTAATCTTTATTATGCAGTGCCAGAATCATCACGTTCGCAAGTGCATTTTGCGCGACTGCTTCATTTCTCGTATAAGCATTCGGCAGCACATCTCTCGCGTCTTCTGTATTAATTTCATATTCAGGGACGCTGACAATTAAGCCGAGATTATCCAGAATTAGATGATAGTAAAACAACTCGCCCTGCTGGTAATAGCCGACGAATGCGCCGCCTGTAATACACGGACCGATGTTATCAGGATGGCCTTCGATTTCACAGCCGATAAGCACTTTATCGTACTCGGATAAATTTAGTTCTAAAAAGTGGTCGGCGATTTCAATGCCCGCAACGATGGCACTGGATGACGACCCGAGGCCGTGCGATAAAGGAATCTCACTCTGCATTTCAATATGCAGCGCCGGCAGTTCCCTGCCGTATTTTTTTGCAATATTTTGTGCAGTTGTAAAGACTAAGTTTGTCTCATCTGACGGCAGCACTGATAATGCGAAGTCTTTAAATGATACTTTAAATTCGTCTGAAATATTTGCTTCGATATACAGAAATTTATTAACAGCGACACCGATTGAGTCAAATCCGAGTCCGAGGTTTGCACTCGACGCCGGTATTTTTAACGATAAATCAGCCATTTTACTGTTCTAAACTTTCAATATATTCAACGATAATTTCTTCATCCAGCGGTAATTTCTTAGGCTGATCCAGTGCAACTTCCATCGCTGTATCCGGATCTTTCAAACCGTTGCCTGTCAATACAGTAACGACTGTCGAGCCTTTTTCAATACTCCCGTTTTCAACTGATTTAATGACACCTGCAAGTGAGGCAGCTGAACCTGGTTCACAGAATACGCCTTCTGTTGATGCGACCAGTTTATATGCAGAGAGGATTTCTTCATCAGTCACAGAATCAATTTTACCGCCTGACTCATCGCGTGCCGCTACTGCTTTATCCCAGCTGGCCGGATTGCCGATACGAATTGCAGTGCCGACAGTTTCAGGATTTTCGATAACTTTATCTTGCACGATTGCTGCTGAGCCTTCTGCTTCAAAACCGTACATTTTCGGCAGCGATGACCCTTTTTTCTCATTATATTCTTTAAATCCTTTCCAGTAAGCTGCAATATTTGCAGCATTGCCGACAGGAATACATAAATAGTCCGGCGCTTTTCCTAAAGCATCAACGACTTCAAATGAAGCTGTTTTCTGGCATTCGATACGGTATGGATTTAACGAGTTAACGAGTTCGATGCCTTCGTTGTCATCAGAAATTTTGCGCACAATTTTTAATGCATCATCAAAGTTTCCTTCAATCGTTACTGTTTTCGCACCAGACATCATCGCCTGCGTTACTTTGCCGAGAGCCACTTTCCCTTCAGGCAGCACAACGATTGAGTTTAAACCTGCGCGTGCTGCATAGGCAGAAGCTGCTGCAGAAGTATTGCCAGTGGACGCACAGATTACAGTATGTGCACCGTTCTCCTTCGCTTTAGCGACTGCGAGCACCATGCCGCGGTCTTTAAATGAACCTGTCGGATTTAAACCTTCGAACTTGGCATGCAGTTCAATACCGAGCTGCAGAGAAATCTTTTCAAGTTTAATCAATGGAGTATTTCCTTCATACAAAGTCAGTTCCGGTGTGTTTTCTGTTACAGGTAAATATTCTTTATATTCTTTTAAGACACCTTGCCACGTCATTATTATTCAGCTCCATTTATTTTATACACTGCTTCAACTGCAAATGCATCTTTAATTTTTTGTAATACTGTTCCGCTCATTTTAACTGTTCTTAATGTAACTTCCTGTGTATCAATAATATCAAATTGCACATCAAGCGATGATAAAAACGCTTGAACATCATGTAAAGATTCGTTAAATCTTAAATAATACGCGCTGTCTGGAAGTTCTTCAGACAGCAAACCATTTTCTTCAGGTACATTTTTCGCTGCCGTTTGAATCACAGCACTGTTAATCATGTCACTGACTACAGCTGAAGCAGTCTCATAGCTGCCTGCACCGGGGCCGTAGAACATTGCTTCGCCGATCATGTTGCCGTTAACGAACACAGCATTTTTTTCATAGTGCACATTCGCCAGCTGATGTGTTGTTTCAACGAATATCGGTTCAACTGCAAGATTGTATTTGCCCTCGATATCTTCAGCGACACCGAGCAGCTTTAATGTTAAACCAGCACTTTTTGCAAGCTCAATATCTTTTATATCCACAGTGGAAATACCGTTTAATTTCACCTGATCGAGCGTAAATTTTTTATCGAATGCGAGACGTGCAAGAAGCAGTGTTTTACGTGCGGCATCAATACCTTCAACGTCAGCCGTCGGATCCGCTTCAGCATAGCCGATGGCCTGTGCATCTTTCAATGCATCATCGTAGTTCCAGCCGTCAAATGCCATCTTCGATAAAATATAGTTTGTCGTACCGTTTAAAATACCCATAACCTTTGAAATCTTATTAGCATTTAAACTGTGCTGAATCGTATGAATAATCGGAATACCCCCCGCTACTGCCGCTTCATAATATAAAGCCGTATTATTTTGTGCAGCCGACTTCTCAAGCTCATCTATATGCACAGCGAGCATATCTTTGTTCGCAGTTACTACCGTTATTCCTTTTTCTAAAAATTTATTAATAATATCTTTCGTGCTGTCAATACCGCCCATTACTTCGACAGCAAGATCAATATCTGCATTTTGAATTTCGGTAATATCATCGGTCACCCGAATCCCTGACACATCAGCAGTTCTGGTTTTCGTCGTATCCGTAACCAGAACATGGGTAATTTTAAAGCTCACCCCTGTCGATGAATGTATCAAATCTTCGTTTTCTCGTATTAAATTAACGACACCGCTGCCCACGGTGCCCATGCCGAGTAAAGCAATTTTCTTATCCATAGTGACCTCCAATATTAATTAGTATAAATACTCATATTAGAGCGGTTCGTAAAAAAACTCAAGTGATTATTCAGAAAACTCTACACTTTTCTAATCTTTTCATGTAATATAATCAGCTAAACTAATAAAAAAAAGGTGTTAATTATGAAAGTAGCTAAATTTGGTGGAAGTTCCCTATCTAATGCAAGTCAAATAAAGAAAGTCGCATCCATAGTTCAAAACGATAAAGATATTAAAACAATTGTTGTCAGCGCACCCGGTAAACGTCACGATGATGATGTTAAAGTGACCGACATGCTTATCGCACTGTACACAAATAAAGTTGCGGGTATTGATACCGATGACGCTTTAAAAGAAATATTAAAACGGTATAAATCAATTAATGAAGAATTATCAATCGATCCGTCGCTGCTCGATGATTTCGAGCGTATTTTATCGGATTACTTAAATACAATTGATGATAACGCTGTACTGCTCGATGCGCTGAAATCGCGTGGTGAAGATTTCAATGCCCGTCTGATTACTGCATACTTAAATTCGCTTGGCATCCGTGCGAAGTACGTATCGCCTGAAGAAGCTGGTATTAAAGTGACAAACACACCGGCAAATGCTCGTTTAATTCCGGCGTCATACGATGATATTAATAAATTAAAAGACTACCCGGAAGACGTCCTTATTATCCCGGGCTTTTACGGCATCGCAGACAACGGCAATATCGTGACCTTTGCACGCGGCGGCTCCGATATTACTGGGGCAATTATTGCACGCGGCATCGGTGCGGATATTTACGAAAACTATACGGATGAGTCACACATTTACGCAGCTCACCCCGGTATTATCGATAATCCGTATAAAATCGAAGAGATTACTTACCGAGAAATGCGTGAACTGGCATATGCCGGTTTCGGTATTTTCCACGATGAGGCCCTTGAGCCGCTGTATCAGGAAAAAATCCCGGTAATGATCCGCAATACGAATGAACCCCATATCGAAGGCACAAAAATTGTTCCGGAGCGCACGCTTGATCCGGATATTCCAGTTATCGGTTTCAGCTGTGATGAAGGATTTACTTCAATCTCACTGCACAAATATTTACTGAATAAAGAAATTGGTTTTACACGCCGTATCCTGCAGATTCTTGAAGACTATCAGATTTCTTATGAGCATATGCCTTCAGGTATCGATGATATTTCTATTATCATGCGCTCGAATCAGTTTGAAAATAATAACTCACTCGATAAAATCATAGAGGAAATAAATCTGCAGCTTGAACCTGAATGGATTGAAGTTGAAGAAGATTTGAGTCTGCTCTTTATCGTCGGACTTGGTATGGCACGCCAGATTGGTATTGTCAGCCGCGTTACGGCTGCTCTCGCAGCAGAAAAAGTAAACATTCGCATGATGAATCAGGGCTCTACAGAGTACAGCATGATGTTCGCTATTAAGACTGAACATCACAAACCTTCAATCAGAGCGTTATTCAAGGAATTTTTCTAAGGGATTATCCTTTAACTAAAATACGTGCACATCTATAATGGAAAGTAGTATTTAAATTTTAGGAGTGACCGGCATATGAGTCTTCAGACACGGGTAAATTATATTAACCGATACCGCGAAATTGCAATGCAGTTTTCAAAAAGCGGACTCGGCTTCCTTATAGAAGAAATCGGCCTGGACCGTGTGATTTCACTGCCTAAGCGTATTTTAATGCGCCAGCAGAATAATGACGTTCTCGAGAAAACGTATGCAGAAAGAATTCGCATCTTTATCGAAGAGATGGGCACGACATTTATTAAACTCGGACAGATTGCCTCAACGAGAGCCGATCTGCTTCCGCCTGACTTAATTAAAGAACTGGAAAAGCTTCAAAGCCATGTGGCACCCTTCCCGGCAGCTGAAGCACGCAGATTAATTGAGGAATCACTCGAAGCACCGATTGATAAGCTCTTTATGATATTTGATGATGAGCCTGTCGGTTCAGCGTCAATTGGGCAGGTTCACCGTGCAATGCTGCACACCGGCGAGGATGTAGCTGTAAAAGTTCAGCGTCCAAACATTGAAAAAACTGTCCGTACAGATCTTGAAATACTCCGTCATCTGGCGGTGCTTGCTGAATCCAATCTGGAATGGGCACGTAACTATCAGGTGACCGACATGATTGAAGAATTTTCCGATGCGCTGATTAATGAGCTCGACTATACAATCGAAGCACGTAATGTTGAACGTATAGGGAAAACTCACAAAAATGACGCCAATATAAAAATCCCTGAAATATACTGGGAATATTCTACAAAAAATGTCATGGCGATGGATTTCATTAAAGGTATACCTGTAAATCACTTTGACAAGCTTGATGAGATGAATATTAACAGGAGTGAACTTGCAGATACTCTGGCAAAAGCAATATTCCAGCAGATTTTTGAAGAGGGATATTTCCACGGTGACCCGCACCCCGGGAACGTGAGTGTTTTAGAAGACGGCACGCTCGTCTTTTTAGACTTCGGTATGATTGGCAGGCTGACCAGCGATTTGAAAAGCAACTTCGGTTCCCTGCTCATATCACTGATGCGAAAAGACTCCTCCGGCGTTGTCAAAGCCATCGTTAAAATGGGTGTTGTTCCCGGTGATGTATCGATGCGCGACTTAAACCGCGAAGCAGAAATTATGCGCGATAAGTATTACGATGTGCCGCTGGCAAAACTCAATTTCAGCGATGCAGTGAATGACTTATTCGGTATTTCCAATAAGTATAAAATTAAACTGCCGCAGGACTTTACTATACTGGCGAAAACATTGTTAACACTGGAAAGTGTTGTCAGTCAGCTGGACCCTGATTTCAGTATTATGGATGTTGCCGAACCATTCGGTAAAGCACTGCTCCTGGAACGCTACAATCCGAAAAATCTGATAAACTTCCAAATCGATGAGGTACAGCAGCTTGCCAGTGAATTAAGAGAAGTGACAGAAAATGTTCACACTTTCTCAAAAGGATTAAAAAACCAGAACCTGCCGATAGAAATCGATGTTAAAGGCCGTTCTCAGTTTTCCAAACACCTCGACAGAGTCATTAACAGACTGTCGTTCAGTATCGTGCTCCTCGCCTTCAGTATAATTATGGTCGGTTTAATTGTCGGTTCGGCAATACTCGGTGAAGGCAGTATCATCTTCAGAATTCCGATTATAGAAATCGCCGCGATATTTGCTATGGGTATGTTCGCATGGCTGTTATGGTCTATCGTTAAATCCGGACGGTTTTAAATTAAAAATCGCACTTGCTCGTATACGAGTCAGGTGCGATTTTTATTAGTATTATTAAATATAGAACATATAGCCGTCGAAGTCGTCCGTATCATTATCGACGATATCGTGCAGGGTCGTATGATCCAGCACATCGTTCACTGCATCTCTGATACGTTTCCACAGGAAACTTTCATTTTTAGTTTCATGGTTATCAGCATCGACAATCATAATATTTTCTTCAACTGCACTGAATACCTGACCAACTGTAATTTCGTCGGGGGCAAAATTCAGCTCATAGCCTCCGTAAGCACCTCTCGTACTTTTAACCAGACCGTCTTTCTTTAAGTTGGCAACAATCTGCTCTAAATAGAGATCACTGATGTCGCGCTCTGTTGCGACAGACTTTACACTGCGTTTTTTAACGCCGTAATCTTTCGCAAGCGTCAGCATAAAATATAAACCATATCTTCCTCTTGTGGATATTTTCATTGTTACACCTCAATAATTTTAGTTCATGTACTTTTTATATTATAATTAAATATAACATATCTTTTAAAATAAGGTGAAATACTATGAATAAACAACCATTAAGTTACCGTATGCGCCCCGAGTCGATTGACGAAGTCCTCGGCCAGCAGCATCTTGTCGGAAAAGGCGGTATTATCAGAAGAATGGTCGATGCGAAACGACTGTCTTCTATGATACTGTATGGACCGCCTGGCATTGGTAAAACCAGTATCGCCAGCGCGATTGCAGGTTCAACTAAATATAAATTCCGCACGCTGAACGCCGTGACGGATACAAAGAAAGATATGCAAATTGTTGCAGAAGAAGGGAAAATGAGCGGCAGCGTTATTCTGCTGCTTGATGAAATTCATCGACTCGATAAGGCGAAACAGGATTTCCTGCTTCCGCATCTTGAGAAAGGCACGATTATTTTAATCGGAGCCACAACATCCAATCCTTTTCATGCCATTAACCCTGCCATCCGTTCGAGAACTCAAATCTTCGAACTTGAACCGCTGGATATTGAAGATATAAAAACTGCCATTCACCGTGCTTTAAACGATGCAGAACGCGGACTCGGTGAATACAATATCGAAATAGAAGACGACGCTGTTGAACACTTTGTCACATCAGCCCATGGTGACGTCCGAAGCGCACTAAACGCGCTCGAACTTGCAGCTTTAAGCACTGAAAAAAACGATGATGAAGTAATTAAAATAACACTCAAGGACGCACTCGACTGCATGCAGAAAGCTGCATTTCTGCACGATAAAGACGGCGACATGCACTACGATGTTATGAGCGGGCTGCAAAAATCGATCCGCGGCAGTGACGTCGATGCCTCACTGCACTATCTCGCGCGACTGATTGAAGCAGGAGATCTTGTGACGATAGCAAGACGCCTCCTAGTTATCAGTTACGAAGACGTATCATTAGCTAATCCAAATATCGCATCACGCACACTCGATGCAATTATCAGTGCAGAGCGGCTTGGTTTCCCGGAAGCGAGAATCCCTTTATCGCAGGCAGTTATTGAACTCGCACTCTCACCAAAATCGAATACAGCCATCTCAAGTATCGATAATGCACTGTCAGACGTACGAAAAGGCCGCAGCGGCGCCGTGCCGAGACATCTTCGCGATGGTCATTACAAAGGTGCTAAAGAGCTCGGCAATGCGGTTGGTTACAAATTCCCTCACAATCATCCAAACCACGTCGTCGCTCAGCAATATCTGCCTGACACGCTGATTAATCAGCGCTACTATAAAGACGACGGCATCAGCAAATACGAAGCATCGCTGAACGAGACTTATCATAATTTGAAGAAAATGAACAAAGACTCAGATTACGGCAGAAAGAAATAGTTTTAGTTAAACCCCGTCCTTTTTGGCGGGATTTTTTTATGTCCTTAATACTTATTATGGAAATAATCATCGCTCATTGACTGAGTAAACCCACTACACGGTCAGTGAGTTCCACGGTGGCACACAAACACCAAATGCGCGCCACCGAAATCTCACAGTAGAGCGCGCTCTATATAACTTTTATAATAACTCGAGTAAAATTATTAATTTTTAGAAAACACATAAAAAACTACATAAAAATAGCCACCAAGTAAACTTGGTGACTACCGAAATACCCAATGTAAGCCGTGTGTTATAGTTGATTATTTTGGCCTGCTATTTGCAGGTGGGTGCCCTGTTTCCAACTCCAAACGTCCTATTACGTTCATAGGCTTGTTTTTTGAAGGAAAACCAATTAAGCTCCCGATAAAAAAAGTGTTAGGTCAAAATATAAGTCAACACATCACGAACTCTTCAGGATTTTCTATTAATTTAATAATACCATATATTTTTTATATGTAAACTAAAAAGCATGAAAGCGCTTTAAAAAACTTGGCAAACATCTATATGACAGTTTTCACAGTTGATTAAATGACGTAATTTATCCATGTCATGTATCGTAATTATCTTCTGCTCGACAGATATAACCCCTTGTCTTTTAAGATCCCCGAGCAGTCTGTTTATGACTTCTCTCGACGTGCCGCAAATCAGTCCGAGTTCCTGATTCGTAATTTTTATAGTAATACGGATCCCTTCCGGAACTGTTTCTCCAAAAGAATTCGACAGCCGGATTAAATTCGAACACAACGCCCCGAGTTTGCCGTACATTACGCTATCACGTATTTTCGTAATCGCGCGCTGACGGTCTATTTCTATCCAGCGCATCCACTCTGTTTTTATTTCTTCGTTATTTAAAACGAGCCCTTCAAACTCTTTTTGAGGAAGTCTGTATACCGTAATATCAGTTTTCGCCTTCGCTGAAGCTGTATGCGCCTTAGGCCCGCAAAACAGCGTCACTGCTCCGAATATCCCTTTTTCCTTTAGCAGGCTGGTTGCGAGTTCTGCACCCTCTGCATGCATTCTGCTGATAAAAACCTGTCCTTTTTGAATGATATAAATATAAGCAGTCGGATCGCCCGGATGGTATATAAACTCACCCTTCTTAAACGTAATTCTATTACCGTTTTTTTCGATTTGGCTAATGAGCTCGTCAGGGTAAAAAATTATTTTATTAGTCATTTTCTGCTCCCTCGTCATTTGCTTAAATATTATCACAAAATGTGAGATTTATCACTTTTTTATAAATGAAAGTATTTTACAATTTACCTATACAAAACGTCTGAAAAAGAAGGTGAAATCATGGCTGAAGAACAGGACAGAAAAAAAGAAGAAGAAAAGCACGATGAAGATGATCATCACAAACTTGATTTACGAGGTACCTTTATGATGGTTATGGCAATTGGCGGACTGATGCTTTTAAGCTGGTTCGCTGTATTTATATTATTTATGGAAAGGATGTAAGGTGAACCGATATGCATAAATACGAAAAGATATGGATTTCTTTAGGAACAGCTTCTCTTGCAATATTTTTAATTATTTTAGGTATTTCAGCTGTTCACGGCGGACATACGCCGGCTGCAAGCGGTATTGAAACAATTCATCCGGAACATATCCGTGAAGATGCACGGTTCAGTGAGCCGGGCTTGAAGAAAGCAACTGAAGGCGATTATGACTATGATCTGTACTTTATCGCCAGTGCTTTTATGTACGAACCAGGGGAAGTCGAAATCCCTGCAGGTTCTACCGTAAAAATACACGTGACCAGTCCTGACGTTGTTCACGGTTTTCAAGTGGTTGGCACGAACATTAATATGATGGCGGAACCGGGCTTAATTTCTACATATGAGATGACATTTGATGATCCCGGTGAGCATCTTATCGTCTGTAATGAATATTGCGGCGTCGGCCATACGGATATGACATCGACGCTGAAAGTAGTAGATGGAGGTACGGATCATGACTAACTATACCGGTTCTGAAATTTTCTCAAGTAAGACAAGAGTAAATCCGAAAGATGGAAAACTCGTCTTAGCGAACATGTTCTGGGTCGCTTTTGCTTTATTAATCGGCGGCACTGCCGGTCTCTTGCAGACACTCGTCCGTTCCGGCCATTTTGAATTGCCGTTTGGCATCGGCTACTATCAGCTATTAACATTGCACGGTGTAATCCTTGCGCTCGTAATGACATTCTTTTTCATCATGGGTTTTCAGATCGCAGCCTTGTCGAGAACTGCAGGAGTATTTAACAATAAAGAGCGTACGCTCGGCTGGATTGGTTTCTGGGTAATGACAGTCGGAACCTTAATGTCCGCTGCAATGATCGCAATGAATGAAGCATCTGTTTTATATACATTTTACGCACCGCTGCAGGCGCATGTTCTTCACTACATCGGCCTCACTCTTGTTATTGTCGGCACATGGGTTTCAGTTGCCGGACAGCTGATGAGATATTTCAGATGGCGTAAAGAAAACAAAGGACATAAAACACCGCTCTTAAGCTATATGACTGCAATTAACAACGTCATGTGGATCGTCTGTACTATCGGTGTAGCAACTACTGTAATATTCCAGTTTATTCCATGGTCACTCGGCTGGGTTGAAACGATTAATATTACGCTGAGCCGTACTTTGTTCTGGTACTTCGGCCATCCGCTCGTATACTTCTGGCTGCTCCCTGCCTATATGATATGGTATGCAGTAATTCCGAAAGTACTCGGGACAAAAGGATTTTCTGATAACCTGGCCCGTGTCTCTTTCGTGCTGTTTTTATTTTTCAGTATTCCCGTCGGTATTCACCACCAGCTGGTTGATCCGGGAATCGATGCATTCTGGAAAGGTCTGCAGGTTGTACTGACGTTTATGGTCATCATTCCTTCACTGATGACTGCATTCAGTATGTTTGCTGTATTTGAAACATACGGACGTAAACAGGGCGCTAAAGGACTGCTTGACTGGTTTAAAAAGCTTCCTTGGACAGATGCACGCTTCGTACTCGTATTCATTGGTATGCTGTTCTTCATTCCAGGCGGCCTCGGCGGTATTATTAATGCCTCAGGCCAGATGAACCAGGTCGTTCACAATACAATATGGATTGTCGGACACTTCCATATTACAGTTGGTGCGCCGGTTATTCTGACATATTTCGCTGCAATGCTGTTCCTGCTGCCGCACATTACAGGCAGAAAAATCGATAAAATTGCTAACAGACTTGGCCTGTTCCTCGCCTACACTTGGGCGCTCGGCATGGGAATCATGTCATTGGCGATGCACTGGGCTGGCCTTCGCGGCGCACCAAGACGCTCTACATATTCAGAGTACGGCGGAGCTGAAGTGGCCACAGAATGGATTACCTATCAGGTCATGCAGGCTGTCGGCGGATCATTTCTGTTTATCGCGATCATTATCGCAATTCTGATGTTCTTAAAACTGATTACCGGCCCTAAAGCAGATGACATTGAAGAATTCCCGGTAGCAATGTTTATGGACCAGGACGCACCTGTTGTTAAATGGGTGGAGAACTGGCGCTTGTTAATTATTATTACAATATTCCTTATACTGATTGCATATACAGTACCGATTACACAAATGTTTACAGAAGAAATTCCAGGAGCCAAAGGCTTTAAACTCTGGTAAATACTAAAGGAAACACCAGTTTTATACCGGTGTTTCCTCTTTTTTGTTTTCAGTTTTATTTTTTCTGCTGTTAAATAAATTAATACTTAAACGAATAATTAATGCGACAATCACAAAGCCGATTCCTATCCCGAACATATTCAAAAAGAAGTATACCGGATCACTCAGGTCATGCATAAACGGTCTGTCTTCAGTATAGAAGTAGTTGCTGCCGATAGCGTTGTTCAAGAGCTGCATACCAGTTAAGTAAACAGCAAATAATATTGCGGACTGGAATGCCCCTCTAAGTGACGGCACAAATCCGTTTGTAAAATACCGGATAATCGGATAAACGATAATCAAACTGTGCAGCATAAAGAACGACATACCCAGCATGTGCAGTGCCGGTGAAATACCAACAGGGTATACGAAAGATGCATATGCAAATAATCCGAAATAGAAAATTACCTGATCGAGCCATTTCTTTTTAATGAAAAATTGAATAATGATTAAGTAACACACTAGTCTGCAGATATGCAGAGGGAGTGAATCTGTTACAGTAAACTCACCGATTATAAGGTAATAACTGACACTTACGATTCGCTGAACTACAGCAAAAATCAATATACCGAGCATTACAAGCCCGGAATTTTCTTTAATCTGATTCCGAAATTTAAACAGTAAAAATAAAATAATTTATATACCAAGCAGATAGCTCACATGATTGAAATCACCTATCTGTACCGTCTGTGCATTTGGATCAAGAAATGACTGCATATACGCCTCCTCCAAAATAAAAAAGATAAACTAAGATCTTACAATTTTAGTTTACCCAATTCTCTTAGTCTTTATCAACTGCCACGTCGATATGAAGTTCTTTTAACTGTGCTGCCGATACATCTGACGGTGCATTCATCATCAGATCGCTCGCATTTTGTGTTTTAGGGAATGCAATAACGTCGCGGATATTATCAGAACCTGTTAAAAGCATTACAAAACGGTCAAGACCGTATGCAATTCCGCCGTGCGGCGGTGCGCCGTACTGGAATGCTTCAATCAGGAAACCGAACTGGCTGTCTCGTTCTTCATCAGTGAAACCAAGTGCTCTGAACATTCTCTCCTGCAGTTCTGCATCACTGATGCGGATAGAGCCCCCGCCAAGTTCATAACCGTTTAAGACGATATCATATGCATTCGCTTTAACTTCATGCGGTGCAGTTTCAAGCTTGTCGATATCTTCTTTTTTAGGCGAAGTAAACGGATGATGTGCTGCAAAGTAGCGTCCGAGATCTTCGTCGTATTCGAATAAAGGCCAGTCAGTAACCCAGATAAAGTTAAACTGTTCTTTATCAGTTAATCCAAGGTCTTTACCAAGTTTATTGCGCAGGTTGCCGAGTGCCGCATGTACAACGGAGTCTTTATCTGCTACGAATAATACAAGATCATCAGTTTTCAGAGACAGTGTTTCAGACAATTCCTGTTTCTTCTCATCGTCGAAGAATTTAGCAATCGGCCCCTGCAGTCCGTCTTCATTTACTTTCATCCACGCAAGACCTTTTGCTCCGTAGTTTTTCACGAATGCTTCAAGTTTGTCGATGTCTTTACGCGAAAAATCAGGTGCAGCGCCTTCTACAACAATCGCCTTAACAGAACCGCCTGATTCAACCGCTGCTTTAAATACTTTAAAGTCAACGGTGCTGCTGAATTCGCTTAAATCCTGAAGTTCCAGTCCAAAGCGTGTATCCGGCTTGTCTACACCGTAGCGTGCCATTGCGTCATCATACGTAATACGCGGAAACGGTGCAGGAATGTCGAGACCTTTAACCGTTTTCATCACATACTGAATCAGACGCTCGTTCATGTCGATAATATCTTCCTGATCGGTGAATGATTTCTCAATATCGATTTGTGTAAACTCAGGCTGTCTGTCAGCACGGAGGTCTTCATCGCGGAAACATTTAACAATCTGATAGTAGCGTTCCATACCCGACAGCATTAACAGCTGTTTGTAAATTTGCGGAGACTGCGGCAATGCGTAAAATTCGCCCGGGTGAACACGTGACGGCACTAAATAGTCACGCGCGCCTTCGGGTGTCGACTTGGACAGTACAGGTGTTTCAATATCCATGAAATCTTCCTGAGCTAAAAAGTCCCTGACTGCTTTATTAATTTTAGAACGTGTTTTTAGAATCCCCTGAAGTTTTGGACGGCGCAAATCAATATAGCGGTATTTCAAACGCGTATCTTCATTGATATTGTCATCGCTTACTTGGAAAGGCGGTGTTTTGGATTTTGCCAGAATTTCAATTTCTTCAGCGTAAACTTCTATTTCACCGGATTCAATATTTTTGTTCACCTGTTTTGCGTCACGTTTTTTAACAGTACCTTTAATATCCACTACAAATTCCGTACGGATTTTATCGGCAATCGTTAACGCTTCTTTAGATACGTCAGGGTTAAAGACAACTTGAATCAGCCCGTTTTTATCTCTTAAATCGATAAAAATCAGTCCGCCAAGGTCACGTCTTTTTTGTACCCAGCCCTGCAGATGAATTGATTCTTCAACTGTATCCATTGTTACTTCATTAGAATATATACGTGTCATCTACAATTCCTCCAGTGTATTAATTATTTCTTCAAATGATAATTTTTTAGTTTCGCCTGTCGCCATTTCTTTCAGTTCGGCCTGACTGCTCTGTAACTCATCTTCACCAAGCACGATAGTATAGCGTGCTTTCTTTCTGTCAGCATCTTTCATCTGTGCTTTCAGTTTGCGGTTTTCATAATCCATATCCGCACTGACACCGCGGGAACGTAATTTGTGAAGCAGTGTACCTGCAGTATCACGTGCTTGATCAGTCATTGTGCAGACATAAATATCGATACCTTTATTTTCTGGAATATCGATACCTTCTGCTTCAAGTGCAAGCAGTAGACGCTCAATACTTAAAGCAAAGCCGATGCCAGTCTTGGCAGGGCCGTCTATCATCTCTAAGAGACCGTTGTAGCGCCCCCCGCCGCATAATGTTGTAATGGCACCAAAGCCTTCAGCATCGCTCATCAGCTCAAACGCAGTGTGCGTGTAGTAATCGAGTCCGCGCACAAGGTTGTAATCCACTTCGTATTTAATATCCAACTCATCAAGTTTTGCCTTAACTGTTTCAAAATACGCTTTTGACTCATCGTTTAAATAGTCATAAATACGCGGTGCCGATTTAACAAGCTCGTGATCGTGATCTTTTTTACAGTCGAGAATACGCATCGGATTTGAATCAATGCGTGTCTGACAGTCGTGACAGAATTCATCGATGCGCGGTGAGAAGTGTTCTACAAGCGCTTTGTTATATTGTGTTCTGCTGTCAATATCTCCGATAGAGTTAATGACTAGCTTCAGATTCTTAAGACCGAATGACTGGTAAATGTGCATCAGCATGCTTAGAATTTCCACATCGATTAATGGATCTTCAACACCGATTGCCTCAACGCCGAACTGAACAAACTGGCGGTAGCGTCCTTTCTGTTTGCGCTCATAACGAAACATCGGTGCTACATAGAATAATTTAACCGGCTGTTCAACATTGTGCTGCATTTTGTTTTCAATGTAGCTGCGTGCTACGGGTGCAGTACCTTCCGGACGCAGTGTTAAGCTGCGGTCGCCTTTATCCTGAAATGTATACATTTCTTTATTTACAATATCTGTTGAGCCGCCCACTGCTCTGACAAAGAGATCAGTTGATTCGAACATCGGTGTGCGGATTTCATCGTAGTTATAATTTTTCGCAATTTCATGAAGTTTTTTCTCGATAAACTGCCATTTATATGACTCTTTTGGCAATATATCCTGTGTGCCTCTTGGTACCTGTATCATAATTATCACTCCTGTTTTTTTATAAAAAAAATAAAATCCCTTATACCGAAAAACGGTATAAGGGACGAAATGGTCGTGGTGCCACCCTAAGTTCAGCACAAAAAAGTGCTCTCTATTACAGATAACGGCTGTGACCGCTGTATATACAGCTTCTCTGATTCGAAGTGTCGGCAAATATCATTTGAAGTATTCACTTTCAGCCTGGGTGAATTTCTCTGTGTCTCATTATTGATATTCTCTTCGTTAAGAAGGAAATATATTAAGTTGAATTATTCTCTTTATAATAGTCAGATTGCTTATCTTTGTCAAGCTAACGACTTAAATAACTGTCTATGCCTTCCATAATTGCCGTAACCATTTCGCCCTGATATTCTTCCTGATTTAAAATATAATCATCGAACTCATTGCTTAAATAGCCGAGTTCAATTAATACTCCGGAATAATCGAGCTGCCAGACGACCTGGTACTCCATGACCTGATTGCCGCGGTTATAAAGAAGAGAATGCTCATCGAGCGCAGCATTTAAATGCTTGCCGAAGTCTTCCTGGTTCGGATAAGTATAAAATGTCGTGAACCCTGAAATTGCAGGGTCATCAAAAGCGTCACTGTGCAGACTGATAAATAAATCCGCTTCGACTTTACGGTCATCGAGACTGACAGTTTCGTCCTCTCCGCGGGTCATAATTACCTCTGCTCCCGCTGCAATCAGCTGACTCTCAAGCTGTGAAGCGATTGAGTAAACTACATGGTCTTCATCTTCCCCGTAATTGCTCGGCGCACCGGGGTCATCCCCGCCGTGTCCCGGATCAAGTGCCACTGTCGTACCGCTGAAATCATAACTCACTGCTTCTTCATTACCTGTGAAGTCCATAGTAATTAATTCTTCCGGTTCATGTATGACATTTTTATAAACGTAAACCGAAATTAACACTATACCCAGCGCAATAATTATAAAAAAGAGCGGTTTAACGTACAGATGCTTTTTGTACTTAAGGAAATAACCGATTGCTTCCGCAGTTTTTTTGAAGATTGATTTAAGTGAATCCATCAGATAACTTTACCGCCCTCGGCTTCGTAAATAATAGTAATGGGACCGTCATTTGTCAGCCTCACATCCATATGTTCCCCGAAAAAGCCTTCTTTAACGACGATATCTTCAGCGCGGAGTGCTTCGTTAAATACTTTATAAAGTACTCGTGCATCTTCGCCTGAAGCCGCTTCAGTAAAACTCGGACGGTTGCCTTTTAAAGTGGATGCATACAGTGTAAACTGCGACACACTTAAAATTTCTCCGCCGACTTCTTTTATCGATAAATTAATTTTACCGTCTTTATCTTCAAAAACACGGGCATTTGCAATCTTTCTTGCAAGAATGCGGGCGTCGTCTTCAGTAGATGATTTGCTGACACCTACTAATAAACAGTAGCCGTCATTAATTTCATTAAACATTTCGTTGTTGGCAACCAGTGCGTGTGAAACCTTCTGTAAAATGATTTTCATCTCTATACCTCACTTAAATACGCGTTCAACGCTGTATATGTCTTTTAATTGTTTAATTCTGTCGACTGCACGGTGCAGTTCATGCTTGTTCGGCACCATAATCGATAAACTGACTTTTGCCTGTTTCGTTTCGTCTGCGTGTCCGTTAACTCGTGTAATCGGCACTTTCAAACTGGAAATTAAATTTAAAATTTCATTGACCAGACCGTTGCGGTCGTAGCCTGTAATTTCGAGATCAACCTGATACCGCTTATCGAGACTCTTGTTGCCGACCCATTCAACATCGATCAGACGTTCGGTTTCATGCATAATGTTCGGACAGGTTGCCACATGTACTTTTACGCCGTGCCCTTTTGTTATATAACCGATAATGTCGTCTCCCGGAATCGGATTGCAGCATTTGGATAAATTGATAAGCATATTATCCATACCCTCAACATATACACCGGACTCTGTCGTAATTTCCTTATAATGATGTCTGCGGTCAATCTCTTCAATCTGGTTCGACTTCAGTTCTGTTTCCTTAATTTTTTCAAGGAGACGGTTCGTCACCTGATTCGCTGTCACTCCGCCGAAGCCGATCATCGCAAACAAATCATCTTCTTCGTTCAGATTATATCGTGAAAGAACACTGTCTACATTAGAATCATGAATGACGTCATCAGGATTATAACCGCGCGCTTTAATTTCAAGGTCAACAGCCTGACGTCCTTTTTCAATGTTTACTTTACGGTCCTGTTTCTTAAAGAATGAACGGATTTTATTGCGTGCACTCGATGTTTTGACCATTTTCATCCAGTCGATACTTGGTCCGTAAGACTGCTTGCTCGTTCTGATTTCTAAAATGTCTCCTGTTTCAAGTTCATGGTCAATCGGGACGATTTTACCATTTACTTTGGCACCGACCATCTTGTTCCCTACTTCGGAGTGAACCTGATAAGCGAAGTCAATCGGAATTGCGCCCTGCGGCAGTTCAATAACATCACCGTCCGGTGTAAAGACGTATACTTTATCGCTTAATAGATCCGTTTTTAATGCAGCCATAAATTCCTCTGCATCAGGGTTATCCGTCTCGTTGCCGACGATATCTTTAAACCAGTCAAGGCGTGCATCGAGCGAAGCTTTGTCCGCATCGACACCTTCTTTATATGCCCAGTGTGCAGCCACACCATGTTCTGCGATTTCATGCATTTCATGTGTGCGAATCTGAATCTCAAGCGGATCGCCGTTCGGTCCGACTACAGTCGTATGAAGTGACTGGTACATATTCGGTTTCGGCATTGCAATATAGTCTTTAAATCTGCCCGGCATCGGACGCCATATTGTATGAATTATACCGAGTGCTGCGTAACAGTCTTTCACATCGTTGACGAGTACACGGATTGCGAGCAGATCAAATATCTGTTCGAACTGTTTTGACTGCTTCTGCATTTTTTTGTAAATACTGTATATATGTTTCGGACGTCCGGATAAGTTATGTTCCACCGAACTGTCATCGAGCTCTGAATCTATTTTTTCAATAGCTTCGTCAATAACATTTTCCCGTTCACTGCGTTTCTTTTTCATCAGACTGACAATACGGAAATACTGTCCAGGCTCTATGTATCTGAGTGCTATATCTTCAAGCTCCCATTTAATGCTTGAAATACCAAGACGGTGAGCGAGCGGTGCATATATTTCCAGCGTTTCACGCGAGATACGCACCTGTTTTTCTTCAGGCATTGCTTTCAGCGTGCGCATATTGTGAAGACGGTCAGCAAGTTTTACTAAAATCACACGGATATCTTTCGCAATTGCGATAAACAGTTTACGGTGATTTTCAGCCTGCTGCTCCTGCTGAGAACGGTATTTTACTTTTTCAAGTTTCGTTACACCATCTACGATAATCGCCACTTCTTCATTGAACATGCCGATTAAATCATCATATGTATACTGGGTATCTTCAACGACATCATGCAAAAATCCTGCAACAATTGTCGGTGCATCGAGTTTCAGCTCTGCTAAAATTCCCGCAACCTGTACAGGGTGTGCAATATATGGCAGACCATTCTTACGGAACTGTCCCTCGTGTGCTTCATGTGCCAGCTCATATGCTTTTTTGATCAGCAGCATATCGCTGTCATCGAGATAATCACCGCACATATTGAAAACATCTATTGCTGTATACGGGTATTCCTTATCCATGATCACGCCACCCTTCCCTGAAATTTATATATAAAATAATAATACTACAAATAAATGTCTAAAGAAACCGAACCTATAGAAAAAAGCCTGTATTTACAGGCTTTTCTTAACTTTCATAAGTGATTAATGAAATTGTATCATAACCTTCGAGCAAATCCATTCCATTTAAATACTCAAGTTCAATAAGGAATGCAATTCCGACTACAATGCCGCCCATTGCTTCGATTAATTTAATCGTCGCCATGATCGTACCGCCGGTTGCTAAGAGATCATCCGTAATCAGCACACGCTGACCGGGTTTAATCGCATCTTTGTGCATTGTCAGCAGGTTTGTGCCATATTCAAGTTCGTATTCGAACTCCAGTACTTCGCGAGGTAATTTACCTTTTTTACGTACCGGTGCAAACCCGATTTCCATGCTGTAGGCTACCGGGCAGCCGATAATAAATCCGCGCGCTTCAGGTCCGACAACGATATCCACATCTTTCGCATCGGCGTACTCTACAATCTGGTCAGTTGCATATTTATATGCAGGACCGTTGTCCATAATCGTAGTGATGTCTTTAAAACTGACACCTTCTTTTGGCCAGTTTTCAACTTCTGATACATACTGTTTTAAATCCATAATTTCCTCCAATTTACGTTGTAATTAATGTACGTAAATAATCTTTCATATTTTGGCCGGAAGACATTTTAAGTTTGGCTTCGGCTTCAATTTTAGTAGTTAAGCGTTTTAAATATTGACTGTTTTCTATATGAATTGAGCTCTGTACTTCATCCTTATATACTATACCACTTTCGAGCCGAATTCGTGACAAATCTGCTAAAATATCGATAATAATTTTTAAGTTTCTCATCGATGTGCCTATTCTCTCAGCAAGATGCGGCGCATGAATTGATAAATCAATCGCCCCGTCTTTTGCCTTCATTATTATTTCATCCGCAGACTCAATTAATTGCTTCGATGGCAGTCCTTCAAAGAACAATTCATTTTTATCGTTGAAGATAACGATAATTTTAGAAGCCTGCAGTCCTTTCATCGTCGTCTTCAATTCTTCAAGGTCGTAAGGAATATCCCGAAGCACTAAAGTGCTGACCGCAATCGGCAGTGACTCACCGTATGTGAAGTAATTATTTTTACCATCATTATCTTCACTTGTGACAAACAGATCATCCTGTTTTATCAGTGAAAAATCCTGTTCATTCTTTGCGCGCATATCTATAATCTGCAGATCGTCGATACGTGCATCGAGCAGCACCATCTGCAGCGTGCGTTTATGATTAAAATCATTAATGTTTAAAGAACCAATCAGACTGATTTTATCTCCAGGCTGAACTTCATTGTGCAGAAAGCCGAATTTAAAGCCGATAATATCAATATCCAGTTCCTGGAGTGTAATTTTAATATGGGATAAATCCTTGCCGACCTGACGGATACTTTTAACCGTCTGGTTTGTAATCATAAATACGGGCTTGTTAAAGTCCTTGCCGAAAGGTTTTAATCTGCGGATTCTCTCAAAATCTTTCAGCGTTAAATTATCATTGGTAATTTTATAATCAATATACTGAATCGGTTTTAAGTTCAATTCAAGGTTATTAAAATATGCTGTCACAGTTTCTTTAAATTCATTAATCGAGTCTTCATAAACGGATAAGCCGAGTGCTTGTGAATGACCGCCGAGTGTTGCGAAATAATCCTGATGTTTTTTTAGTACACTGAGCAGGTCAATGCCTTCGATAGAACGTGCCGATCCTTTAAATACATCAAAATCACTGCTCATTACAATAGCCGGCTTGCCGAACTGATCGACCAGTCTTGATGCTACTATCCCTAAAACACCCTGATGCCAGTCTTCACCTGTCACAATATTGATTTCATTATTTTGATTGACCTGTGCCGATGCTTCTTTATAAATCATTTCAACGAGTGCTTTTCTTTCGGTGTTCAATTCTTCAATGCCTGAAGCAATTTCATATGCGCGGTTTTCATCATCGGCCATTAACAGCTCCACACCGATTGATGCTTCGTCCATTCTGCCTGTCGCATTTAGTCTCGGCGCAATAGTAAAACCGATTGTTTCCTCATCAATTGTACCTGAGTGATTACTCATTTTTAACAGCGTCGATAAACCGAGCGGCATTTGCTGATTGAGCACAGCGAGCCCTTTTGTAACAAGTGATTTATTTTCATCTGTCATCGAGACGATATCTGCGACTGTGCCGATAGCAGCAAGACCGAGATATTCATCTTTCTGGAGACCCAATGACTCAAGTACTTTGTATGCTGCACCGACACCGGCCAGTTCCTGGAATGGATATTTACTGTCAGGATATCCTGCGTGGACAATTACAGCATCCGGAATTTCATCGGCAAAAGCATGGTGGTCAATAATCACCACATCGATGTTATTTTCACGGAGCAGTGCAATTTCCTTCGCTGCGGCCACACCATTATCAACCGTAATTACAAGATCGGCATTTCCGACAACTTCAAATTCAAAAAAATCATAGTTCGGCCCGTAACCGTGTTCCATTCTGTTCGGGATAAAATAAAAAACATTTTCATTTTTCTCTTTCAGTGCATCATAAAGAATCGTTGTGCTGGTAATGCCATCCGCGTCATAGTCACCGTAAATTAAAATCCGGTTGCCGGCATAGAGATGTTTTTGAATCATTTCAGCCGCTTCATTAATATTCGGTATATACTGCCAGTTGTATTCCGCCGGCGCTAAAATCTCATCGACTTTATCCGGAGTATTATATCCGCGGTTTTCCAGCAGTGTCGTTTCAAGATGGTTTAATTTATATTCTTTTTTAATGTCTTCACTTAATTTTTCAGTACGTTCCCTTACCTGCCATGTATATTTTGATGTAAACATAATTATCACCTTTTTAAAAAACGTCCAGGCGCACCCGGACGTTTTGATTTACTATTCTTATACTAACACTTTATCATCATTTTTTGATTTTTCACTGTAGACGACAATTTCTCCGCCCGACTTTCTGAACTGTCTGCGTTTTAATACACCCCACAGCTGAATCGCGATAAAGAACGATGAATACACACCGCTGACGAGACCGATTAACAGTGCCAGCGAGAAGTTAAAGATTGATGTTGCGCCGAACAGCACGAGAAAGACAACGACGATTAATACCGTCAGTATCGTATTGATTGAACGCGTTGCTGTTTGTCTTAATGAACGGTTGATAATAACATTGATCTCATCTTCACTTCTAATAACTTTAATCTTACGGTTGTTTTCACGTATTCTGTCCATCGTTACAATGGTGTCATTAATCGAATAACCGACAACAGTTAAGACCGCAGCAATTATCGTAATGTCCACTTCGATGCGGAAAATTGAAAATACTGCAAGAATGACAAAGACATCATGCATCAGCGCAATAACTGCCGGTAATGCCATGCGCCATTCAAAACGAATGGATGCATAAATGATAATACCAATTGAGGCGATGATTAATGCAATAATTGCATTTTGCACCAGCTCCTGTCCGATTACCGGACTGACTGTACTGACCATCGGGTCACTGCCGTAAAGCTCATTGAAGTGCGACTGCATTGCTGTGACATCTTCCTGAGGAAGATCTGTACCATAGCGTGCAACAATTGTATCTTCACCTGACATCGTCAGGTTTTCAGGCGGTATGCCCAATGTCTCAAGTTCACTTTCAACCTGCTGCACTGTCGCAGTCCCGTCTGTCACAATATCTGCTCTCGTACCGCTGGTAAAGTCGATACCGAGATTCAGTTTAAAAATAAATAGAATGATTAATCCTGCAGCTACGATGAGTCCGCTCAGCGCGAAAAACTTATTCGCATGCTTGACGAAATCAAAGCGGTCCCATGGAGATGATAAATCTTCAATATCTTTACCTTCAGCAATATTATGAATATTTTTTTGCTTAACTCCGAACCAGCCTTTTTTATTGTTGGCGTAATTCGACTGCACAATCAGCGACATAATGACACGTGTCAGGAATACTGCAGTGACGAAACTCATTAAAATGGATAAGAGGAGCATCGTCGCAAATCCTTTAACACTGCTCGTCCCGAAAATAAACAGGACTATTGCCGCGATTAAAGTAGTTAAGTTAGCGTCGACTATCGTCCATAAAGACGATGCGGCGGCTTTTTTATAAGCCTGTTTTAAGCTGCGGCCGATGCGCAGTTCATCTTTCAGCCTTTCGTATAAAATAATATTCGCATCGACTGCCATGCCGACCCCTAAAATTAAAGCGGCAATTCCAGGCAGCGTCAGCATTCCGCTGATAGCATTAAAGCCGGCGATTGTGAGGAATATATAGACAGTCAGTGTAATAACTGCAACAAGACCCGGCAGTCTGTAAAATCCGAGCATAAACAGGAACACAAGACCAACCCCGATTAAGCCTGCTGTAACTGTTTCATCGAGTGCCTGTTCACCGAACTGGGCACCGACAGATGTCGAATACACTTCATCCAGTTTTACCGGTAATGATCCAGAATTAAGTAGTGATGAAATATTCTGTGCGCGTTCGACACCTTCCTGGCCGTCAAATCCTCCGGAAATCATAACGTCGGTAGAATTTATCGGCTGTGATACAGTTGGTGCAGAAATAAATTTCGGATTTTCCTTTTGGACTTCCTGGACAAATGAATCTTCACCTTCGACAAAATCCATCCAGATTACCATCAGGTTTTCACCTGGCGGACGTTCGGAAATTTCTTCAGTGACTTCTCTGAACTTATTGCTGTCTTGAAGTTCTAAAGACACCATTGCGTTGTTCATTTCATCATAACCCTGTGAGGCTCCGCCCTGAACTAAATCTTTCCCTGATAACAGCACATTATCATCAATATCACGGATCGTCAGTTCCGCCTGCGTGCTTAACAGCTCGCGCGCTTCCTGCTGATCCTCAACACCTGCGAGCTGTACTCTAATTCTGTTATTGTCCTCAATTTGAATATTCGGTTCTGATACACCAAGGACATTGACCCGGGAATCGAGTGTCGATGCTGTACTCCGGACTGCATTATCATCAATCGTATCCCCTTCTTCAAGCGGTTCAACCTGATAAAGCACTTCAAAACCGCCCTGAAGATCCAGCCCCAGATTCACATCATTCAGTACATCTTTAAGCGTTAATGCGATCGTTGTAAACAGTACAACAACAATCATCAAAGCGATAACTAATTTACTAGACTTCTTTTTCACGTGGACACCTCTAATTTTTACAGTGAGTTAATTATAACGTTAAAAATTATAAAGATAAATAAAAAAAGCCGACGAATGCCGACTTGGTTTCATTGTTTTTATTTTACAACTTCTTTTAATGCAACACGGTCAAATTTAAGAACCGCTGCTTCATCTGTACGTAAGTACATGTGTTTTTGATCAAATGATTCTACAGTGCCGTGCATGCCGCCGATTGTAATAACGTTATCGCCTTTTTGCAGTCCAGCCTGCATTTCTTGAACTGCCTTCTGTCTCTTTTGAGCCGGGCGGATCATTAAGAAATACATAACTAAAACTAAAACGATTATCGGTGCGAAAGTTACGAGTAATTCCATTGCGCAATTTCCTCCTGCTTAGAAATTTTTCGGATTTTCTTTATTTAATCCATAAGATTCGAAAAATGCTTCTTTAAAGTCCAATAAATTATCATTTAAAATTGCAGTTCGAACATCTTCCATTAAGTTTAACAGAAAATACAAGTTATGATAAGTAGTAAGTCTCAATCCGAGAATCTCATTTGCTTTAAATAAATGTCTGAGATACGCGCGGGTATAGTTTTTACATGTGTAGCAGTCACAGTTGGGATCAAGCGGTGTAAAATCGCGCTCGAATTTTTTGTTTTTTACAACGACGCGCCCTTGTGAAGTCATCGTTGTGCCGTTACGTGCAATACGAGTCGGCAGCACACAGTCAAACATATCAACACCGCGGATAACCCCTTCAATTAATGCATCCGGCGAACCGATACCCATTAAATATCTGGGTTTATCTTCAGGTAATAAATGAACAGTTTCTTCAAGTACTTTGTACATGACCGGTTTCGGTTCACCAACGGATAAGCCGCCGATAGAATACCCTGGGAAGTCCATAGACACTAAATCTTTGGCACTCTGTTCGCGGAGGTCTTTATACTCTCCGCCCTGGACGATACCAAACAGCGCCTGGTGTTTATCGTGTCCTTTTTTAACGTGGTGGTTTAAACCGCGTTCAGCCCAGCGCGTCGTACGCTCAACCGATTGTTTTACGTAATCGTGTGTCGACGGAATTGCCGCGCATTCATCAAAGCTCATCATAATATCAGAGCCGAGGTCGTGCTGGATATCCATCGCGCCTTCAGGTCCTAAAAATAATTTAGAGCCGTCCAGATGGCTGCGGAAATGCACACCCTCTTCGGTAATCTGACGTCTGTGGCTTAAGCTGAATACCTGGAAACCGCCTGAGTCAGTAAGAATCGGCTTATCCCAGTTCATGAACTTGTGAAGTCCGCCGGCCTCTTTAATAATGTCATTACCCGGACGCAGCCATAAATGATATGTGTTCGATAAAATAATCTGCGAACCAATATCAGCAAGCTCTTCCGGTGACATCGACTTGACTGTTGCCAGCGTGCCGACCGGCATGAAAATCGGCGTATCAATAACACCGTGCGGTGTATGAAGTTTACCGAGACGCGCTCCAGTCTGTTTGCACGTTTTAATATGTTCATAGCGAATAGCCATGATGTTCACCTCTTTATTAATTTACTGCGGCTGCGGGATATTGTGTCTGGGTTGGAGTTGAGTTGAGCTGGAATACTTTGTGGAGTCCGCATGGTACTTCAAATGCTTCAGGAGTACCTCGCGCATTCAACATCGTACTTCAAACGCTTCAGGAATACCTTGTCGATTCAACATCGTACTCCAAGCGCTTCAGGAGTACCTTGTCACTTCAACATCGTACTTCAAACGCTTCAGGAGTACCTCGCGCATTCAACATCGTACTTCAAACGCTTCAGGAGTACCTTGTCAATTCAACATCGTACTCCAAACGCTTCAGGAGTACCTCGCGCATTCAACATCGTAGACCAAACATATATCCAACCTCAATATCCGCGTCCGTAAAATTCTTTAGTATAATATCATCGCATCGCCAAACGAAAAGAATCGGTATTCCGAGTCAACTGCATGTGCGTATGCGTTTAAAATGTGTTCTCTTGAACTGAACGCGCTGACCAGCATAACGAGTGATGATTTTGGCAGATGGAAGTTCGTAATTAATACGTCCACAGCTTTATATTCAAATCCGGGATAAATAAAAATATCAGTAAATCCGGATGCTTCTTTAAATTCACCGTGGTCATGGATAATTGTTTCAAGCGTGCGTGTACTTGTCGTACCGACGCTGATAATTTTACCGCCGTCTGCTTTCGCATTGTTCAATGTTTCTGCTGCACTTGATGTCATCGTGTAAAATTCGCTGTGCATTTTGTGATCTTCGATTGTTTCTGCTGCGACTGGTCGGAATGTTCCGAGTCCGACGTGCAGCGTAATATAAACAACTTTAACGCCTTTATCTTCAATTTCTTTAAGCAGTTCCTCAGTAAAATGCAGTCCTGCTGTCGGTGCCGCGGCTGATCCTGATTCACGTGCAAAGACAGTCTGATAACGATCTTGATCTTCAAGTTTTTCTTTAATGTAAGGCGGCAGCGGCATTTCGCCGAGGTCGTCCAGAACATTTTCAAGTATGCCATCATAAATTAATTTCATATGATGGATGCCTTCTTCGAATTTTGCTGTACATTCCGCCACAAGTTTACCTTCGCCGAAAGTAATTCTCGTACCGATGCTGATTTTTTTCGACGGACGGATTAACACTTCATATCCGTCATCAAGCGGTTTTAACAGCAGCATTTCAATTTTCGCGCCTGTTTCTTCTTTTATGCCGAACAGCCGTGCCGGCAGTACTTTTGTATCGTTTAATACAAGTGCATCGCCAGCTTTAAAATAATCTGCGACATCGTAAAAGTGCTTATCAGTAAGCTCTCCTGTCGTTTTATTAACAGCAAGCAGTCTTGAATTTGTGCGTTCTTTTAACGGTGTCTGGCCGATTAAATGCTCGGGTAAATGAAAATCAAATTCATCTAACTTCATGTGTTTCCTCCTAAACCAGCTTAATCCATATCTATATTTTTAAAATACTCAAAGGATTTCGCTGTAGCTTTACGCCCTCTCGGTGTACGCTCTAAAAATCCGCGCTGTATTAAATACGGTTCATATACATCATTCAATGTGATGACTTCTTCACCTATAGACACTGCGACAGTTTCAAGTCCGACCGGACCGCCGCCGTATGTACCGATAATTGTCCGCATAATTTTATGATCGATCGGTTCAAGTCCTTCCGGATCGACTTCAAGTACTTTAAGTGCGTAGTTCGTAGTATTAAGCGTAATCGCTTCTTCACCTTTAACCATCGAGAAATCTCTGACACGGCGCAGCAGCCTGTTGGCAATCCTCGGTGTGCCGCGTGATCTTCTCGCCAGCTCATCCAAACTGTTTTGTGGAATTGCCACTTCAAAAATATCCGCTGTACGTTCAATTATCATCTTCAGACTGTCAAGATCGTAATACTGCAGGCGTAACTGCACACCAAAACGGTCTCTGAGCGGTGCTGAAAGACTTCCGAAACGGGTCGTTGCACCGACGAGTGTAAACGGCGGCAGGTCGATTCGGATACTTCTCGCTTCATCTCCCTGTCCAATGACTACGTCGATAAAGAAATCTTCCATTGCAGAATATAAAATTTCCTCAACGAAACGCGGCAGTCTGTGAATCTCATCGATAAAGAGCACATCACCCGGTTCTAAACTCGATAAAATCGCAGCGAGGTCACCGGCACGTTCAACGGCCGGTCCGGATGTCGTTTTAATATTAACGTTCATTTCACTAGCGATAATGTTCGCGAGCGTCGTTTTACCAAGTCCCGGCGGACCGTGTAAAATGACATGGTCCAGCGCTTCTTCACGCATTTTTGCCGCCTCGATAAATACACTTAAATTATTTTTAAGCGCATCCTGTCCGATATACTGCTGCAGTTTATTCGGACGGAGCGACAGTTCAAGCGATACTTCATCATTGTGTTCATGTTCATCTAAAATACGTTCATCCATTACTTCACCCCGTTTAATTTAGTAATAGTTTAAGTCCAAGTTTCACTGCTTCATCGACAGAAGTGATTTCTTCTTTCGTAAGTTTTTTCTCAATGCGAGTGAGTTCTCGTTTCGAATAGCCGAGCGCTTCTAATGCCATCAGCGCTTCTTCAACATAAGATGGATTTGCTGCCGGCGCTGTTTCAGCAGGTGCCGACAGTTCATCAGGTTTAAGCTTGCCTTTTAAGTCCAGAATAATCTGGCTCGCAGTCTTTTTCCCAATACCGGGAAACTTCTGCATAAAGGCATTATCTTCTCTTTCTATTGCACTTATAATTTCATTTGGCGTTGCTGCAGCAAGTATAGCCAAGGCACTTTTAGGACCAATACCGGTCACTTTCAACAATGATTTAAACATCGATTTTTCGCTTTCACCGGTAAATCCGTAAAGCGTATGAGCATCTTCTCTCACTATAAGCTCTGTAAAAATCGTTACATCCGTATTGATATAGCGTTCAAGACGAAACGGGTTCGGCACGAGCAGCAAATACCCGATACCGCCAGTTTCCACCGTCACTCCTATTGGTTTAACTTCCGTTAACTTACCTTTTATATACTGATACATTTATAATCACCTATTCTACAAATTCGAACTCTCCGCCTAAAATTCGTACGATATTCCCGGCCTGTATGCCGCGGTCTCTAAGTGCGTCATCGATACCCATTGTACGCATTTGTCTTGCAAATCTTCGAACTGCAGCTTCACGAGTAAAGTCAGTCATCATAAACAGACGTTCAATTGCTCCGCCTGATACGACGTATGCACCGTCATCATCACGTGTAATGACAAATTTATCAGGGTCTTTCTCGTGACGATAAACAACACGGCTTTCCGTCTCGATTTCTTCTTTAAGTACAGGCTGTTCTTCTAACAGATCTGCTACTTTATACAGAAGAGCATCAATATTCTCACCTGTTGCTGCTGATATTTGCACGATCTCGCTGTCTGTATCAATACTGTTTATAAAGTTATTAATAATCTCTTGATCATGATCAATTAATTCCACTTTATTCAGTGCGATAACTTCCGGGCGCTCTAACAATTCTTCGTTAAACAGAGCCATTTCATTGCGGATTGTTTTATAATCTTCAACCGCATCTCTGCCGTCTGTTTCAGAAATATCCACGACGTGGACGAGTACTTTTGTACGCTCGATATGACGTAGGAACTGGTGTCCAAGTCCCGTACCATCTGAAGCACCCTCAATAAGTCCCGGCATATCAGCCATAACAAATGTACGTCCGTCTTTTGACTGTACAACACCTAAGTTAGGCTGCAGCGTCGTAAAGTGATAATCTCCGACTTTCGGTTTTGCTTTAGAAACAGTGCCAAGCAATGTGGATTTACCCACACTCGGGAATCCGACAATACCGACATCCGCCATCATTTTAAGTTCAAGTGTAATTTCCAGCTCTCTTCCCGGTTCGCCGTTTTCTGCGAAGTCAGGTGCCGGGTTACGGCTTGTAGCAAAACGGGAGTTACCGCGTCCGCCGCGTCCGCCTTTGGCAATTACTGCCTGCTGACCGTGTTCAACCAGGTCGGCAAGTGTTTCACCATTTTCCGTACTTTTTACAATTGTACCTGGCGGCACTTTTAATACTAATGGCGCACTGTTTTTACCGTGCATATTAGAATTCATTCCATTTTCCCCGTGTGCTGCTTTAAAGTGGCGCTGGAATCTGAAGTCCATTAATGTTCTTAAGCCTTCATCCACTTCCATAATAATATCTGCACCGTTACCGCCGTCTCCTCCAGATGGTCCGCCCATCGGGATATATTTCTCTCTGCGATATGCTACCAGACCGTTACCGCCGTTACCTGCTTTTAAATACACGGATACGTAATCTATAAACATAACACTCACCTCCATTTAATTAATCTCTATTTTAAATTATAACATTCATAAAAAAAGACATCAGCAGAAGCTGATGCCACAAAATTATTATTTTGCTTCCTGATAAACAGAAACACGTTTTTTGTCGCGTCCGAAACGCTCGTATTTAACAACACCATCAATTTTCGAGAATAATGTGTCGTCTCCACCGCGTCCTACGTTTTCACCCGGGTGAATTTTAGTGCCGCGTTGACGGAATAAAATAGATCCGCCTGTTACGAATTGTCCATCTTGTCTTTTAGCACCAAGGCGTTTTGATTCAGAGTCACGACCGTTTCTAGTCGACCCAACACCTTTTTTCGATGCGAAGAACTGTAAGTCTAATTTTAACATTGGTATACACCTCACTCATATTCAAGTTTTATAAATTCGTTATATTCAGATTCAATAGTAGCCAATGATACAATCATTGTTTCCAAAATCAATTGAACTTTGTCATCGGATGTATCCTCAAGCTTAACACTTAAATATCCACCTTCTTCGGCCAAGTCTATGGCCGGCTCGTAATCAGTCAGCGCATAAAGCGCATTAACACTGCCGAACACAACTGCCGAAGCACCTGCACATACGAGATCTTTACCGTGGACATCAAAGTCCGCGTGGCCGCTCATCGTAAATCCGGTAATATGCTGTTCACTGTTACGTGCAACGATAACTTTAATCATTATGCGTTGATCTTGCCGATTGTTAATTTAGTATAAGGCTGACGATGACCTTGTTTACGGCTGTAGTTCTTTCTGCGCTTGAACTTGATAACGTTAATCTTCTTACCGCGTCCATGCTTATCAACTGTAGCTGTAACAGTAGCACCTTCAATTGTAGGAACTCCAACTTTAACGCTGTCGCCTCCAACAAAAAGTACTTTGTCAAACGTGAATTCAGCACCTGCTTCAACCTCTAGTTTTTCAACGTAGATTGATTGACCTTCTTCAACTTTTACTTGTTTTCCACCTGTTTCGATGATTGCAAACATACTTACACCTCCTATTATTTAAGACACGCCATTATAGGTGGGCTCTGCCTCTTATACCTATATATGTGCGGTTGACGTTTACGTTTCATCAACTACTGTATTATATAAAATTTAACTCAATGTGTCAATTGATTCTCCGTAATTCTTTTCTCACTTTAGCCGTTTGAATTGCCAGGACATAAAGGATAACGAAAAACACTGCACTCACCAGCACGCTCGGTATTGCACGAAGTGCGATATAGTCGAAAAACGGCATCGCTATAAAGTCGAGTACACTGTACACCGCGTACTGATATAAATCGAATAAAAATGTATTCAGCAGTACGACAAATGCCATCGCTACAAAATCTCTGTAAAACACTCTGAATGCAGTCTGCATAAAGATAACAAATGCTATAAAGCCGAATATGTGGATACCGTACAGGGAACCGATATAAACGTCCAGCATAACACCAAACAGAATTGCAAAAAGCATACTGATACGGGGACCCGCGTAAATTGTTAGGAGCAGAATGTACATAAAGAGCATTTTCGGTACGAAGTATACTTCAACACTAAACATCATCAGTGGACTGAAGCTGGTAAAAGCCATGTCAGCATACATTAATATGACTCCAATTATAAAAATCACTATCGTCTGCATCGTATCAGTCCTCCAATGAATCAGGATCGCGTTTTAAGACAAACACATTATCCACATCATTTAAGTCACTGTTCATTTGCACGTATGCATTTTGACTCAGTCCGTATTCATCATTTTCTACTTCTACTACTTTGCCGATAACTATGCCTTCAGGGAAAGCACCAGTTAGACCAGAAGTATATACTTCATCGCCTTCTTCAAGTTTTACCTGACTTTTAATATTTTCAACGACAAGCACATCTTTTTCAGTATCAAAATTGCGGATATTACCGTAGACCGCTTCATCGTTATGTCTCACTTCAACCGACATATTGTTCTGTGATGCATTCGTTGAAATCATCTCGATAAAACTCGAATTGCCGTTAACTCTCGTGACAATACCGATTAATCCTTCCGATGTCGATACCGCCATGCCTTCTTCAACGCCGTCCTTTTCTCCTTTATCTATCGTAAAGGATTCGAGCCACTGGTCTGGTGCACGTGAAATCACGCGAGCGTTGACTGTTTCGTAAGCCATACTGGAGCTCACTTCAAGAGATTCACGCAGCTTCTCGTTTTCAGCTGCAAGACGCTCATTATCAGCCTGCAGCTGCGGCAGCATATCCAGCTGTTCTTTCAGCGCTTCGTTTTCTTCAAGCGCACTGAAACTTCCTGTAATACTGGAAAATATGTTTCCTATAAAACTGAACGGTGCATCGACAACCTTTTGAGTCACAGCGACCGTATCACCGGTAAATTGTTCCGCTTTCGTTGTGGAATCTCTGTCCGACAATGAAAATCCGATTAATGCAATTAATACTACTATGCCAAACAGCACAATCAACATGCGGTTTCGATTAAAAAACTTAGTCACTCTCATGCCGCCCCCAAAAATTAATATCTGGGTAAATAATACCACATTTGATGTCAGACAATAAACTAATCTTGATAGAGATCTTTAATCTCTCCTAGTCTTTGTACGAATGTTTTTAAATCTTCGTCCCGGACCGCAAGAGATATACGTATATAATCCTCTGACAGGCTGCCGAAAGGTTTTCCTGGCGTAGCGAGAATGGACTGTTCTTTCAGCAGGTAGGTGACGAAGCTCTCACCGTTAAAACCCGGCGGCACTTTTATCCAGCCGAATATGCCGCCCTGTATCGGTTCTAGCGGAATATTTAAATCCAGCAGCGCTTCATTGATAAAGTCTTTGCGCTTTTTGAATATTTCGTTCTGTGCAGGAATTAACGTATCAGCATTGTCAAGAGCTGCGATTGCTGCATCCTGTGTGACACCGAAGACACCAGCATTCGTATGATCCTGAAACCTGTTAATGCTTTCAATCATCTCTGTGTTCCCTGCTGCAAAACCGATTCTGTAACCCGACATATTAAATCCTTTAGACAGCGAATATATTTCCATGGATACTTCAAAATCAGGATCGCTCGTCAATATGCTTGGATGAGGCCCGTTAAAGCCGAACGCTGAATAGGCAAAGTCGTGGACAACCTGTGTTTTACTTCCTTTGAATCTTTGTATCACATCATCAAAGAATGATTTGTCTGCAGCGGCACCGACAGGATTAGACGGATAATTTAAATAGATAAGCTCCGTTTCTCTAAGTTCGGTTTCCAGTGAATCAAAATCCGGCAGGTAGCTGTTTTCTTTAAGCAGCGGCATATCAATCAGTTTCGCCTGTGCAAGTTCCACTGCGGTAATATAATCTGCGTAGCCCGGATTCGGCAGCATAATACCGGCGCCCGGATTGACGTGTGCCAGAGGAAAGTTCACCAGCGCATTTTTCGTCCCGAACAGTATCGCAATATTTTCGTCCTTCAGATCCACATCATAAGTTCTTTTGTAAAATCTTTTAATGCTGTCTTTTAATTCAGGTTTACCGCGGAAGGCACCGTACTTTTGATTTTCTTCTTTATCGATTGCTGTCTTTACTGCATCAGTAATGACTTTCGGCGTTCTGCCGTCGGGAATACCGACGGCGAGGTTTAACAGCGGTTTGTCCCCGACTTCCAGCTCAGCATTCATCATACTGCTGAAGTAGCTCGGGCTTAATGAGTTTAATCGTTCGCTCGCCATTTACTCATCCTCCTCTGGTTTATCGAATCCTTTAAAGTCAGCATCGATCACTTCATTAAACGCTTCTGACTCCACTGCTTTAATTAAATCATCTTCTATTTTAGTGCCTGCATCGTCACCGTTAATTACAATCTGGTTTCTAAAGTTTTCATTCATATTTTCTAAAGTTAATGCATCGTCCAGGTTCATTTCACTGGCAAGTGCAAAGTTACCCGGCACAAGTGATAACCCAATCTGTTCAACGCTTCTCGGGAGCTGACCGGCATCCTGATAAATAAACTCAAGATTTTTCTTATTATTAATAATGTCCGCTTCATCGATAGCAAACATATCTGCATCTTCACTAATTGTGATCAATCCCGCATCCTGCAGAGTTAAAAATCCGCGGCTGGAGTTAACAGGGTCTAAAGGAAGGGCAACTTCACTGCCTGACGTAATATCTTCCAGTGAACTGAATTCACTGCTGTACAGGCCCATCGGCGCTGTCGGCACCTGGATGATATTTTTTAAATCTGCATCGTTTTCTTCATTAAAACTTTCCATAAAGAGCACATTCTGAAAGAGGTTAGCATCTAAGTCTCCGTTGGCGAGTGCATTATTCGGCTGAATGTAGTCGCTGTATTCAACTATTTCAACAGAATAACCCTGCTCTTCCAGCACCGGCTTTAATGCGAACGATGCCATGTCGGCAAAAGGCCCGCTTGAAGCCCCGATCGTAATGACTTCTCCTTCATCTTCATATAAAAGAATACTGGTACTTGCTATAACGACTAATGTACCGATTAAAAATATTATAATTCCGCGCATTTATCTTTCCTCCGCTCTGTTAGAAATAAAGTCTCCGGCCCACTGGACGATTTGTACAATAATAACAAGCACAATCACTGTCACAATCATCGTCAATGTGTCGTAGCGGTAATAGCCGTATCTGATAGCAAGGTCACCGACCCCGCCGCCGCCGACAACACCTGCTGTTGCACTGAATGCAATAATCGAAATAATCGTCAGTGTAATTGCCTGAGTGATACTCTTCTTAGCTTCCGGCAGAAGAACGTCTGTCACGATTAAATAAAGCGGTGCGCCGCCTGAGATACTCGCTTCAATAACACCGTCACCCACACTGTTAAAGCTGGATTCAACAAGACGTGCAAAAAGCGGCACAGCAGCTATAGATAATGCAACACTGGCAAAAACGGGACCATGTGAAGCATTAACAAGCCATGTTGCAAACGGCATAATTGCCACGATTAAAATTATAAAAGGGAAAGACCTGATTATATTTACGAGCCATCCCAGTGTCGCATTTAACGGTTTAATTTTAAAAAGTAGCGGATGCTGTGTAATATAGAGCAGAATACCGAGCGGCAGTCCGATCAGTACTGCAAAGAATATTGAAATTGAGACCATCAGTGCCGTTTCTAAAAGTGCACGGTACAATAATGGCCAAAGCTGACTGAAATTATCCAATATAACCCACCCTTTCTATTCCATGAGTATTATCGATATGTGTTTTAAGACGCTCGATTTCTTCAACTTTTCCTGAGACCTGAAACATTAAAAATCCAAGCGGCTTTTCTTTAATATATTCGATTCTGCCGTTTAAAATACTAATACTTAAATCGAAGTCTCTGTAGAGCTGATTTAAATAGTTTTCTTCAGCATTCTCGCTCAAAAACTGAATTGTAATCACTTGATTTTCAGGTGTTTCTTTAATTTGTTCCGGCACTTCAAAATTATATATTTCCTGCACGAAATCTTTTGTAATTTTCTCTTTAGGATGACTGAATACATTGTATGTTTCGCCGCTTTCAATAATTTCACCGGCGGACATTACACCTACACGGTCGGCAATTTCTTTAATAACTTCCATTTCATGAGTAATGATAACCATCGTAATACCGAGCGTTCTGTTAATACTCTTTAAGAGATTTAAAATACTTTTAGTCGTATCCGGATCAAGTGCACTCGTTGCTTCGTCACATAAGAGAATATCCGGGTTATTGGCAAGTGCCCTTGCAATACCGACACGCTGTTTCTGTCCGCCGCTTAAGTTTGCTGCATTGATACCGGATTTATCGTTTAAACCGACGAGCTTTAAAAGCTCTTCAATTCTTGCCGGCACATCTTTTTTATTGTATCTGCTCGCTTTAAGTACAAATTCAATATTTTCATAGACTGTCTTTGATTCAATTAAGTTAAACTGCTGGAAAATCATGCCGATTTTCTGACGTCTTATTCTTAAATCCTTAGATGATAATTCAGTCAGATTGTCTTCACCAACAATAACTGTGCCCGTCGAAGGTTTTTCAAGCAAATTAATCAATCTTACCAGGGTACTTTTCCCAGCGCCGGAATAGCCGATCAGCCCAAAAATTTCACCGGTTTCAACTTTTAATGATGTCGGTTTTAATGCTTCAATATTTCTTCCTTTTAAATGATACGTTTTTGAAACGTTATTCAGCTGAATGCTCATGAATTCCCTCCTATGTATATTAAAAAAAGCCATTTATCTATATAGACAAATGGCGTTTTGTGATTATCTTCCAAGCCGCTGCCTGCAGGAATTAGCACAGTACTTAAAAAGCCTGCTGCTGAGACTTCACAGGGCCTGATCCCTCCGTCTCTCTGGATAATTTCATATTTAATTGTATTTCATACTAAAGTAACTTGAATAAATAGTCAAACAATTTTTAATAATTTGTTATCAGCGTGATTCTACCATGCCTTTATAGATAAACTTTCCACGGCAATGCTTGCAAATATAACGTTTGTTATAGCCCTTAACTCTTTTAGTAAATTGATAGCTGCACTTTTTGCACTCATATAAATAAGCTTGTCCTTTATATTTATAAGTTCTTGTTTTGGCAATGCCGAGACGCTCAAGTGTTTCGGTAAATTCCCGGTCTGAATCCCTGTAAGGTTTCTTTAATGTGTAAAGTGCGTAATGAACGCATTCATGATAAAGCACATCTAGAATAGTTTCCTTGGAGTTGTTAATAAGAAAGCTGTGTGACATTACAATTTCTTTCGAGACTACTTTTCTGTTCTGCAATTTAATCTGAAATGCACCGAGCTTAGACTTCATTCTTTTCGACACTCTGATTGGAATATCGAGCTCGAGACCGAAATTGTCCCTGAGAAATTTATCGGCCCAGTTATGTAATTCACTATTGTTCATAATATGTTCACCTTCTTAATGTTTTAAGCGCCTTAAAAAAGGCAACAAAAAAAGGGAGATCTAAAGTCTCCCTAACAGATAAATAATATAATATGATATCTAGGCCAAAGGCACTATCGAAGAACGACTAGTTAATGATATGAAGAGTATAGCTTTAACTTATGTTTGTGCGTTCTGTTATGTATTTCTTAATGTATTTTCATTATATTTTAATGTTCAGCATATTTCAAGGTTATTAGCCTAATTCTTTTGCTTTGTAACCTGTTTGTAATAAACAGGGTAATATTTCATGAACATTTGTTTTCTTTAGTGTAATTATTGCCTAACACGTTCTAAATAGCAAGATGTTAATTGAAATTATCTTAAAAATATTTCAGGAGTTCTATCCTGCCTGTGCAATAATGATATGCATATCTACTGTAATTTCTTTGCTTCCGCTACCTACAAATGTTTCAATCTGTGCTGCATCTGCATGCCAGCCAAGCGGCGTCATGGAAATTAAATCCTTCAATGCTGAAGCATTGAGAGTTTTCTTATAAGTAATACGTTCTTCACTTACTACTTTAACATTTCTCTTCATCAATTCAAGTGTATCGTTATTTTCATATTCACTTTCACCGGTATTATTGAACAGTTCATTACGCAATTCCTTTAAATATCCGCTTCCCGGAATCACTTTTATAATCATGCCGTCTTCAGTTAAAATTCGTTTAAATTCAGCGTAATTGGCAGGGGATAAAAAGTTTAATATAAACTTGCATGATTTGTCAGCAAGCGGCGGATTTGCAAGATCTCCGACAAACCATACCGGCCCCTCATAGTTTTTCGCAGCCATCATGACACCTGCTTTTGATATATCAAGACCGACGCCTGTCAGCGTTTCTGTGTTTACCTTATGCTGAATCATCTTTAAATGAGAGCCTTCACCAGACCCTGCATCAAACAGCAGTGAGTTTTCTGCCGATTGGTTTGTTATGATGTCAGAAATTCTATTATGTATCGGCGCATACAGTTCTACTTCGATGATAATTCTCTGACGTGCATCAAATAATGCATCATCATACTGCGTATTTACAAGTTTCTGAAGCAGATTCACATAGCCCTGTTTTGCGAAATCAAAAGTGTGATTATTAATGCAGACTAAACTGCTAAGTGCTCTGACCTCAACAGCACCGTAACAAAGCGGACATCTTAATTTGCCGCTTATATTCTGTGCTGCCGCTGCGTTTTTTTCTCTTTTCTTCATTTAAATCCCCTGCCTGAACTTATATTAAAATAGAAATATTACTACACCGATTGCGAAAAACACCATACCGATAAAACCCGGTATAAATGCTGCAATCGTCTGCATTTTCGTGCCGCCGATTAAACAGCGTTTAGGTTTATCAGGATCGTACAGAACCTCGAGCTCGTAACCGAACGGGTAGCCGTTATTGATCGAGCCGTGGGCTGTCATATTTTTCTTTCTTCACTGCCACACCGAAAGTATAAATCACCAGTGAAATTAAAATTAAAAAGAGCCCTATAGAACCGAAAACTATAGTTAAAATCTGCTGATCTGTCATTATATGAAACACTCTGATGAATTACTATATTGAAAAGTAATTATATCATATGACTGTCGATATAAATTTAAGAATCAGTCAATAAAAAGTATGTTAAAATCTTGTAAATGTCTTAGTAGGAGTTTAAAAACAGTCGTATCCATGGTAAGTTTTAATAAATTACATATACAGGAGAAATTAATGAATAAACTCAGAATTCTTTTAGAAATACTATTAGTATCTACGAGACTCGGGCTGACATCATTTGGAGGTCCGACTGCACATCTTGGTTATTTCCATACTGAGTATGTACGCAGAAAGAAATGGATGGATGAGAAAAGTTACGCAGATTTAGTCGCACTTTCACAATTCCTACCGGGGCCTGCGTCCAGCCAGGTAGGTATCGGTGTTGGTGTAATGCGCGGCGGCGTACTCGGCGGTCTTACATCATTCATCGGTTTTACACTGCCGTCCGTTATTGTGTTAATGATTTTCGCATCTCTATTAACAACATTTGATATCGCAGATGCGGGTTGGATACACGGTTTGAAAATCGTTGCCGTGGTTATCGTTGCCCATGCAATTATGGGAATGAGTAAAAATCTGGCACCTGACGTCAAACGAAAAGTAATTGCCTTGTTTGCACTCGTCGCAACCTTGCTCTTTCAATCGGTGTTTACACAGGTCGGCGTCATTCTGATTGCAGGGGTCATCGGTTTTATTCTTTATAAAAATCATGATGCAGATGATAATAAAAAAGCAGCGACTTTCCCGATTAAGAAAAGTTTTTCCGCTGTCTGTTTAGTGATATTTTTCGTACTGCTATTTGCATTACCCGCCCTCCGTGAATTAACAGGCTCATACTGGGTTGCGGTAGTAGACAGTTTCTACAGAGCCGGCTCACTCGTATTCGGCGGCGGACACGTTGTACTTCCGCTTCTCGAACAGGAACTGGTTCCGATGGGATGGATTTCTGCAGAAGAATTCCTTGCAGGATACGGTGCAACGCAGGCTGTGCCTGGCCCGTTATTCACATTTGCAGCATACTTAGGAACAGTGATGAACGGCTGGGTCGGCGGACTGATCGCAACTGCCGCGATATTCCTGCCGGCATTCCTGTTAATCCTGGGCGCACTGCCATTTTGGGATATGCTCCGTAATAACGATAAAGTTAAAGGCGCAGTCATGGGCGTTAATGCTGCAGTCATCGGCATATTAATTTCAGCATTATACACACCGATTTGGACAAGCTCAATACTGGAGCCGGTTCACTTCGCACTTGCAGCAATACTGTTTGTGATGCTGGTCTACTTCAAACTACCCCCGTGGGTCATTGTTGTAACCGGTGCACTCGGCGGTATGCTGATTGGATTCATTTAAATATTATTAAATCAGGTGCAAATTTTATTTGCACCTGATTTTTTAGTTGGAAATGGAATTTGGTTGACGATGTCGATATAACAAGTTATTTATCCAAGTAAATTGCGCGCACTTTCAATAATTTCTTCCACAATTTCAGCAGCCGGCTGTTCTTTCACAACAAGACGCAGGTTCTGCCCTGCCCACAGCGACATATATTCAGCATTATTATTTTTCGCGGCAGCACCTCTGATACTTTTAGTTGCTGAATTCTGATACGGATACGCTAACGGTTCTTCACTGAATTCTTCTATAAATTTATTGAGTATGCCGCGGGCCGGCCTTCCTGAAAATACTTTGGTGATGACTGTATCGTCTTCTTTACTGGTAAAAAGTTTTTGCTTATAAGCTTTATGAATGCCCGCTTCTTCACTCGATAAAAACCGGGTGCCGATCTGCACTCCGTCTGCACCGAGTGCGAGTGCAGCAATGAGACTTCTGCCGTCATTCACTCCGCCGGCCGCAACTACTGGAATATTCACATGATCTGCAACTTGCGGTACTAAAGAAAAGGTGCCGATATCCGCTCCGTTTTTATGATGACTTAAATCAAAAGTACTTCTGTGTCCGCCGGCATCTGAGCCCTGGGCAATAATAATATCCGCACCGCTTCTCTCGGCAAGGACTGCTTCTTCAACTGTTGTGATCATTGATGTAATTATCATACCGTTCTCTTTTGCCTGATTCGCTTTAGCCTCAGAAAGCAGTCCAAATGCTGTACTGATTACTGGTACTTTCTCATCAATTAATACTTGAAACTGTTCATCAAAATAGTCAGCTGCATTAAACTGAATATCTGATTCCCTGACACCTAAATCTCTGCCAATTCTATACAGTTCATTTTTTACCGCTTCCTTCTCATCATTACTTGGCTCATCAGAGTTTTCAACACAGAATAAATTCACTGAAAACGGCTTCGCTGTGAGTTTTCGAATTTCATGAACAGCTCGCTTAATATCTTCTGGTTTCATATAAGCAGCACCTAACGTGCCAAGGCCCCCTGCATTGCTCACGTTAGCAATCAGCTCCGCCGTCGTTGCTCCCCCTGCCATTCCAGCCTGGATAATGGGATATTCTATATTTAAGATAGAACACATTTCAGTTTTTAAATTAAGCATTTAAATCCCCCTTTAAAAATTCTGTTACTGTAAACATAATTTAAAAATATTCAAATCAACAGTAAAAGACTCCATTCTGATAAATTCAAAACGGAGTCTTAATATATTACTCAGGTGTCTTCGAAGCGTTCATTCCTGTAACGATATCCATAATATCGTAGTCCACAATACGCGCATATCGTCCATCAAGCTCTGCAATTTTTTCCATATCAGATTCATCAAGTGAAAAATCATGAACATCTAGGTTTTCTGCCATACGTTCTTTACGGACGGATTTCGGAATAATAATTATCCCCTGTTCCAGATGCCATCTTAAAATAACCTGCGCAACTGATTTATCATGCTTAGCCGCTATTTCATTCAGCATTTCATCGTCAAGAATACCGTGTTTAGCTTCAGCAAGCGGACCCCATGATTCGACTTTAACACCGTACTCCTTCATCACTTTCTGAGCTTCTTTCTGCTGGAGAAAAGGGTGAAGTTCAATCTGATTAACAGCCGGCACGATTTCATTATTGACTATTAAATCTACCAGACGTGTTGAATCAAAGTTCGATAAACCAATCGCTTTAATTTTGCCATCTTTGTAAAGTTCTTCCAGTGCACGCCATGAACCGTAATAGTCTCCGAGCGGCTGATGAATTAAATACAGATCAAGATAATCTGTACCAAGTTTATTTAATGTCTTCTCAAATGCTTTCTTAGCTTTTTCATATCCCTGATCTGCAACCCACAGTTTACTCGTCAGGAAAATTTCTTCACGAGGTATACCGCTTTTTTTAAGTGCGTTGCCGACCCCTTCTTCATTGCCGTAAGTTGCTGCAGTATCGAGACTGCGGTAACCCGTTTCGAGTGCATCCAGCACACAGCGCTCTGTTTCATCAGGTTTAACCTGGAATACACCATAACCTTCAATTGGCATTTCAAGACCATTATTTAATTTCACATGCTGCATATAAATACCTCCGCCAAAATATATAGTATGAATCGCTTTCTACTATTAGTATACAGATATATCTCTTACGAGAACAGACTGCAATTTTCTCAGGTTTTCTATGTAAATGAGGGTTTTATCGGCTGTGAAACAGGGAATTTATAAATCAATATACATCGAGAGGTGTTACTGTAGGCAGACATTTAGGAGTGAGTATATGTCCCAAGCAATTTTGACTTTGTTTATATTATTTTTCCTATTTCAAATCGGTATGTTCGCTAAGAAAAAAGGAGAAATGGCCGGTACACATAACTTTACTATGTAATGGCCGCTTTACCTCTATATTTTTACAGTAATGATTTCTCTCACAATAATCTTTGCCTTAATATATTATGTTATGTCTTTTTCAACACCGATACTGATAGACAGTAACCAGGGAACAATAATGAAAGATCACAATCTAGCTGAAATGATTTACTACAGCGGATCCACCTTACTTTCTATCGGATATGGTGACTTAAATCCAATTGGCCCCATACGGTATATTTCATTATTTGAAAGTTTCCTCGGTATTGTCGCTCCTACAGTAATATTTATCAGTGAAGTGAACAAAAAATTTAAAGACAGCTGATTTAATAAACACCTCGCTGAAATAACAGCAGAGGTGTTTATTAATGAGAGCACTTCAATTCATTCCGTTTATATACAAGTCAAAAACAATTGCTTCTATATAAAAAACGGGTGGAATATCCACCCGTCAGTCTAAGTTTATTATTGTGTTACCAAATGGTTTAAAGTACGGACAAGCTGAGCAGTATAAGACATTTCATTATCATACCACGCAACAGCTCTTACAAGCTGGTTGCCGTCTACTTCAAGTACACGTGTCTGAGTCGCATCAAATAGTGAACCTTCTTTGATGCCGATGATATCAGTCGATACAATTTCATCTTCGTTATAGCCGAATGACGGGTTTGCTGCATTCTTCATCGCATTATTTACATCTTCAACTGAAACATTTTTATCAAGAGTTACAGTGACTTCAGTTAATGAGCCGGTTGCTACCGGTACTCTCTGGGCTCCGCCGTCAAGTTTACCTTTAAGTTCAGGCAGTACAAGACCAATTGCTTTTGCAGCACCTGTAGAATTTGGCACGATGTTTTCTGCTGCTGCACGTGCACGGCGGTAGTCGCCTTTTGCATGCGGCGCATCCAATGTGTTCTGATCGCCCGTATAAGCGTGGATCGTTGTCATTAAACCTTGTTTAATTCCAAATTCATCATTTAATACTTTAACGACCGGAGCCAGGCAGTTTGTAGTACAAGAAGCTGCCGAAACTATTTTCTCAGAACCATCAAGTGTATTTTCGTTTACGCCGTAAACGATTGTCTTCATATCGCCTTTACCAGGTGCAGAGATTAATACTTTTTTAGCCCCTGCGTCAAGGTGCTTTTTCGCATCCTGCTCTTCAGTGAAGAATCCTGTACATTCAAGCACGATATCTATATCAAGCTCTCCCCAAGGTAAGTTGGCAGGGTCTTTTTCAGTGAATGATTTTACTTCACGGCCGTTTATTTTGAAACTGTTTTCGAGTACTTCGATATCTCCATCAAAACGTCCCTGAGTTGAATCATATTTGAATAAGTGTGCTAAAAAGTCATCATCTGTTAAATCATTAACTGCGACTACTTCCATATCCTCATAATTTTGAATTTCTCTTGCTGCTAGTCTTCCAATTCTGCCAAATCCGTTAATTGCTACTCTAACCATTAAAATGGCCTCCTTTGTTTTATCCTAATAAGTGTTCTGCTATGACTTCATCTATAAATAAAATTGTATTTTGCGGTGCTAATTTCAAATACGCTTTAACTGCTTCTTTTTTTCCATTTCCGCCTGCAACGGCAAAAATAGAAACTTTATCTCTAAGATCTTCCAGCTGCAGTCCAATAGTATCTACCTTATGGACGACATTTCCGTCAGCATCAAAGTAAAATCCGAAAACTTCACCAACTGCCTTGCCTTTTTCCAGTTTCGATATCACTTCAGAGGTGACGTTTCTTCGCTCTGCCATCTGCAGTGCGTCTCCGATACCGTGAATAACAAGCGATGAACGATTATTTAAATTGATAATCTCTCTGACCATCGGTTCTTCTTTTAACAGATCCAGCGACGCCTTGCTGATACTATCAGGAGCGTATAGCATCCGGTGTTCCCCTGCTGTCGCTTGTGCAAGCCGGCTCACTATCGAATTCGCCTGTAACGCGACATCTTCTCCGAGGCCGCCTCTTGCAGGAATGAATAATAAGTCATCGTACTTCGGCTTTAAAAATTTACTGACCAATGCCATAGTTGAGCCTCCTGCGACCGAAACAATCGTTCCATTGGACAAATTCGCAGTCAGTTCACCTGCCATTAATCTGGCTAATTCTTCTTTAACCAATGTGTTCTGATCAGCATCTCCCCTGACTACAAATATATCTTTTAAGGAGTATTTCTCTTTTAGCTGTACTGCCAGGTCATCGCGATTTTCTATTAGTGTGAGAAATGGTTCGACATCAATTAAAGTCTGTCCGCCTAAGTCAGAGATAGAAATCCCTTTCGATTCAACTTTTATTAAATTCAATTCCAGAAGGTTATCAACTTCACTGCGTAAAACTCTTTCAGTCATCCCAAGTTCCCTGGCCAAAGTTCTTCTGCCAATCGGCTGTTCATTTTTGATGCAGCTTAATATGTTCAGGCGTTTAAGCATGTGAGATAACATATCAGGTACAATACTTTTCTGGATGTCAATCAGACTTTGCCACATTAGTTCAACCACCTCATATTTTAATGGGACTTAATAAGTCCCTACAGGGACTGTTTATACGATTAATATATCAGACATCTATAGGTTAATACAATATATTTGATTATTTTATGATAATTTTTCTTATAATAATGAATAATAAACATAAGAACCACCGTATAAATTACACGGCGGTTCTTATTAGATGCTTTAATCGATGCATCACCAGTCCGACGCATAATATAATTTATATTTGCTGTAATCTAGAAATTTCGCATGATAAAAATCGATTGCTGCCTGATTAACATACGAATGGTACAGTCTGTCATATTCATATGTACCAAAAAATGGTCCCGGGTATGACGGCAGCAGCAGATTCGCTTTTTCCGGAGAGTAACGAATTTCATTCAGCCTTATATATAAATCTGAAATCATATCTTCCTTTAGCAGTATTTTACCGGGGTTCGAAATGTTGTAATTCGCTTCAAAGTAGCCCTGCAGCGCGTTAAATTTTCTATAGTAGCTGTACTCGATGATCTCTCCTGTTTCAATATCTTCCAAAAGCAGATACATATCTAAACCCATAGACTGACCCCCATCATATATAATTCATTTCTTTCAATGAAACGTATTTACCATCACCAATAATGATATGGTCTAAGAAATCAACACCGATTAACTCACCGCATTCACGCAGCCTTTTTGTCACTTCAATATCTTCCTCGGACGGCGTCGGATCGCCGCTCGGATGGTTATGTACGCAGACGAAAGCGGCAGCACTTCTTTTAACAGCTTCTCTGAAAATTTCCCTAGGATGCACAATACTCGTATTAAGCGATCCGATAAATAATGTCTTCTCTTCTATTACCATATTTTTTGTCGTTAAATACAGCACGATAAAATGCTCCTGATTATAATATCTGACTTTCTCCATTAATATATCCGTCACGTCTTTCGGAGAACGGATGTATTTATCCTCTTCTCTTGAATGCGTATGCATTCTGACAGCGAGTTCTATAAACGCGAGTATCGTAATTGCTTTCGCTTTACCAATACCGTTAATTGCAGTCAGTTCTTCATAAGTTACATCTCGCAGTTCTCTTATAGACTGTAAATCTCTTAAGATTTTACTCGCCAGACTGATACTTGATTCATTCCGGTTTCCCGTGTTGATTAATATTGCCAGCAGTTCCTGATTCGTTAATTTATCCGGTCCGTAATTCATTAACCGCTCCCGGGGCTTATCGGAATCATGCATTTCTCTTATAAGCAGTTCACCAGTCATTAAAACCCTCCATAATAAATATCGATAAAATCAGCGTACAGATAAAATGTCGTTATTAAACTCGCAGCGATAAATGGAACTAATGGGACTTTTGTAATTCGGGAAGTTTGGAATAGATCCAAAATGATAACAGCAATACCGCCGATAATATATGTAAACAGGAATGTGAAGATAAAAAAATCAAAAGGTGTAATCATCGTTAAAACTGAAAAAAGCTGAATATCTCCGTAACCGATTTTATCTTTGAAAAGTACGTAGAAAATATGGAGCACAACGACTGTCAGAAAATCCAGCCTGATATCCATATACTCGAGCCCGGTTAAATATAAACCGCAGACAAAAAGTAAAATCAGCATATGCGTTGGAATCAGCAGCGTTTCAAAATCGTAAATGGATAATGGAATGAGTATACTGACGAGCAGATAGTACAGCAGCATATTGTCGTAACCGAGAGGGACGATAAGCGGCAGAACAAACAGCATAATCGTTACTACTTCAACCAGCAGATAATTGATTGAAATGGACGTACGGCAATGACTGCAGCGTCCGCAATTTTTTAAATAGCCGATTACTGGAATTAAGTCTGTGACTTTTAAATTATTTGAACACGAATCACAACGGCTTCTTCTTGTTAAAAAAGAAATATTGTCTGTCTGAGTCAATGCATAAAGGAATGATGCCAGCAGTCCGCCTATTACTATGATAAGAGACATATTTAACCTCCAGCTCGTGATAATCACAATATAAGCTGTGAGTAAATTGTTGTAAAATCGCATAAATTTAAAATTTGTATGTAAATCTGATCAATTTCAAAAAGATTGAATTGAAACTAGTACATTAGTGGAAAACTGCAAGATAAAAAGGATATTTTGTATAATTGCGGATAGTTTAAAAAACAAAAAAACCCCGTAATCTACTAGCATAGATTACGGGGTCGGTGTTTAACATGATAAGCGAATTTTTGAATCCTTAAACTATATCATCTGTTTCTCGTTTTATAAAATTACAAGTTGAGATATCATTCATATATACCTTCAGGCACTGTGATTCCGCTGTCATCATATTCACCGTAATTATCCAGGTTCGATGATACTTCTATGTGCAGTCTCTCACCCTCAACTACTCCAGGTGCCGTTGATACATAGGCTACCTGTGATAACTCATTAGTTTCTTTATCGACAACGCCAATTACGCCGTTTTGCTGCTCTGCGAGGTCAGCATTAGTAAATTCAACGCTGAACAGTGTACCAAATGTATCATGCAGGACGTCTTCTGATCCTATATTATGAAGATAATAATTTTCATCATCTTCCGACACATTAACTACATCAGCACTTTCCATAAAAGCATCGTACAGATTTGAATATGAACCATAATAAATTTCTTCTGCATCAGCCTGTCCTGTATAGTCATTCCACATACCGTTTTCATAGACAAACAGTGAGTCGGTATTCGCATAAGCATACGGAACAACTGCACTTTCGGCCGGGTCGAACATTCCGGAGAACACTTCAAACGCGTCGCTTTCATCAATTTCAGCAGTCAGTCCCGCCATATCACTGTCAGCCGGCTGTTCAGAATCTCCGGTAAATACGTGAATGACCATAAAAGTTTCAGCATAATAAGTTGATACGTCCTCTTTAGGCATTAGAACTTCCTCTAGAGCTGCATCTGATTCTTCAGCGTTACTCAGCTGTTCTCCAAGTCCCGAGTTCATTTCAAACATTGAGGTCATTTCAGTACCGTCAAGTCCTGTCAGCGGTTCTTCAGTAACCTCAAAATTAATATCTCTTGATGCTGATTCAGCGCTGTCAGCGGAAGCAGAATCGGTTATAGACGATGAACTGTCTGATGAATCATCTTCTTCTGTGCCATCTTCATTCTCAGATTCTGTTTCTTCATCTTCCGCTTCATCATCTCTGTCTGAATCCTCTGTACCTCTGTCTTCTCCTGTTGTATCTTCTGTTTCTTCAGTAGACTCTTCTTCCGATGTATCCCCTTCTGACTCCGTACCCTCTGTATCCGTTTCAGGGTCGGTCTCAGATCCTGTACCTTCTTTGTCTTCTACAGATTCATCTGAAGCATCTTCTTCAGTACCTTCAGTCGATTCTGTATTTTCTTCTGCTGGTTCCTCTGTATCATTGGATCCGCATCCTGCCAGAAATAAAAAGCCTGCAAATAACAGCAATAGATATCTGATAAAAATCCTCTCCTTAGAATTAGTAAAATAACTCATATTATATAACTTCACTTTCCCTAAAGTTTTCTGATATAAACGAAAATATACATATTTCTGTCACATATACTATTTTAAAGTTAAATTTCAGAATTTATTAAATAATTTGTCAGTTCATTTTAATAATGCTAAAATTGCCTAATATATAAAAAGGGGGATTTAAATTGAGTTTAAAAGAAAAACTTTTTAGTAAACTGGAAGCAAAAGAACAGCAGATGATTGAGACGAGAAGGCATTTGCATGCCAACCCGGAACTTTCATTTAAAGAAGAAAACACAGCGAAGTTTATCGAAGATTTTTATCAGGACAAAGATGTTAAAGTCACGGCAAATGTTGGAAACGGTTTTGGGATTATCGTTGAAATTAACGGCAAGGCTCCCGGGAAAACAATTGGTCTCCGTGCAGACTTTGATGCACTGCCGATTCATGAAGAAGCTGACGTCCCTTTCAAATCTAAAAATGATGGTGTTATGCATGCGTGCGGACACGATGTACATACCGCCTACCTGCTGCACCTGGGCGAAGCACTGATTGAACTGAAAGATGAATGGAACGGCACGATTAAACTTATCCACCAGCACGCTGAAGAAGTACCGCCGGGCGGTGCTAAGAGTATCGTTGAATCTGGAATGCTGGACGACCTGGACGAAGTTTACGGAATTCATATTTTCCCAATGCTCGATGTTGGCGAAGTTGGTTTAATATCCGGAAATTCTATGGCTGGCCGTTCTAACTTTGATTTAACTATACAAGGTTCAGGGGGACATGGTGCAATGCCTCAGACGACACGTGACGCACTTGTTGCTGGTGCGTATTTTGTCGCAGAAGTACAAACGATTGTATCACGCCGTATGGATCCGATGGATTCGGTGGTTGTTTCGGTCACTGCGTTTGATGCACCGGGCGGCTACAATGTTATTCAGGATAAAGTGACGTTACGCGGTACAGTTCGTTATCTTGACGAAAACAATAAAGTACCTGCTTACGAAGCAATGAAGAAAATTTCTGAAGGTATTGAAAGTTCATTCGATGTTAAATGTGACCTTGATTATGTTTACGATTATCCAGTTGCGTATAACCATCCAGATGAAACTCAGTATGTTGAAGATATTCTTTCAGAAAGTGTCGGTTCATACATTACTGAAATTAAACATCCCAGACCTTCAAGCGGCTCTGAAGACTTTGCATACTATACACAAAGAACACCTGGTACTTTCATACACGTAGGTTCAAAACCGGAAGGCGTAGAAAATCCATACCCTAACCATCACCCTAAATTTGATGTGCATGAATATTCTCTTCTGATCAGCGCTAAAACTTTAGGTGACGTTGTACTCGGCCGACTTGGAAATTAATGTAATTTAAAAACAAAATAAACAAAGGGGTTTCACATGTACTTTCGGACTACCTTTTTATTTTGCCTAAAGTTTCAAATCAGATGGCGGTTTATACTAACGCATTGATTTGGAAACCGCGGTCTTCCAATACGTATAGAATTGCTTCTGCTGTATCGATGGATGTTAATAGTGGCACACCACGCTCGATGGCAGCTTTACGAATTAATTGACCCGAGTTTTGGTCGTGTCGCGCGCGCCCCCATGTATTAATGATAATTTGTGCACGTTCTTCGGTAATCAAGTTCACTAATGTTTGCTCAATTTCTTTTTCGTCTGTTACTTCATTTGATGTCACTGCAACAGTATCAATACCTGCAGCTTCAAATTCCGCTTGCATGTCGCCCGTTACCATGACACTGAAGCCAATTTGACGGAAACGTTGTGCCAATGCCAAACTTTCTGCTACGTCAGCCTTGGTAATTGTGAACAAGACATTACCGAAATCATTGACGTGGATGTTGCTACCTGCAAAGGCCTTGTATAGTGCTTTTTGTAGGTTGATATCTGAACCCATCACTTCACCAGTTGATTTCATTTCTGGTCCTAATTGCGGATCAACTAGGTTCAATTTAGTGAATGAGAATACTGGTGCTTTTACATGAACCATGTTGCCTTCAGCGTAAAGACCTGGTTGGTAACCTTGGTCAATAATGCTTTCGCCAAGGATAGCACGCGTTGCTACTTGTGCCATTGGAATACCCGTTACCTTACTCAAGAAAGGTACTGTACGGCTGGCACGTGGATTTACTTCAATCACATAAACTTGGCCATCTTGAACAATGAATTGAATATTCATCATACCCAAGCAATTTAAGCCAAAAGATAGACGTTCAGTGTAATCGACGATGGTCGCCTTCACCTCATCAGATAGACTTTGTGAAGGATAAACGGCCATAGAGTCACCTGAGTGGACCCCAGAACGTTCGATATGTTCCATAATTCCTGGGATTAAGACATTTTCACCGTCACAAATTGCATCGACTTCGACTTCGGTACCCACTACATAATGGTCAATCAAAATTGGACGGTCTGGAGAGGCAATCATGGCATCTTCCATATAGCTGCGTAAGTCGGCATCGTTATCCACGATTTCCATACCACGCCCACCTAAGACATAACTTGGACGTACTAAGACTGGATAGCCAATCTTACTTGGGATTTGTAAAGTATCTTCTACAGACATTGCTGTAAAACCTTCTGGTTGAGGGATTCCTAAGTCTGTTAAGGCTTGCTCGAACAAGTCACGGTCTTCAGCACGATCTAAGTCTTCTACGGTTGTCCCTAAGATAGGAATACCTAATGCATGTAATGGTTCAGCTAGATTTATCGCTGTTTGACCACCAAATTGTACAATAACCCCTTCTGGTTGTTCAAGGTCGATGACATGTAGTACGTCTTCTAAAGTAAGTGGTTCGAAGTAAAGTTTATCCGAAATAGAGAAATCAGTTGAAACTGTTTCTGGGTTGTTATTCATGATAATCGCTTCGTAGCCAGCTTGTTGGATTGCTTTAACAGAGTGAACTGTGGTGTAGTCAAATTCTACCCCTTGACCGATACGGATGGGACCTGAACCTAATACTAAAACAGTCTTTTTGTCTGAAGGCATACTTTCGTTATCAGCACTATAGGTTGAATAGTAGTATGGTGTGTTCGATTCAAACTCGGCCGCACAGGTGTCAACGGTTTTGTAGACTGGGCGAATGCCGTTTGCAGCTCGTAAGTCACGTACATCTGCTAAATCATTTTCCCATAGTCTAGAGATGGCTAAATCAGAGAAACCATAACGTTTTGCTTCTTTTAAGACAGCAACATCTTCTTTATTGGCTTCAAGTGTATTTTCTAATTCTACAATGTGCATTAAAACATCTAGGAAATAGAGATTAATTTTTGTCATGTCATGCAATTGTTCAATGGTATATCCGCGGCGCAAAGCTTCAGCTAAGTAGAAGATACGGTCATCTTGTGCACGTGTAATCTTATCAATTAAGGTTACTTCATCAGCTTCGCGACTAGCAGTTTTTGCCATGTGTTCAGCACCAATTTCTAGTGAACGGACAGCTTTTAACAGCGCTTCTTCAAGGTTCGTACCAATAGCCATGACTTCACCAGTGGCTTTCATTTGAGTACCTAACTGACGATCACCTTTCTCGAATTTATCGAATGGCCAACGTGGAATCTTCGCAACCACATAGTCCAAAGCTGGTTCAAATTCGGCTAAGGTTGTACCTGTTACAGGGTTGATCATTTCATCAAGTGTTAACCCTACTGCGATTTTGGCTGCAATTTTGGCGATTGGATAACCAGTTGCTTTAGATGCAAGCGCTGAAGAACGGCTCACCCGTGGGTTTACTTCAATAACGTAGTAATTGAAGCTGTTTGGATCTAAGGCTAATTGCACATTGCAACCACCTTCAATACCTAAGGTACGGATAATCTTTAATGATGCATCGCGCAACATTTGGTTTTCGTGGTCTGTTAGAGTCAAGGTCGGTGCGAAAACAATTGAATCTCCTGTATGAATACCAACTGGGTCAAAGTTTTCCATGTTACAAACAACCAAAGCATTATCTGCGCTATCACGCATTACTTCGTATTCGATTTCCTTGTAACCAGCGATTGAAATTTCAATCAAACATTGGTTTACAGGCGATAATTTAAGGCCCTTAGCAACAATTTCACGTAATTCAGCAGGGTCATTACAAATCCCCCCACCTGTTCCACCCATGGTAAAGGCAGGACGTACAATTACTGGATAACCAGCCTGTTCTGCGAAAGCTAGTGCTTCGTCAACTGTATGTACAATATCACTCTCAGGAACTGGTTCATTCAATTCACGCATTAGATTACGGAAAAGGTCACGGTCTTCAGCTTGATCGATAGCTGATAATTTTGTACCCAATAATTGGATACCTAATTCATCTAAAATACCATCATTGGCTAATTCAATCGCCATGTTTAAACCTGTTTGGCCACCTAAAGTAGGTAGAATCGCGTCTGGACGCTCTTTACGTAAGATGCGTGATACAAATTCTAGCGTAATCGGTTCAATATACACTTTGTCAGCAATTTCCGTGTCAGTCATGATAGTTGCTGGATTGGAGTTAACTAATACAACTTCATAACCTTCTTCACGTAAAGATAAGCATGCTTGTGTACCAGCATAGTCAAATTCTGCTGCCTGTCCGATGATAATTGGACCAGATCCGATAACCATAATCTTGTGAATATCAGTACGTTTTGGCATTAAATAGTCCCCTCCAAGTTCTTGTTGTTATCCATTAATTCAATAAAACGATCAAATAAGTGGTCTGCATCATGTGGTCCTGGTGCTGCATCAGGATGATATTGCACACTAAAAGCAGGTAAAGTTTTGTGGCGCACACCTTCTACCGTTTCATCGTTGATTTCGATATGAGTGATTTCTAAATCTGTATGCACTAATGAATCAGCATCTACCGCATAACCGTGGTTTTGAGAAGTGAAATCAATACGACCAGTAGCAATTTCACGTACAGGGTGGTTAAAGCCACGATGGCCGAATTTCATTTTGAAGGTTTCGCCACCATTCGCTAAACACAACAATTGGTGACCAAGACAGATACCAAACAAAGGTATTTTACCTTGAATTTCATTAATCATGTCTAAAGCTTCTGGAATACTCGTTGGATCCCCAGGGCCGTTGGTTAACATGACGCCATCAGGAGCTAAACGTAAAATTTCTTGGGCAGTTGTATCATATGGTACCACCGTTACATTACACTCACGTTTGTTTAATTCACGTAAAATTGAATGTTTCAAACCAAAGTCTACTACGACCACATTCTTACCAGCATTTGGATTCACATATCGCGTTTTAGTTGATACTTGCGCTACTTGGTTTGTAGGCAAGTCTGTCGCGCGAAGTGTCGCAAGCGCAGCTTCAATGTCAGTCCCCTCATTTAGTAAACTAGCTTTCATCGTTCCGTGACTACGGATTGTTTTGGTTAATTGACGCGTATCAATATGTTTAATGCCTGGTATATCATATTCCACTAAGAACTCATCCAAGCTCATTTTTGATCGCCAGTTAGATGGGAAACGTGCAACTTCACGACAAATGATAGCCTTCACGGTAGGGTCTACAGATTCAAAATCATCAGCATTTACACCATAGTTTCCAATTAATGGAAAGGTAAATGTTAACATTTGACCGTTATAACTCTGGTCAGTTAATGATTCTTGATAACCTGTCATTCCTGTTGAAAAGACTACTTCGCCAATAACCTCTTTCGTAGCACCAAAAGCTTCACCATAAAATGTTTCACCAGTTTCTAACAACAATATTTTTTCCATTTTTTCACTCACCTTCAACGAACATACCGATTATGACCATTTACATTTACACTATAAAAAAAAGCACTTAGCCCGAGGGCTAAGCGCTTTACGACACTACAAGTAAATTGAAGATATAGTAAACAAACCATTCGCATGGTTTCACTTGACCCCTTGAAAGCCTCACAGGACTTGATTTAAAGGTTGCTTTATTTTTTCTAAGATTACGCTATTGACTATGCAAAGTCAACAAAATCATGTAAAAAACTATCATGTTTCACAATTTTATATACAATCTACTCATAGAATTCTAATAAAAGTCCCTTAAATCCGGTCTCCTGAAATTTCATTACTATATTAATTTAGGTTAGAATGTGCAAATACTGTATAAAAATGAAAAGACAACAAGCAAGCACAAATCCTTATTCCTTAAAGCTACTTGTCTCTTTACAAATGCACTAGCTTTATTTAGCTTGTCTTATCGAATGCTTCTCGTTCAATCTTATGCCAACTATGCAAGTGGGTACTATAAGTAATCGCAGCATATAAACGAACAAATAGTAGATAGGGTCTATAGAAGATCGAATCTAGAATTGTAATACCAAAAGCTTTTAAGGTATCCCCGCGGAAAAATTGATAGTCTTGGATAAAATATCTGCCCACGTAGAAAACCATCGTTTGAAAAACACAAAACAGAAAATATAACAGCGCAAGTGCTATCGCGGAAGAAACATTTAATATGCCTAGCATGAATGATAAAGAAATAATGATGATACCTATTAATTCAATAAATGGCGCCATCAATTCACATAGAAAATAGAATAAGTACGATACGGTACCTAGTAAACCATATTTAGGATTTAACATGATGGTACGGTGTTGCCACATACTTTGTATTAATCCTCGATGCCATCTCGACCGCTGTTTCGTCAAGTCTTTTAAAGTAAAAGGCGCTTGCGTCCAACAGATTGCATTCGCAACATACCGATTATTATAGGGGATTTTATTCTCTACGTAATACCGATGTAAGCGTAAAGCCAAGTCCATGTCTTCAGCCACACTATTCACATCATAACCATTCACACGAATAAGCGCTTCCTTTTTAAAGAGACCAAACCCACCCGATACATTTAAATTACCATTAAAAGCATCGCTAAAAATGCGAGAGCCCATAAAGGCTCGTGAATACTCTAGTGACTGCATAGCTGCTACCAAACTTTTAGAGATTTTTGTTTCCACAGGATATGCATGTTTAAAAACAACATCATTTGAAACGCCTAATAAACCACCAACAGCAACCGTAGTCGCGTCCTCAAAGAAAGGTCTAATCGCATGCTTTAAGGCGTCCGCTTGTAAAATTTCATCGGCATCCATTGACACAATATACGGATACTCTGAAACGTTAATCCCAGCATTTACAGAGTCAGCCTTATTCCCCCCATTCTCTTTGCGAATCAATTTAATCGAAATGCGTCCTATTTTATGACCATAAACCGCTTGTATAGGTTTACTAAGGACTTGAAGACGAATTGGATGGGTTATAAGTGACAAATCAAATGCATCAATCACTTTTTGCCCAGTACCATCTGTAGATCCATCATCGACAACAATTATTTCAAAAATTTTGTAATCCTGGTACAACAAGTTATTGATTGTCGAAAGAATGGTCGCACTCTCATTATAAGCTGGCACGATAATAGAAATTGGATAGTAATATTCGTGGTCTAACTGATTCATCATCAACCTGCGTTGTCGATTTCGGTAAATTTTAACCATTGCAAATATATTCCCAACTGAAATATAGGTCACATAAAAAAATAAATAGTATAAGAAAAATATTTCCGTATATTGAATCACTTCCCTAACATCCATGACTTAATCCTTTCTGGTCATAATAATAGATTAATTGCTCCTTAGCATACGGATCATCTCCATTAAATATGATACTCAACTCACTTGGAGCAACCGCTAATTCGCTTAAAGCGATACTTGCATTTCTTCGAATATACCACTCTCTCGAAAAAATATTTTCTTCAATTGATCAATAGTTGCTGGTCCTGGATAGTGGGCTAATGTTGAGGTAGCGACTCCTGCACACGCCCATTCTCGCACGTCACTGGTATCTGCCCATTTTAAAATATATGGATATGCCTTATCTACATGAACTTTTGCATAATAACGTAAAATAGCACAGGTTAAATCAACATTCTCGTCTTTATTTGTTCAGTTTAACGGTAGGGTTTCATTATTACATGACAGGAATGGATTTTGCCAACTCGCCTGTTGTCTGGATATTTGCTTCTGCAATTGTTGCACTGGTTATATTTCAGGCACTTAAATTTTTATCTTTATCAAAAAAAGCAGCAAGAGATGTCGGCATCAGTGAAACAAATATTAAACGTGCAATTAAAACAGGAAGTATTACTGCGATTGGACCGTCAATCGGTATCATCATCGTGGCTGTGTCGCTGATTTCATTAATCGGCAACCCGCTCACAATGATGAGAATCGGTGTTATCGGATCGGCTCCTATTGAAAGTATGGGTGCACAGCTGTCCGCACAATCAGCAGGAGCAACTTTAGCAGGAGATGGTTTTACTCCTGAAATATTTAACCTTATTGTCTGGACATTATGTATCGGCGGTGCCGGCTGGATGATTTTTACATTTTTCGCTACACCGTACTTGAGCAAGATTCAGACTAAACTCACATCAAGACCTAAAGGTGAATATCTAATGGGCATCATTGCAAGCGGTGCAATGATTGCGGTGTTCGGTTCATTAACCGGTGCTGAAATGATTAAAGGCGCGCCTTATCTTTTCACGGCAATTGTGGCGGTAATTTCGTCACTGACATTTAATTATATAGCAAATAAAAAAGGAATTAACTGGCTGAAAGAATGGTCATTAGGTTTTTCTATACTGATCAGCTTATTCGCAGTTTATTTCTTTATATAAAACGGAGGGGTTTTTATGCAGGAATTTAGAGCAGCCTCTCATAAATGGGGCCGTATTACTTTAGGGTTAGCAATTTTAATATCATTTGCAATGCCGTTATACATTTCATTCATAATGGGATTCCATCCCGGATTCTCATTAATTATTAACAGCTTTTTAGCATACGCAGCAGTCGTTGCCATTGTCTGGTTTTTAGAACCGATTATGTATTTCCCTGTCCTCGGAGTATCCGGGACATATGTTGCATTCTTTACAGGAAACATATCAAATATGTGTCTCCCGGCAGTTGCATCATGTCAGGAAGCAGTCGGAGTCAAGGCGGGAACTGACGAAGGTGAAATCATTGGAACACTCGGCATCAGTGCAGCATCACTGGTCAACAAAATTATACTGATACCGGTTATCCTTGCCGGACTGTGGCTGTTAACAATTATTCCGGAAAGTGTTCAGGAAGTATTTCCGTTCGTACTCCCGGCAATCTTTGGCGCAGTACTCGCACAATTTGCAGGTAAGTTCCCAATTTACGGTCTACTGGCACTCGGTGTCGGTATACTTATTAATATGTCGGCACTGCCGTTGTTCTCGAAAAACATTTTATGTATCGTAATTCTTATTGCAATCATGCTTACTATAAACAAGATGAAAAACAAAAACGCTGCAGCTTAATATTTTGATAAGTGACCTGGAAACTTACGTTTCCGGGTCTTTTTTGTATTGATTGCTGTTTTGGGAGACAACAGGGATGTGGTGTTGTCCTTTAACAGACCTTCGGGGACAACGGGGATATGGTGTTGTCCTTAAATGAGGCTTCCGGGACAACGGGGATGTGGTGTTGTCCTTTAACAGAGCTTCCGGGACAACGGCGATGTGGTGTTGTCCTTTAATGAGACTTTGGGGACAACAGGGATGTGGTGTTGTCCTTTAACCTCACCATCATTTCCACGAAAATAAAAGACGGCGCCTTAATAAAGGACACCGTCATAACCATAATTTTATTATCTTAGTCTGTTAATGACTGCTTCTGCAACAGCCTGTGATGATGCCGGATTCTGCCCTGTAACGAAATTGCCGCTTGAAACAACATTTTCTTCCCCTGCCGCGCCTTTAACAAAACCGGCGCCGTTTTCTTCAAGTTTAGTCTGCAGCATAAACGGCATATCTTCGGACAGGTTCGCCCCATCTTCTTCTTCATTTGTAAATGCAGTCAATTTAATCCCATCGACTAAATATTTACCGTCCTTAGTTTTCGCATTGGCAAATGCTGCCGGACCGTGACATACTGCACTGATAACTCTTCCATTATCTTTAAAGTAAGCCATAATATTTTGAATATCCGCATCTCCCGGGAAATCGAACATTGCGCCGTGCCCACCTGCTAAAAATATCGCATCATAATTCTCGTAAACGAGATCTCCGATACGCGGTGTGTTTTGAAGCAGTTTAGTTACTTCAGTAAATTTCTCATCATCGTTACCATTCTCGACTGAATTTGGATCGATAGGTACTTCCCCGCCTTTAGGTGATGCTATATCAACTTTGAAGCCCGCACCTTGAAATGCAATATACGGTTCAGCCGCTTCAGACAGCCACACACCTGTCGGTTTATTCTTGTTACCTGCAATTGTGTCAGCATTTGTAACCATAATTAATACAGATTTACTCATATTGATATCCACTCTCCTTTTAATTTATCTACCCTGAAAATTTGATAATTAATCCCGGTTTAAAAACTTATGTGATCTAAATCTCTTTTTTCTGCGTATCCTTATTAAGACAAGGAGGAATTTTATGAAGCTGTTAATGCCTTTATTGCTTACAATTCTGCTCGCCGGCTGCACTGCAAACGATTCTGAAAAGCAAGTCCCGGAAAGTGAACCGGCTGAAGAAAGCGTGACTGCCTCTCTCGGCCTTTTAGATAATGGAGAAATGGCAGTACCAGAATCTATCGATGACACTTCCTGGTATGAACCAGGCTATAAACCAGGTGAACCTGGTAACGCTGTTATTGCAGGTCACGTGAGTGATACTGTTGATCCCGGAGTGTTCTCAGAGCTTCATACGCTGAATCAAGGCGATGAAATTATCATTCACGGTATGGAAGGTGAAGTGCTCACTTTTACTGTTTTCGATAAAGAACTATATGATGCGGACGAAGCACCATTAGATAAAATTTTCGGCTATTCCCACCGCAGCTTATTAAATCTTATTACATGTGAAGGCGTCTATGATTATGATGTTGGCGGCACGCCGAACCGCTGGGTAATCTATACTGAGTTGAATTCTGAAAGTTAAGACTGCATAGAAGCTATGTCACCTACGCTTCTATGCTTTTTTATTATATAAAATATGATGAAAGACGTAAATTGAGGAGAATCAGATGACTAAAACGGACTTGGAACTGTACGATAGCATGTGTTCAGGTGACAAGAGCGCACTCGAATCCATCTATTCCAAATACGAAAAATTACTTTATTCCTATGCCTACAAAATGACTTCGACCCACGAAGTTTCCGAAGAAATTGTTCAGGATGTATTCACCAAGCTATGGCAGAACAAAAATCCATATGATGCCGACAAGGCCAAAATGTCTACCTGGCTGATTACTATTACAAGAAACTCCGTCATAGATCTTTTCAGAAAGAAGAATTCTCAATGTTCATGGATACAGCAACAGACGGCAACCTGCCTGCCGAAGCATTAGCTGAAGGATTACAGATGCATGTAGAACAGCTTGTTGGTGCATTCGATGCATATGCAGCTGAAGATTATCAAGTTGCATATGAACAAACAAGAGAAGCATATCACCATATGTTTATGACAAGTAAAGGACTGTCCGGTGCAATCGTTACACAAATGCCAGATCAGTTTATGATGGAAATGCCTGCTGAAATGCCAAACACAGCAATGGCAGCCCCGGCAGACAATAATAATACCCTGCTAATCAGCATTTTCGCAGGTCTGGTTCTGTTATCAGCAGTCATGATTACTTTAAGAATCAGAAAAACTAGCTAAAACTTGTTTAAATTCAAAAGGCTGAGACATAAGTATTTTCAGCACAAATAATCCGTACGTTAGCAATCCTTTAGGCACCGCGTATGCCTGTAATCTTACGCTGATGCTATTCCCCAAGGAGTCTCGCGTGCGAGTTTTACTTATGACTATACTTTATGAAATATACTATCATCTGACGTTTTTGTCCCATTCCCTTAAATTTTTTTATTAAAAAGTCTAATCCTCTTAATTTCAAGAAAATTAGACTTTTATTGTACAAATTTATACACTTAATAATATAAAATTTTATTTATCGCCGCTTAATTTGACTAAAATCTTAGCCTGGCTCTTATCGTTAATTAACGCTTCAAATCCTTTTTCAACAATATCTCCCAGTTCAATGTGATCTGTAATTACCGGGTACGGATTAATCTGACCGCTTTCCATCATTTTCACAGTCGCCTCAAAGATATCCGGTTCATAAGCAAGTGTGGATGCAATTCTCACACCGCTTGATGTCAACAGCATAGGATTAAATTCCATAGCTTTCTCAAATATCGAAACTATTGTAACCATACCGCGCGCTCTTGTGACAGCTATTGCTTGATTAAGAGTAATAGGTACACCTGCAACTTCAAATGTTCTGTCTACACCATCCGGATAATGTTTTTTCACAAATTCAACAGGGTCTTCACTACCTGAGTTCACAGTATAAGTTGCTCCGACTTCTTTTGCTTTTTCAAGTCGAGTATCACTTAAATCAAATACAATAATATCTTTTGCTCCAGCTGCACGCGCTGCAATAACTGTAAGAAGTCCAATAGGACCTGCACCAAACACCGCAACTGAATCACTAAACTTCATTTCTGACTCTCTGATTGCCTGTAAGGCCACAGCAGTAGGTTCAACCAAAGCTCCAAGTTCCAGCGAAGTATCGTCTTTTAATTTAACGATATTTTCCTTGTCCACTACAACATAATCAGCAAAGCCGCCATCACTTCCTAAGCCTACAAATGTAAAACCTTTGTACATATCTACCAATGTTTTTTCGTGTACTTTACCGGTGATTAAGGGATTAATCGTCACCTTATCTCCTGCTTTTAAACCTTCAACGTTTGATCCTGTTTCTTCAATTACTCCCGAAAATTCATGGCCCATAGTCAATGGCGCTTTTCTACCCGTTAACGGAGATTCTTCATCTTTAGGGATGAAAATTGGACCTGCATTATACTCATGTAAATCACTTCCGCATATACCAGCCCACGCCACTTTAACTTTTACCTGATTATCCTGAATCTTTGGTGCATCGATGTCTTCTACTCGAATGTCTTTTGCATTATGAAATACTGCTGCTCTCATTTTAAAACCTCCTGATTGAATTTTCTTTCAATTAAATTATCTCATGTATTGCAAAAGTTTAACAGCCTAAGCAGAGTAGATTTTTAACATAAAAAAGACATCCCCTTCTCAGGGAATGTCATATTTACTTAGTTCTCTTCATTATTCTGTTCTACCAGTTTCTCAACATCCGATACCACTTCAGCCTGCGGGAATTTATTGTCTCCTGAATCCACACCAGCATAATCTTTAATAATTGTACCGTTAGCATCGATTAAGTAAAATGAAGTTCCGTGGGTTACCTGGTTACTGCCTTTAGGCGGCGGTGCAACGATTGTTTTAAAGTTGTCTTCCGCAAATCCTCTAATGAATCCGTAATCGTATCCAGTTAAGAATTGCCAATCCGTATTTTCCGGTATATCATACCAGCTTGCATATTCTGTGAGTACTGCAGGTGTATCGACCTCAGGATCAACCGAGAAACTCATAATACCGTAGTCCTCAATACCTTTGTCTTCCAGTTCCTGCGCTACTGCAGTCATGTTTTGACTCATCGGCGGGCATACAGTCGCACAGTTCGTAAAGATAAAGCTTAAGAGCCATACTTTACCGTCCATATCTTCTCTCGTGAACGTTTCATCATCTTGATTCGTCACTTCGAAGTCCTGTATTTCATCACCGTACCGGCTCATCGTCTCTACTGCGCCTGCACTGCACGCTGATAAAAACATGAGTGATGCCAAAACCGCGATTAACCACTTTTTCAAGTGTGTCCCCTCCTACCATTCATCTTACTTCTTATGTTAACAAAATTTAAAATTACTGCGCATGTAAATTATGCACTTTTTATGACTAATCATTGTCTACAGTGTCACAATCTCTGTCGTGCTCCGTTCGTTATCAGGTTTCACATATAAAATATGTTCCATACGTTCTTTTAATTCTTCCACATGTGAAATAATACCAATTGTTTTCCCTGTAGTCTGCAAGTCTATTAAGGTGGATATTGCAACTTCCAGCGTCTCGTGATCGAGCGTCCCGAAGCCTTCATCAATCAGCATCGTATCGAGTGTAATTCCGCCTGACTCCTGCTGCAGTGCTTCGTTTAATGCAAGTGCCAGAACGAGTGATGCCTGGAATGTCTCCCCGCCTGATAATGAATTAATATTACGCGCCTGATTATTGTAGTAATCGAACACTTCAATATCAAGACCGCTGTAACGGTTCACTTTTTTCATGCTGCGCTGCAGCTTGTAGCGGTGGTTTGTCATCGCAGTCAATCTTACATTGGCAAGATCCAGTATGCGTTCTAAGAAGTACGTCAGTACGTATCTCTCTAGTGATACTTTCTGGCCTTTCTTCCCCTGCACCGCTTCAACCAGTTCGTTCAGCTGACTGAATTCCTCGTAGGATGCATTGAATGTATCGATTAATTCCGCAAGATAGTTCCTGGAAGAAATATTCTGATTCTTTCTTTCATTCACAGCAGCATAGTATTCCCGTGCAGACTCTAGCGCAGTCTCGGCCTCGCTCACAGCACGCACATCTTCATCGGTACTGAATTTCTCTGTCGATTCGAGATTTTTCTTCAGCTCATCAAGATGATTTTTAAGAGATAAATTCTCGTCATCAAATGATTTCACCTTATTTTTTTTAACTGGAATCGACTCATCGTGAATAATCTTATAAAGCACGTCTTGAGCTGAATACTTATGTACTTTCATAAACGTATCGATTTCACTGTTAAACTGCGTCAATGAAGCTGCTGTTTTTTCGCTATCCGCTTCAAGTGATTTAACTTTCAAAGAGGACAGTTCCTGCTGATTCGTTAAGCTGTTTACTTCTTCTTTCAGCTGATTTAAGCTGGCCTGGAATTCTTTAATGAATTTATGCTCATTACTCATGTGAACTTTAAAGTCATTATAATCAGTGAAGCCCGTTACTTCTTTGAAGTTATGCTGTTTTTCTGACAGCTGATCTGCAGTATTTTTCATTTCCTGATTTTTTAGCTGCAGTGTATGAATGTTTTCATTCTGTCTGGATAGTTCATTGTTCAGCTGTTCTTTTTGTTCAAGTTCACTGTTAATTTGAGCAAGTTTTCTGCCCATTGTATCTTTTTGTTCCTTCAGCTTTTCGAGTTCTGTATCCAGCACTGAAGGATCTTTATGTTCTTTATCTTTCAGCAGTTCATCGATAACATCGATGCGCACTACGCGTTTCTGGTTAGCTTCTTCATGCTCTGACAGCTTTTCCTGCAATGTATTCAGCTGAAGTCTGTCCTCTTCAGAAAATCCGCCCGACTCCGGAAGTTCGAGGATATTCTGTTCACAGACCGGACATGCTGCACCCAGCTCTAAATGATTAATCAAATGATTAATCGTCTGCACAGTTTCTTCATCATAATCAGCAAGGTTGCTGTTAAACAGTTTTACTTCTTCTTTCAGTTCAGCGAGCTTTCTATTGTTCACTTCAATACTATTTTTAATTTCACTGCGTTCATCCAACAGAGCCTGATCAGCGTGAGCCGCTACGGCTTCAGCCTCAAGCTTGCTGCACTTATCGCGTAATTCAATGTGATGTTCCTGCAGTTCAGAGGCATCGGAGCGTGTTGCTGACAGCTTTTCAAGCTGCGCCTTTGTGTCTTTTGCAGAACTCGTTAATACTTTAGCTTTTGTTTCTTTTTGTTCGAGTTCTGCAGACAGAGCGGCAATATCATCATTCAGCGCTTCATATGAGGTTGCCAGGAATGATTCTCTGCTGTAGTACTGCTGCTGCCTCTTGTTCATATCCGGTATATTTTCTTCAGCCTGTTCAAGCTGTGTCTTACTGTTTTTAAGCTGCTCTGACAGTTCTGACTGCTGTTCTTTTTCTTTAGTCAGAGCCTCATTAATCTCGTCTACTGACCGAGCCAATTCTTTACGGCGCAGCAGTTCGTATTTAATTGATGAAACTGTTTCAAAGTCATTAATTTCTTTACGCCAAATATCGATTGATTCAGTCTGGCTCTTTAAAGCATCAATTGATTCAGTTAACTGATTAAGTTTATTAATTTGTTCATTATGCTGTTGTTTTTTCAGTAATGCCTGTGTGTTGTTTTCAAGTTCAGTTTTAAGTTTTTTACCGTCTTCAGTCAGCTCTTCAAGTTTTTTCTCATAACTGAAAATCACACCATCGGCGTATTCCAGCACAATATTATAGTTTGGAAATTCCTGCTGCTCTGTAATATCAATGTCCTCAGTATGAATGTGTTTGACACGCTCACTAATTCTCATATCCAGTTTAGCCGCTTCAGCCGACTGTTCTTTCAGCTTGTCTTTTAAATTGAGTTCAAAGTTTAAAAAACGTCCGGTCTGGAATAATGTGCGGAGTATTTCCTGTTTATCAGTACTCGATGACACGAGCAGCTCTTTAAACTCACCCTGCGGCAGTATTAAGATCTTTCTGAACTGAGCACGGTTGAGTTTTACAATATCCTCAACTGTATCTCTTACTTCATTCAATTTTCCTGCGAGAATATTATTTTCGCTGTCATACAGTACAGCTTTCGGCGGTGTCGCACTTTTATTACCGGGCTTATGATATTTCAAAGTACGCTCTACTGTATATTCTTTACCGCGCACTTCAAAAGTAAGCTTAACCTGTGCCTGCTTATCTACCGGTGCAAACTGACTGCGCAGCGACTCCTCATCACGCCCGGTCGTTGACGCGCTGCCGTACAATGCATAGACAATCGCATCAAAAATCATCGTCTTGCCTGAACCCGTACGTCCGCTAATTAAAAACAATTTATTATTAAGACTCTCGAAATTGATTTCTTCAGCTTCGAACGGTCCGAAATATTCTACTTTTAAGTTAATCAGTTTCATTATGTTCACCTGCAAAATATGACTTAAACATCGTTTTATCGAAATCCGTTACATTTCTGTCGAGAGTCGTTTCTATAAATGACTGATAGATATCCACGTCACTTGTCGTCGTCATATCCACCGTCTGTAGCTCTGATGAACGATCTTCAATTAACGGTTTTAACTCCAGTGTATTCGGATAAATCATTTTAATTTTACTCATCGGTTCTGTTACATAACTCATATTTGATAATTCAAATTTAAAATATGCATCGTTATCTTTAAACGTGACCGTCTCGTTAACGACCGCTTCATAATCACCGGTAAATACGACGACATCGTGTTTAGGTTCCAGCGGAATGAAAGAGACCTTCTTCTTTTTAGTATCGATTATTCTGTAGCCCTTAGGCTGTTTATGTTCCGAGAATGAATATTTTAATAAAGACCCGCTGTAAAATGATTTCTCGCTGTTTACTGCAAACGGATGATGCAGATGACCTAGCAGTGAGTAGTCAAAATTACTGAACGTATCCTCGCTCACCGCTTCACTCAGCCCCATCGACAGCGGTCTTTCTGAGTCACTTTCGATACTGTCTGATAAGTATAAATGTCCAACCAGTATGTTCGTCTTTTCTTTGTCCAGACGGACGTTAATTTTTTCAAGTATTTTATCGTAGGCATCCTGATGAGAAACGATTGTCTCCTCCTCAAAATAGTTCCGCGCCTCAAGTACTTCAATATGCGGCAGCAGATAAAAATCTGTGTCACCGATGCTTACAGGAATATGTGCCTGATCGAGATTTGTATTTATATGAAAATCCGTTGCTTTAAACCATTCGCTGCCATAATTCAAACGTTCACGACTGTCGTGATTGCCGTTAATAACGAGGAGCGGTTTTTCTAATGTCATATTTATTTGATAAAGTGTGTCGTTCGCAAGCTTTAACGCACGCTGTGACGGATTTGCACGGTCAAAAATATCCCCGGCAACGACTACCATATCAATATCATTTTTTTCAATTTCGGTCATTAATTGTTTCAATATGTATGCCTGATCTTCGATTAAATCGAGACCGTTCATTTTGCGGCCGATATGCCAGTCGCCTGTATGTAAAATCCGCATTATAGTCACCTCTTAAAGTCATTATATTGATTTTATCATACTTCCTGAATGACAAAAGACTCTCACCGGTAAAACCGGTAAGAGTCTGTATATTATTTGAGCTGCTGGATTGTAATGATTAAATCGTCTAATTTAGTTTCCATGCGGTACAGCAGGAAAAACGTAATTACAGCCGGAAATCCAACCTCGCTCACAAAAGGTATCCAGTCCATATTATTTAAGCACTGTCGTTGCTGTGTTGACGATTTTCGCTGAATACAGGGAAACCGGAATCCCCTGTACCGGGCGCAGAATATCTTCTGCAATTATACGCGCTGCCTCTGCCTCAACTTCTGCAGGGGTAATACCTGCTTTCGGGTTATTAACAGTCAGATTAAATCTTTTATCCACGTTCGTAGTAAATACCATTACTAATTTTTCATCCATTGGTGTTCCTCCTCTCTATTAATGATGTTCAGTTTAATTAATCGACGATATGCGTCACTACTTTTTCAACCAGTGAATACTGTTCCCCTGTCAAATTCTCGTAAATGGCTGCCAGAGCGTTGACACCCGCATCACTGGCTTCACTCGACAGACTGTGAATCGAGCGTGATTTCGTCACCTCCTTACCTTCTTCGTTTACAGCGTAGAAGTAAAACTTTGCACTCAGTTTTTTTATCATGTTCCCACCTCCTCTCACACTATATATCGTCACAAATTATTAAATGGACAAACAAAGTTCAAGATATGTATAATATGAGTTAAGTAGAGGTGATTACAGTGTCATTTGATATATTTATGATTTTAATTGCGATATGGACATTCATTATGCTCGGGGCGATGACGATTGGCGGATTCTTCATGTTTAGAAAATTCTTGCGCCGCATGCCTAAAGGAGACGGCTATTCAGAACTCGACTGGCAGGATTACTACATAGAAAAAGCCCTGCCTTTATGGAATAAGGACGCCCGCTCACTGCTGAACGAACTGGTCAGCCCGGTTCCGGAACTGTTCAGAGATGTTGCAAAGGAAAGAATTGCCGGCAGGATTTCAAAAATAGCGCTGGATGAAGGTGTTAAAACGATTGAACTCGATCAGATAATGAAAGGCTACATTATCGCTACACCGAAGAAAGACCATAAGTTTATGAAGAAAAAATTAAAGCAGCTTGAGATAGATTACACACCATACACAGAACTGTTTGAACTTGCAGATGACGAGAAACAAAAATTCTCCATCTTTGAACAGACAGAAAAAGTAAGCGGCAAACCATCATAGGATGGTTTGCTTTTTTTGTTGCAGTATCAGTGATGGATTCACAACGGGGAAATGCCGTTGTTAACCGGGAGCCTTGGATTCACAACGGGGAGATGCCGTTGTTAACCGGGAGCCTTGGATTCACAACGGGGAGATGCCGTTGTTAACCGGGAGCCTTGGATTCACAACGGGGAGATGCCGTTGTTAACCGGGAGCCTTGGATTCACAACGGGGAGATGCCGTTGTTAACCGGGAGCCTTGGATTCACAACAGGGACACGCCGTTGTGAACCGGAAGCTTTGGATTCACAACAGGGAAATGCCGTTGTTAACCGAGAGACGTGGATTCACAACAGGGAGATGCCGTTGTTAACCAAGAGCTGCAGATTCACAACAGAAAGATGCCGTTGTTAACCGGCACAAACATTCTCATAAAATCAAAAAAACAGCATACCGTCATGCGACGGCCTGCTGTTTTTTAAAGTCATGATGTTTGATAAACATTGATAAACGCCAAATTCCGATCATAACGAACGCGAGCAGGAAAAACATTCCGCCGATTTCGCCTGGTGTTGTATTCAGTGAGAATATATACTTCAATGCAATTCTCGCCAGCAGCAGACCCATTAAAATTACGGGGAATGCTTTTGTCTGTCTGACATACAGTTCGGAATTCTTAACTTCGTATTTCGTCGTAATAATCAAGACTACTGAGAATATTGCGCCGATAACTATCGTTTCAGCGATGTGTATCCATGACAGTCTGAAGTATGGGAATATATACATCAATGCTCCCGTTGACATCATTACTGGCGGTATTATAATTTTCTTTAATGTCAGCGGTGTTTTACTTGCATGCTTGCGGACAAAAATAACGACAATCCCCATTATAACCGCACCGATTGATGCGATCAAAAACAGGAGTTCTTCTATCGATTCCAGAAATTCTATCATCTTAAAATCCCTGGAAGTCTCCGAAGAACGGCTGCAGCCATATAATAATCTGCGTTAAACCGTCAAAGTATAATAATATTCCCATCAATATCATGATCACTCCGCCAGCTTTCATAATACCGTTTGAATATTTCAGCATCCAGCGTGTCTTCGATACGAAGAAACTTAAGACGAAGAACGGAACGCCAAATCCGAGACAGTATACAACCATAAGCATTAATGCGTTGCTCGGTTCTGATGCACTCATTGCAAATATCGCACCGATAATCGGTCCGTTACATGGTGTCCAGCCGGCTGCGAATGCCATACCGATTAAGATTGAACCTAAAAATCCTGATGGTCTGTTCTTAAATTGCACTTTATGGTTTTTCATCAGAAAATCAAATTTAAGGACACCTGTAATAACCAGTCCAAAAACAACGATTAAGATCGCACCAATTTGACGAATTAAGTTACTGTGTTCAATAAGGAAGCCGCCAAAGAATGACGTTCCAAAACCTAAAGCGATGTATATTAAGCTAAATCCTATTAAGAAAAACAATGTATGTAAAATGGCACGCCCATTAAAATTCTGTTTTTCAACCTCGTTGTAGCTCATTCCGGTAATATACGAAACGAAAGCAGGGAAAACCGGAAGTACACAAGGGGACACAAAACTCAGTACACCTGCACCGAAGGCAAGGAGAAATGTTACTTCTGAACCCATTAAAAATACCCCCATTCAGATTCAGTATACCAAATCTGACGGGGGCAATGAATATCTTAAGCTGATTAAATATGACAAATTATTGTTTACTGTTTTGCAAACGGTACATTTTATAGTAAATTCCCTTTAATTGTACCAATTCATCATGAGTTCCACGTTCAACGATTTCACCTTTGTTTAAAACGAGAATTTCATCGGCATCCTGAATCGTCGACAATCTGTGTGCAATTGCGAGCGTTGTTCTGCCGCTTCTCATCTTCATCAGTGAGGCTTGAATTTTCTCTTCTGTCGATGAATCAATATTTGCTGTTGCTTCATCTAATATTAAAATTTTAGGATTCGTTGCCATCGTACGGGCAAATGCCAGGAGCTGACGTTCCCCGCTCGAGAAGTCTGCACCTTTTTCGACAACTTTCTGTTCGTACCGGTTTTTCAGTTTATTAATAAAACTGTCTGCTCCGACAAAGTCCGCTGCCGACCTTACCATCTCGAACGTCATCGTGCTGTGATACAGTTTAATGTTCGATGTTAAAGTACCGTAGAAGATAAATGGATCCTGCAGTACGAGTCCGATGTTATTTTTCATTTCTTCTTTAGGCAGTTCTTTAATAGAATGTCCGTCAATTAAAATTTCACCATGTTCGTATTCATAAAATCTCATCATCAGGTTAATGATAGAACTCTTACCGGAACCAGTATGTCCGACGAGTGCCGTTGTTGTTCCGGGCAGCACTTTAAAACTGATGTTTTTCAGCACATCGACATTGCCGTCGTAACTGAATGTGACATTTTTAAACTCTACCTGTCCATCCGTAATTTTATACTCTTTTTTAATAATTTGTGCCGGTTCGTGACGGTCGTCATCCAGCAGCGTAAATACTCTGCTCGCCGCAACGAGTGCCTGCTGGAAAATGTTCAGGTTCTGACTGACCTGGTTAATCGGTTCAAAGAACCGCTCCATATATTGAATGAACGCGAAAATAACACCTGCTGTCACACTCGTTTCAAAACTAAGAAAACCGAAGTAACTTAAAATAACTACAATCGATAAAATATAAATCATATCGATTGCCGGTCTTAGGAGAAGTCCGTCCAGTTTTATCGTGCGTAAATTATACTGATAATGTTCTTCGTTAATCACTTCAAATTCACGCTGCAGACGTTTTTCCTGATTAAAGACCTGAATAATCTTCATGCCTTCTATTGATTCTGAAAGTTTTGCGTTCATGTCGCTTAACAGACCGCGTGCATGTGAAAAATAGCGCGCGGAATATTTACGGTAAACGAGCAGTATAAAGATGATAACCGGCATAAAGATCAGCGTGATAAACGCCAGTTTTACATCCAGAATGAACATCATCACAAAGCTCGATATCACCATAAATATTGCCATTAAGAATGTGCCGAGGACCGATGTGAACATATCAACAATTGCCTGCGTATCATTTGTCAGACGGGATACCACGCTGCCTGACGGCACTTTATCGAAGTAAGTCATACCGAGCTTGCCGATTTTTTGGAAGGCATCGATACGCAGCTGCTGAATCACTTTAAAAGCGAGCACCTGCAGTAAATATATTTGCCAGTACGTAGTAAGCACCGCAACGACGTTGACTGTTATAAACGCGATGATCAGCCACATGATATCTTCTTCCGGGAAGATCGACGGTGTTAAGTAATCATCGATAAAAATCATTACAAGATAAGGCGTCATCACACCCATCACCGTCGAGATTATCAGCATAGTGAACGCGAGTGCCAGGATACCTTTAAACGGCAGCGTATATTTTAACAGCCGTCCAAGTACGCGGAACTGATCTTTTAACGTTAAATTAATTACATCAGTTGTCATCAGCTCGACCCCCTTCCAGTGTTTCATCAAGCGCTTTCGATAAACTCTGGCGAAGAGACTGCGTTTTAAATGTTTCGTAATACCAGCCCTTTGCTTTAGTAAGTGAAGCGTGATTTCCGCGTTCAATGATACGGCCGTCTTCCATTACTAAAATTAAATCAGCATCTCTTACCGCACTCATACGGTGAGCTGTAATTATATTTGTTTTACCTCTTCTGTTTTGTTCAATGTTGTTTAAGATTGCTGTCTCTGTTTCAGCATCTACTGCCGACAGTGAATCATCCAGTATAAGAACCTCCGGATTTTCTATTAAAGCCCTGGCGATCGAAATCCTCTGCTTCTGGCCGCCTGACAGTGACACACCGCGTTCACCGACAATTGTGTCGTAACCTGCAGGGAAAGCTGTAATATCCTGATGAATATAACTTAACTCAGCAGCACGATAAATTTTTTCAATATTGATGTCAGGATTGGTAAAGGCAATATTATTTCTGATTGTCGTCGAGAACAGGAAATTATCCTGCGGCACATAGCCGAACAGCTGACGCAGATTTTTAATATCTGCCTGTTTAATATCAACACCGTTTACAGCGACTGTATTATCAGCATCTGTATCAAACTCACGGAGCAGGAGCCTGATAATTGAACTTTTGCCTGATCCGGTGCGTCCGACAATACCGAGTGTTTTACCCTCTTTTAGAGTGAAATGAATATCACGAAGTGATACTTCTGCTTCACCGGGAAACGAAAATTCGGACACGTTAAAAGTAATATCACCTGACGGTACAACATCACTTGTTACATTCGTACCGATATCACTTTTAGTGTTCATTATTTCCTCTATCCGGTCGTAAGATGCCTTGCCCCGCTCGATTAAATTAAAGAACCAGCCGAGAGCCAAAAGCGGCCAGACCATCATGCCGAGATACGTCGTAAATGTAACGAGCTGACCGAGCGTAATTTCATCAGCCACAACCATACGCGCACCGAAAAATATCGACAGAAAATAACTGATTGCGATAATCGCCGTAATTGTCGGATCAAATAGTGCATCGATTTTTGCCACTTTTAAATTCTTCTTTACGACATCATCGGATAAATTGGTAAAGTCTTTTAAATCTTCATCTTCATAGCCGAAAGTTTTTGTCACTTTGATCCCCGCAATGGACTCCTGGGTTTTATCGTTTAAAGAACTGAACGCTGCCTGGGCAACGCGGAACAATCTGCTTAAAATCGAACCGTACCAGCTGGTTAGAATCACCATAAAAGGCAGCGGAATCATCGCAATCAATGTTAATTTCGGACTGACAGTCAGCGCCATCGTAATCAGCACGGCACCGCCTGTAATTACCGAGTCGGCAATCGTTAAAATACCAGCCCCCGCCGTCATCTGAACCGCATTAATATCATTCGTCGCGTGCGCCATTAAGTCCCCTGTCCGCCGCTTGCCAAAAAATGCCGGAGACATTACCGAATATTTTTTAAACAGCCGCTCTCTTAATGTACGTCCAAGTCTGTTCGACGCTCCGAAAATCATCACGCGCCAGAAGAATCTGAATATGTAAGTTAAAATTGCGACAAAAACCAGCATCACACCGAATAATATAAGTGTATTTGATGTCAATGTTTCCGTCGTAATCTGATCGATAACCCGGCCGATAACCTGCGGCGGTACGAGCTCCATCAGTGCAACGAGAACAAGCATCACTAATCCTATAATATAACTTTTCTTTTCGAGCTTAAAAAACCATCCCAAATTCTTAAATACCCGCATTAATACACTCCCCTTATTTACACACCCCTATTTCACTTTGAATTTTACCATATATTTCGGAAATTGAAATAAATCATAAGGATGAAAAATGGTGGGGAGCTGATATTGCCTCGGGACTGGCGTGACCTTGTCTCATGCGTATCCGCAGTCTGCCGGACTGGCATGATCGGGTCTCATGTGTATCCGCAGTCATCCGGACTGGCATGATCGGGTCTCATGTGTATCCGCAGTCTTTCGGACTGGCATGATCGGGTCTCATGCGTATCCGCAGTCTGCCGGACTGGCGTGATCGGGTCTCATGTGTATCCTCAGTCTGCCGGACTGGCATGATCGGGGTTCATGCGTATCCGAAGTCAGCGGGACTGGTATGAGCCAAATCTTTCCATCAAATAAAAAAAACCGCAGAAGCTCTGCGGCTGTAAAACTTTTAATATGAAAGATTTGTTCCTGGACCGACCGGAATACCGAGAAGCATCCAGATGACGAACATAATAGTCCAAGCTATTAAGAAAATGACTGAATACGGCAGCATTAATGAAATAACTGTACCGATACCGTTTTCTTTGCCGTAGCGCTGTGCGAATGCAACAACGAGCGGGAAGAATGGCATCAGCGGCGAAATAATATTCGTCGATGAATCACCGATTCTGTATGCAATCTGTGTTACTTCCGGTGCGATACCGAGCTGCATGAACATCGGCACGAAAATCGGCGCCATAATTGCCCACTTGGCTGAATCCGCTGCGATTGCAAGATTGATCAGCGTTGTAATCAATATAAACACAATCAGTACCGGCACACTGCCGATATTTAAGTTCTCTAGGAGTCCTGCACCGTTAACGGCAATAAGCGTTCCAAGATTGGAATAGTTAAACAATGCAACGAACTGTGCTGCAAAGAATATCAATACGATAAAGCCGGACATCGTCGCGAGAGAGCCGTCCATCAGTTTTACGGCGTCTTTATCGTTTTTAATCGTCTTATTCACTGCACCGTAGACAAGACCCGGCACAAGGAAGATTAACATCATAATAAAGATGATACTTGAGATAAACGGTGAACCGACTATACCCCCGTCTTCACCCCGTAAAGGAGAGCCCGGGAAGACGACGAGACTTAATATTGCAAGTACTGTAACAACTGCAGAAATATTTGCCCAGTTTAATGCGCGTTTCTCCTGTTTATCTAAAGCCTTGTTCTCACTGATTTCTTCATTATCAAAATCAAATTTCTTCAGACGCGGTTCAACAATCTTATCGGTAATTAAAGTACCTAAAATTACGACAAGGAAAGTCGACACGAACATAAAGAACCAGTTATCCGTTGCCTGAACGATATAAGTCGCATCGAGAATGCCTGCTGCTTCCGTCGTAATACCTGAAAGCAGCGGATCATTCGTACCGATTAACAAGTTAGCGGAATATCCGCCGGCTACACCGGCGAATGCTGCAGCAAGACCTGCAAGCGGGTGACGGCGGAAGCCGAGGAAGATAATCGCACCTAGCGGCACAAGAACGACATAGCCGACACTGGCAGCGACGTTTGACATCACACCCATAAATACAACAATCGGTGTAACGAACTTACGTGGTGCTTTTGTGACCACATTTGTCATCAATGCACTGATATAACCACTTTTCTCTGCAACACCGACACCGATCATAGCGACCAGTACTGGACCAAGTGCCACGAATGTAGTAAAGTTTTCAACCACACTCGTAAACATGTAGCGTATACCGTCACCTGTTAAAAGACTGACAGCGTGAACCGTTAATTCTTCACGCTCGCCCGACTCGGGATTAATTCCGACATAGCTGACATTGACACCAAGTAAATATAAAACATGAGAAATTGTAATAACAAGCAATGTTAAAATTAAAAATATCGTGACCGGATGCGGTAACTTATTACCGGTAATTTCAATCCAGTCGAGAAGTGAACGCTTCTCTTTTAAACTGTTATTCATAGTATTCTCCTCTAATATAATAATCGCTGTTTATTATACTACGCGTTATTACTATTTACTAGCCAGTAAGTTTAAGTTAGTAAGTGAATACGTTTTCTAACAAAACACCCGGACAGAACCTAAGTTCCATCCGGGCATTTATTACTATTTAATTTTATTCTTCAGTACCGAACGAAGCATTTTCAAGTCTGATATTTCCTACAGGATCAAGACCGATATTGTTTACGCTGTCGTTGTTCACACCTAATAGGAAGCTCGTGTGATTTAGATATACTGCCGGTGAATCGTCAATCAGGATTTGCTGTACTTCGCTGTACGCTTCCTGACGTCCTGCTTCATCCGGGTTCATACGTCCTTCATCAAGCAATGTATCTACTTCTTCATTCTCGTAGAATGAACGGTTCCCTGGTGCACCGAAGTTGTTAGAGTGGAATAATGCATACAGTCCGTAGTCAGCGTCAGCTGTAACTGTCGTCCAGCCGAGAATAAACATATCGTGTTCTCCGTTTGCTGTCTGATCAAGGAATGCGCCCCACTCAGATTGCTGAACTTCTACTGTAATGCCAATTTCACTTAGTGCGTTTTGAATATATACTGCCGAGTCAACAATTGCTGGATCGTCGTTCACCCATAATGTTGTAGTGAAGCCGTCCGGCTGAGAAGATTCGCTTAACAGTTCCTGAGCTCGCTCAACGTCAACGTCGATGCTCTCAAGATTTTCATCGTAACCCCAAACGTCCGGAGCTAACGGACTTTGTGCTGTGATACCGTAGCCATCATACACACCGCTGATAATTTCATCGCGGTCAATTGCGTGTGCGATCGCCTGACGTACTAAAGGATCATCGAATGGATCTTTCTCCATGTTAAATCCTAAGTAGTTCATACGTACTGATTCACTTTCAATTAACTCAGTCGCATCACCATTTTGAATACGTTCAGCACTTGCTGTATCAATTTCGTTGGCAATATCAATGCCGCCAGTATCAAGTTCAGCTAAACGCGCCTGTGTTTCAGGAATAACTCTGAATACCACTTCATCAAATTCGCGCTCTCCATTTTGGAAATCCTCGAATTTGCTTAGTGTTACCGAGTCACCTGGTGAACGGTCCGTCATTTGAAGGTGGTTTGTACCATCTGTTTCAGCACCGGTAACTCCGCCGATATGCTCGCTGATTTCATCAGCAACAGCCTGGAACTCATCTCCGCCTGCTTCACGCAGTTCATAGTATTCTTCTAAAGTAACATCACTGCCGGCTTCATCAAGTGCAGCCTGGTAGTCTTTATCAATTAAATCCTTACTCATAATCCCGCCTGCGTTATGTGATAAATGTGCAGGTAATGGAGCGAAGGCATATTCTGTATGTAAATTTACTTCGTAATCTCCAACAACTTCAACTTCTTCAATCATTTCGTAAAGGAATGCAACCTGTGATGCAACGGCCGGGTCATTAACACGGTCAATTGTCGCTTTCACATCTTCAGCAGTAAACTCCTGTCCGCTGTGGAATGTAGTACCTTCGCGTAATTTGAAATTCCATACTGTATCTTCTGTCGCTTCCCATTCAGTTGCAAGACCTGGAGTTAATTCCAGCGCTTCATCTTGGAAAATAAGCGATTCGTAAATATTACGTCTGATTTGAGCACTTGCCGAGTCATTCGAACCGTGCGGATCAACCGTGACCATATCTTCAGACATCCCGATATTAATCGTGCCGCCTGCCGTTTCTTCTGTACTGCCTTCCCCTTCTGCCGCTTCGTCTACATTTTCATCACTTGAACATGCAGCTAAAACTAAAGCAACAGTGAGTAAAAGAAAATACTTAAATCCTCTTTTTACCATTTTTGTTAACCTCCAAAATATTTTGATAATTTGAATTATATAGAAAATAGCGAATTTATGCAATATAATAATTCGATTTCGTATAAAGATAAATTTTAAAACAAAATATTGCATAAAAATACCCCTTAGCTGCGAGAGGCAGCCAAGAGGCACTTCCATATTATTTAAATCTCACATTATCTAAATGAATTCGTCCTGTTGGATCTATTTCTACTTCAGATAGTGTAGCATCGTTATAACCTACAGCGTATTGTGAATGGTTTAAGAATGCTGACGGTGCTTCCTCTACTAATATTTCTTCAACTTCTGTATAAATTTCCTGACGCACTTCTTCATCGGTCTCTGCGCGTCCAGCGTCTAATAACTCATCGACTTCAGGATTGTCGTAGAATACACGGTTACCCGCTGCCCCATGATTTTTAGAGTGGAATAACGCATATAAACCATAGTCGGCATCACCTGTTACTGTCGTCCAGCCAAGCATGAACATTTCATGATTACCATTCGCCAGCGTGTCATAGTATGCACCGAGATCGAATTGTTCAATTTCAACATTTATATTCAGTTCAGCAAGCTTATTTTGAATGTACACTGCAGTATCGATAACCTGCTGATCATCATAAACCCACAGTGTTGTGTCAAAGCCGTCTGCAAGTTCTGTTTCTGCTAACAATTCTTTTGCTTTATTTAAATCATACCCTTGTCCTTCAAGGTCTTCAGAATACCCCCAGACATCGGGGGCGAGTGGTCCTTTCGCTGTAATCCCCATGCCGTCGTATACACCTTCGACAATCTCTTCACGATTAATTGCATAAGAAATTGCCTGTCTAACTTTAATATCATCAAACGGTTCTTTATTCATGTTAAATCCAAGATATGCCATACGTACAGAATCCTTAACTGACATCGCAGTATCCGCACCATTCTCGATACGCTCTACACTGGATGAATCAATATCTGCAGCAATCTGCACGCCTCCTGTTTCAAGTTCTGCAATACGTGCACTCGTTTCAGGTATTACTCTGAAAGTAACATTTTCAAAATAACGGTCGCCGCCCTGGAAGTCTTCAAATTTTTCTAAAGTAACTGATTCACCAGGACTGCGTGAAACGAATTTTAAGTGATTGGTTCCGTTCGGTTCATTACCAATGACAGTACCGAGGTGTTCACTTATTTCTTCCAGGACTGCATCGTATTCTGTTCCGCCAGCTGCACGAAGTTCATAGTACTCTTCTAAAGATACATCACTCCCTGATGCCTCAAGTGCCGCTTCATAATCTTTATCGATTAATTCTTTAGACATAATACCTGCAGTACTGTGCGCTAAATGACTTGCTAGCGGTGCGAAAGGAATTGATGTGTGAATATTAATCTCATAGTCACTAACAACTTCAATCTCCTCAATCATTTCATAAAGGAATAATACAGGTGCTCCGAGTGCCTCATCTCTGACTCTGTCAAAAGTTGCGACTACATCTTCAGCTGTGAATTCTTCACCATTGTGGAATGTTGTTCCTTCACGAAGTTTAAAATTCCACGTCGTTTCGTCAACCTGTTCAAACTCTGTAGCCAGACCCGGCTGCAGTTCCATATTTACATCCTGATTTAAAAGTCTTTCGTAAATATTTGATCTCACCTGACTTGAATGAGAATCATTTGAACCATGTAAATCGAGAGATACTACGTCCGACAGCATACCTATAGTAATATCTCCTGTCTTCTCACTGCCAGCCGATTCATCGCTATCCCCTTCTTCACTTTGATCACTTGAACAGCCAGCGATTACGAATAACATTGCCAGCATAAAAATCGATAACATTTTTTTACTAATCATTGATTTCTCTCCTCCACTGTGATGTTGATAAAATATATGTCTCAATAATGAAAAATGCCCTTTAACCAGTAAAGCAATTAAAGGGCGTTTTATTTTTAGTAATTATTTAAATCTCACATCTTTGAAGTGCAGTCCGCCTGCCGGATCCACTTCGATACCGCTTATTGCTGTTTCGTTATAGCCTGCAGCAAACTGTGCGTGGAACAGGTATGATGATGGCGATTCTTCGACAAGAATATTTTCAATGTCAGTATAAATCTGTTGACGTGCTTCCTCATCTACTTCTGCGCGTCCTGCGTCTAATAATTCATCGACTTCAGGATTGTCGTAGAATACACGGTTACCCGCTGCTCCCTGGTTTTTAGAATGGAATAAAGCATACAGACCGTAGTCAGCATCCCCTGTTACAGTCGTCCAGCCAAGAATAAACATTTCGTGGTTACCCTGTGCAAGTGTTTCTAAGTACGCGCCCCACTCGAACTGCTCAATTTCAACATTGATGTTAAGTTCAGCAAGTTCGCTTTGAATGTAAACAGCTGTATCGATAATCTGCTGATCATCGTTTACCCAGATTGTAGTGTCAAAACCGTCTGCTACATCTGTTTCAGCTAAAATTTCTTTTGCTTTTTCAATATTGTATTCCTGTCCTTCAAGGTCTTCAGAGTAACCCCAGACATCCGGTGCTAAAGGTCCTTTTGCCGGAATCCCCATGTCATCGTAAACTCCTGCTACGATTTCTTCGCGGTCAATTGCGTAAGAAATTGCCTGCCGGACTTTCATATCGTTGAACGGCTCTTTGTTAATGTTAAATCCAAGGTATGACATACGAACTGAATCCGTTGCAGTTACGGCAGTATCCGCTCCATTTTCAACGCGTTCCATATTAGTTGAATCCACATCAGTTGCAACCTGGATTCCGCCTGTTTCAAGTTCTGCCATTCGCGCGCCATTCTCTGGAATTACTTTGAATGTTACGTTTTCAAAGTAACGGTCGCCGCCCTGGAAGTCTTCAAATTTCTCTAATACTACTGAATCCCCTGCACTGCGTGAAACGAATTTCAGATGGTTCGTTCCGTTTGGTTCACTTGCCACAACAGTCCCTAAATGTTCACTGATTTCTTCTTTAACAGCATCGTACTCGTCTCCGCCAGCTTCACGCAGCTCATAGTACTCTTCTAAAGTAACTTCGCTCTCAGCAGCATCTAATGCAGCCTGATAATCTGCATCGATTGTTGCTTTAGAAATAATACCGCCAGTGTTATGTGCTAAGTGACTCGCTAAAGGAGCGAATGGTATGGATGTATGAATATTAATTTCGTAATCACTGACAACTTCGATTTCCTCGATCATTTCGAACAGGAAAAGTACCGGTGATGCCATTGCATCATCCTGCACACGGTCGAAAGTTGCGACAACGTCTTCCGCGGTGAATTCCTCACCGTTATGGAAAGTTGTGCCCTCACGAAGTTTAAAATTCCATGTTGTTTCATCAACTTGTTCGTATTCAGTTGCAAGACCTGGTGACAATGACATGTCAACGTCCTGGAATACTAAAGTTTCATATATGTTTGCTCTGACCTGGCGTGATGCTGAATCGTTCGATCCGTGTGGATCCGTCGTCACCATTTCCGCCATTGTTCCAATTGTTAAATCCCCTGTTTTTTCACTTTCAGCCGCTTCATCGCCAGCCGCTTCTTCTTCGACGTTATCATCGCTTGAACATGCTGCCATGACAACTAAGAAAGCGATTACAAGAAACGCTAAAAAATTTTTCTTCTTCATTGCTGTATTCCCCCCTTTGTTTGATAAATTTATTATATCCATGCCAATGTCATAATTGCAATAATTTTCTAAAATTTAAATAAATATAAAAAACACGCACTTTAAAAAGTGCGTGTTCTCTATGTTTTTACTTCTTCTCTTTTTTAGCTTGTTCTGATGATTTATTCATCATACTCAGCATTTGATTAATTTTCTTCTGCGAAGGTTTTTGTCCCATCTGCATCATCATAATTCTGAGCATGTCTTCATTAATAGGAGGGTTCTTCTCCAAATAATCCATCATATATTTTCTAGAGATCCAAAATCCTAATGCGAAACCACCAATGAGGGCTACGATTACAATTAGTATCCATATCCAAGTCGCCAAAATGCTCACCTCTTTTCCGTGTAAACCACTATTTAGTTTACATTAACGGCCATTTAAATTCAATGCTTATTTACTCAGGATAATATTCGACAGGTTCTCAACTGTAAAGCCGTAACGCTCAACAACTTCCCCGCCCGGTGCACTTGCACCGAATGTATCGATTGTTAGGAGCTTGCCTTTGATACCGACAAATCTGTGCCAGCCGAGGCTTGCAGCCATTTCCACTGCCGTACGGTTTTCAATATCCGTATTTAATACCGATTCAATATACTCTGCATCCTGGTTTACAAATGCTTGTACGTTAGGAATCGATGCAACTTTAATATTAACGCCCTCTTCAGCTAATTTCAGAGCTGTTTCAACTGCAAGAGATACTTCGCTTCCTGTTGCGAAAACAATCGCATCGCTGCCGCCGTCATAAGCAAGGTATCCGCCGCGGCGTACGCCTTCTTCGACTTTATTGCCTTCGATATCGAGAACTTTTAGATCCTGACGTGTCAGTACTAAAGCTGTCGGTGTATCTTCAGATTCTAAAGCAACTTTCCATGCTGCACGTGTTTCGTTGCCGTCTGCCGGACGAATTACATTCAGATTAGGAATGGCACGAAGTCCTGCCAGCTGTTCAACCGGCTCATGTGTCGGTCCATCTTCGCCGACTGCAATTGAGTCGTGAGTGAATACGTAAGTTACCGGTAATTTCATTAATGCACTTAAGCGTACTGCCGGCTTCAGATAGTCACTGAAGACGAAGAACGTTCCTGCATAAGGATAAACGCCGCCGTGTGCTGCCATACCGTTAATTGCAGCTGCCATCGCAAATTCTCTTACGCCAAACCAGATGTTGCGTCCAGCGTAGTTGTCTTTAGCGTAATCCGATGCTTCTTTAACGTTTGTTTTGTTACTGCCTGCAAGGTCAGCTGCACCGCCGAAGAATGTCGGAATTGTTTTTGATAATTCCTGAATCATATCTCCTGAGTTGCCGCGTGTTGCTTTTTTCGTTCCTGCTTCGTAAACCGGAAGTTCTGAAGCATAGTCTTCAGGCAGTTCACGTTTAACCGCAGCCATGAAGTCATTATATTTAGCTCCGTCAGCCGCTTTAAATGATTCCATAACTTTGTTCCATGCCGTTTCTTCTGAAGCCCCCCGTGCAGTTAATGTTTCTTCAAAGCGAGCGTAGACAGACTCGTCCACATCAAATGTTTTCAGGTGGTCAAGACCGTATGCTTCATAAGCACCCTGACGCTCTGCGTCACCAAGGGGTGAACCGTGTGCATCAGATTTACCTGATTTATTCGGCGCACCAAATCCGATAACTGTTTTCACTTCGATCAGCGATGGTTTATCGCTTTGTTTCGCTTCTTCAATCGCTTTATCGATTGCATCTAAATCATTGCCGTCTTCAACGCGCAGGTAGTGCCAGTTATACGCTTTAAAACGAGCCGCAACGTCTTCAGAGAAGCTCTTGTCGAGGTCCCCGTCGAGTGAAATATCATTTGAATCGTAAAGTACAATCAGCTTCTCTAAGCCTAAGTGTCCCGCAAGTGATGCCGCTTCATGCGAAATCCCTTCCATCAGGTCACCATCTGAAGCAAGTACATAAGTATAATGGTCAACAACTTCGTGCTCATCTGTATTAAATACAGAATTAAGGTGAGTTTCAGCCATTGCCATACCGACGCTCATTGCAAAGCCTTGTCCAAGCGGCCCTGTAGTAACCTCTATGCCGTCTGTATGTTTGAACTCAGGGTGTCCCGGAGTTTTGGATTCATACTGTCTGAATTCCTTTAAGTCATCCATTTCCAAAAGTCCTGAAAGATGAAGCAGGCTGTAAACTAACATTGAACCGTGGCCCGCACTCAGTACGAAACGGTCTCTGTTAAACCAGTCAACATTTTTCGGGTTAAAGTTTAAATGTTTTTGCCACAGTACGTACGCCATCGGTGCAGCGCCCATAGGCAGTCCCGGGTGACCCGAGTTTGCTTTTTCAATTGCATCAATACTTAAAGAACGGATCGTATTGACCGCCAATAAGTCAGTTTTATCAAATGACATTTACTTTCGACTCCTTTAATTCTCTTCATTATTATTTTTTGTTGCGCAGTGCCTTAACTTTGTCAGGGGTAACATCTTTACCGTCCGGATCGATCACTTTAGTGTTTTCAATCTGGTTTTTAAAAGAATTTCTAAAGTTTGATAAATACTGTTCTCTCAAACCAGTCAGCTCTTTAAGTTCCGCTGCAGATATTTTATCTTTGCGCTTTAACTTTGCAAGCTGGTTGAGACGTTTTAATTTTTGATCGTCTAACATGAGCTCCACCCTTTCCAATATAATTTACCATAAAAAAGGTGCGGAAACCAAACGGTCCCGCACTTTAATAGACAATATATACACTTATTAATTAATTTCTGCTGGAAACGTCATAATTAAGATGTTCTGTAAGCGTTCCGCTGCTGATAAAACCGTTCGCAGAACCTTCTTCTCCGTTCGTTTCTTCCTCATCATCTTCCGGTTCATTAATTGACGAAGCCGACACCGTACCGTTCGCCTCTTGTTCGATTGATTCTTCAGCTGTATTTTCAGAAAATGCAGTATTTTCATCAGAATGTATGTTCTCTGCATAATCCGGTTCAACCATATTAAAACTATATAAAAGCCCGAAGCTTAGCATTACAGCGAATAAACCTGTGAGAGTTTTGAAATCTTTCATTGTCATTAATATCCACTCCTAAGAACAAATGTTTGTAATAACAATATAACAGAACACCTGTTCGCAGTCAACATAAATACGAACAAATGTTTGTAAGTGTATATGGTATATGATAAAATTTAATTAATATAAGGCTGGAGGTAACAATATGAAAGATTTAACAGACAGACAAAAAGATATTTTTCAATATATAAAACGCAGCGTCAATGATAAAGGTTATCCGCCAAGTGTCCGTGAGATCGGTAATGCGGTAGGACTTCAGTCGAGTTCTACAGTGCACGGGCATCTCGCAAAACTTGAAACTAAAGGATATATCAGACGGGACCCGACAAAACCCCGCGCAATTGAAATCGTCCAGGCTTCAGATGACAACGCATCGCCCGTCATTCATGTCCCTGTACTTGGTAAAGTTACAGCCGGCCTCCCTATTACAGCCGTTGAAAACATCGAAGAGTACTTCCCTCTTCCCGAACACTTTACGGCAAACCATAACAGCGAAATTTTCCTGTTAAATGTTTCCGGTGACAGTATGATCGACGCCGGCATACATGACGGTGACCGGGTTATCGTCCGCAAACAGAACATTGCACACAACGGTGAAATCATCGTTGCAATGACAGAAGACGACGAGGCGACAGTTAAACGCTTCTATAAAGAAAAAGGCTATTACCGTCTGCAGCCGGAAAACACGACGATGGAACCTATTTACCTCGATAACGTAATCGTTCTTGGTAAAGTCGTCGGGCTGTTCAGAGAATTTATTTAAAATTATAATTTATGACCGCCCGGGGCTCTGTGCCCTGGGCGGTTTTTGTGTTGGGCGGGATGTTGCTGATACATGAGCAGGTGTCATGTATATGTATTGTCGTTTACGTATACATGAAGCTTAGTCACGACTATGTATGTTGGCTTTCGTCGGCATGAGACTTCGTCATGACTATGAATCATGGAATGCGTATATATGAGTTGCTGTCATGACTATGCATTGTGATTTGCATATACATGAGAATATAATCTCGCTTCACATCACAAATTCCTCAGTCGAAATGACGTCACAAAACGTTTATCATTCCTATGTACGTCCTCATTGGGTCGATAAATCTTATTCAACCTAATGTGAACTCCTCATCGGGTCGAAAACCAAAAAACACCCGGATTTCACCAATCCGGGCGCTCATGCTCATTATTTCTGTATATAGTTTTCCGTATAATACGGTACGTTGTCACCGTTGTACTCTATTCCGACACCGAGATAGTTAAACTGATCGTTCAGCACGTTAACACGGTGCGATGGCGAGTTCATCAGACTATGGTGGGCAAATATCGGCGAAGTGTGTCCTGTCGCAATATTTTCTCCTGCCAGCCTGAAGTCAACCGAGCCGTTTAACATTCTGTCTTTCAGCGTGCGGCCGTCCGGCGAGTCGTGATCAAAGTAATTGTTTTCTGCCATATCGGCGCTGTGGTAATATGCGACTTCATCCGCTGCAGCGTCGCGTTCCAGTGTCGAATAGCCGTACTCTGCACGCGTTGCATTAACTAAATTAAAATGCATCTGCTCGTTGTCTTCCTGAGACGGATGGTTATAAAGATCGTTGATTTCAATTACTTCATCTTTATTAATAATCAGCATACCGTTCGCTTTATCGTTCTCATGTATATCGTAAAAGAAATATGCATAATAGTTGCCGGCATCGAAGACATCGTATTCGTCATGTTCGACTTTCAGTCGTTTCCACTGCTTACGTATATAATCGAGCGGTTCCCCGTAAACTTCCCGCAGTTCTTCACGGTTCATGCCGTCAAGACTCATCTTACCAAATGACACATCACTGGAATTCGTATAGCCGCCTGTGACTATGCCGTCACGGACCAGGAGCATATGAAATGCCCCGGGCTGATTTTTTATGACAAAGTCACCTTCGTATTCTGAATTAATGACCGTCTCGTTATCTGTTTGGAACGATGAACCGAGTGAATAATCTATATTCGTCTCCTGCGCACCGTGCACCTGTTCTATTTTAGTCGTATCATAGTTCGGAATGACATTCTGTTCAAGCCAGTGATTAAAATAATCTTCGGTCAGACCGTCCTTAAAGTCGTAGGATTGCATGGCCGGTACGATAATAAACAAAGATGCGTATAAAATTAATAGCGCTGTAATTCGCCGTACCATATTATTCCTCCATTAAATGCTGACGTATAAATTATCAATCAGTCTTGCTTTTTTAAATTGCACTGCAATAAATATAATAACATCCTGGTCGATATTTTCAACGAACTGCAGTGCGCGTGCTGTATAAATCGCGAGATCATCCACAGTACCGCTTGTCTTTTGTTCAATATGAAGTCTGATAAACGACATGACCTTATCGGTATTAACAGTACCATTTTTAATCTGTTCCGCCGCATTTAATAATGCCGCGTTAATTTCGCCCGCTTCAATAAATTCCGACTCACTTAAATTCACATTGCGTGAACTTTTTGCAAGACCGCTTTCTTCACGCTTCGTCGGCACACCGATAATTTCAACCGGCACATTAAAATTATCCACATAACGTTCAATAATCATCAGCTGCTGGCGGTCTTTCTCTCCGAACACAGCAAAATCAGGCTGAATAATATTAAACAGTTTGCTGACTACTGTCACAACACCTTCAAAGTGTCCCGGACGCTTCACGCCGTCCAGTATGTTCGCCATTGATTTAATGCCTAAATTAAATTCCATTTCCTCAGGATACATTTCGTTCACTTCAGGATGGAAAACAATGTCCACACCGTGTTCGCGGCAAATATTTAAATCGCGCTCCAGATCTCTCGGATAGCTGTCGTAATCTTCTTGTGGACCGAACTGCAGCGGATTGACAAAAATACTCACCGCAACTAAATCAGCGTGTTTTTTCGCCTCTTCAATCAGCGCCGTATGGCCTTCATGCAGATAACCCATCGTCGGTACAAGCGCAATTTTTTTATCGTTATGAGCACTTAACAGCACTCTGACTTCTTTAATGCCTGCTGTGTGCTGCATTTACTCGTACACCCGTTTCTTGTACGTCGTTTCCTCAGACGGGAACATTCTGCTCTTCACTTCGTTGCGGTAGTTCGTCAGTCCTTCTTCAACGACTGAGTTTACATCCGCATACGGTTTAACAAACTTCGGCAGACGGTCGCTGCCGTACTGAAGTACATCATGGTAAACAAGCACCTGGCCGTCAGTATGAATCCCTGCACCAATACCGATAGTCGGAATGTTGACTGATTCAGTTACTTTTTTAGCAAGGTCCATTGGAATTGCTTCAAGCACCATCATCGACGCACCCGCCGCTTCAAGCGCTTTCGCATCTTCAATCAGTTTTTCAGCCTGCTGAGTATCTCCCGCCTGCATTTTAAACCCTGTAATTCCGAAGTGCTGCGGCGTTAATCCTAAATGTCCGCATACAGGAACGCCTGCTTTAACAAGTCCTTCGATAACATCAAACGACTCGGCACCTTCCATTTTTATCATGTTCGCATCACTGTTCTGATACAGTCTGATGCCGTTTTTAATTCCTTCATTTACATCTGCATGGTGTGAACCGAAGGGCATGTCAACGACGATAAACGTATTCCCCGCACCGCGTCTCGCTGCTTTAGAGTGGTGAATCATATCATCCAGCGTTACCTGCACCGGCGATTCGTATCCCAATACGACCATTCCAAGTGAATCTCCCACTAAAATGACGTCTACCTCCGCCTTCTCTGCAAGTTTTGCAGAGGGATAATCATATGCTGTTACCATCACTATTCTGTCATTGTTTTTCATGCTGATTAAATCTGCTGTCGACTTCATAGTTTCCCTACTTTCTGAAATTAGATATACTTATTTTACCACAGAAATGATAAAAAATAACGGAGTGAAAATATGAAAATAGGTATTATCGGTGCGGGGGCAGTCGGCAGTATTATTGCCCGCGAGTTCCATAAACTCCCCGCAGATAAAGTTGAGCTTACATTAATGGCGAAATCCGCCCGGGACGGCTTTACCATACTCGAACAGGGTGTCAAAACATTTCATGAAATTAAAGTTCATAAAGTGAGTCAGGTAACAGATAAATTCGATGTGCTCTTTATCGCCACGAAGACACCAGCACTTACGGCGCTGAAAGATACGATTAATAGTATTACCCATAAGGACTCGGAAATAATTTACGCATTAAACGGCATGGGCTACGATTCAATTTTTGATCAGGGAATTCCCGGCGTTGTCTACATCAGCGGCCAGCAGCATGACGATTACATCGAACATTATGTAAATCAGAAGATTATTTTGCCGGAGCGTCAGTTCATCTATACCGATAAACTGATTGAGCTGATCGATAACACAGAGTCAGTGAATTTCGAGCTGCTGAAAAGTTCAGAGTTTAACAAAATGCGCTATGAAAAGCTGCTGATTAATGTCGGGATTAATTCAATGACCGCCCTCAGTAAAAACACATCGAAAATATTCGAAGATGAAAAAACAGTGCAATTAACAAAGCGGTTACTTACAGAATCCGTAGCTGTTGTGAACTTGTGCAATAAGGATAAGGTGGAAATCGATGAAGGATTCGTAGATTACGCGATGAATATGTATTACAGCTATCCGCGGGATATGGGCACCAGCATGTATTACGATGTGATGGCGAATAAAACGACTGAGTTTAAATACATCCAGCAGTATGTCCATAGCATGAAACAGGGTTACGACGTTGACACACCAGTCCTCGACATCGTTGTCACACTCCTCGCTGCTTACGAAAAAAATTAATCTAAATAAAAATGGGGATAACCGTTATGCCGGTTATCCCCTATTACTATTATTTCGCTTTTTTCTTCGGTCTGAAGTAAAAGAACCATACTAAAAATGCGATACCTAAAACAGCAATAACTGCATAGGCAATATTCGAATACACATCCATCACTGCAACGATATCTTCCCAGTTCTCTCCCACTGAAGCACCGAGATTTACGAGTACCGTGTTCCAGATAAAAGTACCGATCGTCGTCAGCATTAGAAACTTCGGCATGCTCATTTTACTCATCCCGGCAGGAATGGAAATCAGACTTCTGATTAACGGAATGAAGCGGCAGAAAAACACAGTCCATGAACCGTATTTATTAAACCAGCCGTAAGACTTATCAACGTCGTCGGTCGTTACCCGGAGCCATTTTCCGTATTTCACAACGATGCGTTTCATGCGTTCGGCACCCAGTATGCTTCCAAGATAATACAGGATAATCGCACCGCCGACAGAACCTGCCGTCGAGGCAATAATTACCCCGGTTACTGTCATATCAGTTGCCGCCGTCATAAATCCGCCAAATGTTAAAATCACTTCTGAAGGAATCGGCGGAAAAATATTCTCCACGGCAATCAGGACTATAATTGCGGCGTAACCAAACTGGTTAATGACTTCTTCCAAGAAATTCTGCATTATACTTCTATCCTTTTAATAAAATTAATTATCATGTGCCGCAATATGTCTTAAAGTCCGGATCAATATCGTCTTTGCCCGGTGCATTAATGTATTTTCCGCCGAGCTTATCATTAAACGGCTTGGACACAGCTTTTAAGAGCTGTTTTAACTCGCCGTAATGACCTTCCAAAGCAAGATTTAATGACTTCTGAACTAAATGGTTACGCGGAATAAAGCTTGGATTCGCCGCATTCATCGCAATATTAATTTCATCTATTTTAGCACTTTGCGCTTTCTTTCTCGCCTGATACTGTTCGAACCAGTTTATAAATTCGCTGTCGTTAAACATCGGCAACTTGTCGTAATTAGTCAGATAAAGATCTCTGAACGTCCGCGTGTAATCTGCTTCATATTTAAACATAAATCCAAGCAGCTCATCGACCAGTTTCACGTCATACTGTTCCTCATAATCCAAGTCCAGAATACCGAGTTTGTTGCCCATTAATGAAATATACTTTCTATTATAGTACTGCGGATATTTATCGAGTACTTCCTGAGCAAGCTTCACCGCTTCATCCTGTGAGCTGTCAAACAGCGGACACAGCGCTTCACCGAGCTTGCTTAAATCCCACTGCCCGATCGGCGGCTGATTTTTATAGCGGTAGCGACCTTCTGTATCGATTGAACTGAAATACGTATCCGGATTATATACATCGATAAACGCACATGGTCCGTAATCAATCGTCTCACCCGAAATTGTAATATTATCCGTGTTCATCACACCGTGAATAAATCCGACTGACTGCCACTGGGCAATTAATTCAGCCTGCTTTCTTACTACATGGTCATAAAACAGCAGATATTTTTTATCTTCTGTGAGCGCTGCAAGATACGGATAATGGCGTTCAATCGCAAAGTCAGCAAGCGCTTTTAACTCGTCAGCCGACTGGCGTGCAGCATATTCAAAAGTACCGACGCGGATGTGTGAACTCGCGATGCGTGTTAAGATGCCGCTCGCCGTTGTTGTCTGACGTGTCAGCTGTTCTCCCGTATCGACGACAGCCAGTGCACGAGTCGTGGCGATCCCGATGTTTGCCATATATTCACTGATAATATATTCGCGCATCATCGAGTCGATTGGCGCACGGCCGTCGCCCTGGCGTGAGTACTTCGTCGCACCTGATCCTTTTAAGACGACATCATATTTTTCACTATCTGTGTTATGCTCACCAAGGAGAACGTTGCGTCCGTCACCAAGCATATTTAAAGTGCCGAACTGATGCCCCATGTAAGCCTGGGCAATCGGTTCTGCTGAATCCGGCAGCTTATTGCCGCTGAAAAATTCAGCATCATTTTCAAGTTCGTTTTCATCGATATTTAATAATCTCGCTAAATGATGATTAAACAGAACAACCTTAGGTGCCTCTGACTCTTCCGGTTCGTAAGGTGACCAGAATGTACGCGGCAGCGATTTATAGTCATGTGTAAAATTAAAGCCTTTATACATTAAAATTCTCCTTTTTAAAAACAGTCGTGCAAATCTAATCTATAGTAATTGAGTATACTATATACATATATAGTTGCATAACAGAATACACCGTTTTCTGAACAAATAAATAATTTTTGTTAACATGGTAAAAAAGAGGGTATAATCATTAACATACAGAAATAGGAGTTGGAATTATGTCAAATGGTAGCAAACGTGCTTCCTGGAAATATGCCTTTGCATACACCGGTATTGTAGTGGGTGCCGGCTTCGCAACAGGTCAGGAAGTACTTCAATTTTTCGCGAGTCACGGGTTAATCAGCATTGCAGGAGTTATTTTAACAGGATTGATTATTATGTTTATCGGCCGGCAGGCAGCTAAACTGGGATACTCAACACACGCTGAATCCCACGTATTACCGCTGAACACACTATTCGGCAAAAAGCTTGGACTTGTCGTTGATATTATTCTCGCCTTCTTCTTATACGGTCTTGCGATTGTTATGATTGCGGGAAGCGGCGCGACGTTCAATGAAGGCTTTGGTATACATCCGCAAATTGGGGCAATCATCCTCATCATACTTGCATTTATCACATTACTTATGGACTTTGATAAAATCGTTTCCATAATCGGTGTTATCACACCAGTACTAATCATCGCAATGTTCTTAATTGCGGGGTATAACATATTGAATCCGATGATTCCTTTGTCCGAGGTCAATCAGCATAATGATGTATCATGGGCACCAACGAGCAGCTGGTGGTTTGATGCAATTACTTATTCAGGATTCACACTCGCAACAGCATTCAGCTTTTTATCAATAATGGGCTCTGAATCTGCACGCCAGTCAATTGTCAGACGCGGCGCAGTATACGGCGGACTGTTAATTATGGTACTTATGCTGCTGATCACATTCGGTGTACTGTCAATTCTTCCGGTCGCATACGATGTCGCACTGCCTACAATGCAAATGGCATCAAATATTGCACCTTGGCTTGGGACAGTATACTCGGTAATTATTATATTATTAATATATAATTCAATCGTTGGATTTTTATATCCGTTTCTTGCAAGATTCAGTAAACCGAAATCAAAGAAATATAAAATCTTACTGGTAACTTCACTGGTTGTAGGTTATTTCGGTACTTATGTCGGATTCGTCGAACTTGTTAACATTGTCTATCCATTATTCGGATATGTCGGTTTAGTTATCGGTGCGATGCTGACACTTCGCTGGGCATTCTTAAAACTTAAAGCCCTTAAACTTGCAGAAAAACTTTCGGATAATAACGAAGAATAAAATTTATTCCTGGATATTACTTCATAGTAATATTCAGGTTTTTTTGTTATTAAATGTTTATCTTTTTTTTAATAGTTTATATAAGTTATGTAAACAACAAACAGGAGATGAATTTATGTCACAAGGTAAAAACCGCGCCTCATGGCGCATCGGCTTTGCGTATGCCGGCATTATCGTCGGCGCAGGATTTTCAACAGGACAGGAAGTACTTCAGTTCTTCGCAAGTCACGGACTGGTCAGTATTTTAGGAATAATACTGGCTGCTCTGATTTTAATGTTTGTCGGCAGACAGACAGCAAAACTCGGCTTCCGTTTAGATGCGGATTCCCACGAATCACCACTCCGGGCATTATTCGGAGCAAAACTCGGACTCGTTATTGATTACGTATTAATATTCTTTTTATACGGCATCGCAGTCGTTATGATTGCGGGCAGCGGCGCAACATTCAACCAGTCATTTGGAATACATCCGCAGCTCGGCGTACTGATTATGATACTGCTCGCATTCGGTACACTGCTGCTCGATTTTAATAAAATCGTCAATATCATCGGCGGGATTACTCCGCTGTTAATTGTCGCGGTAATTATAATTACCGGCTACAACATATTAAATCCGGAAGTACCCTATTCGGAAGTAAATAACTACGTCGATCCTTCACGTACACCTACTTCATTCTGGTGGTTCGATGCAATTACTTATGCCGGCCTGGCACTTGCGACAGGTTTCAGCTTTTTATCAATAATGGGCTCTGAAGCATCACGTCACGCCATTGCACGACGCGGAGCAATTTACGGCGGGCTGATAATAATGCTGTTAATGATACTTGTTAACGTCGGCGTACTGTCAATCATGCCGACAGCAAACGAAGTACCGCTGCCGGCGATGACCATGGCAGAAAACATGGCACCGTGGCTCGGCACAGTTTACTCAGTTATCATCATCTTGCTGATATTCAACTCAGTTGTCGGATTAATGTATCCATTCCTGACCCGCTTCACAGAACCATACTCAGGAAAATACAAAATCATGCTCGTCGCTTCGCTGATTGCCGCGTTTATCATTTCAAACGTCGGTTTCGTCGAACTCGTTAACATTGTCTATCCGATACTCGGTTACATTGGCCTCGCGATATCCGTCGCATTGTTGGTCCGCTGGATAATGAACAAAAACACGAGGAAAAAGCTGCTTTAAATGTGATAAACCCCATCCGCCTGTGCGTGGATGGGGTTTTTGGTGTGAGGTGAGGAGATTTTGAGAGTCTGACCAATATTTTGCGTCGTGGGATTACCATGTCAAAGCCACATGGTAATCCAAAGGCTCACGGACTACCTTGTCAAAAGTACATAGTAATCCAAAGGCTTCCGAACTACCTTGTCAAAAGTACATGGTAATCCAAACGCTCACGGACTACCTTGTCAAAAGTACATAGTAATCCAAAGGCTTCCAAACTACCATGTCAAAAGCACATCGTAAACCAAACGCTCACGGACTACCTTGTCAAAAGCACATCGTAAACCAAACGTTCCCGGACTACCTTGTCAAAATTACATGGTAAACCAAACGTTCCCGGACTACCTTGTCAAAATTACATGGTAATCCAAACGCTCACGGACTACCATGTCAAAAGTACATCGTAAACCAGGCATTGATTATTCTTTCAAATGGTCTTTGTATTTAACAAATAGTTCCGGTTTCGCCATGGCATTATCAAAATTTCGATATTTAAATGTATATGTCGTTTGATTGCCTTTTTTATTAATATAACAGTGCTTTAATAGGATTCTGTACACAACTCTAGGTGTTAAACAGTCGCCAATAAAACTCATAAACGATATTCTAGTCATATCTTTTCCGTAAAATAAAAATTGATAGTCGCTCATCGCCCGCAGCAGATGTGTTTCGTTACTCTCTTTACTTTCACATTCACCGCAGACTAAGTGAAACCTGGATTTTATCAAATTAAAACTTCCACACTGTCCGCAATATAATCCCTTCCTCAATCTTCCTTCATCCACATTATTATCAATATACGGATTCTCGACTATATTTTCACTGAGCAGCCGCACTATAAATTGCGACTTATTGCCAATCTTCCCGCCCCTGAATTTCCTCAAGTATCGCCGTAAATCCATCCGCACAACAATTTTCGACCACAGTGAGTTGTCATCGGTTTGAAGATAAAAATCATCGCTTACGAAAATCAGTTTACCGCTGACTCCAAAATTGCCGTTCACCGAATTTCTCAAACCGATTAACTTTCCAACTGAGCGGTTCAGCTGGGCAACAGGCTCTTCGGATATTCTCTGTCCGTTTCTGAACCAGTCACCACCCTCAACTTTGTATTCTCCGGTGTAGTTTTTTATCTCGTTAACAACTATGCCATTATCATTAATTACGAGAGCATCGTACTGTGTGACCGATTTTCCAAATTTAAGATAAAGATCCCGATAAACTAATACATCGTCATGCCCCACGTCTTCAAAAATTTCATCATACAGGCACTCTCCCACAAAGCCTTTCTGAAATGTTTTAAACCAGCTTTTCTCCCCATTCGTTAAATCGGTCCTTCTCTGCAGCGCTTCGTAAAATAATAAGTCCTGTGATTTATTTCTCGGATTCAAGAACATTTATCCGCCTCCTGCAAAATATTAAGTTACTTCAGTTATACAGCATAATCCTTCAAAAAAATCAGCACAGGCAAACAACATACAAAAATCACAAAACTGCAGATCTAAGATTTCGAAATAAAATTACATGAATTTACATCTAATTTTATCTTACTTTTTACACATTCATGATTATTATAAAGCCGCAACTGTGTTACTATGTTAACTTGTGTTATTTAATTAGGAGGAAATTTTTTGTGAATTCACAAAAAAGTGTAATGAAATTCGCGCTCGCCTATACAGGTATTGTCGTAGGTGCAGGATTCTCTACTGGACAGGAAGTTTTACAATTCTTTACCAGTTTTGGACTGTGGAGTTATGCAGGGATAGCGCTCACTGCAATATGTGTAATATTTATCGGCAGACAGACTGCCAAATTGGGCTACAGATATGATGTACCTTCCCATGAAGTACCATTAAATAAATTATTCGGGAAAACTGCAGGTACTATAATTGACTATTTATTTACTGTTTTTATGTATGGTATTGCAATAGTAATGATTGCGGGGAGCGGTTCCGCATTTAAAGAAAGTTTCAACATAGAACCATGGATTGGAATAATAATATTAATTATTCTCGTATTTTTCACCTTACTTATGGATTTTGATAAAATTCTTACCGTTCTCGGAGTGGTTACACCGTTTCTGGTAATTGCGGTATTTATTATTTCTGTGGTTAATATATTAAATCCGCAAGTGGCAATTGAGCAGATTGATCAGGTTGCAGATATCAGCCGCACACCGACAGGTTTATGGTGGTTTGATTCCATTACGTATGCAGGGGTTGTCCTCGGGGTGACATTCAGTTTCCTGTCTATTATGGGGGCTGATGCTGATAAGCAGTTCATCGCACGGCGCGGAGCTGTTTACGGCGGTATTATTTTTATCGTTATGCTGCTCTTATTAAACACAGGAATGCTCGCTGTGCTTGACGAAGCAAATGAAGTGGCATTACCAACACTGGTTATGGCAAACGCTATTCATCCGGTACTTGGGAAACTATTTTCTATTATTATCATTCTGCTGATTTACAATACTGTTGTCAGCATGCTTTACGCAGTTACTGCAAGATTTACAACACCTTATTCAAGAAATTACAAACTGCTTCTTGCAGCAATGCTCATAATTGGTTATCTTTTAACATTTATCGGCTTTGTCGATCTCGTTAATTTCTTCTATCCAATCTTCGGCTATGTCGGCGTAATTATTGGTATTGGACTATTAGTCAGATGGATTATGAATAAAAATACAGATAAAAAATTATTATAAGACAAACAAAAGCGGTGAAGACCTGAGTCTTCACCGCTTTCAATCTATATTAAAGTTTAATTCTCGTACCCGCTTTACCTTCAAGTGCTAATACTGCTTCATCTAATGAACAGATGATGCCTTCTTTGCCTTCGTGTTTAGCGAATGCGATTGCTGCTTCAATTTTAGGAAGCATTGAACCTGCCGGGAATTGTCCGTCAGCTACGTGTTTTTCTGCTTCTTCAACTGTAATTGCTTCTAATTTTTCTTCGTTTTCTTTACCGAAGTTAATGAAGACGTTAGGAACGTCTGTAAGCATCATGAATACGTCTGCTTCAGTTTGTTCTGAGAGTTTTAATCCTGAACGGTCTTTATCGATTACAGCTTCTACGCCGTGGATTTGACCTTTTTCATCGCGGTAAATCGGAATGCCGCCGCCGCCTGATGATACAACGATTGATGATTCGATTAATGTTTTAATTTCGTCCACACCGTGGATTACTTTTGGTTCCGGAGATGGAACAACACGTCTGAAGCCGCGTCCTGCATCTTCAGCCATCTGGTAGCCTTTTTCTTCAGTCATCTGCTTAGCTTCTTCTTCTGTGAAGAATACGCCAACCGGTTTAGTCGGGTTATCAAATGCTTTGTCGTCTTTGTCGACTTCAACCATAGTCAGAAGCGTGACAACGTTAGTGTCGTCGCCGCCTTCAGTCAGTCTGTTTTTAAGAGCAGATTCCATCATGTAGCCGATCATACCTTGTGATTCAGCATTGTTAACGAAAATCGGCATTGCCGGAATATCTTCTTTAGCTGCTTCATTTTGAGCGATGATGTTGCCGACCTGAGGTCCGTTACCGTGTGTTACAACGATTTTGTGACCTGCTTCCGAAATTTCAACCATACGGTTTGCTGCATTGACTACGTTCTGGTATTGATTTTCAAATGTTGCTTCCTGTTTAGGCTGTAAAATTGCGTTACCGCCTAATGCTAAAACTACTTTTTTACCCATTGTTTCATCTCCTATTTAATGTCATATAAATACCGTACAACGTGTCGCGCCCTGAGCTGGAGCCCAGTTCGAGAAGCGCATCCACTGTTTCTTTGTCCGGTGTCTCGCCGATATCTGTAATACGTCTTGAAAAAACACCCTCGAGTGCCAGTCTGATAAAGTTCTCGCTGACAATTGTCGTTACACTTTCACGTATATACAACTTGAGGCTGTTCAGATGATTCTCTGCAATAAAAGGTTCGAGGCAGTTAATATACAGTATACCTGTAATAATGTCGTCACCTGACGGTGTCAGTCCCTGTCCTCTGCCGACTAAATAAGCGAGTGGAAAATCAACATCAGGATTCTCTAAATCCGCCAGAATGCGGTTTAGTTTATCCCTGCTGAAGTCACTGCTGTTATAATCGCAAAAATCATAGCTGCTGACAACACTTTTTATTGAATCGATGTCACTTTTATTAACTTTACTATATAAATAAACTTCCGCATTTCTGTTCGACAGCATAAAATCATTATGATTAAGTGATGATGCTGCTGTCTTCAGTATATCTCCGACCTGCAGTGTTTCTTTTATATAATGCATTGTATATTTATTTATCGTAATGCCGAACGGAAAATATCCGTTCTTGTCAGTGCCGATAAAAATCAAATCATTTTTATCGTTAACAATATTAAAACCATTGTTGAAAATACTGTGCACACGCATTGCTTTATTTGTTTTTAACAAGGAAAGTGCGATCTCACCGATCGCACTTGACTCATATATCATTTATGCTTCAAAACCTAATTTAGCAGCGTAAGCTGTAATTGCTTTCTCGAAACATTCGATTGGCGGGTTAACTGTACCAGCACCAATCTGACCAAATCCTGCAACTTTGTGTGCAATACCTGTATTAATTACAGGAAGAATTCCTGATTCAACTACTTTACGTGCATCGATTCCAGTTGGAGCACCTTTAAAGTCCCAAGTCGGGATAATAAAGTTAGGGTTTTCCTGTTCAGTAATCTCAGCCATGTTATTACTTGTTTCAAGTGCATCATTGAAACCGCCTGAACCTACGAAACGTGTAACAGCTGGTGCAGCGATCATCACCATACCGCCGACACCGATAGTTTCAGTAATCGCCGAGTCACCGATATCCGTGTTTGCATCTTCTGCTGAATATCCTGTGAAGTACAGACCCTGCGGTGTATTTACAGGTGCTGTGAACCACTCGTCACCCATACCAGCGATACGGATACCGAAGTTTTCACCGTTACGGCACATTGCAGTAACGATAGTACCGTGTTCAATAGTACGTGCAGCGTCAGTCATTGCTTTAGCTGTTGCCATTGCAACGTTCAGGAAGAACTGGTCAGTATCTGCAAGGAACTGCATAACTTCCTCGCGATCCTTAAGCGAAACATCTTCAAGACTAGTAATTGCCGGAGCAACTTCTTTTAAGAATGCTAATGATGCAGCAATGTTTCTCTGGTGGAACTCGTCACCCATAGCAATTGCTTTAGCAACCAGTACGTTAACGTTTAAGCCTTCGTCCATAGTTTTAAGTGCTTTAGATAATACAGGACCAAGTACATCGTTCATCCAGTGAAGGCGTGTAAGCACCTGATCACTGTAAGAACCGAAACGGAGAACCGCGCCGATACCTTCGTTTAGAGTACAGTAAGCTTCGTTCCCGTGCTCTTTGTTAACTACAACTACAAGTGGCATATTCATTGAAGTAATACCGCCCATTGGTCCTACTGCGTTAACGTGGTGACAAGGAATGAATGTGATTTTATTGTTTTCAAGTAATTCACGTGCACCCTGCTCGTCTTCAGCCCATCCTTCAAAAAGAATAGCGCCGACACATGAACCCTGCATCGGGTCAGTCATGTTTTCATATTTAATCGGAGGACCGGCATGTAATAATACATGCTCAGTCAATTCCGGAATTACTGTATGTGCAGGAACAACATCTGTTAAGAAAGGTGCTGAACCAATCATTTTTTGAACAACTGCTTTGTTTGCTTCATCTATAGTTTGGTAAGCCATTATACATTCTCTCCTTCATAATTGTTTAAGAATTGAAGTACTTTCATAAGCTTCTCATCGCCGCCTGCAACCGGACGCCAGTTGAACTGTACAACTTCTGCTCCGCTGTTTTCAACAGCTTCAGTGAAGCTCTTAAGTCCGATATTAATAACGCTTGGGTTATTTGAAATCAGGCTCATCATCTTCTCGTCTACTGACAGATCTTCAGTGCCTTTATCGAATGATTTCATTTCAGTTTCAGGCTGAGCCACTTTACCGCCGATTAATTCGATTGCTGTACGTACCATCTGATCGTTTGTATCACAGATTACCGCACCCGCTTCTTCTAAAATCTGGCGCTGTTTATCATAACCTTGAGCATCTTTATCAGTACCGACTACAGTTGCAAGAACTACTAGTGAACGTTCTTCTGAAGCTGCTTTGTCAGTAATACGTTTGATTGTCGGCGCAAGTTCTGAAGCCATGTCAGCATGTGAACCGTAACCGATAACGTTGTCGAGCATAATTACTGCAGTATCTTCTGAGTCAGCAGATGTTTCTAATGCTTCGATACGTTTTTCAGGGTCGATCATCGGGTGAGGTTTACCTTGAGTGTACATGTCATCACCAAGGTCGATAACTTCGTGAGATGCTGATTTATAAGTGAAACCTTCATCTTTAATTTCTTCTTCACCAAGTGAATGTTTAATCATCATCGCTGCTTCACTCGCAAGCGTACCGCCTGAGTAGTAAGCTTTAATGCCTTTTTGGTTTTCCTCAAAGTCAGCTTTAAGCCCGTCGATTGAAGTTGGAGTGAATTTAACCTCTTCACCATTTGACAGCTGAACTGATGCTACTGCTGCTTCTTCAAGAGTATAAGCGTGATAAATAGCTTCTTCCTGGTATTCAGGTTTAGCACCTAAGAATAGTGCAACAACAGGTTTGTCGATGCTGCGCAGCAGGTTTTCTACTTTTTCCTGTACTTCTTTAGCCGGCGGCTTAGAAATTACAGTAATAACTTTAACTTTTGGATCCTGGTTTAACGCTTTAATGCTGTCAAGCATAGTAATCGCGCCGACTTCTGTTGATAAGTCACGCCCGCCTGTACCGATAGCGTTAGTTACACCTTTACCTAAACGGTCAACAATTGTCGTAACTTCCTGGATTCCTGTACCTGATGCACCGACCACACCGATGTCGCCTTGTGCTACAGTGTTTGTGAATGCTAATGGCACGCTGTGGATAATACCAGTACCACAGTCAGGACCCATTACTAACAAGCCTTTTTCATGTGCAAGTTCTTTTAGACGAACTTCGTCTTCTTTAGGTACGTTATCACTGAACATGAATACGTGCAGACCATTGCGAATTGCGTTTTCAGCTTCCATTGCAGCGTATGTGCCGGGAATTGAAATCATTGCAAGGTTTGGTTTGTTTGCAAGTTCAAGTGCGCGTTTCCAGTTGTGTGCTTCACTGCTTTTAGCTGAATCGTCAGAACCGCCGCCACCGGCAAGTTCAGTATCAACTGCTTCGTTTACTTCATCAACTTTTGACTCGTCCGCAGTATCGACAACGATAACAATGTCGTTTGCACTTGCTGTTTCTAATTCCGGTGTACCAAGTCCTGCACCTTTAAAAATATCTTTGTTCGCAGGTGTTCCCATCATTACCGAAGCCTTGTCCACTCCGTCCATAGCGCTTAATTTTTGGCTCAAAAGCATTAATACGATAGAATCCTGATACGTATTTTCTTTAATAATTGTATATAACATCATTTACCTCCATTAATATTTATTCTGCAAATCTATTTTTTCCGTGATAGCGATCAAAATGAATATCGTCACTCACGAGGTAATCATATATTTCATCGACAATTTCGATGCCTTCTTCATCATACTTATCGGCACGCAGTTTACCGCGTTCGCCCGGATAATTGACTTCAGTAAAACCTGGAGCCGGTGTCTGTTCTTTTAGTTCATCCAGCATTACAGAAAGCTGCTGTTTAAATGCATCGACATCTGTAAAGTATGCAGGGTTAATAACGATATGAAGCTGACCAAGCTGTCTGCCTGCAGATAAATCTTTGTACATACTGGAAACGTGGACACCGTGAGGAAGTCCCAGAAGACTGCCTGACAGAATATCAACCATCATCATTAAACCGTAACCTTTCGGTCCTGCTACAGGAACGAGTGCGTGAACATCTCTTGAGTTCGTCGTCGGTTCACCCTTGTCGTTTACAGCCCATGTGTCCGGGATATCATTGCCTTTTGAACGTGCATCCAGCACTTTGCCCCATGCCTGCACCGTCGTTGCCATATCGAACGTAATAATACGCTCGTCATTTGTCGGTGCACTGAAAGCAATCGGGTTTGTACCAAAGTATGGATCCGTGCCGCCGAACGGCACAACCATTGGATCGGACTGGCAGACAGAAATTGCCACCATATCCTGTTTTGCTGCTTCTTCAACGAAGTAACCGAGGGCGCCGGAATGAGAAATGTTCGTCATGCCGACGACAGCCACCCCGTTATCGCGTGCAATTTCAATCGCACGCTCCATACCCTGTTTTGCAACCTGATGGCCGGGACCGTTGTCACCGTCTAAAATCGCTGTCGATGGCCCTGTCTTTTCAAATTTATATTCGGGATTGTTCGTAATGCCGCCCTTTGCAATACGTTCAGCATAATACTCAACGCGTACTGCACCGTGGGAATGAATGCCGCGGTGATCAGCAAATGTCAGTACATCACTAATATCAGCCGCTGCATCTTCTTTTAAGCCTGCTTTTTGAAGTTTATCTTTCATTAAATTGAATAGTTCTTCTTTTGACACGCGCATTTACAAAACCTCACCTTTTAGTATGGTGTTTCCGATTTTAAAAATTCCATTATATCTTCCGGAATCGGAATGCCGTCTTTTTCATATTCTGCTTTTTGAGCTTCCATTAATTCACCAGGGTAGTATACCTGATCAAAGCCTGTTGCCGGTTTGTTCTCGTGAAGTTCATCAACCATCGTATCCATTTTTTCTTCCATTGCTTCTCTTGAACTGAAGAAATCGGGGTTAATGACGAGGTGGAACTGTCCCAAGCGGCGGTATTCACTTAAGTCTTTGTACATACTTGAAACATGTTTACCGTGATTTAAACCGAGCAGGCTGCCTGATAAAATGTCGACGATCATCATCAGACCGTAACCTTTCGGTCCTGCTACCGGAAGCAGTGCATTGACTGCGTACGGATCAGTTGTCGGGTTACCGTCTTTGTCAACCGCCCACGTATCCGGAATATCTTTATTTTTAGAGCGTGCATCGAGGATTTTACCCCAGGCCTGCACTGTTGTTGCCATATCGAAAACAATCGGCGTATCGTTTTTACGCGGTGCCGCAAAAGCAATCGGGTTCGTACCGAAGTACGGTTCTGAACCGCCGAAAGGTACAACCATCGGATCGGACTGGCACATTGATAAAGCGACCATGCCCTCTTCAGCTGCTTTTTGCACGAAGTAGCCGATAGCGCCCGAGTGACTCATTTCGCTCACACCGACTGCACCGATACCTGATTCTTTAGCGAGTTTAATCGCTTCTTCCATCGCTTCGTAAGCAACGTAGTGACCGAGTGCGTTATCGCCGTGATATATACCTGTTGACGGGCCTGTTTTCTCAAACTTAAGCTCCGGATCGTTATTGAATCCGCCTTTTGCACTGCGTTCCGAGTAATACTGCATACGGACTGAACCGTGGGAGTGAATACCGCGCTCATCTGCCCACACGAGGACGTCTGCCGCACGGTCTGCAAATATGTCCGGCACGCCATTCAGCATCAGTTTTTCTTTAAATAAACCGCGGAGTTCTGATGAATTCGAAATTACTAGATTTTCTGACATTTCATTGCCTCCTGAATAGGTGAATTAGATTTCAACGTCTCTGTTAGCATCTTTAGAGTAAATATATGAGAATGACTCATCAAGACCAACTGCATAAGTTGCCTGTAATGCATAAGCACCCATGAAGATGTAGTCGCCTTTATCAACCGGCATCCAGTTGTTATCAAGGTTGTACATTCCGCGTCCGCTTAATACGTAAGCACCGTGCTCTTGTACGTGTGTTTCGATATAACCATGTGAAGCACCTGGTTTAAATGACAGGATGTGGAAGTTCATGTCGTATGCTATGTCTGCAGGTAGTAAATCCTGTACAAGCACTTCGTCCATGCCTTCGTAAGCTTTAGCCTGAATGTCGTTTACATTGCCTGTAACGATTTCCGGTTTGCCCACATTTTTAGCTTCCTGGTAACGTTTCTTGTAAAGGAACAGGCGGCTGTCTTCACCGTTATTGCTGTTCACGAAAGTAAGTTCTAAGTGAGGCGGCACGTAGATATATCCACCTTCTGACAGTTCGAAAGATTCCCCGTCAACTGTTGCAGTTACGTTTCCGTATACTACATACATGAAAGTTTGGACGCCGTCTCCGCCGAAGCCTTGAGTGTTTCCACCCTGGTTTTTAACTGTTACAAGGTAGTCAACAAAACGTGCACCCATGCGCGGTGAACCTAAGATTGACATATCGCAGTCATCGAAGCCTGGTACTACGTTATTTACAAGACCATCCGGAGTAACTACAGCGTAGTCTCCTTTTTTAATGATTGAACGTGTTTCAAGTAATCCTTCTCTGTATCCTTGCTGGTGGTTTAAGTAACCCATTTTAAAATCTCCCTTTCTTTATATCCAATTTTTTTATCGATTAATACGCTAATTTGTAAAGTGTTTCTGCCAGTACTTCAATACCTTTAACGAGATCTTCAACATCAGTTTCTTCTTCGACGTTATGAGAAATACCGCCGATTGACGGAACGAAAATCATTCCCGTCGGCATGTAGCCTGCGAAAATCTGTGAATCGTGGCCGGCACCTGAAGGCATAACTTTATAAGAACCGCCTGCAACTTTTTCAGCTGACTCTTCGATCATATTAACGATTGAATCATCCATTAATGCAGGTGACTGTTCCATCCATAAGTTAATATCTGCTGTGATACCGTATTTGTCTGAAACTTCGTTAATTGTTGCTTCTACCGTCTTAGCAAATGAATTCAGTTCAGCTTCGTCGATGTGACGTGTATCTATAGAGAATTCAACTTCACCAGGTACAACGTTAACTACGCCGGGAACCGGTTTGACACTGCCGAAAGTTACAACTAGCGGGTCACCGATTTCACGCGCTTTTTGCACAAGCGTCTGTGCAATTTCAGTAAATGCTACAACCGCATCTTTACGGTAGCCCATCGGTGTAGTACCTGCATGGTTCGCTTCACCTTTTAAGTTAATTGTGTAGCGTTTTTGACCAACAATACCAGTAACGACACCAATTTGTTTTTCTTCTTTTTCTAAAATCTGTCCCTGCTCGATATGAACTTCAACGAACGCTTTAATATCATCGCGCACTTTATCGTCTGTTTTAAAATCAAAACCTGACTCTTTCATTGCGTCGACAAATTTAATTCCTTCGCCGTCAACGATATCTTTAACATCGTCGTTGTTCTGCAGGTTAAAGAAGTTTTTAACACCCCAGAAAGTATAAGGGAAACGCGAACCTTCTTCTTCGGCAATCGACAGTACTTCAATCGTGCGTTTCGGCTGGCCGTATTTTTCTTTCAAGTAAAGTGTTGCGACGAGGGCGCTTAGAACCCCGAACTGTCCGTCCAGATGACCGCCTTCAGTCACGGTATCGATGTGCGACCCGCTCATGATTGTTTCGTCAGGTTTTTCACTGCCGATGAGGCGGCCGGATACGTTACCGACTGCATCGCTTGAAACTTCGAGTCCGTTCTCTTTGAAGATGGCCTGCAGTGCATTGACCGCTTCGCGCCATTCTTCAGAATATAGTAATCGTGTAATACCGCGGGGCTCAAGACCGCCGTATCTTGTAAACTGTTTATCCAGTTCTAGAAAGGTTTCACGAATATCCATTGTTTTATCCACTCCACTCATTTTATTTCACTTATAATTATAGATTTAATTACCGCCTGAGGCATTGACAGTTCTAACAATCATCCCTCTTGGAATTATTCACTTTAGACAAATACAGAAAAATTCATTACACTGTATAATAGTACAAGTAAATAAAGGAGGTTTTCACAAGCCATGAACACAGTAACGATAAAAGAAACTGACACTTATACGCTCAACGGTGATCTGTATGAAAGCACCGCCGATAATGAATCAGATGTACTTGGTACATTAATTTATTTACACGGCGGCGGCCTTGTATTCGGAGAAAGAACAGACCTCCCTTCAGAATATATAGAAGTACTCAGACGTAAATTTAACGTATTAACGGTAGATTACAGATTAGCGCCGGAAGCTAATATCGATGATATTTTTACCGACTTACATCACATATATCACTTCGCAGCATCTATGAAACACGATGATATTTATATCATGGGCAGATCCGCCGGCGGATACTTAAGTTTAATCACTGCCCGTGACTATGACATCGCCGGTGTGATTGACTTCTACGGCTATTTCAACTTTACGCACAGCGATTTTAATTACCTTCCGCACGATCAAAAACATTTATCAAATATGCTGACAGAAGAGCTGGCTTCTAATAATGTGCGCGATTATGCGACTGTAAGTGAGTCACCCGATCCCCGCTATCTGCTCTATTTATACTATCGTCATGCTGGTAATTGGCATGAGCAGCTCGGAATCGATATTGAATCCGATAAATACCGGCTGACAAATGAAGATATTGCCGCACTGCCTCCGGTATTTGTTGTGCACGCAAAAGGTGATCCCGATGTGCCTGTCTTTTTCAGCAGAAAGCTGAAGAAAACTGCACCCGTTACTGAGTTCATCGAAGTCGATACTGTGATACACAACTTCGACCAGGAAGTCAGTTCGGAAAACATCGCGATTTACGAACGCGCTGTTGAATTTATGGTAGAACAGACGAAATAGATATTATTTGGATTGAGAGCATCGGCACATGGCCGGTGCTTTTTGTGTTTGGGTGAACCGGATTACCTCGTTAACTTTACATCGTAAACCAAACGCTCTCGGACTACCATGTTAAAAGCACATCGTAAACCAAACGTTCCCGGACTACCATGTCAGAAGCACATCGTAAACCAAACGCTCTCGGACTACCATGTTAAAAGCACATCGTAATCCAAACGCTCCCGGACTACCATGTTAAAAGCACATCGTAATCCAAACGCTCCCGGACTACCATGTTAAAAGCACATCGTAAACCAAACGCTCCCGGACTACCATGTCAGAAGCACATCGTAAACCAAACGTTCCCGGACTACCATGTTAAAAGCACATCGTAATCCAAACGCTCCCGGACTACCTCGTGCAACGAATGGAGACATCCAACCTCACAAAAAGCACCACGCAATCAAAAATTGCGTGGTGCTCCCTTTAATTATTTATAAAATTTACCGATTTTAACGTCGCTTACACCGTTTTCAAGTGAATAGATTTCTTCACCGCGTAAAATTGTACCGGCAACCTGTGCACCGATTTCACGTCCAATATACGGACTGATTTTATTGCGGTATTCTAATTCTTCTTTTTCTACTGTGTAAGATGAGTCACCTTTAATCAGCACGAAGTCAGCGTCGTATCCGACTTCGATACGGCCTTTTCCTTCAAGGTCAAAGCGTGCTGCAACGTTCGTCGCAATAATGTCAGAGAATTGCACAAGTGACATACCACGTTTTTGAACTGCTTCATCAAACAGCATATCTACGTTGTTCTGGATTCCTGAAATTCCGCCCCATGCTTCAAATGCATTGTCCGTATCTTTTAAATCCGGTGTACATGGTGAGTGGTCACTTGTAACGAACATTACCTTGCCGTCAAATACGCGTTCCCACATTCCTTCAAGACGCGATTTTTCACGGATTGGCGGTGAACATTTAACTACCGGTCCGATATCATCAAGTTCTTCTTTGTAGAAATATAAATAATGAGTACAAGTTTCGCATGTAATATCTACACCGTCGTTTGCTGCTTCATTAATTAAATCAATACCTTCAGCACATGCAACGTGTACGATGTGCACGCGGCAGCCAGTTTCACGTGCGAATAAAATGATTTTCTGAATGGGTTCAATTTCAGTGAAGACAGGACGTGAGTCTACATAAGCTGCAAGTGATGTTTCACCGCGCTCCTGTGCAAGTTGTCCTAATTTATCTGTAATTGGACCGTTTTCAGCATGGATTGATAAAAGTTTGCCAGTCTTAGCGATTTGACGCATTCCTTCATATAAAGAGTAGTCATCGACATTCATAAAGTCGCCTTCGATTGAACGGTCTCCTGCTGTCGCAACAAATGCTTTATATGCAACAACTCCGTTGTCGTCCAGTTCCTGAATACCGCCGTTAAGGTTAAATGGCACTAATCCGCCGTAGCTGTATACATCGACAGATAGTTTATCGTCACCCGCATCGAATTTCGTCTGAATTGACTCAGCATCGACAGTTGCCGGTATTTGGTTTAAAGGCATTTCGATAAATGAAGTCACTCCGCCTTTCGCTGATGCACGCGTTCCTGTATCGTACCCTTCCCAGTGATCGCGAATACTGCCGCCGGGCTCACTGATATGTACGTGAGCATCAATCATACCCGGCGATACGATTAAACCTTCAGCATCGACAACACGGGCATCGCCTGCATCAATATTTGTACCGATAGATGCGATTTTTCCGTCCGTTACACCGATATCAACATTTTTTTCTCCACCCGGTAAAATTACCAGACCATTTTTTATAACTAAATCAAAAGCCATTTATAATTCCTCCTGACCATTCTGTAAAAACGTAAAGTCTCAATCAGCTGTCTGTATACTTTACCCCTAACTAGGTGAGCAAAACGCACAGCCGGTTATTTATATTTACGTTTTAATTATTATTAGTGTACTATTATATGAGGAAATAAATATAGTTAAAATATTATGTCTGATTATTAAATTTGTGCATTTTGTACAAATTTTTATAGATAGGATTTTAGGTGATGAATAATTGGTATCTATTAGAGAAATTTTATCATTGGAACGCTTCAGCAATTTTAAATTAATAAATAAAGACGCGGATTTATCACGCAAAGTGACAAGTGTCGACATTACAGAAACCCCCGATGTTAAGGATTTCACTTCTGAACACACGCTGCTGCTTACAACAGCGATGAACTTTAAAGACGACCAGCAGGCACTGATTAATTTTATCAGCGAGCTCGACAGCGTTCCTGTTGCCGCACTTGGCATTAAGTTATCACGCTTCATTCACTCAATCGATAAAGAAGTGATTGATCACGCAAATAAACTCGGCTTCCCGCTGATTGAAATACCCGAGAACTGGAAGCTCGGTCAGGCGACGCACAGTATCTCCACTTATATTTCAAAAGATGAAACCGAAAAGTTATACTATGCACTGGAAGTCCAGCAGCGTATGAACTCGATGCTGATTAAAGAATTCAGTGTCGAACGTATGCTGAATCAGCTGAGCCAGTTTCTGCGTCTGCCCCTCGTACTTATCAATCCATTTTATAAAGTGGAAGTAACGAGCAATAATTTTAAAAACGACCAGAAACTGCTGAAAGAAAATCTGCGGTACTTTAACGACGTTTATTTACCTGATAAAGACAATGTTAATGTCGACTTCAACAGTAAAATCGCAGTGTTTGAAGTCCCTGCATTCAGCTACTTTCCTTATTATTTAATCGTCTCGGACCTTGAAACAATCAGTTACCCATTCAGCCATCTCGCGATAGAACAGGCGATTAACTCACTGTCGTTCGCGATATACAAGGATTCCAGAATACGGGCAACTGAACAGGAAGATGTCAATCTGCTTTTCAGTTCCCTCATTAATATAACTGAAGGCTCGCCGATAAGTCTTGAAAGCAATCCGGAGTTTTTTGAACGCTATCATTTAAAAGACTCCTCATATTATAAGGTCATCATCTGCGGTATCGACCCCGGCAGTGATATAGAAAATTCCGAGTATGTAAATGAACGCTATCAGCTGACATTTGAATGGCTGCAGAGTGTACTCGTTACACTTGATCCGAATATCAGTATTTTCGGTTTCGGCGATTCAAATAAATTTGCGATTCTGCTGCAGGACGAGCATGAGTATTATCAGGCATACTGCCGGCACCTCCAGCAGGAATATAAAAAATTCTTTAAGGAGTCACTGTCGTTCGGCATAGGCAATGAAGTATCCGACTTTACGCAAATTCACTCTTCATTCGTTGAGGCTCTGGAAACATTTGATATTTGTCAGGATGAAGGACAACGCGAATTCCTGGAAGTATACCGCCCGCGTAATTTTGAGGAGCTGCTGCAGCTCTTACCGGCGGATAAAGTCCGCCCTTTCGTACTGAGCACTCTCGGTGAACTTGCTTTCCCGTCGAATACAAAAGATAAAGAGTTAAAGAAAACTCTGCAGATATATATGGATAATCAGTGTGATATTACAAAAACATCAAATGAAATTTTCGTTCACAGAAATACTGTAAAATACCGTATTAATAAATGCGAGGAACTGCTCAAGGTCAATGTTATGGACCCGGTACACTCGTTAAACTTACGCCTGGCGCTGTTTATTTCTCAGCATATCCAGGATAATTAGTTGTCAGCTTTCGATAATTATAATATTACTCATTGTTCAATGTGAACAATGAGTATTTACGTTTTACCCTCTATAATATGGATAGTTAAAAATTATAGGAGGCGTACTTTAATGAATCAAATAGAACAAAACGGTTCACAGTACTATAAAAGAATAATTGTCGCTTTAGTACTGGGTTGGGTTGCAATTTGGATTTACAGAACGATTCTTACGCCGATTTATCCTCAAATACAGAGCTCATTGGGCGATGTATCTAATGCAGAAATCGGGTTAATCGCTTCTGTATATTTCTTTGCTTACACGGGAATGCAAATTCCGGCAGGTATATTAGTAGATAAATTCGGACAGAAAAATGTGTTAATTCCGGCGTTTATCGGATTCGCGATCGGTGCTGTCGTACTCGGTACAGCAAGTTCACTGCCTCAGGTATATCTTGGGTCGTTAATTTCAGGTATCGCTACAGGTAGTTACTACGGATCAGCGTACAGCTTATCAGCTAAACACGTTCCAAAAGATAAAAAGACTTTTGCCAATGCGATTATTAACAGTGGTTCCGCAGTCGGTATGATAATCGGACTTGTCGGTTCATCAGTTCTTGTCGGCGGGTTAAATGTTGAGTGGAACTGGATGCTTTACGGAACAGCTCTTATCATCTTAGGTGTAACTTTTGTATTCTATAAAAATATTAAGAGTGATAAAAAAGCAGCTCCAGTTGAGAACACAGAAAATGCTGAAGCAACTTCAGCAGATGTAGTTACAAATCCACAGAGCGAGGTTTCATTATTCTCAGCTAAACATATTACAGTGTACTTCACGTACTTTGCAGTATGTTACGGGTACTACATGATTGTAACTTGGTTACCATCATTCCTCGTTGCAGAAAAAGGATTCGCACAATCAGACGTTGGTTATGTATCAGCACTAGTTGCTGTTGCAGGTATTCCCGGCGCATTAATTTTTGCACGCTTAATCGATAAAAGACAGCAGGACCGTTTGAAATACATCCTGTTGCTCCTACTCGTTTCAGCAGTAATGATCGGTCTTACAGTTTACTCACCGTCACCATGGGTACTTTATCTTGCATTAATCATTTACGGTTTAATGGGTAAACTTGCAATCGATCCAGTGTTAATCACGTACGTCTCAGATTCAGTACCGGAACAGAAAACAGCTAAAGCACTTGGCTTGTTTAACTTCTTCGGTATGGCCTCATCAGTCGTTGCACCTTGGCTTACAGGGTACATCGGTGACGTTACAGGATCACAGGTACTCGCATTCTATATCGGTTCAGTATTATTATTAGCAGCTGCAGTATTCTTCTTCTTTGTTATTTATCTCAGAAGCGGAAAAGAAACTCCAGCACACTAATTTAAATTAAGCAGCAGAGCATAATCAGCTCTGCTGCTTTTTTGTCAGGAAAGTTTATTGATAATCGTTGTTATAACAGGCTCTCATGTATACGCATCACCTTTTCCAGAGTCATGACAGCCTCTCATGTATATACATTATCCTTTTCATAGTCATGACAGCCTCTCATATATATGCATCACCTTTTCCAGAGTTATGACAGGCTCTCATGTATATGCATCACCTTTTCCAGAGTCATGACAACCTCTCATATATACGCATCACCTTTTCCAGAGTCATGACAATATCTCATGTATACGCATCACCTTTTCCATAGTCACGACAGCCTCTCATGTATACGAATCACCTCCAAAAGCTTTTCTAAGCAAAAAACAGCGCCCTGAAAATTCAGGACGCCGTATACTATTTAATTTAGAATGGGAATACATTAAGTTCGATTCCGAATACAACCGGTACCCAAAGATATACGACCGCAATAATAATTGCTGAAGCAATTATATTTAAGCCAAAACCTGTTTTAACCATTTCTCCAATAGAGACTTTATTCGTACCGAATACAATTGCGTTTGGCGGCGTTCCTACCGGCAGCATGAATGCACAGTTTGCAGCCATTGCAGCAGGAATCATTAGAGCCAGCGGGTGCACGTCAAGTGCAATCGCAAGTCCAGCAAGTACTGGTAAGATCATTGTAGCCGTTGCTGTGTTCGATGTAAATTCCGTTAAGAAAAGAATTAAAATTGCAACGATAGCGATCATAAGAATTAATGGAATACCACCTACACCTGCGAGTACTTCACCAATCCATTTATCTACCCCTGTCGCTACGATTGCTCCAGCTAACGCGAGTCCTCCACCGAATAAGAGCAGCACGCCCCATGGAAGATCTTTTGCTACACCCCAATCGAGGACGCGGCCATTTTGTTTTTTCGAAGGAATAATAAACAGCAATACTGCTGCAAACATCGCAATCGAACCGTCACCGAGCATTTCTGTAAATGCAAAGCGATCGAAAAAGAATCCTCGCATAATCCATAATGCAGCTGCCAGTATGAATACCGCAAGCACCCATTTTTCTTCTCTTTGCATTTTACCAAGTTTAGCAAGTTCATCAGTGATAATTTTGCGTCCACCCGGTAATTCTTTCATCCCGTGTTTAAAGGTAAAGAAGTTCATGTATGCCCAAGCAATAGCAAGCATCACAATAACAACTGGAACACCGACCAGCATCCACTGCGCAAAGTTCATATCGTAATCAAAAATTTCATTCATTTGTCCTGCAAGAATAATTAATGGCGGTGTACCGATTAAAGTACCCAGGCCACCGATAGTACCCGCATAACCGATACCGAGAACGAGTGCTTTCTCAAATAATTTAACATCTCGCCCGAGTTCTGGTGTTGATAATGAATGGGCTTCTTTAATGATGGCAAGTCCTATTGGAATCATAATCATTACTGCTGCCGTATTTGATACGAACATCGAAAGTAATGCAGTTGAAATCATAAATCCGAGTAAAATTGTTGCAGTAGTAGTTCCGATTGCCTTTATAATCGATAAAGCAATACGCGTATGTAAATTCCATTTTTCCATTGCCACAGCAAGTAAGAAACCGCCGAGGAATAAGAAGATAATATCATTACCGTAAAAACTCGCTGTATCCGAGTTAGACATTACTCCGCCCATTGGGAATAAAATTAACGGTAAAAGTGATGTTGCGGGAATCGGTATAGCCTCTGTTACCCACCAAGTTGCAATCCATAAGGCTGCAGCTACAACGAAAATTCCCGAGCTGTCCAGACTGTCTGACTGAATAAATAACAATGCTAAAACAAATAACAATGGACCTAAAAATAATCCAATTAACTGTGCAGGTTTATACGACTGCCTATGTTCTTGTGGTTCTGGTACTCCTGTTGCAACTTTTCTTAAATCTTTTTGACTGAAAAACTTGAGTAATGATTTAGTCCTTCTCGACTCACTCCACAAGTTATCATAACTTTTTTGGACAATCCCTCTTTCTTTGGAATCACTCACAAAACTTCCCCCTTTAAAATAAACATGATATGAATTTATCATAAATATTCAGATAAATCTATATAAATTTAATGCATAGTCATAAGTTTAACTTATCATATCAAGGATGTAAGCGCTTATAGTTTGAATTTTATGTACAATAGAGAGGATTTGCAATGTATATTATTCGTCGAAGATCTATGAAACGAACTCGCAGGAATCCTCCACATCTATATCAAGAACAAGAGAACCTCCACCCCGCCACAAAAAAACTCCCAAAAGCTGCGTTCCAGCTTCAAGGAGTCCTAAAAATTATCTATTAATTTAATTTTTCAACGTTTTCCACTTTGTTATAACCGGACTCATCGATGAAAAATACTGCGACGATTCCGACTACAAGCAGTGCTCCTGCGACATAGAAGCCCATGTCTAAATTTCCTGTTGTATCTGTAATGAACCCTGTAATGTACGGCGCCAGAATTGATGCCGACATTCCGATAAAGTTATAAATACCGAATGATGTTGCCAGCCCGACGCGGGGTGCATTATTTGCCACTACCGCAATAAGAACCGGGTTTGTACTTAGTTTACCAACGATACCGTAAACAATGAGTGATACGTAAAGTACCCACATCTGTTCGAACAGGACGATTGAGATTGTAGAGATGAACGCCATTGGCACCATAAATAACAGTACCGGACGCTGTTTTCCTAATTTATCTGACAGCCAGCCGAAGAATAACATACCCGGGATTGATGCCCATGGTACTAATGATGACACGAATGCAACGCTTGATCCGCTGATGCCGCGTGATGTTTCAAGGTAATACGGCAACCATGTCAGAATTACGAAGAAACCGTAAATCGAACAGAATATAGTAATGAAAGCTAAAATAAGATTTCTGTTTTTAAATAGTTCTGAGACTTTTAGTTTTTCCGGTGCACCGTCTTCGCTGGTTGGTGCTTTATAACCCGGCGGATGCTCTTTAACCATAATCCACATAACAATACCGATGACGATTACAATAACACCCATAATCCAGAACGGCGTACGCCATGACATATCCATTTCCTGTACAGTAATACTGGAAATCCAGTAACCCGCCGACATACCAATTGCCATACCACTGTTAATAATCGCACTTCCGAGAGTCAGGCGCTTCTGGGGAATTGCTTCAGATGATAACCCATACTGCGGGCCGTAGAATACGCCCTGGAAAGTACCAGTCAGGAACCACATCATCAGGAACATGTAGAATGTAACCATCTGACCTGAAATAATAGCCAGAATACCAAAGCCGATAAATGCCGGGATAATCATTTTCTTACGTCCGAATTTATCCCCTAAATAACCTGACGGAATTTGTGTCACAGTATATCCTAAGAAGAATAAACTGCTTATCAGACCTAACTGCGTTGCGCTAATCGCAAATTCAGACTGAATGTTTGTCATAATCGGGTTTAAAATCGTTCGTGTTGCATAAATTGCAACCCAGCCCAGCGTAAAGATGATAACAATTTTAATCCAATAGCTGTTGGAAATCTTCTTATTTTCCATGGTTTTTCTCCTTTAAAATTTATTTTTATTTTTCTCATCTATAATATTACTATATCGAAGAATGATTTTCTTTATCGTTAGTGGATAAAAATATTATCTATTTTGTGCAAATCATCACAATATCCTGAAAGGAAAATAGTCAAAATAAAAAATATTTGTATAATAGTCCAAATAATTATACTATTAACAGTACAAAAAAATTAATCTGTGAAGGATGATGCGCATAATGGCAAGTTTACAAATAAACAGAAGACTAATCATGACACCCGGACCTGTTGCAGTTGATCCAAGAGTTTCCCAGGCGATGAGCAACTCAATTCTCGGACAATTTGATCCGGAATTCACTGACATAATGAATGACACAATGGAATTAATCCGTGCATCATTTAAAACGACAAACAAATGGTCATTTCCAATAGACGGTACAAGCCGCGCGGGAATTGAAGCTGTTATCTCAAGTATTGTTGAACCAGGCGATAAAGTACTCATTCCAATTATCGGCCGTTTCGGCTATCTTATTACCGAGCTCGTTGAACGTGCAGGCGGTATCGTGCATACAATCGAAGCTCCGATGGGTGAAGTGATCCCCCAGGAAGATATTATTAAAAAACTAGATGAAGTAAACCCGAAAGTACTGGCAATTATTCACGGCGAAACATCTTCAGGCCGACTGCAGCCAATCGATAAACTCGGCCACGCTGCAAAAGAACGCGGTGTATTTACAGTAGTCGATGCAGTCGCTACATACATGGGCCAGGATATTCCTGTAGACGACTGGGCACTTGATGCAGTTATCGGCGGCGCCCAGAAATGTCTGTCGGTTCCGTCAGGAATTACACCGATTACATTTAATGAACGTTTCAGCGAAGAAATCAGTAAGCGTAAACGTGTCGAAAAAGGTATCCGTACAGAAAACGATGAACCGCATTCACATTTCATTACGAGTAACTACCTCGATTTAACACAGCTTCAGGATTACTGGGGTGAACGCCGTCTGAACCACCATACAGAAGCAACTGTTAACGTATACGGTCTCTATGAAGGACTTAAGCTCGCAATCGCTGAAGGCGTGGAACAGCGCGCACGCCGTCACAGCTATCACCACGAAGCAATGAAACAGGCAGTGACAGCGCTCGGCCTTGAATTGTTCGGTGATGAAGATCATGAAATGCAGATGGTTGTCTGCATTAAAATACCTGAAGGCATTGACGATGCAGCCTTCCGCTCGGAACTGCTCTCACGATTCGGTATTGAAATTGCTGGTACATTCGGTTCAGTTGCAGGGAAAATCTGGCGCATCGGAAGTATGGGATACGTTGCTGAAAAACAAAATCTGCTGAACTTTATTACTACATTCGGTGTGTTTCTACAGTCAAAAGGCGCCGACAATATTGACCCCGCAGCAGCACTTAAAGCAATGACAGAGTACTATGACAAAAACAAATACTAATCATGCGGTCCGGCTGAACATTCAGCCGGACTTTTATGTGTTTAAATAAACATTTGAAAATATTTTCTGCATAAAAAAACACATCTGTAAATTATACAGATGCGTTATATTTCTATATAGAACGTACTTCAATGGATGTGACTAAACTTAAATTAATATAGACCTCTCCGCCGCTTCGATTCGGAAGTTTCACAAAATGGTTGTCTTCAAATGTCCCGTCAATTAATCGGATCAGTTCTGCCACTGCTTCCGACTTATTGACTTCCATAGTTGACCCTCCGATATAATGAATCGTAATAATTTGTTTCATTTCCTTCACCTCTTTGTAAACTATACCCCATTTTTTAGATCTTAATAATGTTAAAATATATCGTATTAAGGAGTGATTATATGTCACAGGGCGAACGTGATTTACAGGAAATACATGGAACTAAACGACGTGCTGATGCTTTTTACAGCAATCAGATGATTGACTATTTAAATGAAGAAATGCAGCATTACCTGCTCCGCCAGACATTTATATTTATCGCAACGAGTGATAAGGACGGCAACTGCGACTCTTCATTTAAAGCAGGTGAACAGGGATTCATTCACCTGCTTGATGACAAGCGTCTGATGTATCCGGAATACCGCGGCAACGGCGTTATGGCTTCGTTAGGGAACATACTGGAGAATCCGCATATCGGACTCCTGTTAATTGATTTCTTTGACGATCAGATCGGTCTTCATATTAACGGTGCAGCTGAAATTATAGAAAATGAAAACATACATGAAGTAGCACCGAATGTAACAGATGACCGTGCTGAACGCTGGGTAGTCGTGACTGTACACGAAGCATATATCCACTGTTCAAAACATATCCCTCATCTCGTCGACACTAAAAATTTAAGAGATTGGGGAACCGACGATACCGCTAAAAAAGGCGGCGACTATTTTAAAGTCAAGCAGAGTAACAAAGACCGAAAATAATTATTACTTATTATCAAGGACGTCCCTTGCCGCCTGCTTCATCTGTGCTACATAGGACTGTCCAAGGTCGTTACCGATAATTTCAAATGCTTCCTTAGACATAAAAGGACGGTATTTAGCGTGATGAGCATCGCTTGCAACGATATGAATCAGCCCTTTTTTTATCAGCTTGAGAGAATTATCCTGCAGATCACTGCCAAACTCTCCGCATACCGAAGCTGCTGTCACCTGTGCCAGTGCTCCGTCTTTAATTAGACGTGCCAGAATCTGCTGGTTTTCAACGAGCGGACGGCAGCGTTCCGGGTGCGCGATAATCGGTGTCAGTCCGAGCTCGCCGAGTGCAGTAAATACTTCATCGACATCTTCACGGAGTTCAGTAAATGAAAACTCGACGAGAATATAATTACTGCCGGCGAGCGTCAGAGCCTCACCGCTTCTGAGCTCATCAATTAAGACATCGTTAATACGGATTTCCTGACCCGGGTGTACTTTTATTTGAAGATTATTATCCGCAATAATACTCTCAACTTCCAATAACTTCTGTTTTACGACACTCGCTGGTGTAATATACGTTCCGCTGTGATGATGAGGCGTAACAATAATATCAGTTATCCCCTGCTCTACTGCCTGGTTGAGTAAATTCAATGTTTCTTCTGATGACTTTGGACCATCGTCGACATTTATCAATAAGTGATTATGAATATCTATCATTAAACTCTCTCCATTCGCTATTGTTATATCATTATAACGCTAATAATGGATTAGATAAAAACATCCGTTTGTTCTTAACAGTAATATTACAATCAAAAATATACCGCCCAATGGACGGTATAATAGTTCTGTTCATTTATTCAGCACTTCAATCAGCTGCATCCACTGCTCACCTGTATTTACTTTATTGTATCGATCTGCGCCGATTCGTACTTCACGATAGATCGCTTCAGAATCATGACACTCCAGCAGCATTCGAACCTTATTATACAGTTCCTCTTCATCATCTAACGGCACTAAATAGCCTGTTTGGCCATCGTCAATAATTTCTGAAGGACCGTAGTCAATATTATAACTTACAGAAGGTACACCGTAAGATGAAGCTTCCAGCAGTGCCAATGAAAAACCTTCCATTCTGCTGGTCAGCAGGTTTACATGTGATTTTGAAAACTCGGCAGCTAAATCAGTAACAAATCCTCTTAGAAACACATTATCTGTTAAATCCTGGTCTTCAATCATTTTTTTTAAGTTTCGCATGTTCAGCACCTGCACCGAACATATGAAGCTGTATATTTCCATACTCATTCTTCAGTTTTTTAACGAGCCTGAGCTGATGATCGAGCTGTTTTTCAACTGCGTATCTGGCAACTGAAATAAGTCTCGGCACTGCTGATGCCCGCATACCCGACATCATATTTTTCTCTTCGATAAAACCTGCGGGAATATTCCATACAGGCACTTTTTCGTCTATTAATTTCTCAACATCTTCCCGCTGCTGTTGTGTTGAAGTAATCATACCCTTGAAACGTTCCAAATTATTAAATAAGTCTTTATATGTATTTTTTACATTGCCGAATTCAGCACTGTGGCCGTATTTTAAATGAGTACTGTGCAAGACAGCAATAACAGGAATATCCGGATGGGTATTGGCTAAACCTAGTGCTGTAACATTATTCTTATCACTGAAGAAAAAATCGCCCTGCTTATAAATACTCTCAGCGAATATTGTCAGCAATTCGCTTTCATTGTTTAAATAATATACGGCATCATTATAATTGAGCGTCATTCTTGTGAGCGTATGTTTTTGTGCTTCAGGATCATAATATTTTTCGATGACTATATTTCCGCTTGTATCCAGTATGTGTTCAAACAGTATTTTCTGCTTTACAGTTAAATACTTTCGGACACTTAAAAATCCTCTTGAATCAAAAATTTCACGCTTATATTTTCTGCCCTCGGAATCGAAGTAATTAATATAACTGATCTTATCAAAAGTTTCATCTGTAAAATGCGCATAGATTATATAATTTTCTCCATCATATACTCTGACATCATTAGTATTCGGAATATATTTCAGCTGATAACCGCACCCTTGAAAGAAGCTTATCCAGTCATCGTACTCTGTCTGATAATCCACTGTATTCTGAAAGTAATCATAGATGGTAAACACATCGGATGACACGTTAAACTGCTGTGCATTTTCATGCAGCCGAGGATTAAACGCAGTAAATACGCATTTTGCCTTCATACCGTAATCTTCAAATAATTTCAATCTATTTAATTGCGCCTTTTCAATACCTGTTAAAGTTTTTCCGAGATTATTGCCGATAAAATAATGCATATTCTCCGCTCCAGTCTTTACTCTGTTGAGTATATTATAGCAACAGCAGCTGCCAATAGCATATCCCACTTATTAAGACGTGATTCTACTGCAGAACTTATAAAGAATATGCACGTCCGACAGATTGTATCTTAGTTTTTATACACTACTTCACCGTTAACAATCGTCATCTGAACAAGTTCATCAGACAGATTCGTAACTTCATCAAACGGGTTTTCACTCAGGACAGCAAAATCCGCGTACTTGCCGATTTCGACAGAGCCTTCGATATGACTTGTGCCATTTAAAACAGCTGCATCAATGGTCATTTTACGGTAAGCAGCCGCACAGCTTAATTTCATATCTCCACCAAGTACGTCCCCGTTGCGTGTTTTACGCTCACAGGCAATGCGAATCGTTCCCAGTGGTGAAATATCAGTTACCGGACAGTCCGAATGTATTGTACTTACCATACCGAGTTCATCTGCCCATTTGACGGGTTCCATTCTCCGGGCACGTTCAGGCCCTAAAAACTTACTCTTATGAACATCTCCAAAGTAATATATATGATTCATAAAGAATGAGCCGCCGATATCATTACTCATCATCAGCTTTATATCATTTCTGTTTACCACTTGCAAATGCTCTACCCTGTGCTGAATGTCAGTATTTTTATGCTGGGCAGTATTGATATATGCGTTAATGACTGCTTCCCCCGCCTTATCACCATTAGCATGTGTAATCAGCGGAAATTTCAGCTTTTGGAAATGTATAAATAGTTCTTCCAGTTCCTGATCGGTAAATTGAGTATCGTCAGATGGTGTACCATCATAATAGTCGTCTCTCAGACTGGCTGTGTGCAGCTGAATCGAACCATCATTAAAGAATTTTGCACCGCCGAGTGTCGCAAATCCTTTACTCAGTGTTTCAAATTTTTCTTTTAATGTCTCACCTGTTTCATTCTCAAAAATACTTTCTTCAAGCAGTAACTTATAATCAATCGCATATCTTGTTCTGAAGTTCTGCGGCTGTTCTAAATATTTAAGAACAGCGTGATAATCATCCATACCGTTTAATAAGCCGATGCACATCTCAGTTGCACTCGTAATGCCGCGGCTCTGGTAATCGTACACACCGCCGGCAATATCTTCTGCCAGATCATCCGCTTCAATTTTCGGAAGCACTGCCTTAGCTTTATCCAGTGCTGGAAATTCAAATAACACACCGTTTACTCTGCCTTCCTCATCCCTTTCAAAACGTCCGCCTTTAGGATCAGGATCATCGAGATTTACGCCCATGATTTCCAGCGCTTTAGTATTCACTGCTCCCATATGCGCAGAGCTGTGCTGCACATATATCGGAATTTCTGTAGATACTTTGTCCAGATCAAAACGATTTGGGTGACACTGTTCTTTTAACTCAAATTCATTATACCCGTAACCTCTCAGCCAGCCGTCTCTAATCAGTTCATTCTTTTGATCAGTGAACTTCTCTATCATCTCATCTATACTCGAGATATTTTCCGGTGAACAGTTCAGCTGTCTGCGGAAGTTGCTGTACATAACTAAATGGCTGTGTGTATCGATAAAACCCGGGGACAAGTATTGTCCGCTCAAATCTAAAGAATCACGGTCAGTAATTGTTTCATTCTGATTAACTACTTTAGCAATCATTCCGTCTTTTATAAAAACTGTAGATAATGCGACAGTACCTTCATTAACATCCAGCACATGCGCATTAATAATTTTTTCCGGCTTCATTTAAATATCCTCTTCTCTATAATCACTCAATCTGTGCCGTATTGCCGCTTTAGGTATTTCACTCTTATCATGTTTTGTAAGTAAACTTACACCGACAACAAGTAGGAACGACAGTATATAGCCGACAAGTGCCTGATCATACGGTAGTCCAAGATACGGATACAGGAATACGACAATCAGCGAACCAATCATACTTGCAAGCACACCTTTTTTCGTTACACGTGCCCAGAACATAATAGCAAGGAATGGGAATACTAACAGCACTCCGTTCACCATCAATGCCCAGCGGTATGCATCATTAATATTAGTAATAAAGAATGCTGCACCAAGGCCGAGAAGTGTTATAAATACAACTGCGAATCTCGAAACTAAAAGCAGTTTTTTATTAGATGCCTTTGGGTTGATCAACACCTGATACATATCTCTCGTTAAATTACTTGCACCTTGCAGGTTAAACGATGTCGCACCTGTCATAAGTGCAGCAAGTAAAGCGACAAAAATAATACCGGCAATTGGAGTCGGCAGTAATTCATTAGTAACGAATGCAAATACCAGATCCTGATTCATTGATAAATCGACAAACTGTCTGGCAGATACGCCGATTAAAAATGGCAGAAATGAAATAATCATTACAATAATATGTCCCGTAATCCCGGCACGGAGTGCTGTCTTTTCATCTTTAGCTGCAAAGATTCTTTGCCACGTTGACTGCCATACTAAGTAGAATGGTCCGACCGACAGTGCATAAAGCAGTGTTTCAGACATTCCTTCCGGACTAATCGGGCTCAGGAACTCCCAGCTTGTGTTTGCAAATAAATCAGTAATACCACCAAAATGCATCACTGTAACAATTGCGAGTACAATCAATCCGAGCAGTATTAAAATGGATTGAATCGCATCGGTCAGTATTGTCGCAGGAAGCCCGCCTAAAATTGAAAATGCGAGAATTAAAACTGTGCCGACAATTAAACCTGTCATTTGATTCCAGCCGAGCGTAATACTAAATACTGTTGACATACCAATCAGCTGCAAAGCTAATGTTGGCACTGAATAAATAAATGCTGATAAAATTGACGGCAGTATTCCAGCACGTCCACCAAAACGCATCGTAAATAAATCAGCGAGTGTAAATAACTTCTGTCTTCTTAATGGCTTAGCGAAGACAATAACTAGAATTAAACTAAATATGTAAGCGACAAGCGCAAATTTCACGTACCCGGACAAGCCGACCGTGAATCCAAGACCAACCCAGCCGATAAATACAGCTGCCCCTGCATTGGTACTGATTATTGTACCCGTTATTTTCCAAAATCCTGTACTCCATGAAGATATCATGTAATCTTCGTATGTTTTTATTTTATAAAAGTAATACCAGGCAATTCCAATCATTGCTGCAAAATAAATTATAAAATATGTTAAATACCAATACATAATTTCCCCCATTATTTAATTTTCAATATTATTATTTTCTCAATTTAAAAAACATGAACAGGCTGAAACCTAAAAGCAGCACACCTGCAATAACCATAACCCAGTTAATTTGGGGTGCAGATGCACTGTTGAGTATGAGCATGTTTAAACTTTCATTCATTCCTGATCCACCTTCCTTTAAATTTGTATGTTTCTATTCATTATATATAACTGAAAACTGGATTCAAATATATATTACTAAATACATAATGAAGTCAGCAGATTAGTTAAAAATAAACGGAGTTAAGCCAAATGCGGCTTAACTCCGTTTACAATTATTTATTATCCTGCTTTTGTCTGCGTGTAATGTACAGTAACGCACCACCCGCAAGTAATGCCAGGATCCCTCCTGTGTACAAGAGATTGTTTTGAGATTCTCCTGTATCAGGCAGTTCTGAATTACCTTCAGAAACCTCCGGTGTCATCTCGGCTTTTTCCTGTTCTGCCGGTATTGATTCCGGTTGTTCCACAGTTTCTGATGGACTTTCCGGCTTCGGTCCCGGTTGTTCTCCAGATCCTGATGAACCTTCAGATTTTAATTCCTGTTTCTCCTCAGGTTCTGATGGAACTTCAGGCTTCGCTTCCGGTTTCTCTTCAGGTTCTGAAGAACCTTCCGGCTTCGGCTCCGGTTGTTCTTCAGGTTCTGATGGAACTTCAGGTTTCGGATCCGGTTTCTCTTCTGGAGTCGGTGCCGGCTCCTCCGGTCTCTCCGGTACTTTTTCGGGTACATACGGTGCAACAACTACCGGATTAGTAGGAACTGTATTGTTACCGATTGTAATTACAGCTTCGTTGATTACACCATTTACTTCAGCATCACTGTCAATGCTCGAAAATGCTGAATCGATAAGCATAGTTATTTCATATCCTTTTAATGCTTCAAGAACTTTTTCATCAGTAACAGTGAATGTGATGTTATTACCATCGGTACTCAGGTTACCAAATTCTAAAATACTGCCTGATGGAATTTCAACTTTCTCAACTTCAGCTAATTGCTGTTCAAGTTCTTCAAGATTTTTTTCCAATTCGGCTATTTTAGTTTCAAGTTCTTCTATAGCTTGAGGATTAACAACTGTAACTTCAGCTTTCACTGATTCATCAGTTTCAATATTTTCCGCTGATTCATCTTCCGGTATTTCAGTTGTAGTACTTTCTTCTTGCGCAGGTGTTTCTTCTGCAGCTGCTTCCTCAGTAGTTTCTTCAGTCACAGATTCTTCTGCCTGCTCTACTTCTGCTTCTTCAGTCACAGGTTCTTCAGTGACTTCTTCTGCTGATTCAGCTTCTGTTTCAACAGGCTCAGCCTGTTCAGCTTCCGGTTCTGTTTCAGTTGAAGTATCTTCTTCACTTTCTGGAGATTCTTCAGCTTGCTGTTCGTCTGCTAATGTTTGTAATTCTTCAAGTTCTGCTCTTAATGATTCAAGCTGAGTTTCAAGATTTAATTTTTCTTCTTCTAATTCTGCTTCATCAGCAGAACCAGACGATGCACTTTCAGCAATTGTGACATCGACATTGTTGATGTTTAATCTGTTATCGACTTTATCTGTAATTACAAATTTATTAATTTCATTTACAGAGTCGAGTACAGTTTTAATTTCAAAAGTGAAGACTTCATCGTTGGCTTTTACATTGTATTTGTCGTATCCGTTAACAGATTTTGTTGCCTGACCTTCCGGTACAGTCTGTCCCGGTGTACTGACAAGATTTTCTGAATGGTCCACTGCTTTTTGATTATCAGCAGAATACGCTCTTACATCTGCTTCATTGTGAATTTCTCCATTTACAATGTCTTTCATTGTGACTGTATAAGGTACCGTCACTTCTGCAGATTCGTCCGGTGCCAGTTCTGTAACATCCAGCTCAATAACTCCTCCGAGCATTGCATCGTAAAGAATTAAGTGATTGAATGCAACATCACCAGTGTTTGTAATTACAAACGTGTAATTTATTATTTCACCAGCTTCATTTACAGCAGCAACATTACTCGATTTCTCCAACGCAACAGATGCGTCAGATGGTTCTGCAGGTATATGCGGCACTGAGACTTCGCCCGGTGTCGGTTCAATAGGCTGATCAGTACCAGGCGGCGTACCTGTCACTGATGCTGCGTTTAATACTGAACCTGCATCAATATCTTTCTGAGTGACCGAATATGCTGCCGTGCCTGTTGCTGTCTCGCCCGGCTCTAATGTTGTCTGGCTGAGTTCGATTCCGTCAGCGAACATTTCATCTGTGATGCTTATATTTTCAAGAGTAATGTTTCCATTATTCGTTACAGTAAATACGTATTCGATGACATCTCCGACTTCAGTAAATGATTTTGTCGGTGTTGTTTTCTCAAATATCAGCGACTGGCTTCCCTCACCTGAAACAGTGACTGAATCTTCATCGCTGACTGGATCACCTGCCGGAGGCTGTCCTGCAGCAATTGCAGTATTTACGACTGACTGGTTATTTACGTCAGTCTGTGTAATTTCATAACCTGCATCTGCGATCAATACATCTCCTGGATTCAGGGTAATGTTTTCTGCATCATCAATCGCTTCGCCATTAACAGATACATAAGTGATATTACTTAATCCTTCGAGTTCGTCAGTAATTGATACATTCGTTAATGTCTGGTTACCATCGTTTGTTGCTGTGAATGTGTAATTAATATCTTCACCGGCAACTAAATCGTCTCTGTCAGCTGTTTTAACCAGACTGATCGACGACGTTTTTGTAGCAGGAACTGTGACTTCGTCCTCGCCCGGCGGCACTTCTGTTTCACCGTCCGGCGGTGTGCCTGTTACAGATGCTGCGTTTAATACTTCACCAGCATCAAGGTCATCCTGTGTCACTGTGTAAGTGGCAGTTCCATTTGCTGTGTCACCTGGGGCAAGTATCGTCGGTTCAACCTCTACACCGTCGGGGAACATTTCGTCGATAAGCGTTAAACCACTGACTGTTACGTTACCTTCGTTGACGATTTCAAAATTGTAAACAATTTCGTCGCCGACGTTACTGAACGTTTCAGTTGGCGATGTCTTACTTAAAGACAGACCCGGCTGCGGATTCTGCGGTACTGATACAGAATCTTCGTTCGTTACCGGAGCTCCGTCTGGCGGCGTACCGATGACCGTTGCATTATTTGTTACCTGACCTGCATCTACATCATCTTGAGTAATTTCATAACCTGCATTCGCGATTAGAACATCACCCGGATTCAAAGTAATGTTTTCTGGATCTTCAATCGCTTCGTCATTGATTGCTGCGTACGTTATACTGCCTAAGCCTTCAAGGGCATCAGTAATCGAAACGTTAGTTAATGTCTGGTTACCATCGTTTGTTGCAGTGAAAGTGTAATTGATATTTTCACCGGCAGCCAAGTCGTCTCTGTCAGCTGTTTTAACCAAGCTGATTGATGGTGTTTGTGTAGCTGGAACAATTACTTCATCGCCTCCTGTCGGCGGTGTGTCTTCACCCGGCGGAGTACCTGTCACAGTGGCTGCGTTCAGTACTTCACCTCTGTCCAGATCTTCCTGAGTTACTGTGTAAGTGGCAGTTCCTGTCGCTGTGTCACCAGGAGCCAGTGTTGCCGGTTCAACCTCAACACCGTCCGGGAACATTTCATCCGTGATTGTAACGTCATCGAGTGTCACATTACCGGTGTTCTCGATATTAAATACATAATCGATTACGTCACCGACTTCACTAAACGTTTCTGTAGTTGAGTCTTTGTCTAATGAAATTCCAGGATTACGTTCACCCGGAACGGCCACTTCGTCATTATCTTCCACATAATCGCCAGTTGACGGTTGACCTGTGACAGTTGCCTCGTTATTAACAACTGCACTATCAACATCATTTTGAGTCATCGTATAGCTTGCTTGTGCTATTAACACATCGTCTGGATTTAGAGTAATATTTTCTGCATCTTCAATCGCTTCGCCATTGATTGTTGCATAAGTGATATTACCTAATCCTTCGAGTACGTCAGTAATTGCGACATTTTGAAGTGTCACATTACCATCGTTTGTTGCGGTGAATGTGTAGATAATATCTTCACCAGCGATTAAATCATTTCTGTCAGCTGTTTTAATCAGGCTGATCGATGGTGTTTGTGTGGCTGGAACAGTAACTTCGTCCTCGCCCGGCGGTACTTCTGTTTCACCGTCCGGCGGTGTACCTGTTACAGATGCTGCGTTTAATACTTCACCAGCATCAAGGTCGTCCTGAGTCACTGTGTAAGTCGCAGTACCATTCGCTGTTTCATTTGGTGCCAATGTTGTTGGTTCAATTTCAACACCGTCCGGGAACATTTCATCAATCAGTGTTAAACCACTGACAGTGACGTTACCTTCGTTGACGATTTCAAAATTGTAAATAATTTCGTCGCCGACAGCACTGAACGTTTCAGTTGGTGATGTCTTACTTAAAGACAATCCTGGCTGCGGGTCCTGCGGTACTGACACTGAGTCTTCGCTCGTTACATCTTCATTGTTTGGAGTCGTACCAGTAACCGTTGCATTATTTGTTACCTGACCTGCATCTACATCATCTTGTGTAATTTCATAGCCTGCATTTGCAATCAGAACATCCCCGGGATTCAGAGTAATGTTTTCTGGATTTTCAATCGCTTCGTCATTGATTGTTGCATACGTGATACTGCCTAATCCTTCAAGGACATCAGTGATTGAAACGTTAGTTAATGTCTGGTTACCAGCATTTGTTGCAGTGAATGTGTAATTAATATCTTCACCAGCAGCTAAATCATCTCTGTCAGCTGTTTTAACCAGGCTGATCGATGGTGTTTGTGTCCCTGGAACAGTAACTTCGTCCTCGCCCGGCGGTACTTCTGTTTCACCGTCCGGCGGTGTGCCTGTTACAGATGCTGCGTTTAATACTTCACCAGCATCAAGGTCATCCTGTGTCACTGTGTAAGTGGCAGTTCCATTTGCTGTGTCACCTGGAGCAAGTGTCGTCGGTTCAATCTCGACACCATCCGGGAACATTTCGTCGATAAGCGTTAAACCACTGATTGTGACGTTACCTTCGTTGACGATTTCAAAATTATAGACAATTTCGTCGCCAACAGCACTGAACGTTTCAGTTGATGATGTCTTATTAAGTGACAGACCCGGCTGCGGGTCCTGAGGCACTGACACAGAATCTTCGCTTGTTACATCTTCACCGTTTGGCGGTGTGCCTGTTACAGATGCTTCGTTCGTCAGCTGACCTCTGTCCACATCATTCTGCGTAATTTCATAACTTGCATTCGCACCCAGCTCATCGCCTGGATTGAGAGTAATATTTTCTTGATCTTCAATCGATTCACCGTTGATTGTTACATAAGTGATACCACCTAAGCCTTCGAGTGCGTCAGTAATGTTCACATTTTCAAGTGTTACATTACCGTCATTTGTTACAGTGAATGTGTAATTAACTGGTTCACCAGCGATTAAATCGTCTCTGTCAGCTGTTTTAACCAGACTGATCGATGGTGTCTGTGTCCCTGGAACAGTGACTTCATCTTCACCCGGCGGTACTTCTGTTTCGCCGTCCGGCGGTGTGCCTGTTACAGATGCTGCGTTTAGTACTTCGCCAGCATCCAGGTCATCCTGCGTCACTGTATAAGTGGCAGTACCATTCGCTGTTTCATTTGGTGCCAATGTTGTCGGTTCAATTTCAACACCGTCCGGGAACATTTCATCAATCAGTGTTAAACCACTGACAGTCACGTTACCTTCGTTGGTGATTTCGAAATTGTAGACAATTTCGTCGCCGACGGCACTGAACGTTTCCGTTGGAGATGTCTTATTAAGCGACAGTCCCGGCTGCGGATCCTGCGGAACAGAAACTGAATCTGTGCTTGTAACATCGTCACCATTTGGCGGTGTTCCTGTTACTGTTGCCTCGTTTGTCAGCTGACCGTTATCCACATCGGCCTGAGTAATATCGTAGCTGGCTTCTGCCACTAAAACATCACCCGGGTTTAATGTGATATTCTCTGCATCTTCAATCGCTTCGCCATTGATAGTTGCATAACTAATATCACCTAAGCCTTCAAGTACGTCAGTAATGTTTACATTTTGAAGTGTCACATTACCATCATTTGTTGCAGTGAATTTGTAATTAACAACTTCACCAGCAACCAGTCCTTCCTGATCCGCTTCTTTAATTAAAGTAATTGACGGATTTTGTCCTGCTTCTATTGTTACTGTATCTTCATCTGCCGGCGGTTCAATGCCTTCAGGAGGATTTCCTGTAACAGCAGCTGTATTGGAAAGTGTTCCATTGTTTACATCTGTCTGGGTAATTTCATAAACAATAGTGCCCGTTGTTGACTGACCGGGCTGCAGCGTTGTTTCTTCAAGCTCAATACCTTCTTCAAACATCGGATCTGTAACAGCTACATCTTCCAGTGTCACATTTCCTGTGTTTGTAACTTCGAAAGTATATTCAACTGTTTGTCCGCTGGCACTGTAGCTTTCTGCATCTATTGTTTTATTAATTTCAATTGATGATAAACGTTCACCCGTAACTGTTTCATCATCTTCGCTTGTTACCGGATCGCCCGTTGGCGGTGTCCCGGTAACTGTAGCTGTATTGTCTACAGTTCCAAGGTTAACGTCTGTCTGTGTAATGCTGTAGTTCGCATTTGCACTTAAAACGTCATTCGGATTCAGCGTAATATTTTCTGCATCTTCGACTGCAACCCCGTTAACAGTTGCATACGTAATGCCGCTTAATCCCTCAAGTGCATCTGAGATTGAAACATTGTTCAGTGTCACGTTTCCGTTATTCGTTACAGTAAATGTGTAATTAATATCTTCACCCGCAACTAAATCTAAACGGTCTGCTGTTTTCTCTATCACTATAGAAGGTTCCTGTTCAGCATTAATCGTTATTTCATCTTCATCAGTTGGCGGTACATTACCACCCGGCGGTGTGCCTGTTGCAGTCGCCCTGTTTAATATTGAACCATTATTTAAGTCTTCCTGAGTAACAGTTCGCGCTGCAGTACCTGCCGCTGTTTCTCCCGGTTCAATTGAAGATGGTGTGACTGTAACGCCGTCAGGGAACATGTCATCTTCAACGATGACGTTGTTTAACGTAACGTTTCCTGTGTTTGTCACTTCAAAAGTATATTCAATCTGCTGATTCAGTTCATTATATGTTTCTGTGTTCACTGACTTCACAATTTCAATTCCAGCATTTTGATTCAGCTGAATGACCGCTTCATCTTCATCAGTCACTTCATTGGTATTTGGATCCTGTCCTGTAACTTCCGCATTGTTTGTTACTGAACCATTATCCATATCCGTCTGTGTCACTGTGTAAGCTGCTTCAGCTTCCAGTACATCCGCTGGAGATAAACTGATATTTTCCAAGTCTTCAATCGCTTCTCCATTGACTGTCAGATAAGTTATATCACTTAATCCTTCAAGTATATCTGAAAGCGCGACATTGCTTAATGTGACATTGCCGTCGTTTGTCGCTGTAAACGAATAAGTCACATTATCCCCGGTATTTAAACCTTCGCTTTCACCTGCTGATTTAACCAGGCCGATTGATGGACTTTGTCCTGCTTCTATCACAATTTCAGTATCATCTGTCGGCGGTGTTCCGTCACCCGGAGGTGTACCTGTCGCAGATGCAGTGTTTAAAATAGTTCCGTTATCGAGATCTTCCTGAGTTACAGTATAAGTTGCTGAATCTGTTGCAGTATCTCCCGGATTCAGCGTTGCTGTGTCTAATACAATATCTTCTTCGAACATTGCATCAGATACATTAACATCTTCCAATGTGACATTTCCTGTATTCTCTACTTCAAATGTATAAGTAATTTCCTGGCCGACAGAAGTATATACTTCTGTATCAGAAGTTTTTGTTATCTGAATGCCCGGCACCTGATCTCCGACAATATATGCCGTGTCTTCATCTGTCACCGCTGCTTCATTTGGATCCGTACCAGTTACCGTTGCAGTGTTTTCTACTTCACCGGTATTCAGGTCTGCCTGTGTAATTTCATAAGCTGCATTCGCAACCAGCACATCATCAGGATTTAAAGTGATGTTTTCAACGTCGGGTATTTCCTCACCGTTGATTGTCGCATAAGTGATTTCACCTATTCCTTCTAAAACATCACTGATTGAAACATTCGTTAAAGTAACATTACCGTCATTTACCGCAGTAAATGTATAATTTACAGTTTCACCTGCTGTTAAATCATCACGATCTGCTTCTTTAACTAAATCAATCGATGCAAGCTGAGTTGCCGGAATCACATTGCTGTCCTCATCAGTTACTTCCGTATCCTCTCCGTCAACACCTGATACCGTTGCAGTATTTTCGACACTGCCGCTGTCAATATCTGCTTGACTTACTGAATATTCCTCTGTAACTGTCATTGAAGCACCGGGCTCAAGCGTTGTGTTTTCAAGAGTAATATTACCGTCCAGTTTTTCATCATTAAGAACAATATCATTTAATGTGACATTACCTGTGTTAGTAATTTCAAAAGTATAAACGACCGGTTCTCCTGCCGCTGAGACAGCTGTTTTATCACTCGTCTTCACAAGTGATATTGCCGGTTCATACTTAAGATTATTTTGTAAATCCAGTTCTTCGCCTGCGTTATAATCCGCAGCATAACCATCTATATATGCTTCATTAATATAGTAATCGTATAATTCCCCTGTTGATGAATACATTGGATAATTTTCGAAAACATAATTCCATTCATCGTTGCCATCAGGAGTAACTTCTACCAATTCCATAAATTCGTTTCGATTTTCATCTCCGCCGATTGTACGGTATAACTCTATCTCCAATGAATCCGGACGGTTAGTTTCGCCGCCTGCATCATTCCATACTTTAGTTCCCCCGAGTTCAAATTCTGATCCCCGAATAGTTGGAACTTCAAATTCATGAGGAACAGAGCTTTCAGTTCCAGCAGAAAATGTTGTTGTACCATTCGTCGCATAATATTCATCATCACTGAACGCTGGATTGTCTGTATCCAGATTTACCTTATAGCGGATATTGATGTATTGATCTGCTCCAAGGTTAAGTTTACTAATATTCAAAATATCACCGTTCAGATTGATTCCCGCAGCATCAGCTGCAGACTGTGGCGTACCGCTTATATAATAACTGCCGTCCGCTAGATTTTCATCGCTTGCTCTGACAAAACCGTCTGGATGTATATTTAAATTAACCATTTCTCCCATTGGATCGGTAATTGAGCCATTGGAGATAGTCCCTGTTAATCCTGACGCCAAATCATTAAGTATGTCCACTATTTCTGATACTTGAGCCGCCTGATAATACCGGCCGGGATTCGATGCAAGTCCGCTCATCACATTATTTGCCTGAGTTTGACTGACCATATCCATATAGTCTCCGGTAATTTCTATGCCTATTGAATACATATCGATTCCGCGGCTCTGTATACTCCTTGCAGAGCTGATTGTGTTAGTACCGTGATTATTTCTATAATTATTATAATAAAAAGAAGTTCCGTTACCTACAACAGTCCCTGCTGTATTTTTACTGACAGTCGGTACACCGTCAGTTATCGTTACAATTATTTTATTTTGAGCATTACTGCCGGATAAAATAGAAGATGCAACTTCAATTCCTTCCTGTGTAAACGTACCGCCATCATAGGCTCGATTCCGTTTTGAAGGAATAGTAGTCGGCAGTGAATTTATAAGCGCACCAGTATTTCTGGTTAAAGTTTTTTGGGAAATATTTTCAGTATTGCCCGCATTTCTTGCTTCATTTCGTCTCCCGTCCATAACATGGGTACCATAAATAACCGTCGCAATTCTTACCTGGTCATTGTTGGCAATCATTTCGTTAATAAATTGAGATGTAGCATTACGTGCTGTTGTCACTCTATCGTTAGTCTCCATACTGTTAGAGTTATCGTAAACAATAACAATATCCGTAGGTTCATCTGTTTCCTGTTCTTTTCCATCTACTCTGAGGTCGATAAAGTACTCACCCGGAGTCCCGGTATATTCAGCACTTTTTGAAATAATCGAATCTTCATATTCTTGAGGTGCTCCGTAATTAATCACGCTTCCTGTCTCATCATCATGAACAATCTCCGCTCGATTTTGCGCATTGACAGTCATATATGTCAACGGTTCCAAAAACAGAGATAATATCATTACAACTGTAAATACTGCTGGTAAAATTTTACCGGCGTTAAAAATTTTTGGCATGTGTTTTGTTTAGTCCCCTTCTATAATTAACTGAAATATGTAAATCTTCATTGCATTTTTATATCCCCTGTGTATAAATACACAGACTTAGCTTATAAAATTTATCATTCGATACACATATTTACAAATCATATTTTTGTAAGTCTTACGAAAAAATGTAAAAGCTTATTCGCCATTCAAAAAGAGCAATATAAAACCATCCGGACCCACGGTTTTATGTACATTAATTTACTGACCAGCGCCCTGACTGCCAAAGAAATATATATTATCATTTATGAAGTGACATAAAGAATATCCCGGATGATTTTGAGTCGGGAACCTTTAATGTATATTTACATTTTACTCTTCTCAGAATGAATTATTATCGTTATACTGGGTTTAATTTATATACTTGAGGTGTCATCATGATAGATTTATTAACTGCTTCAAATCAGAGGAAATTCAAACTCGTACAGCTCCTTAACCAATCCGACAGTTTTGTACATATTGATACTATCGCAGCGCATCTGGATGCAAAAGTCAGAACGGTTTATGAAGATATAAGAGAATTGGGTGAATCTGATTTATCACATACTTTTCAAATCGAAGCACGTTCAAAAGAATACAGTATTCGTTTTAAAGACAACTGTTCCATTGATTCTTTAGGAAAATATATAATGGAAAACAACAAGTGTTTTCAAATACTTGAATATACTTTCTTTAATAAGGATGTAACAGTAGAAGATTTAGCTGATTTATTTAATATTTCACTGCCGACAGTATACCGTTTAATTTCACGTATTAACACAGGGCTCAAAAAGAATTTTAATCTTAAATTCTATACTTCACCATGCTGTCTTGAAGGTGATGAATATGAGGTAAGAAGCTTCTATCTTCAGTATTTTACAGAGAGATATAGTATGAAAGAATGGCCGTTTTCAGATATAAACCACGATAAATTATTAAAGCTGTTTACAGTGTTTACAAATAATCTGAATTTCAAACTGCAATACTCAGATTTAATGATGCTGAAGTATTCTTTAGCGGTGTCTCATGTTCGTGTAAGCCAGGGACATATTGTAAATAACACTGGTATACGTACAGCAGCAATCATAAAAAAACTGAACAGCTCTGAAGCGTTTTATAAAATATTTGCAGATATCTTCAACGGCGAATTTGAACCGCTTGTATATACTGATAATCTGTCCTATGTAATTTCGGATTACTTCTTCTTTAACCATGAAGAGCTGCTGCACAATGCTGCCGTTGACAGCTACTCTGCCCGTTCGTATATTCGTTTGACACAAATTATCAATGAACTGGCAACAGATTTTAACATTCCGATCGAAAACAGGGAAATGCTAATTTACAATATACATAACAGCGCCCAGCTCGGTGTCAGGAATATTAATGTCAGACCGCTCATAATCAATAACAAATATGTCCTGCTGCAGCAGTTCAGAGATTTGTTTCCAAAATTCTACGGGAAGCTTAAAATACAGATGGAAGATTACATCAGCCTGATGGATATTAAATACAATGAAGATTTTATATATCATTTAATGCATTCATTTGTGACGAGATGGGAAAACCTTTTGGAAAAACTGTTAAAATCACAGCGTAAAATAAAAATTAAAGTGGTCAGCATTCATGATATTTACCATGCTAAACTGATGAAATCTATTTTAAAAATAGAATTTTACGAACAGGTGGATGTTGAACTGATTGATTCTTATGATATTGAAGCATTGCTCGATACACCGGACAAAGTGGATATAATGGTTTCGAATTTTACACTGCCTGTATCCGACAGCAGAGTCATTGCGGTAAATGATATTCCGACTAACAGGGATTTCAGTCTGATTAAAAACAAAATTAAAGAAATTAGATTAAGAGATAATTAAAAAGCATTGAAACAAACTAATCAGAACAGCGCTGTCGTCCCAACACCGCTGTGGAAACTGATTATGGAACTAGACGGCTGGTTCCCGGTTAGAAAAACTGAAAAAATATAATATATTAATATAAAAAAGCTACTTTTTAAAAGTAGCTTTTCTTCATTCCCCGGACTTCCCAAATTTTCTGCGTTCCGCTTCCAGTTCTCTTCTTTCCAGCTCATCGTCGTTATACGTATCGTCCGGCAGATTATCGAATGCTTCATCGAAGTTTCCCGGTTCACTTAAAATATCTTCGTCCGGTACCTCACGTTCCACTCTGACTTCCGGATCAGTGACAGATGCATCATCATGTAGATAAGATCCGCACGATGGACAGATATCGATATTCTCTTCTATCGCTTCTCCGCAATTCTGGCATTTAATCATATTTTACAACTCTCTTTCGTATGTACTCAACTGGTTTCTAATTAAATACCCTGTTTGTTTCAATATTATTCATCGGACAAAAAACACTTCCCAATATTATATCGGGAAGCATTAATAACTATTTATCATCTGTACGTCCAAAATCACTGCGCTCTTTTTTCTGCTGTTTATTTAATTCATCTTCAGGATAGTTCTCTTCCGGCATATCTTCCATCTTATTATCTTTACCGGGACCGTTTAAAAACTCCTCTTCCGGTGCTCTTTCCTGAATCAATCCATTATTATCTGTGAAATTTTCTTCGTCACGCATAAACTCTCCGCATGTTGGGCAGACTCTCGTGCCTTCCAGTACTTCTTCACCGCAATTTTGACATGTCACCATCGGTATCACTCTCTTTCAGTAAAGTATTTGCTAATAGATAAATACCCGTTTACAAATTAAATACTCATTAAATAGAACATGAGAAAATGTGCTTACCTATATTAAGGCTGTCAAAATACATCCATCATATACTTTGGTAATAGATGTGCTGTCAAAATCGTTTCAAAAAGAATTCTCTGTCTATCATGTTCCGGATTCTTCATTTTAAATACGATAACATAAAGTTCATCTTCAAGAATTTTTTCAAACGGTTTGATACGTGGACTTAAAATTTTTCTATATGGCTTATTACAGTGTCTTCTTAGCCTTGATAATATCTTTCCTTCACCTATGTAAAATAATTCATTATTTCTGTAAATCATATATATTCCCTTTAGGTTAGATAAATCTTCGTCTGGAAATTTTAGTTTAAATTGATTCCGTAAATCCAGTGTATCCAGCTTTTTAATAACGTTATCAGATTTTATATCAGCGGTATCTTTTATATTCAATTGTAATTCTGCAACTTCAATATTATCCTTCCAATATTCATGGAGTTTAATATTCAACTTCCCTAGCAAGTCATCAATTCTATCTAGCTCTGTCTGAAAATCAACTGAATTATTAGAGTACATACATACACTCCTCAATATTTTTTATAGAGAAATACCAGACCCGAAGGTCTGGTATTGACATTTCAATTATTAATTCTTTCTTTTTCTTCTGCCAGTTACAAATAGGAAAGCGGCACCTGCTAGAGCAAATGCTGTCGCAATTAGTCCAGTTTCCGCAGCAGCTAACCCTGTATCAGGAAGTTCCTCTTTATCACTTTCAGAAGTAGATGCTTCCTGTTCACTTACCGTCTGTGACTCTTCTGAGTTAACAGACTTTTCTTTTCCTTGTACTGTTGTTTCAGTCTGCTGTTCATTATTAATATCTTTAACAGAAACAACAATTACATCATCAGTCTGAATAACTGTATCTTTTGGTAATTCAACTTCCCATAATCCTTCTGTATCAGATTCTGTTATTATTTCCTCTTCATCAGGTAATGTAATAACTATTTCACTGTTAGAGTCTCCTTGACCTGTAATAATATCATCATCAGGTTTAATTGGATTTACTAATGGTGGGGTTATAACTTTCTCCTCCTCTTCTTTAGCTGGATCTTCAGGATCAGTAATATTATTACTATCCCCATTCGATGATTCAGGTGCCGATTGTTCCTGCTCAACTTCTTCTATCGGTTCGCCAGTTATAATTTCTTCATTAGAATTTTCGTTTTGATCTGATGGTACTTCTTCGACTGGCATCTCTGGACTCTCATCTGTTATTGGTAATTCCGGTTCTTCTGGTAAAGAAGTATCAATACTACCATCTTCACGGTCAGCTACATAGACGTTTATACTTGCGTAATCTCCGATGTAGTCATCTCTCCACATAAAACCATTACTTACATATGCCGAATCATAATAATATAATTCAGAATCAATATCCATCATTGCTGTTCTGATTAATTCATCAATAGTGTATGACCCAAATGACTCCCCCTCATACAAATAATAACCTTCACTGTCTATAATATTTATTTGCATTAATTCACCATTGTTTAAATAGTAATCATCATACAACTGGTGTTCAGGTAAAAATGGTCTGTTTTCAAAAGGATAGTTTCCAACACTATTTGATGTGTTATTTACATAAATATCATAAGTATCAGTTGTAAAGTAGCTGTAATAATCATTAATTTGAAAACCGCTAGTTTGACTATCTATCAGTACTTGATCAGCGACTACATACTCACTGTTATATTCGTTGTTTATACTTAGTAACAGGTTGTCCAATCTATCGATAAAAGTATTCCCTACAAAGCTGACACTAGTTAATCTATTACCTGTCACAGTATCATAAATAGTTAAATGATTAATATAATTCTCGGATAAGTCATCATTGATAATCTGTTCTTCAGGTAGTTCATTTGTATTTTCATCTTCACCAGGAGTCTGTATCCCTTCACCAACATTAATAGTTAAATCCAGTAACTCATCTCCATACCAGTCTGATAAATAATTTTCGTAGTTCTCATCATATAATCCAAGACCTGATAATCTGAATGATGTTGAAGGTGTGCGTTCAGGAACATCAATATAAAATGTCGATTTATATCTGTTATTGCCTAGTGGTATGATTTCATATCCAGATGCTGATAGCTGTTGCGGTCCATCTTCAGAGTTGTTTGTAAATGCAGCAAAAATATAGTCGACATTTGTTTCATCTTCAGCCACGACCGTCATCTCAATCTGTTCTCCAGCGTTATACGTCGATTTATCCGTCGTAACTGAAATTAATTCAGGTGCATCGATGTCAGTAATTGTATTGTTATTCTCAATATTCACAGTTAAATCCAGTAACTCTTCACCGTACCAGTCTGATAAATAATTTTCGTAGTTCTCATCATACAATCCAAGACCTGATAATCTGAATGATGTTGAAGGTGTGCGTTCAGGAACATCAATATAAAATGTTGATTCATATCTGTTATTGCCTAGTGGTATGATTTCATATCCAGATGCTGATAGCTGTTGCGGTCCATCTTCAGAGTTGTTTGTAAATGCAGCAAAAATATAGTCGACATTTGTTTCATCTTCAGCCACCACAGTCATCTCAATTTGTTCCCCAGCATTATACGTCGATTTATCTGTCGTGACTGAAATTAACTCTGGTGCTTCAACATCGATATCACCAGTTATCTCTTGTGAAAATGTGCTTATACCCTGAGCTTCTTTTGTTTGTTCATCCTCTACATCCTGAACTTTAGATGTGTTATTACTCTCTAAATTTTCTTCTGTAAGTTCTAGATCAACTGGTAACTCGGGTTCTATGTATTCTTCTACAATTTCTTCTGTTGATGCAGGATTAGTTTTTACTGTATTCTCTACTTCAGATTCTGTTGCATCTGTTTCTTCCTGAAATTCAATAGCTTCATCGTCAATTGGAAGTTCAAGTTCTGTATTTTCCACCTGTTGCGTTTCTATTGTTTCTATATTCTCTGCTTCTACACTTTGATTTTCAACAGCATCATCATTCGCTTCGGTTCCGCCTGCATATGTAAATGCAAATACCCCTAGTGCACTGGCTAATGATGCTTTTTTAAATGTTTTAAACGAATCGTTATTCAATTTTTCTATCTCCCTTTACTAAATTATAAAATCATAAATTATTTAAATCCAAATTAACAATAACTATTTCTTATATTTATAATACCACATTCTAATTCGATTTCTAATTAAATTTCGATAAATTTATATCAAAAAACGCTATGAATTATAATAATATAATTCATAGCGTTAATTTAATTTATACTAATTGATCTTTAAACATATCATCGTAGAACGACAATGTGAACATTGAATAGAATGATACTAATGGTGATTGGATTAAATTATCTTTCCATGCTGTTTCAAATGCATTATCTATGTTGTAGTCCAATACTGTCGTATAGAATACATCATCATAAATTTTGCTTAACACATGGTTATTGTTCTTCTGTACTTGAGTTGCCACAACTTTAAGCGTCTCGTTCATATCGCCTGTATTCTGCTCAACAAGTCTAAGCATCGGTTCAAGTTCTTTCGTTAATTTAATTAACTGTTCACGGATTTCCTGATTCTTTTCTTCAAGCTCTTTTGGAAGATCCAAAGGGTAGAAATCCTGTGTTATTTTTTCCAGTGTAAATCTTTCAAGTACTTCCAGCTCAGTTGGGTACTGTACTTTTTTGTCTTCAGCCATTACGCCGTGTGTAGCCTGCATGAGTGAAAGTCTGATTAGGTCAATTCTTATAAAAGAACGGCAAAGTTCAACGACTGATAAGTGGTTGAATCCTTCTTCTTTAAACTGAGCTAAAATATCGTCGAGCGTTTTTGACTGCTCTTCGATCATTTCAGGTATACGTGTCATACGGTATGTGAAGTTTCTATAGTCTGTTTTGTTTAATAATTCTTCTTTAGTTTCTTTATAGCTTTTCATGGAATCCCCTATTCTAATCTATTAGTCATTAGTAATAGTTTAACATACAGGAGCATGGAATTAGCCCATCGACAACGATTTTATTACTGATATCTTAACCGTGATAGTCTGCGGTACTTACTCTTGCTGTACAGCAGATTATCCTTTGTGAAGAACTTATAGTTTTTCATTAAATAGAGTCCAAGTTTTACTGCTTCTGAAGAATATTCCAGTAGTGTTGTATGATGATTCACACCTAGAAATTTCAACTTCCTGCTTCTATTAAAAACATTATTGAATATTAGTTTCGTACGGAATTTATGGTACTGGCTGGTAACGACGATAACTTGTCCGTAGTTCAGTCTGGAGAGTATCTGCTGTATCTCTACAGCATTGTTGTAAGTGGTCGTTGAGAAGTATTCTGTGAGGATATGACGTTCGTCTATATAGTCATAATTGGAGTTTAATAGGTCTTTCGTACCTCGGAGTTCATTGTGATCATTAAAAGATGTGATGAGGATATGTGCCTGATCATAATCAAATTTCTGATATATATCCGCAACTGCTTTAAAACGGCGGTAATCACCGTCAAGGTAGACAATTAGTGTTTTACTTTCATAAGACATAACAGTACTCACCTCTTTTGTATTGTTACCTGCAGTGTAACAGGCCAGTATTTAGATACAGTTTTACAGAAGTAAAATTAATGTAAATAAAAGCCGTGAGATATCCTCTCACGGCTTGCTGTTATTCTGCAGTTGTTAAATTAATAGAATCTTCATTGTACTGATTGAAACTCACCATAATACGGTCCGCTTCTTCTACAGTATCCAGTGTCATCGGCGGCTCTCCGCTGTATTGAATCGTTTCAATAAAATCTTCCCCGTTAAAATAAGATACGTAGCTTGAACGGTTAATTTCATAAGTATTAGATGGATCGTAGTCAATATAATCAGTAGTCATCATTTCTTCATTTTCAACAGCTTCACCATTGTACCCCATCCAGCTGCCTTCAGTGAGCGAGCCCATATCTATCAGATTATCATCTGAACCGCCGCTGCACGCTGATAAAAGCAAAATTCCCACTAGTAAACTCATAAAAGACAATTTGGTTTTCATTGATGTTCCCCTTTTCTGTTTAAAGTAAGTAACAGTTAAATAATAGCATAATATTGCTGCCTGTCTAACTGTTAACCAAAGAGATTATATAAGCCGAAGCGGTAGCCCCATGTTTTTATAAACTCTCCAATCCAATGGGAAAAAGCGTCTTCTCTATCGAGTCCTTTTTTACCTTCTAAATTTGAAGCGGAGATATAGTTAAAGGTCTTGTCATTATCATTGAGCCGTTCAAAGGCTAGTTTGGCTCTTTTAAGATGGTAATCACTAGTAACAATCATTGCGGACTCAAAATTATTATCGTCCATAATTTCTAGAGTTCTTTCTGCGTTTGAATATGTGCTTGTAGATTCAGTATCAACGATTACATCTTCCTCTTCGACACCGTAATGGCGAACGATAGATGTAAGTTCTTCAGCATTGTATCTGTCACCTGCTGGGGTAATCAGCACCTTATCGGCATAGCCTGACTGATATAAATCAGCAGCTCTCTCGACACGGCCCTGATCTCCGCCGCCGAGAATAACAATCATATCGCTGTCTTCAGGTGTATCAGCTTCTCCGGGTAGAAAGCTTTCTATTAAAATTGCTATGAATATAAGAGCAAGTATAACAAGTAAAGGAATTGCAATTTTAATATTCATTGTTGCCTCCGCATTTGATATTATTCAATTTCAACGAGCTGCATGCCGTTTCTATTATTTTTATTAAAGCTGAGTATTATACCATCCGCTTCTTTAACAGAATTAATAATCTCTGGTGTATCTTCATAGAGCTCTGTTTTGATAAAGTCTTCACCATTGAAGTAGGATACATAAGTGTCACGGCTTATCTCATAATCTTTTTCTGGATTATACGGAATGAATTGCGACTGCATCATTGCCTTATTGTTTTCTGAAGTACCTTTATAATTAACCCAGCGGTCTTCTAAGAGATTGACTTTGTTGATAAGGTTATTGCTCGTCGCCTGGGTAGTCGAAACATTGCCACAGGCAGATATAAGTAATAAAAAAGAGCAAAGACACAAGAAGAAAATGGTTTTGAAGTAATACATGAGAGCCCTCCACAAATTGATTCATTAAAATCATACTATTTTAAAGGTAATTGAAGCAATTAATATCAAATATAAATATCAAAAAATAAGCCAGGTCTAAGACCTGGCTTAAATATCTTCAAAATTACAATTGTTAAGGTTAATGTTTCCGGATCATATGTTGTGAAACTAGTTGGTTCATTTAAGGTGTCATATTCTATTTTTGAATTAGCAGTTTGTAAGGATATGACTTTCGTCTATATAATCGTAACTGGAGTTTAAAAGGTCTTTCGTCCCACAGAATTCGTTGTCATCATTAAATGAGATAATCAATATATGCGGCCTACCGTAATCAAATTTCTGATATAACTCTGCGACTGCTTTAAAGCATCAGTAATCGCTGTCAAGGTAGACAATTAGTGTTTTATTTTCATATGACATAACACTACTCACCTCATCTGTATTGTTACCTGGAGTGTAACAAGCCACTATTTAGAGGTTCTATAATAACCTTTCTTTCGACATCATTATATTCGCTGATAATAAAATTAAGCTATACACATAAAAATCACTTGTGATACACCTAAAATGAATTTTTTGGGCAATGAAAATAATAGGTATAATCACTAGTAACTTACACACAGCTTAGCACAGATGAATTAATAACCATAGAATACTATTTCCATATGAAATTCAAAATTATACAATTTATATAGTATATAAGCTAAGATATTTTTATAATTTTTAAATACTAATGATATACAATTTGCTATATAAATACTGACATGATAATATTCCTAATTTTTATTAATATCTCTTAATTGTTCGTACATGTTATTTACATTATTATCACCAAAGAAGTTTAAGACACTCCAATTTCTATTTATCAACTCTTGAAACATGTAACCGCTTTTTCTTTGGTTATAGTCAAAAGATAATGCAATTTCTAACAATATTCTATGATTAAAAGGGCTTAATGTTTCAAAACAAACATCGTGTGTATTTAGTATTTCTGAGTGCCACCTTGACGCTCTAATTTCCCATACATATAAATCTAATAGATGATATCCATATATATCATCTTCATAATTTAAATCTTCAATAAATTTTTCATAAAGTCGGTCATATTCTTCGAGATTATCATTTTCTTTTAAAAAGCCTTTATATCTTCTATCAAAAGTCAGTTTTAATTGATCAAGGTTGCTTTCTCTGTATCTTTTCTTATACGTACTAGCTTGACCAATTTCATAAAGATTCGATCGTATATGAACTGTCTTATTGTTATAATTTAGATATTTTTTTGATAAATTAATCAAAAACATTGAATGGGGAGCAACAGTATTTTTTCGAATGATAGTATCCTCTTTTTTAGAGAATGAATTTTTAATTTCATGTAAATAACAGTACTTATGCTCAAAATCGAGATTTTCTACTATTTGATTTACTATAGTAAAATCTTTATGTGCTTCTCTTTTTACTGGATTACTTTGATCATTGTTTGGATTAGTTATATAAGTGAAATATAGTATCTGCTCCTTGAAATCTTTAGATAAAGCTAAAGAAAACCTGCTGTCCCCTCCCCCTGATAAAGATAGTAATTTTATATCATAATTATTAATGATATTATTGAAAATTTGAGATGATATCTTTTCATATATCTCAAATTTTTTAGTATCACTTAGTCCTAAGAATCTATTCTTTTCTCTTGGGAAAATGCGGGTATATTTATTGGTATTGAGGTTTAAACTAAAATTAGCAATAGTACTTCTCACTTCGTTATATTTTGTATAATATAAACCATTTGACAAGGCATAAGAGATGCCAGAATGTGAAAAATCAAAGTTATCAATAATTAAATTAACATGAGACGACACCACTAATTTATTTAATACATAATAAGTACTTCTAGTATTTGTTGCATCAGTATAAACATGTACGTCATCGTACAAACTTATAATAATGGTATATCTTCCAGTAATATAGTCTAAAAGATTTAAAAACTCATTGTAGTTTTCTGTGTAAAGTTTCATTAAATTTTCTAGTAATTCTTTTTGATTAAATTGTTGATTGATACCGGCATATAAAAAATCACCGTGAATAATAATAAAACCATAGTCACATTTGAAAGTTTTATTCATAGAGGTATTATCATAATAGTAATTATAATCATTAATTACTTTATGCTTGAAATGTTCTGGAATTTTTTCTAATTTTTGTTTTGAAAAAATAAAACCTCTAGGATATAACTTAATATCCACCAAATCACTCTCTCCTTTATAATTTCTAAATTCAAAAATTAATTACCTAAACGATCAATAGCTTCAGATAAATGTATTACATCCAATTTATATTTTTTTGTTAACTCTAGTATATCTTCGAGATGTTTTATTGAAAATGTATCGTATTGTGCATGTATATTTATGATTAAGCAGCCATTACATTTTATTGCTTTTAGCATATTTCTTTCAATTTTATCTATAGGAGCTTCAAATGCTATACGATTTAATAATAATTTATTAAAGTTATTACTTTTAGGATTGACAATATCGCCATTTGTTTTAGATCCGCTATTAACATATTGTGATGCTATGCTAATAACTTCATCATTTACTTTTCCGAAAGGGTAAATTAAATGACTAGTATTAATATTATGTTTAGTTAAGAAATCTTTACATAATTTTATCTCATTATGTATTTCGTTTTTACTTAATTCGGTGAGTTTAACATGGGAGTGTGTATGATTAACAAACTCTACAACTGAATTGTCTTTAGACATTTCAATGAATTGTTTTTCATTAATTCTATTCTTTGTACCATTTAAAATATGAGCTGAATTTACACCAAAAGTAATTTTTATCTCTTTCTCTTTTGCATATTTATAAAGTATATTGTAACTTTCTTCTCTTGAATCGTCGTCTAAGAGAACTACACTAGCTGTAGAGTTATAATATACATTATCGAACATATATTGAAAGTTTTTACTTTCAAATATTAATGATTTTATTCTGTTAAATTCAACAAATGATAAAGATTTGCCGACATTTTCTTTTTTACTGTAAATTAATTTTATAACATTACCATCGTATATGTTATATTTTTCTAATTTATTTAAAAAGTTGTTGAATTGAGTTTTATAAGTACTATCTTGATCATTCTGAATATAAAATATTTTTGGAGCTATATTACTTTTTCTCATGAGTAAAGTAGTAGAAAATCTTTTTAAGTAAGTATTTAAAACTTTTTTATTCACATTTTCTGAAAATAATGTTTTGTATAATTTATTTTTTTGCTGAACATCAATTTGTTGCACAAAGTTTATAGGATTATGAACTATTGCTGTGGAGTTTTGAATAAATACGCTCATTAAAATAGCTAAAAATCCATTTTCATATTCTCCAGTAAAATAGACATTATTAGGTTTAATATTAAATACCGAATTTACTTTATTAATAATTTCTACATAATCATTAGCATAATGTTTATCAGAATTGCCAATACCAAACCCGTGTTCTAAATTATTTTCTGTAGCAGTAAGATCTTCTATGATTAAATTTGAAAATTTTGAATAATATATGTTCTCTTTTATGTCGGCAACATCTTTTTTGACGTTATTCGTAAATGATATAATTATCTTATCCATATTTGTATTAAAAGACATGAAAATTTTAAATTCTTTATTATTTTTTTTAATTTTAATTATATTATGATTCATAGTAGACATATTTTCTTTAGAGATATCTTGAAAATCAATTGTTTTCATATATAATCTTCCTTTAATCAAATTTAAATTCTATTAAATGTTATTGCAAGATTTAACATATTTAAATAGTCTTCTTTAGGGAGTGGTAAATGACCTCTATAGTCATCTTTATAATTAATTATTTTTAATTTCTCAGTAGAAATGTTATTTCTTTTCAAATCGTCTATAAAAGGAAGTAATTGTTTTTTGACATCTGGTTTAAAAGAAGTATTCTGTATATAGACAATGTTTGGTATATATTTATATTTTAAAATTGAGTCGCAAACTGAAAATCGATAGCTGTGTTCTTCAGTTATTTTCTCTACGTCAGCCTCTACAAAACCATTAAGGATTAAGTTTCTTAGTTTTGTTTTATTATGCCTTCGTAAATCAGTTTGAGGATTTTCTACTATTGCAGTCGATTCTATGTGTCGTGTAGCTAACATTAGAGACATGAAACCTCCCGCACTTGACCCCCAGTAATATACATTTTTAGATTTGATACCCAAAGATTGTTGAAACAATTTAATAATTTCAGAATATTTTTCAATATAATGCTCTTTTTCGGTGCCAATTCCCCACCCTGCTTTGTATTCAGTATTATGGATTGTTTTATCGTCAATGAAAATACAATTAGAATTTAATTCATCATACCAAGAAGAACGATGAAAAACAGGTGGTTCTTTGATATTACGATTTATAGCTCCGTTACTATGTACTAATAACTCAAAACTTTCTTTTTTTAAAAATATTTTAAAGTAAAATTCATTAGATTCAGTAATAACTCTTAAAGTATCTCCATAAGGAATATTTATCAAAAATTCATAATTCAAATCTTGAACTTTTATCTCAAGCATTCGGTTACCTCCTTGATTCTTGCTGTATCAAATTTTTAAAATATTTAGATTAAAGTTAAATTAGTATTACAGTCTCCAATAAGTCAATTCTGAATTATATAAATCTTTAGTATCAAAAATTCCTTTAACATCCACTAAAATTCTTTCTTTTAATGGTAATTTATTATTATAATATTTATCTAAGTCATTTATATTTAATGATTTAAATTCATCGTGAGCAACAGTAAATACTAGACAATCAGCATCTGTAACATCAGAAATGTTTGAAATTTCTATATTATAAAATTCTTTAGCTTCTTTTTTGTCTGCTTGCTCATCTACAAAAGTCACTTCTATACCATATTCTTTTAATGCAGCTACAATATCAAAAACTTTTGAATTCCTAGTGTCAGGACAGTTTTCTTTGAATGTTACACCAAATATAACAACCTTCGCTTTACGGACTATCTTATCAGTTTCAATCAGTTTCTTTATAATAGCTTGAGCAATAAAACTACCCATAGAATCATTTATTTTTCTACCTGCCTGAATTATTTGACTATGATACCCCAGTTTCTCTGCTTGATATAAAAAGTAATAAGGATCGACACCTATACAATGCCCCCCAACTAAACCTGGAGTAAATGGTAGTGAATTCCACTTAGTTTTCATTGCTGTGACAACATCATTAGTGTCAATATTCATCATGTCAAAAACCTTTGCCAATTCATTCATGAAAGCAATGTTTATATCTCTCTGACTATTTTCAACTACTTTAGCAGCTTCTGCTACCTTAATTGAATTTGCTTTATGCGTGCCTGCTGTAATTACAATTTCATAAACATCAGCAATAACGTTTAATGAATCTGTGTCAACGGCAGAAACTATTTTCACAATTTTATCTAGAGTGTTTACTTTGTCTCCAGGATTAATTCTTTCAGGTGAATATCCTACCTTAAAATCTTTTCCACATACTAATCCTGATTCTTTCTCTAAAATTGGTATACATACATCCTCTGTAACACCTGGATAGACTGTAGACTCATAAACTACATATGCATCTTTTTTAAGATTACGACCAATCATTCTTGAAGCACTTTCTACTGGATATAAATCTGGAGTTTTATCTGAGTTAATAGGAGTAGGAACTGATACTATATGAAAATCAACATTTTTTAAATCTTCTTCATTGTATGTGAAATCTACTGTTGTATTTTTCACGACATGGTCTCCAACCTCTTTAGTTGGATCATATCCTTTTTTATATGTGTTTATTTTGTCTTTATTTGTATCAAAGCCTACAACATTTATTTTTTTTGCAAATTCAACTGCAATTGGAAGACCTACATAGCCTAATCCAATCACTGCTAATTTCGCTTTTTTTTGTAATAATAGATTTTTAATATCCAAATCAAGCACCTCTTTATATATTATTTTAGTGATACATAGGACCTTGGGTCGCCATAACCAACAATATTAGCATTTTTCAACATTGATAAATCTTCTACTTGCCAGGTATGATTTGTTGAGTCACTTGAGCGGTATACACATAATTCAAAAGGATGACCAATATATAGTGTTCCATCCCCTTCTAATAATCTTCTGATAAAGTTAGTATCAACTGCTCTAGGTATATTATCAAATTTGATTTTCCTCATGGTGTCTGAATTAGTCATAATAGTCGCTCCCATAACAAAATCTCCGAACTTTTGATTTTCGCCCATATTTCGTTTTGCTATGATATTTTTAGATTCAAAGTAATAAAAACATTCTGATTTACCAACTAATTCAGCACCACTATACTTTAATGCCAACCATTGATCAATTATATAATTTTCAAAATAAAAATCATCGTCATCAACTTTAGTGATGATAGGATAATTACAATTATCTATAGCTAAATTCAAACAATTCCCTAGAGACATGTTGGAGTCCATATCAAAAATATTCAAATTAAAATCAGCATTATTTATTAGTTTCATTTTCTCTTCGTTAGTTAACACAAAACCATGAGTTACTAAATTAATTTCAAGTTTTACATATTTTTGTTCATTCATTCGCTTTAAATAATCAGTTAGATTCTCTTTTCTGTTGGTAGATGTAATAATACTTACATGAGGTGTTATATCTTTATTTAGTTGAGAATCTAAAAAATCTTTTAGATTCTGTTTTAATAAAAAACTATTATTAATTAATGCTTCTCTTTGTCTTAATACTATTTCTTTAAATAAATGATTTGGATTTTTCAAATACATAGATATTTTATTATTCAATGTTGAGAAATCTTCAGTGATAAATAATTGTTCGTCGAGTTCAAATTTATGATCATATATAATATATGTTGTTGTTATATAACAAATATATTCTATATACTTTAACGTAATTTGATCTAATTGATTAGTATTGTCGATGTATAATATCTTAGTATCTCTAATTTTTTCAAATAATTCTTCCAATATTTTTCTCGTGATTTTTGGACTTGTTAAATTACTTATTAAAAGTTCTTCTTTTTGATTATATTTTCGTTTCTGTAAAGTTTTATTTGGTCGTCCAATATTTAAATAAACAATATCTGAAGTCATCTTTGAATCAATAGGATTAAATATATTTTGATTAATTAAGATTGGCGTCTCTACGATAAATTCGTTATTCAAATAACTTTCTATTTGAGGATTAACAACCATAATAAATGCTTTTTTAAATATTTGGGCTACTTCTAATGTAGTATTTTTTATAACACAAATATTTTTATTGTTATTTTTTAAATAATTAATTAAATTTCCTCTATTTTTTCTATACCACTCATGATCTGATTCAAATAAATCATTATCAATAAACACAGTATCAATACCATTTAATTCAATATCTTCTATATAATTTTCATTTGAAAGTTTTAGCAAATTATATGAGTCTGAAAGATATTGTTCTGAAAATAAAGTAGTTATTATACCAACATGTCCTGTTGTATTAAATTCATTCCAACTTCTTTGACTTTGTATCAATTCTTTCATTAAAATCATCCATTCTATATTCATAAGTTTAATTTATACTTAGCGATGCACTTGGTTCTCCGTAGAATAATATATCTGCTGACCGAAGTAAATGTGTATCTGGAGCTTGCCATGTGTGAGACTCTTTATCATTATCTCTAAAAATACAAAACTCATAAGGATGATTACAATATATAGTTCCATTGTCTGCTTTTACTCTTCTCAAAATATCTGAGTCAACTGCTTTAGGTATCTCGCTAAATCTATATTTTTTAATAAATTCTGATTCGCTAAATATTGTGGCTCCTGCTACATATTCAGAATAAATGTATTCTCTTGACGAAAAACGTTGAACTGTTAAATCTAACTCTTCTAGATATACAAATTGTGAATATTTCCCAACGATATCTGCTTTACTATATTCCAATGCAATCCATGAATCAATAAGGTAGTTAGGGTAATAAAAATCATCATCATCTATTTTAGTAAAATATTTAAAAGATATTTCATCAATACACATATTTAAACATGCACCGAATACTATATTTGATTTAGCACTTATTATGCTTAACGAGAAATTAGCTAGATTATATAGTTCTTTTTTTTCAATTTCTGTTAACTCAAATCCATGTGTTAGCAATATTGACTCTAATTTTATATCGTTTTGCTGGTTCAGACGCTTTATATAATTTTTAAGAGTCCATTTCCTCTTTGTAGACGTAATAACACTAATCGTGATTTCTTCTTTCACAGTATCCCCATTAATCAAATTAGGCAGTCCTTTGTATTGCATCAAACTATTTTTTAAAAAGGTCACCCGATTATTACTAATCATCTTATGGTCATTATGTACTCCTGGATTTAAAAAAGATTGCAAGTAATTTATATTTGTTTCTTCATCAGACGAATGCACATTAAATTTCAAATCAAAATCAAACTCACTATCGATAATCATAATTGTTTTTTGTGCTGCGCACAGCAATTCTAAATTTAACAAGAATCTTTTGTTTACAATATTTGAGTTAAGAAAATATACTACTTTATATTTTTTGATTTTTAACGATAAATTCTTGATGAAACTTCTTGAAATATTATCACTTTTAAGAAATTCAATTGTTGGTTTCACAATTTTTATAAATTTTTTAAATTCGTCAGATAATTCAGTTTCTCCGCTATTTAAATCTATGATTAAAATATCTTTTATTTTCTTACTATCAATGGGATTATACTTTTTTTCATTTATTAAGAGTGGGGTCATAAGTGCATCATTTGTGTATGAAAACTTATCACCATTATCCACAGACATATTAATTTGAAAACATTCTTTATCTATTATTTTTGTGTCATCACTATTATTAATTATGATTATATTGACATTTAGTTTTTTAAAGTATTGAATTCTTTCGTCAAGATTAAATACCACCCAAGGATGATCTTCTTCATAAAGTTGTTTTTCAATAAAAACTACTTCTATTTTGTTTTTTTCTATTAAATCTTCACATTCTCCAAAATCCATTTTTTTAGTAATGAAATCTCTCTGTATAACTTGTTCTGTAAGAAAGTTAGTTAGAACACCTACAGTCTGGAATTTAGATAGTCGCGGTTTTTTATTAAATAACAATACATTCACTCCAATATTAAGTGTAAAAATCACTCAGTAGAAATTGTTTGGTTCGGTGTACCATAATATAATACATAAGCATCTTTTAAAAATCGACTATCGTTTACTTGATATGTGTGCCCTAATTTATCACTTGCTCTATACACACACATATCATAAGGATGAATACTGTATATTCTACCCCCATCTTCTCTAATTCTAATAATAAAATCTGAATCTACATGACGTGGGATATCACTAAATTTATATTTTTTCATTGTTGATGATTTACAGAGTATCGTATTTCCTTTAACTTCTCTAACGTCTTTAAATTGGAAATCCATTCTTCTCTGTCCAACAAGATTATTGTTTTCTAAATAAAAGAAAAACGCATTCTTTCCTACTATACTTGCTGATGAATATCTAATTCCTAAATATAAATCTATTAGAAAAGTAGAAAAGTAAAAATCATCATCATCCATTTTAATCACATAATCATAATTAATATAATCTACACATTTATTTAAACAGTTCCCAAATGATGTTGATTCTTTTTCTGATAATACTTTTAAATTAAATTGAGAAAGCGATTTTAATTCTATTAATTCTTTCCTATTTAACTCATAACCATGAGTTAGTAAAATGACTTCAATATTTACATGTTGCTGTTTATTCAAATCAGTAAAAAGTGCTTTTAAATTCTCTTTCCTTTTAGTTGTTATGATTACACTTATATTTGCTTTTTTCTTTACTTCAACAAAATCATTAGTTATTAACTTTATAATATTTTCAAAAAATATGTACGAATTATTTATCAAAACATCTCTTGTTTTCTTTAATATTATTTTATTCAGAAATATTTTATTATTCAGAAATGCTCTTACTAAATCTGATGTAACTTGATAGTTTTCGACTTTAATTGAATGTGACTTTTCAAGTTTCTTTGGTGTATCAATGAATGTCAAAGTATTTTGAAGTGTAGCATTAATTTCTAAAAAGCTCAGTAACGTCGCATCTAAATTACCATTATCTTTAACAAAAAATAATTTAGAGTGTTTGATTGACTGAATTAAACGTTTTATTACTTCTCTAGTTATCATAGCTGGTTCTGATTTTTTTATTATAGGTTTAAACTTTTTATGATATTCTTCTAATTCAGTAGGAAAGGAAAAATGACCTTCTGTAAAATATATGATATCAATATTTCCGGTATTATTTACAGGATTGATTTCTTTTTCATTAACTACAATTGGTATTGATATTGAATTATCTGAGATAGATGTTGTCGTCAAGTTATAATCAATAATAATTTTAGAATAAGATTTTAATTCTTCTGGAATTATTCTATCTACTGTAGAAATAACTATAATATTGATATTCATATTCTTTAATTCTGAAAGTAATAAACTGTATGATTGATTAAACCATTCGTTGTCGCCTTCATATATATTATCTTCTATTAATACTGTTTTTATATCCTTACTCTCTAATATGCTATGAAAAGTATTTAAAGTTAGTTGATATAATTCTAAGCCTTGAGAAAATATATGTTCTGTAACATAATTAGAGATAATCCCTACTTTTTCGTTTAAAGATAGTCTTGATTTTTCTAATATATCTATATTTTTATACATTAATTTTGCACCGCCAATATATTTTTCACTAAAATCATAACATATAATTTAAAATTATATGTTATGACATTCACTTAAATCCTTCTATATAAATGTATACTGCAAGTCTCACGTATTAGATATTTTTTTCCTGTCATTACTCTCAGTTATGGAAGGCTACCGCCCTCTTTCCTCGAAAATAGAAAGAAAGTCTAGTAAATTCTTTCGTAATAAGGACTACGATAAAGATTAGAAGTGATTTGATCATCTATCATATAAAATAATGACTTCCTAATAATTTAAGTACTAGGTATAAATTATCTATTTCAATAAAGAAATAATAAAATGGGGGGATATTATATAGGATTTTAATATTCAACTTTTTTTTGTCCTCAAATACAATTATATGTAACATTCGTTTAAGAAAAATTTAATTATTATATATATTCCTTTGATTAAATTTTTCTATAATTTTTTTCATTTCATAAATAATTGTAAATGGATTAGTTGATACTGCTGTTATTGGAGATATTTTATTTGTTGAGATTTCTTCTACATTAGTAATGAATAAAGTTGAAGCACTCTCCCAAGATTTTTTTGTAATGTCTTTTAATGGCTTAAGTGCAAATGTTACTATATCATCCTTATTTAAATTGAATAACTTTATATTCGATTCTAAATTCCATTGAGTTATATCATCACTAATAATTAAATTATTATTTATATATATTTCAAAATTAATATAACCTTTAGCTTTGCTATTAAAATATTTATTAAGATAATAGATATCTAATATTCCTCTTTGATTTGTGAATACTATACTAGTTTGTACACTATAATTTTTTTTCAAATATTTCAATGGAATAAATAGTTTGTTCTCACTCGTTTGAATTTCTTTAACAAATTTATCTTTTTTATAAATAGAGAATCTACTAAAAAAAACATAATTCGCTCTATCTTTATGCTTTTCATATAAATTTTCCTTCTCATTTTTTCCGTAAAAATTTAAGATAGGAAAGTTTCTATTAATTAATTCTTCAAACATATAACCCGACCTGCGTTGGCGTCGAGAGTATGACAAAGATATATCAATCATTGCTCTCATATTAAATGGCATTACTGTTTCAAAACAAACATCATTTTCATTTAATATTTCAGAATGCCATCTCCCCATTCTATTTTCCCAATAATATAAATCTAATACGTGATAGTCAAATAGATTTTTATCATATCCAAAGTTTTTTATTCCATTTTCAAAAATTGAATCGATGTCTTTCTCAGTAATTTCTTTTTCATATTTTTTCATATTATGTTTGAAAGTTGATTTAATTTCATCTATTGTATTCTCTCTATCTCTTGCTAAAAAATATGCTTGTCCTATTTCCAGTGGGGTCCCTCTCATATGCATTACTTTAAACTGTGGGAATGACTCTAAATAGAAATTTATTAGGAATCTACCATGTGGTTTAAATGCATTTTTATTAAGTATTTCTTTTTGTTCTGATGTTAACAAAAATTTATTTTTATCAAAATAAAAGAATTCATGGTTCAATCTCACGTCTTTCAAAATTTGCTTAACAATATATTGATCATTACTTAATACAGAAGTATATTTACTACTATGAGACTCTCCTTCTGTAGTTGAATAGGTGAAAAACTTCATTTTATCTAAATGTTCTCTCGCCATAGCTAAACTCACTCTACTGTCAGCGCCACCGGTGATAGAAAAGATTATATTTTCATACTTTTCACAATAGTATTCGACTTGTTTCTTCCACAATTTTTCCATTAATTCTAATTTTGATTTATGTGAAAAACTATTATATTTATTTATTGCTCTAGGGAAAAACCTTTCTCTTTTCTTAGAAATTAAATCGATTTTAAAATTTGGACTAATACTTTTAATACCTTCATAAGGAGTCGTATTCCAATGATAAGTTAACAAAGAGGCTTGTTCTCCAAATTTATACAATTCATGCTCTTCAATATCGTTTAATAAGTTAGCATGTGACGAAGCTAATATACTCTCCTCAGAGTAGTATGTCGTTCGAGAACTGGTTGCATCAGGATAAACTTCAACTTTTAATTCATTACCGATTACAACAACATATCGTCCTCCAATATAATCAAGTGTATCTAAAAAAGAATCATAGTTATTTTGAAACTGTTTTAGTAATGTCTCTAACAGATTATTTTCTTTATCTTGATAATGATTAATATACGTATAATGACCATGAATAATAATAAAATGATTATTTTCTTCAAAATATGATACTTCTGCATTTTGATCGTAGGAAAAATTAAATCGATCTAGTATATTTTTACTAATATAATATGAAGGTACATTTTTTATTAATCGATCAGAAAATACAAAACCGTTCGGATATAAACGAAATTTATTAATATTAATCACCCCTACTCTAAATTTATAGTATATAATGCTTGAAAATAATATGTTAAATTTTCACTTAATGAAATAAAAGAATGTCTAACTTACTAGTATAAGTTAAACGCTCCGAATTAAAACTCATCAACACTAATTGTATTGTATAGTTTAAGTAATAATCCCTAAAGGATAACTTTATATTCTTTGCAGATTTATTATCGTTAGATTATTATTTATAATGAATTCTAAAGTATTTTTATCAACTTTTACATCTTTTAACTCTACTTTACTGTCATCAAATAACGACGTTATAAACGATGTTTCTACACTATTTTTTCTAAATTCAATTTGGTGAGTACTCAGTAAGACATTAAACTTTTCGGAGTAAAAACCTCTATTTTCATCTTCTTTTGAGTAATACTTACTTAACGTGCGTTCAGTATGTTCTTGTAATCTTAAGAATTTACCTTCATTAGTTTTTATTAAAAACTCATTATTACCTTCCTGGTTTATTTCGACATCAGGATGCAAATTGAAGTTTTGACCCATAAATTGTCTTTCACTTGATTTATATCTATCTATAACTATAAATCCGTATTGCTCAAAATATATAATATCTCTAAAGATTTCAATATTAACAAATAAATGATTTATACCAGCAAGGTGCACATACGTATCATTTTCATAAACAAAATTAATCCTCATTTTTTCTATGTCATAAACTACATCGCCCAAGTTATATTTACTATTCATTTTATAAATAGTAGAATGCCCCTGAGGTGAGCTTATAAATGTTCTTTTAGGATTCCTTCTATCATAAGTATACTTCCCGGAATCTATTAATATATCTTCACCTTCATAGAAGTAATTAATTGATAAATCATCATGATGTTTATGAGACGTGAGTAAGTAGCCTGATTTAAAAGAAAACCAATTTGATTTACTTAAATCTTTCGGATTTTTAGTATTAATAATTGCTAATCCTGCTTGATAATCTACAAAGTTTTCATAGTTCTTTTCAAAACTAGCTACATTCAAACCTGTGTCACCTATTAAAGGATATGTTAAATCAGGCTTAACTATTTTACGGTTATTTAAAAAACTTTTTTCAATAATCTTTCTGCATGTAGAATCGAATTTCAGGTCCATCATATCGACTAATCTTATAAATCTACTAGATAGATTTTGTGTTAATCTATGATACTCTGGTGAGTTTTCTAAGTTATAACTTCTACTCGAAAATAATTTATATATTATTCTTTCCATACGTAGAATTGCTTTTTCCTGAAATAACTCTGCTGTATCTTTATCAGTAATAAAATTACTTAAAAATAATAGTGCTTCATCACTCATCATGCCGTGGTTATTTTCAGAATAATGTTCTTTCATCGCTAAAAATTTACAGTGTTTTTTGGTTATATCTTCAAAAACACTTTTTTCTAATTTAAACTGTTCAGGTACGTTTGTTTGAAAATAAACGATGTTTTTCATTCTACTCGCAGCGCTGTGATCTTTCCAGGCTGAGTTTTTAGTTTCAAAGGATTTATTTTCTTTGCTGTTTAACCATTCTTCAATAACTTCTTTAGCCTTAACTAAATATTTCTCTTCATTTTTTGCTAAATAACTATTGGTCAAATATCTAACCATATGTAAGCAATGTAAATAGACTTGGTAAGTAGCTCTTGCATGGTCGTGCTTATAATTCCAATTAATTTTATTATCAAATTTTACTGCATCAAACTTACCAAAAAATACATACTCATTTTCTAGAGCTTTCTCTGATTTTTTACTATGAGTTATCTTTTTATTGAACCCATTATGTTGATTTAATTTATTTAACTGCTTTTCAGTTAACGAAAACATCTAATCACCTAATTATTTATTTTATAAATCTATACTGTATCTTTGTCCATTGCATGTGAAATTTAATAATTTGTTTTCAAATTTCATATTTTCTACTTTTATATTTTCTTCTGTAACGTAAGTTAGAAAAGTCGTGGATTTACCTGACTGTTCAAATACGATTCGTTTATTCTCTTGATATTTAGCAAATTTATAAGAAACAAAACCTTTCTCTACATTACTCGATAATTCTTTGTTATGAAGTTTTAAAGATTCTATATTATAAATTCTCTCATTCAGTTTAACTTTATATCTTTCCTCAGAGATCTTTTCAATCTCTGCCTCAGGATTTAAATTGAAATTTTGGTGAATTGTTTCCATATCTTTCGAAATCACTCGATCAATGATTATAAGCGCTGGATCATTAGTAATAATCACCGTTCTATTTATATTTAGATTCTCATATAATTTGTTTACTCCTGTGATTATCCTATAATCCTTAGTTGAATAATACTTGGTAATTTTTAAATCATTCGAGTCTGCAAATGGATTACTTAATTTGTATGTTTTATTTTTAATAGAAACAGTAGTATGAGCTTTCGGCGAAAGTAAGTATTTTCTAATAGGTTCATTGGCATCATATGAATATTTACCTGGATCTATAAATAAATCATGTCCGTTTAAATAATAAGTTAATGAGAGATCATCTAAGTGTTTGTGTGTTTTACTTTGATAACCACATCTAAAGGTTAAATAAGTGCTGTTTTTTAATTCCACTTTCGATTTTCTTTGTAATACAGCTAAACCTGCATCATAATCAACTAAATTAGAAAATCTTTTTACTATGTTTTTTTCCATAATTTGTCCTGTGTCCCCAAGCATTGGGTATTCCAGGTTTGGTTTTATCATATAAGATTTAAAATCCTCAGCTAATGTATATAAATTTTTAAACTGAGCATCTAACTTTATACCTTTTTCTTTTAAAGTATTCATTATTTTTCTGTAAATAATAATTACCATTCGATGATATTCTGGTGAGTTTTCAAGATGTAATCCTTTTCTTGAGAAATCCCTATACAAGGATAATCGTATTCGATATAAAGCTTTTTCTTCATATACTTTTCTTAGTTGTGCATCTCCAATATAATCCGATGCTCTCAATAAGGCATTATCCATCATTAACCCATGATTATTCATTTTGTAATTTTTTTCATTATTTAAAAATTCGCAATGGTCGATTATTATTTGATTAAATATTTTCTTATTCAATTTATAAGAGCGAGTATGTTCCTGGAAATATATTATATTAATTATTCTGCTTGCCACTGGGTGCTCTGCCCAAGCGTAATTCTTCTCATCATTTGATCTATTTTTTTTATTCCAATCCAATATTATATTTCTTATTTCCTTCATTAAATTTTCATCTTCATTGTGAACTGCTAATTCTGTGAATACAGTTATAAAATTTAATGAATGTAAATATGTTTGATAAGTATTCTGATTATCTGGATGTTTATAGTTCCAATCAATTCCATTAATAACATCAATAGGCTTAAAACTGCTTTTAATTATTAAAGAACCTTTCCTATAACTATCCACTTGCCTTGTTAATACTTTTAGTTTCGCTTCATTTATTTTCATTAATTAACCCTCATAATATACTATAATTTTTAACAACTGGTTATATTATTCAGTTTTTGCAAAAAAGTATTTAATTTCAAAAGCTTCATCTATTTCATTGGGTACTTTAATTGCTACTTTGTAATTATTAGCGTCCAATGGTACTGATACAGTGCCTTTAAGATTAGACTTAACATCGTTTATAGCAGACTTAAACCATTTAGTTTCGATTTTATTATTATCTTTAAAGAAAATTACACAATATCTGAAATTGATAGTTTTTCTACTTTCAATAAACATATTAAAAGAGATTTTCTTTCTATCTTTAATATTTGCTTTTTCATTTTCAGTACCTTTACTTATATTTTTACTAAATGTAGTTAAGTATCTGTTTTTATTTACTTCATTATTAACTGACACGGTGTATTTATTATTATAGTTTGATAATGTTAAACCATTATTAATAGTATTAATTTCTGGCATTAAATCTGAAGTTGTTGGTACAATGTTTACTTCATTAATCACTGTTTGAGGTATTTTAATATTTATATTTTCCGCTGATATTTTTTGACCTTCTATGTAATTAATATATGAAAATAGTGATAAAGCAGCCCACATAAATTTTAGATACTTATTCGAAAGCCCTTTTTCAAATGTGTTTTTAAGCTCTTCATAATTGATAACTTGATAAATTACGTGGTTAGGATCTGACAGCAATATCTCTTTAAATTTATTACGAACAATATCATTTTCTTTAAGTGTTAAGTTTCTCCAATTGTAATTAGCCATTTTGGTCATCGGGTATAATGGAGCTCTGCTTAACCAGCTGGAATAATTTTCAGGTCTCATCGGCTGTTCTTTCTCGAATCCCCATCTGCTGCCAACAATTGGTAATTTAGAAATCTCCTCGTTAAGTTTATTAGTTAATGTATATTGAGTGAATCCATTATCTAAATAATCTTTTTTCACCTTCATAATACTTTTTGAGAAGTGATTATCATAATATGGTGAATAAATATCACTTGAATAAGCCTTTGCTAATCTAGTGCCGCTGGTCCATCTCCCATTTCGGTAAAACAAAGCATGTTTATACTGTGCATTTTGGAAGTCGCTCGTCACTAAGCTTTCTAAAAAATGCTTATATTCTTTAGATACACCTTCTACTAATAAGTTATCGAGAGGTAAGAACCTTTTAACCATTTCTGCTTTGGGATTATCCGGTTTGAGATTATTTAAATTACTGTAACCACCCTTCATGGATAATGCAGCAACTCCGGTCACACCTATATTCCCTTTAAAGGATGGCTGATAGCTTATATTTTCATAACCATATACTTGTCCGGAAGTAGCTACCATAGCACCTAAGGCTTTCTTTTCTAAATTCACTGTTAATCCTTTAGCATCCATGATTTTTGGTTCTGTAATTTTGTGTTTTAATCTCAGTTTACTTGCTATCATTTCTGCAACTTTCACATCAGGATTATCAAGAAAACCTCTTGTATTTGTATTGACTTTGTAACCTGCTTCTAAAAGACCAAGTAAAGCAAGGCGGCTGTCTTTACCTCCAGTAATTCCAATATTTATTTTATTATTTTTGGGGACTGCTTTAAAAGCATCTATATAGTTTTGTTTTAATAAATTATTAAATTCACTACTTGGTTTAATAGTAGAAATCTCTTCTATAGAATTATCTACGTTATGTAGTGCTACACCATTGTTATTTATGGTCATTTCACTATTCGGTGGAACAACTTTTATTCCTTTAAATAATGTGTTTTCATCTGCAAAGTAACCATTCATTAGAAATGAAACACTATTTTTAATTTCTATTTCGGGCTCGTACCTTTCAGCATTTGAAAGGGCACTGACAATGAGAGGATCAGTACCTATTACGATTTGATCTGGAGTCTCTCTATAAAAAATATTATCAATTCTAAAGATATGAGTGAAAAACTTCATCTCATTCTTTGAAAAATCTGCAAGTGCTAGTGCAAATGCACCTTTTAATTCGCTTACATATTTTCTTAACTTTTCTTCTTCAAGGTTAAATAATTTATTAGTTATTTTATCGATATCATCTACAAATTGCCCAATGAGAGAGATATTCTTCGAACTTTTGGTACTCTCTTTTGACAACTCACTTTCATTAGTATATAAATAACATTTTAGTTTTGCATTCTCATTATAATTGAAATGATGTTCTGTTTGTTTAAGATTATTAATATATTTTATTATATTTTTAGAATCATGATTAATATTTTTTTTTTGAAATATATACAGGAATCCTTTCATAAGTACAATACCTCACATTTTTTTATTACTTATATTTTACCACAACTTGATTACATAATTAACGCTTCTATAAATAGAACGAATAATTATGATTTTCAATTTTATTATTTATAATTAAAAGATGACATAGTTTTAATTTTTATATATAGTTATATAATATACGAATAAAGGATGAAATATATTGATGAAAGTTTTATTTAACCCATTTGATGAATACATTATTGATGAAAAATCTAGATTGATAATTAGAGATAAAATAAATAATATATACGTATTAAAAAAAGTGATAGATAAAAGAGAAAAATACAATCTTGATATATCTAAATACAAGCCTTATTGGAATTTCAAATATAAATATCAAGTCCGTGGTCTCGATAAGAGAACTGGAGAAGAAAGATGGATTGATAAAACTAATTACAAAGTTCTTTATCCTGAAAAAGTAAATGAAGACGGAATGAAATATCTACTGTTTGAAGAGCAGAGAAGTGACAAATTATTAGTTGTTTTTCAAGCAATAAATAAAAACCCTTCTTATAACTACGTAAGAACATTATCAGAATTTTCAGTTAATAAATTATTTATTAAAGATGATTATGGTAAAGATAAAGCAACAAGAAGCTCATATTATATAGGTAGTAATAAGAATACTTCCATTTCTCAGGCAACTCAAAAATTAATAGAAGAAATAACTGATGATTTATCAATAGATAAAACTAATACTATTTTCGTTGGATCTAGTAAAGGTGGCTTCGGAGCGTTATACCATGGTTTCCTTTTTGGTGCTGGACATATAATTGTTGGCGGCCCTACAGTCTTGTTAGGACAACAGCTGAGTCGATTCAAAGAAAGGAACTCAATCCCTACAAGTATTTTCAAAAGTCTTATAGGTGAAATAACAAGTGAAAACATAGCTTGGGCAGATAACTTAATGAAAAATGCCATCATAAATTCTGAATCTCCTCATCCTTCTGTAAAAATACATGTTGGCCTTTGGGACACATTCTATCAGAATCATGTTATCCCTTTCATGGAGTTAACGAATAAATGTGATATTAAAGATGTCGAATTAAATATTAAACCTTATAGTAATCACTCAGAATTAGCTACACATTTCCCTCCCTTTTTAAAAAACAATATATATAATATTATAAATTAAAGTTTCTCTTTACTTATATTTAAATTAGTTCCACAATTCTAATCTTATCAGTTTAATATATAATTTTTTATATTATAAAAACTCCCTCTAAATGTAGCTTATTTTTGTAAGCATATATTCTAGAGGGAGTCTATTATACAGTTAATTTATAAAAATTTTATTATCATTTTGACATTTTATTCTTTATATAATTAGTTTCATCATTAAAATAACTATTATATTCAATGTATATGCTAAATATTTTCAAAATAATTTCTTCAGCTAATTTTTTTTCTTCATTCGAGTTGATTTGATTTAATTTATTAAAATACCAATTCTTAATATAACTATTAAATCTATTCTCCATATAAAAATCGATTAAATTCTCTTTCTCTAAGAATCTTTTGCGTTCCATTTCAACCATGTAAAATTTTTCGAAGAATTTATGAGTAACAGTATTAGTAACAGATCCTTCAACATACGCATAATAAGAATGAACATTTTTATCAATTACTTTTAACATATTGCATTTTAGGAGCAATTCTTGAAAAAATAGAGTGTCCTGCCCTGCTGCCCCTTCAATCATTGATATTTTATTAGTAGTTATAATATCTTTTTTTACAATCAATGCCTGAATACTTTGCACTGATAGATTTGTGTCTAATAATAATTTTTTCATATTCTTAATATAAGGGTTTTCTCTGACTTTCATAATCTTATTGTAATAACTAATATCATTTCTTTTCACATTATCTTCTCTAACAATATTACCTACCACTATATCAAGCTCTTCATCTGCTTTAAGTTCATTTAAAAGAACTGTGTATCCGTCTTCAATCGCCTCATTATCTGGATCCAGAAAGCTAATATACTTACCTCTAGCCATTTCCATACCAACATTCCTAGGTCTAGAAGCACTACCTGATCCATTTTCAAATCTTTTATATACTATACCAGGGTAGTCATTACGTAAATCTTTTATAATACGAATTGTATCATTATCCGTACTACCGTCATCAATGAATATTATTTCTATCTCTTCTAAACAAGTCAACTTTAATATACTATTAAAACACTTATATTTTAAATATCGGCCATTATTATGTATAGGAACAATCAGACTTAGTATTTGTTTATTATTTGATTCTAAATTTTTATTTTCAATATAAAAGGGAATTTTTATATTTTTTAAATTATCATTATAAAATACAGAGTTATTCCCATACTCTACGGAACTATTACCTAAAAATATTATTGGTAATATCATAGTTTTTTCTAAATCATATTTAAACGTTTCAATATTGATGTCAATCTTGTTTAATGTACTATCGACCTTCATATACATATCTTCATTAAACCCTGGCAAAGTATTCGAAAGTGAGTAAGGCTCGATGTATTGCTTGCTTAAAAATATATTACTTAGATCATTTAATATATTTATAGATGTATTATTAAATAACACGGTATTTCTATTCTCATTTATAATATCCCATGCTTCTTTTTCAGGTAATAATTCTATATTATACCCACTTTTGCTTACATTCATAATAACTGATGGTAAAAGATTATTTATATAATAATTATAATTTGTATATAGAACTTTAGAGTTCAGGGCATAAAATAATACATTTTTAACATCTTGCATACTGTAAGGATTGTTTGAGTGATAATAGATATATGTAATATTTTTAAAATTATTCCAGTTGTATTCCCTCTCTTTATATATATTAATTTTCTCATCGATAATTTCAGGTATAAAAGATTTATTATTAATTAAAATATCTATAGAAGAAAATTTACTGACTTTCTTTAGTAATTCTTTTAAATTTAATTTATAATGATAATCCTTTTCGTGAGCCATAGTAAGATCAAGAAGTATTTTTTCATTAATATCATTCGAATAGTTGATTAAAGAATTCAAATCAATAAATTCCTTAATACTTATAAAAGAAGATTTAGGCAACATTAATTTTTCTTGAATTGACTCAGATACATATAATTTAATATTATTGTTTTTTATAATTTCTTCAAAATATGCATACCATTTTATATTTGAAATTATGTGAACGATAGGTATATTTCTTTTTATTGATTCTTCCATACAAATTTCATATTCATTCTTGAATTTAATAATATCTGTATAGTCCTGCTCGTCATTCATAGGTTCCGAAAGTATAATTAATTCACAATTTTCTAAAGAGTTTTGACCTGATACTTTCTGTAAACTACATATTTCTTGTGCAAACAAAGTATTTGCTAGTGCATATATATTTGTATTAAGCGTTATATTCTTATTATTAAATAACGTATCGAGCTCAGAAATTTTAGAAATCACATTAGAACTTCTATCAAAATTTGTAAGATAATTAATCGTCATAACTATCACCTAAATATTTTTTAATATAGAGTTTTTCATTTTCATTTTCATAAGTTATACTCTCACTAATTTTACGCATTTTATTTTCTAGTATTTTGATTCGATTTTCATTAGATTTATTACTTTCAAAAAGTTGCGTAATAAAGTCAACTATTTCTAAAGTTTTTATATCATAATTATCACTCTGGGGATCATAAATTAAATCCTTAGTTTTTACCCAGTATTTTTTTTCATCTATTTCAATTCTAATAATATTTGTGGCATTAATATATGAATTTATTTTGTATTCACGGCTTTTTTTAATTTCAGAGACTTTAGTATTAAAGGTACTAGTGGCAAATAAAGGAGTGCCCTTATGAAGATGAATTTCAGATTCTTCATCTTTTTCAATTAGCTTATTAATCATATCGTCTCTTACTGGAATTAAGTTTTTCCCATCTATTCTTGATATAAATAAGTGTTTTTTATCATTATAATAAAATAAATAATGTATTTTCACTAATTTATCTGAAAGTTGTAATATATCATTCGAATAGTCCCTATCATTGAAACTATAATTCTTATTAATACTTTCTTTCAATTTCCCTTTTACTTTAGGGATTCTATATAATCTTATTAATGTAGTATTTGAAATTTCCGTCCATCCTATATTCTCATTATCGACTTTAAGTTGTGCGATTTTCTTATCATTTTTAACAGTTTCATTTGAAATTTTAACTATTTTATTCTCTAATAGATTATTCATTCCTATAATTTTATCTAATGATGAGTTATTGAATATAAATTTAGTGTTCTTATCAATAAAAATGTAAAAATTATTTATACTAGTTTCTTTTAAATTATTTTTAATCTGCAGTAATGAATCAATCATTCATATCTCATCCTTTAGGTGTGATTCTTATACTTTCAATTTCAAAATTACCATGTCCAATAATTTTAAAAGTTAATCGACATTTATCGTCACCTGTAAAATCGATTATTTTATTATCATTTTCTATACGTGTTAATTTACTTTTAGTTTTTTCTTTATAATGTATTATATAAGGTATCAATTTTAAATTGTCATTATTAACCACAATATTAAATTCATATTTATTAAACTCTTCTAAATCAATCAGAGAATGTAAGGGTTCATTTTCAAAATTATTATTTAATGTTTTGTATGACAAATAAAGATTTTGTAAATCATTTTCTTCTACTATACCTACTAAGTTATTATTAACATTTTTTAAAGAAATTACATCTTTAGAAAAGTAAAATTGGTCTTTATTCAAAGAGTAATCTTTAGTTTTAAATTTTGCTAAATTAATTTTTTTTTCAAGATTATCCAGTTCGCCAATGATATCCTTCATATATATACTCTCAAATAAATTTTCATACTCTTTAATATTAATTCTAATCACCCTTTGATTCTTTGTTTATAATTTTCAAATAATATTGGTGTGATTTATTTAATTTATTTTTATATTGAAAAATTATACTTTGTAGTAAAGCCTCTGATGGATTATTCAGTTTAAATTTCGAATTAATTTGTTGAAGATCAGTTGAAAATATATCCACCCATCCAGTTTTATTCTCATATTTAAAGCGTACAACATTTTTTGATGGTATTACAAAATCGGTGCAAAATTCGATAGAGTCTTTTTCAAGATAAGATAACTGCTTGCTTAAAGAACTATCTTTATAAATTATAGAATTCTTCCTTATACGGAAATTTGTAGTTTGTTTAATTAAATGATCTAATTCAGAGCTAAGAAAGAATCCTACTACTTCATCTTTAAAAACTATCATTTCGTAAAGACTATCATTGAATATAACAATTGAAGATGAGTAAGCTATTTTAGTACAAACTTCATCATATAAACTTTTATCTAAATTCAAATATTCATTTAATTCATTGTAAAATTTTAACGTAGAGTTTAGCTTTACCTGTTCTTTCTTTTTAGGAATAATAAAAACGCTATTTAATGGTTTGAAGTACCCTTCAATATTATTAAAATTAACTTTACAGTAATATTCACTGCCTATTAATACAAATTTTTCTACTGTTACTACTTTATAATTAATATCATTTTTTTTCCCTACTATTAAGTTCTTTCTGATATCTCCATATATATTAAATTCTTCTTTTTCTATGACAATTAAACTACAATAAACATCAGATTCATTAAATAAGTTTCGTGATATATCATTGAATTCCATATTTTCAGTCCTTTGTAAACTTGGAGTAATTACAACTTTCTTTCTTTTTTTTCGGCATATTTAGAAAAAATATTATAATGAAGATATCTGATATATTATATAAAATATATCAGATATCACTAATTTTAATACGCCCAGCCTGTTGCCAAGATGACTTTTCGAAAACATGATTGTAATCTATTCTAATCATCAGTTCCTGGAATGGTTCAAGAGTCACTACATAACCTTCATACAAATCCACAACATCAATACTTTTATACGTTTTATTATCAAGTTTCATAATTTTAACATTAATGTATTTTCTGCCATTTTCTTTATTAAACGTACTCTTTAGATTCAATATTTTTGGTTCATGAGTATTGTTCTTCGCTTTAAACACATACTGATTCTGCGGACCTACAAGTTCAGATTCAGGTTTAATTATAAAACTGCCGTCTTCATTTTTTGTTAGAGCAAGCTGATTTAATTCATAAATCTTCAGACCATTAATATACTCATTGTTCAATCCGATTTTTTGATAATCTACATTAATAGTTTTCTCATTTACCCCTATAAACAATAGTGACGGCCAATATTTATTAATTAAAGTTTTATATAATACTTTATCTTTACGCTCCTGAATCGACGGCGACTGCAGGAGATCTATAATTCTCCGTGTATTTACAAAGATGAAGTCGAGCAGCTCAGGGTCTGTTTCCTGAGTTACGTTACTGTGCCAGTTCCCCATTCTGCTCTCCAGATGGAAAATTTCAAAGTAATGCCTGCCTTTCCCTACCCCTTCATTATGGAGGTTACGTTTATAGTATTCATTAACTAAAGCTTCGTAATTCGGCAGTTTAACCGCTTCTTTTGAGACGCCGTGTATAAATTCCGACATCTCTTCAAAAGTGTCCGGCTTATGGTTTTTCTTTAAAGGAAAGTCTGATTTCCCCATGCCGTATACTGTCGACTTAATATGAAGCGCCTTATTAAACTTTCTTTCATTGCGGAAGTAATCAATTAACGAGAATGAATGTGCCGTCTGCAATGTTTTCAGGGCATTTTTTCTTTCTTCCCCTTGTAAATTATAGTCTGCCAGATCCACCATTGTGTGATTTACATTTAAGTTGGTACCGATAGTTTTAGTTACATACATATCAATATCGTAAACCTCCTGTGCCCGCTCGCTGAGACGCGCAAGATTCGGGTGAAGGTATGTAATATATTCTACCTTTTCACTGAAAGAGTTGGTTAGTGCCATTGAGACCCGGGAATCATAGCCTCCTGTTAAAGTCAGTATGATTTCTTTCTGAGAATTTTTTAGCCACTTAATCATTTCAATAAAATATACTTCCAGTTCTTTAATAACTAAATCAATGCTTTTAGGAACAATCTCTTGATCCGGATAATATCTCTTAAATTTCCATGTACTTAGATTAAGTTTTAAACTGGGATTAAATTTAAATATACTTTCATATCTTGTAAAATCAAATGAGCCTTTCAGTTCATCTCTGAGTGGTTTCACTTCGATATTATTCTGTTTCATTACTTCTTCTATCAGAATATCATGTGATGAAATCACCTTGTGCTCTTCAGCATAATTAATTGGCAGCAGTGCGCTCGCATCTGTATATACTTCTGCACTGCCTTCTTTGTTAACAATCAGCACGTAGCGGCCGTTGATATAATCAAGCGCTCTGTCAATATCATCTGATACTGACAGGCTCTTAAGAATTTCTGTATCTGTTAAATCGCCATTACGGATATCCAGCATATACCCGAATAAGATAAGCTGAGTGTTATTTTCCTCATACTTTATTACGTCCATATCCTGGCTGTGATATAAGGTGTATTCTCCGATATTTATTCTAGAACTCTGTGTGATATTGTCCCCCTGCAAGGATTGATGCAGTAATACATATGAATACGATGTTTCGATATTATTTACTAACACGGTGTTCCCCCCACAAAACGTTGTTTCTCTTAGAAGATGTTATCTGAGCAACATTATTTTTTGTATTCTAAAATCTTCTCTTCGACAAGTGCATAGTCATCACCGATATATTCTTTGTAAAGACTGAATATCTCATGCAGTTTCTCTGCAGCAATGCTCTGATTATTTTCTTCTACTCTTTCAAGTCTCGGCAAATACCAGTTCATTAAGTAATATTCAAAACGATCTTCCAGATATTCGTTAATTAAATCATTTTCTCTCAGGAAGTTAATACGGTATTTTTCCAGCTTTAAGTACTTTTCAAAGAATGAGAGTCCGACTGTATTTGTAACAGAATCAGCAACAGCACCGTAATACATATGAATCACTTCATCGATTGCCTTCACTTTATTAGAATGAAGCAGCAGTTCCTGATAGTAAATCGTATCCTGTCCTATTGCACCTTCAACCATTTTTATATTATTATCATCAATAATATTTTTACGCACTATCATAGCCTGAATACTCTGGGCTTTTAGGAACGAACGTTTCAGGAAAGCTTTGGTATCATCAATCAGGTTGCTCTTGTAGTTATAATGCTGCACTGTTTTATAATAATTGAATATACTCTTTTCATTCTGGTCTTCTTTAACCATATTACCGACTACCATATCGAGACTGGGATCCGCTTCAATCTCCTTGAGAAGTCTGCTGAAGCCGTCTCCTGTCGCTTCATTATCAGGATCAAGGAACGTTACAAGCTCTGTTGAAGCAAGCTCCACACCTTTATTACGCGGTGCTGATGCACTGCCCGATGCTTCATCGAATTCATAATACACAATATCCGGATTACGTCTGATTAAACGCTTCACTATATTGACTGTTTCTTCATCTGTTGAGCCGTCGTTTACGAAAATAATTTCCATATCGTTATATACAGACTGGCGCTTCAGACTGCGTAGACATTTATTCTCAAGATACTTTCCATTATTATGAATTGGTATAACAACACTCAGTTTGTGCGGTCTGCTGCTCTTCACCGGCAGCTCCGTATGAAGGACGACTTCAGTATCATCTATATTCAGTCCTGATAATTCTTTTTCTTTGATTGTTTCAATTCTCGCATCTGGAAGAATATTTAAATCAAACATTGTCAGTCCAATATCTGAGAAATTATCTGTAAAGTTATATTTTTCCTTAGTCCTATCTTTCGTAACAAAGTCCACATCCGCATATTTGAATCCGCTGACCAGTTCTTCAATATAGTTCTCTTCATAGTAATATTTTTCATTATCAAAATAAGTAATGAAACGGTATGGAGATAATCCAATATCATCGAGTTCTTCTATATTAATAAAGTCAATATTTTTATATGACTGTGCTTTAACCATCTGATCGGCGTCTTTATCTTCTGATTTTAAAACTACAAGTACTTTGGCGCTATCAACATCAAGTTCGTGGCCAAGTATTTCATACATATATTTAATTCTGTGGTATGTCGTTTCATAATTCATTGTCTGACGTATACCTGCAGATGAAATTTCTCGAATTGCTCTGTCTGATGTATTAGTTAAAAACTGTGGTACGTCCGTCTTATAATTATATATAAATACATGAGGGAATTTACTGTTCACTCCAACTGAGAAATTAGACAGCAGAATATTACCAAATGCCTGCAGTTCATATACTCTGTTTGCAAACATCGTATTTGAATACTTAACTGAGTTAACGTTAATCGCGTTTCTGTATATTTTATGAGTCTTCATAAGCAAGTCATGCGGCAATGGGTATGATAAGTATTCCATATATTTCGGCGGGAAATGATATCTCTTATTTTCCTGCTTCAAGTTACGGTCTATAATTGTTAAATCTTTTTGTGCTTTAACTACCCCATCAAATGCCATTGCTGATTCCTGGTTTCTGATTGGATATTTCACCATCCAGCTGCCCGCAAAAATAACGTCATATTTGTACTCTTTAAATTCAGGTGCATTAATCCCAATTGGATTGTGTTTATGCGGATTGATTCCAAACTCCAGTTTATACACCCTGTCATGACCGACTGCTTCGATATAACGCGGAATTATTTCTTCTGCTGATGTAAAGACATAATCACATTTTTTGGCAATCTCAATAAACTGATCATAGTTAACAGGGTCTTCTTTTGAGTAGAACAATGTCGGTATATTTCTATCCTGCAGTTCTTTAATCAGTTCATACAGATGATGACGTTCTTCTGACTTGTCTTTCGATACATTCTGCCAGCTGCCGTCGATGCCTTTCCAGGTTGTTGCTACGATAACAAAGTCAAAATCAATATCTATATTGTCTTTGTCGTAGTTAATGTAATGAAGGTTCACAACATCTTTATAAGCTTCATATAAAAACTCATCACAAATAATGCCGACATTTAAATCTATTTTTTTGAACAATCTGGAACCGTTAGATTCTATTACATGTTCAGCCAATCTCTCGACTTCATCGATTAAACCTGGTTTGCCTTGCTCATTGAATAACTTGTAGTACTCTTCCAGAGACAAATCATGATACTGAGTTGATGTCGATACATCTTTATTAAAGAGATCCCCATATGTATCGACATCATGGAATTTAGCCAACTGATATAACCCCAGCAAGTAGTTATCTGAAATACTTACATGAGGTAATACTGATTCATTATTATTAGTCGTCAATACAATACACCTACTTTCTCATTTGCCAGTATTTCGTCTGGAGCTTACCGAAGAACGATTGTTTAAGATTTTTATATTTCTGTTCAACATTTTTACGTTTTTCTTTCTCAAATGCCAATTCTTCTTTTAACAATTCGATATCTTTGTCGACAATTAAATCGTTTACTTCTTCAGTATTTGAAGGTTCTATTTCAATATCAGTATCTCTGTACTGACTTTTCAAGCGTTCAACCAGAGCTTTTGTCATTTTACGTTCTTCTGATACATTCTGAATCAAATCGTAAACGACTGTTTCATCAAACGTGTATTGAGGTTCATATTCAGGAAGGTTTGCTTTGTCATATTCCAGTTCACTCATATCTGTCCAGTAATTTCCCATGCCTGTTTTAACTTTTGCCAGGTTTATATCTCTGAACATATGCACAATAGTAATCGGATATACTTTAGCTTCATCAACCCGCACTTCAGATGTCAGGTTATTAAATTCATATAATTTAAAGTCGTCGGTATATCCAGTTACATTAATTTTTGCTCTTTCAGAACGCACCAGCGTATCTGAAGAGAACCAGCCTTGCAGACGATGTTTTTTAAACAGCGCTTCATATTCAATCCCATCTTTAATCATAATAAATCTGGAATCGAGCATTTGATCTTTCAACAGACTTAAGTTATTTTTAGCTACAACGAAGATTTGTTTATCCTGTTCCTGCATGAACTTATCAAGATCAAGTCTTACATGTTCACGCGGCTTTGAATAAACAACAATAGATGTTTTTAATTCAGCCCAGCCCAGTTCATTGCCTTCATACTCCAAATAGTAGTAATCTTTCTTATCCGCTTTTCTGTGAGCCAAAACGCGCATTATCTGCTTTTGATAATCCTTTAGCTCTCCAAGTTTTTTCATTGACTGTACTGACTGCAGTAAAGGTTTGTTCCCTTTTTCATAAACCCACACATAATGACTGACATCAAATTCTTTAACATGTCTCAAAAATTTATCTAATTTATGTTCCATTTCTCTACCCCGCATTTATGTATTATTAAATTATAAAAAATAAAACTGCAGACAGGTCAGCTATTAACTTTGTCTACAGTTTTTATATTTATATTTATACTAGAATTTTTGAATATTACCGTAGTTGTAGTATTGAACTTCAGAGAAGTTATTAGGTACTACATTCTTAGTATCAAAGATTACTTTGTCTTTCATTGTTTCAAAATCGTTATCAGTTAAGATTTTGAACTCACTGTGGTCACTTAACACTAATACTAATGAAGAATCAGTCACTGCAGACTTCATATCCTTCTCAACAAAGTCCATTTTCACGTGCGGATCGTAAGTATTTACTTCCAGTCCTTCTTCTTTACGGAGCAGTTCGTAAATATCAAACGCTGGTGATTCACGGATATCATCCACATCACCTTTATATGTTAAACCGAAAACAGTTACTTTGTTGCCATTCAGCTTAGACAGCATTTTTTTAGTAATGCTTACTACATATTCAGGCATAGACACGTTGATTGATCTTGATAACTGAATTAACGGAGATTCTTCCGGTGCTTCAGCAATGATGAAGTAAGGGTCTACAGCCAGGCAGTGTCCGCCGACACCAGGTCCCGGTGTGTGCAGGTTAACACGCGGATGCTTGTTAGCCATTTCAATTACTTCGTGAACGTTAATATCCAGACGGTTACAAATCATTGCAAGCTCGTTAGCTAAAGCAATGTTCACGTCGCGATATGTGTTTTCCATCAGTTTAGACATCTCTGCTGTTTTAGCATTTGTCTCGATCATTTCACCTTGTACAAATGTGCCGTACACTTTTTTGCCTGCTTCAACACACTGAGGCGTCATTCCGCCGACAATACGGTTGTTATAAACAAGTTCGTGCATAATCTGACCCGGCAGCACGCGCTCAGGACAGTGTACTAAGTAAATGTCTTCCCCGATTTTAAATCCTTGCTCTTCAAGATAAGGTGCAACGTGATCATCCATCGTACGCGGTGCAATTGTCGATTCCACAATTACAGTATCACCTTTTTTAAGGATAGGCACAATCGACTCAACACCTGACATTACGATTGAAATATCTGCTGATTTGTACTCATCATTGTTGTTTGGTGTAGGCACAGCAATAATATACGCATCTGCTTCTTCAGCAATCGTTGATGCTCTGAATTTACCAGTTTCAAGCACTTCTTCCAGTGCATCTTGTAAACCAGGCTCTTCGATGTGAATTTGCCCTCCATTTAGCATATCTACTGCTTCTTGTTTAATATCGACCCCAACTACGTCAACACCATGTTTTGCAAACATGATTGAAGTCGGCAGCCCGATATATCCTAATCCGATTGTTGTAAGTTTCACTCTGAAACACCCTACCTTTTCTTAATTAAATTCAATCTGCTTTTCTTAGTATACCAAAACTTTTTACATTAAAAAGGTTAATTTTTTGTAAATAGTGATTTAATTCATACCTGTCGTTCTTTTTAGCACTTACTAAAGTCACAGCAGTATCCGCAAGTTCTAAAATCGCACCATAATTTTCCAGCTCTTGAAACTCAGGACCAATAATAAAGATATGATCATAATAATTTTTAAGCGGGCTTAATTTCGACAGTACGTTGTACTGGCCGAACTTATCCATCAGTTCAGTTTCAGGCATTTCTTCCACATGAATAATATCCAATTTTTCATACTTGGTCTGGTTAATCGCTTCACTTAAAAACATGGATATTCTCAGCGTAGAAAACAGATTCGGTTTTGATTTTGAATGAATATATTCTTCAATGCTGCCGGTGCTGCTGCTGTCTAGATTCACTACCAGTACTTTGTCTTTAAGTTCTGTTAGTATATATGCAATATGCATCGCTGCATCCACAGTTGCCATTCTCTGGTCTACAGATGAAAATAGAGTCTTGTTATTTGGATTATCATGATTTTCATTTCTGATGGCAATTGCCGTGTCGTACAATTTATTAATTATATCTTCGTCAAAATCGATTAATCTTTCTTCACTTTCACTCATCGTATCACTCCTAGAAAGTACCCAGTGTTCTTTCGCCAAGATAGTGCTGAATATCTTCTTCAGTACTTATATTTCTGTTGTTCAGTGCCATTATAATTCCAATAGCAGCTCCAATTAATAATGACATTAAAATAATTAATGATTTAAGCGCAGTGTTTGGTGTTTCATACATGTTCATTCCAGCATTATCTGCAGTGACTATACCTTCATCTGCAATTATATCCATTGCCTGAGCATGGATTGAATTGTAGTTAATTCCCGCTTCGGTATTAATAATCAGACTCAGTATATCGGAGCCTGACTGTCCTTCAACACTTGCAACCTTAATATTCTCAGAAACATTATTGACCGTTTCATTTAACTGAATATTTAAATTTGCAATTGAATTTGGTTCCAGACCGTTTTCTAATGTATAATATTCTTCGTACGTTGTACTGGACGGTGGTATGAAAAAATTCACCACGGTACCAATGACGCCAAATGCTAACACACAGATGATAATATTAAGTAAATTTTTCTTTATAAAGTACATCACGCCGACTCCTTATAATTGATTCACTCTATATTATACTATTAAGGCATTGAAATAGAAAACATTCTAAGAATAAACTTGAGGTGCAAATTAATGAAAATTGATATTATAGGCAGTACTTTCACCAGCCGCTTAACAGAATTCAGAAACTTCCCGTATGATGTAAATATTTTTGTGTCAGGACAGAGCTTCCTTTCTCTTCTTTCCAAACCTTATCCGGTGTCAATGAAAGATATTAACACGTCAGATATCGTTGAAATTTCAACAGCTCACAGAGATTTGAACAAAGCGAACCTGACGAAACTCCAGGAGTCACGTTCAGAAGTTCTTATGATAGATCTCTTAAGTGAATTGAATCCGCTTGTAAAATATAATGGTTCATACTTTAACAAAGAATCATTTGAACTAATCGATGAGAAAATAGAATATGAAGACCTGCGTAAAATCGATCAGTTCAAAGCATTAAAAAAACATTTGGACAAAATCATTGAACTGACAAACTTTTATGATCAGGTGATTCTCTTAAATGTAACACCCGGCAATGAACATGATGATTTTATAAACGGGATGTATGAGCTGCTCTATAACAGTATCGATAATAAACTTGTCATAAGTGCTGATAGTTCAAGTGTAAAAGATATTTTTAATGCGCCTATCGAAGCATACGACAGTATCGTTCAGCAGCTGAGAAAATTCAATTCAGACAACTATGAAAACCAGCTGCTCTTCGATGAGAAACTGGAAAACGATATTCTCTCTGTTTACATGAACTATATTGAACCGAGACATTATGTCTACGAACTATATAAAGACGGCCATCGGTATAAAAAGTCTCATAATACGGACTCGAGATACTGTCAGTTTAAACTTGATGAAGGCGGCAAATACCGAATCAGAGTCGCGCCTGATACTGATAGTGTTAAACCAAGATTTTCACAGACATATATTTACAAGGAGTCCAAACTTTCTAACAAAGATACTATGCCTGAGTACGCAGAAATTCCAGGTAAGAAAGATGAATGGATGCTGCTTCTTTTAATTAACCGGATGAATATCAAAGGTCTTATCGGCAATCCGTATAAGTACACGGAAGGCTACATGGGAATTGATGTATATCAGCCAGAAGAAATTACAGTACCATTTATTAAGCATCAGGATTTAATGGAAACTTCACTGGCACTTCTTGAAGAAATGTCCCAAGAAGAGTTAACTGACTTCATTAATGAGCACGGACAGGTTATCAGTCAGTCTTCTCCTGCAATGCAAAAATATATAAATTTCCTTCAACAGTAAAAACGAGCTGCACATTGAGTGCGGCTCGTTTTTAACTTGCTTTGATATCCAGTTTTTCATACACTTTTATAAGTTTTTTCAGGAGTACAGACCAGTCCCGGTTATCCACTACCCATTCCCTTGCAGATTCTCCTATAGAATCATTATTAAGCACACTGATTACGGCTTCTGTAAATGCTTCTTTATTATCTGCTTTAAAGTAAACACCGTTAATCTGGTCTATTACCATCTCTTTCAGGGCATTAACATCACTTACGATGACGCGTTTACCCATGGCCATTGCCTCATAAGTTTTAATTGGCGTAACCAGCTGGCAAACCAGCTTATCCTGTCTCGGAAACGGCGCAATATCAATTACAGAATAGTAATCTTTAACTGTTTCAAAAGGCACCTTGCCTGTAAAGATAATATCTTCGCTTAAATTCTGATTCAGAACTTTTCTCTGCAGCGTGGCACGGTACTGTCCGTCACCAACCAGCAACAGTTTAAAACGCTTCTTATAGTCGCCGCTGTTATTCAGTGTTTCAACAGTATCGATAATTAAATCAATACCTTCGTAATTTGTAATAGAACCCACAAATCCGAGAACAATACTATTATCCAGCTGATAGCGCTCGATAATATCATCAGATTTTTCTATAGGCGAGAGTACTTCACTGTCCACACCGTTAGGCAGTACTGTAATTTTTTCTGCAGCAATCCCTTTTAAGATTAAATATTCTCTTAAGCTTTCACTGATAACGATGACTTCATCCGCATGCTGGCAGCATAATATTTCATAGTGCTCCTGCATATTAAAACGGTCGGAGTTAAAGAATTCTGGCACTTTTGATGTCTGCGTATGGTGCCACAGGCCGCGGACTTCGTAAATTGTTTTAATTTTAAGCTGATTCCCGAGTCTGATTGCCGGCAGCGCATTTTGGAAATTGGACGCCGCGTGTATGATTGCAGGTTTTTCTTCCAGCACAATTTTTAATAGTTCATCTTTATAAACATTGAAGTATTTTCTCATAGGTGTGCGGTTTGTTAAATACTTATCCGACTTGTCTATATAATAAGTCCTGTAGTCACCTTCATCTAGACCAGGTTTTGTATAATTCTCGTGTTCCGGAGACCAGCCGAGTCTCGATGTTGCGACCGGACGGTAGCCGAAATCCCGCACTCTTGAAACAATCTCATTCGTGCGGATTGTATAGCCGTTAATGGCAGGCATCGCTTTATTCAGTACGAAAAGCACTGTTTTCCCATCATCTTTGTAGACGATATCTTCAGCCAGCGGTTTAGGCTGCCATTCACTGCGGAAAAGCTCATACTCCTGTTCAGCCATTAAAAATTCTCCGGGATAGACTCTGGATGCAAACTGCTTTCTCATTTCCTGAAGCATTTTATATCTCTCGTCAATATTCCCCATCACATGATGAGAGCGTATTAAAGAACGCAATACATCCGCATTATTCGGTTTAAGTTTATATGCTTCTCTCGCATGGTGAAGCGAACATACATACATATTTAAATTAAACAGATACATCGATAAGTTTATATGTATCTTTAACTGCTTATCCAGTGTGTTGGATGAAATCAGTAAATTAAGTTTCTCTTTTTCAGCAGCAGTCGCATAAAATCTAGCCAGTATATAAGTATGACTCTGCTTTTTTCTTGAATTTTTTTCTAAAAAAGAAAAAATATAGAATGGTAAATCATAACGTTTATTGACACGCTGCAGCTGATTAATCACTGTGCTGTAGATCCTTGTTTTTTCTCTAGTGCTGAAATTATGATGGACAAATTTATCTGTCATCGTGCGTGTATCTTCATCTATAAAAAGTGTGGCACTGTGAAAAACATTTTCCAGACGCTTGTCGGAATTAAACATCTTCTTAATCAGTGAATCATTAAAGTTTAAATGTCCGTCAAGCACCAGTCTTCTAATACTCATAATGTGCTGTGCATTCAAAGTCACTTCCGGAAGAAGCTTCATAATTTTATTCATCAGCATTTTAGTACCTTTGCCGAAATGATAGTAATTCAACAAGTTCTGCAGCCGGTCCGACTTCTTATCGTTGGCACTTAAGTTAAAGTCTAGCGTATCTACTGCTATCGGGTCTATGTATTTAAACAGCTTTTCATTTTTATTAATATAGTCTACAAAAAATTTGTTTAGATCATCTAGATTCTGCTCTTTAACAGAATAATTATTGATAACCAGTACATAGCCCAGATCCCGCATGTTCTCATCGGTATGGTCCACCGCTTCTTTGATATCCGTGAATGGTGCATTCGGGTCGACATCATCAAGAATCATTGTCCGATACTGAGACCAGGAATATTTATAATATAAATCATCTTTTTCCTGATGATACAGCTCTTCAAGTTGCACTTTGTTCTTACTGGTCCGATCGATCATTTTTTCAATTGATTCATATTGATTATCTTTCATTAAATTGCGCACAATTACCATCTGTTGTTCTTCTGACAGTTCACCGAGCACATCGTGACCTGAGTCTGCAATATTTATTACATCATCATAACGTTTCAAATTATAGTATAACTTAGTCTTAAAAGGCACAAGAGCGTTATTACGGTCATTCGCGACCATTTCAAGAGAACCTTTGTAGTTCTTTTCATGACGTAAAATGAGCGCCTTTAAATACGCCTCATAATCATTCTGGAGACGCATGTTGTCTATTAAGTCCATCAATGTTAAATGCTCAGACTTCCGCAGAAAGAAACTTAGACCGGGCTCCTGTTTGCCAATTTTTTTCGTCAGACTCAGTTTCAGAATATGTCGTGAGACGACTGGCATATTATATTTTAAAGTTACGTATGAAATGATTCCCTGAAGGTATCTCATGTGTATTCTCCTAATGTCTAATCTAAAATGAACTAAATCACAATATTACATATGTTTATATTAGTTTACCAGACTATTTACAAACTAAAAATCTGAAAAACAATTCCAAACATCATAAACAGAAACAGCAGTGTACCGATGGCGACACTGTTCATATTTATTTTTTCTTTTGGCAGTTCCAAATGCTGACTTTCTTCCATTTGAATACCAACCATTTTATCTTTATATTCTATTTGTTCGTCTTTAGTCAGATTCTTATACTGGTTTACAAACTCAGCGTAACTTTTAACAACATCTTTCATCTCACCGAATTGTTTCATCTCACCGTACTGAACCCAGACCGCTTTATTACAGAACTGTCTAATTTGACCTGTAGCATGAGATACAAAGAAAATAGTTTTACCCTGCTCCTGAAAATCGCGCATACGGTCAATACACTTATTGGCGAACGTCTCATCCCCAACAGACAGCGCTTCATCTACAACTAAGATATCCGGGTCTGTGTGAATGGCGATTGCGAATCCAAGTCTCGATTTCATACCACTTGAATAATTTTTAATCGGCTGCTTTATAAATTCACCCAGTTCGCTGAATTGCAAAATGTCGTCGTAGCGTTCATCAATCTGCTTTTCTGTTAAGCCATGCATCAGACACTTAATCCGTATATTCTCTTCACCAGTCAATTCGGCATTGAGTCCGGCGCTAATCGCTATTAGAGATACTCTCCCATTAATGTTAATCTTCCCTTTTGAAGGTACTGTGGCCTCAGCAATTAAATCAGATAGCGTTGTCTTACCAGATCCGTTTAACCCTAATATACCCACTGTGTCCCCTGCATTAACTTCAAAATCAATATCTCTTAATGCATAGAACGGTTTTGCCTTATATAATTTACCGAAAGTCAGCAGCGATAATATTTTTGCGACCTTATTGCGGTTAATATCATAAATTTTAGAAACTTTATCAACTTTTACTTTATACATAATAATCCACCTCTATAGGTAATCAACCAGCCTGTCTTTATATCTGTAATGAACCTGTACACCAACGAAGAATAAGAACAGCGTAATTGACCAGAAGAAAATATGGTCAGATGCGGTGCCGTAAAATGCCGGACCGTCAAATATCAATGCATACCTGAATGTCATTAACAGATAAGCAAGCGGGTTAAACGCCATAATAGTTTCCATTAACGGCGGTCGTCCTGCCGGCTCCCAAAATATCGGTGTGATGAAGAAGAACATTCTCATTACGTTGGCCTGAATATTTTTAAAATCTCTTATGAGTATATTCACAGATGACATAATTAAAGCAATACTGTATGTAAAAACAATAGTAGCAAACATAAAGTAAAACCAGACTAAATAATGTAATGGTTCTGAATAACCGTTAACGATACTGATAACGAGTACTATAAACGTCATAATCATAAACGTTACTACGTTGTTTGCCATCGACATTGAAAGCAGTACACTCGATGGGAATTTCATTTTAGTAACGAGACCTATTTGACTGCTGATAGCATTCGATGCTGCGTTAATACAACCAGAAATGAAGCCAAAGGCAAAAATACCCGTAATCAGGTAGACGAGGAATGGTACGTTCTGTACGTCTCCTCTGTCTCCTCTTAAACCGAGACCGAATATCACATAGAATACTCCCACTTGCGCTGCTGGCATTAATATTGCCCACAGTATACCCAGATAGTGGTTTGCATACTGCGCTTTTATATTGTAGAGACTTAACTTCCATATTAAATGAAGGTTCTCAAAGTTTTCTTTTAACAAAGCAAAGACATTTTTCATTAGGTAAGCTCCAATTTATAATTTCGAAGTTAATTATACGCTTAATTTAAATAAGTGTCACTATCGAATAGCGACACTTATGGTTCACAATTTATTATAGCTCTATCATATTCTTCTCAGAGAGTTCCGTCAAAGACATTTCCAGCGCATATTTAACATGTTCAATATGCAGTCCGCCCTGAGCGTATACTGTATACGGTGGCCTAATTGGACCATCCGCTGATAATTCCAGCGACGCGCCCTGGACAAACGTTCCTGCCGCCATAATCACAGGATTCTGATAGCCTGGAATTAAATCAGGAATCGGCATAAATCTTGCATTGACCGGACTCGCTTTTTGGATCATCTGAGTAAATGTAATCATTTCCTCTTCATTATTGAACGACACACTCTGGATTAAATCAGTACGAGGTTCTGTGTACTTCGGTGATGGTTTCATATTCAGCTGTTCAAAGACATAGCTCATTAACAGTGCACCGTTAATAGATTCCATTACAGTATGTGGCGCCATAAAGAAGCCCTGGTACATATCAGTCAGCGTATTCAGGCTCGCACCCATCTCTTTGCCGACGCCCGGTACTGTTAAACGGTAGCTGACGCGTTTTATGAGTTCTTCTCTACCTGCAACATAGCCGCCCATCTTAGCCAGGCCGCCGCCCGGGTTTTTGATTAACGAGCCTGCCATAATATCCGCACCCGCTTCAAGCGGTTCTCTAGTCTCAGCAAATTCACCGTAGCAGTTATCCACGAATATTATAATATTCGGGTGTTTTTCTTTGATTGTTTTTATAATTGCTTCTATCTCATCAATATTCATCGATTTACGCGATGAGTATCCTCTGGAACGCTGAATGCCGATAATTTTAGTGTTCTCATTGATACTGTTTAATATTGCTTCTGTATCAAACTGATCATCTTTTAAATCAACTGTCTTAAACGTGACGCCCATTTCTTTCAGACTGCCAATATCATCTTCAGTATTGCCGATTACTTTCTCAAGCGTATCGTAAGGCTGCCCTGTAATATACACAAGCTCATCACCGTGTTTTAACAGGCTTAACAGCACCAGACTGATTGCATGTGTGCCTGAAATAATCTGCGTGCGTACAAGTGCGTCTTGTGCTTTAAACACATCCCTGTATATCTCTTCAAGCTTATCGCGGCCGACGTCATCATAGCCGTAGCCCGTCGTACCGCTGAAGTCGCTCTCTGTTACAGAATGCTCTGTAAAGGCGGCCATCACCTTTTTAAAGTTTATATAAGCAATGTCTTTATTCTTTTTAAAATACGGCTGCAGTGTTTCTTCAGCCTCGTTCATGATGTTTAAAATCTTGTCCTCATTAGTCACGCTCGTCATCCTTATCTACTATACGTTTTACAAAATTACCTGCAGGTTCAAACCCGCTGATTTTAACTTTCTCATCATCTATATCAACAGTCTTAACGATTGTCTGTCTCTTCAAACTGTAAAGCTTATCCTGTCTTCTCAATGGTATCGACGTATTATATGCATCAAAAGACTTTACCATAAAGTTTTCTATCTCCATTAATATATCCTGTGCCGGCATGTTCATATTTACAAACTTATGCGGCTTCATCGGCAAGAGTCGTTTCTTATTATTTAAATCTGTTTTATTAAACAGTATCAGCTGCGGTATTTCCTTCATACTGAGTGAATCGATTAAATCCAGCACCGTATCGTACTGACTCACAATATCTGGTGCATTATTATCAATGACGTGAATGATAAAATCACTGTCCGCCGCTTCTTCCAGCGTTGATTTAAAACTCTCTATTAATGTTGTCGGCAGTTTTTGAATAAAACCAACGGTATCCGATATTATACACTGAAATCCTGACGGTAAAACCATTTCTCTTGTTAAGGGATCCAGTGTCGCAAACAGTTTGTCCTCCTGCAGCGTGCCTGCATTCGTCAGTTTGTTAAACAGCGTTGACTTGCCTGCGTTCGTATAGCCGATTATCGACACTTTCGTCACTTGGTTCGAACGTCGTTTATCACGGTATCTTAAACGGTGGTCTTCAATGACATGCAGCTGCTTTTTTATATCACTGATCCGCGAGTTAATATGACGACGGTCCGTTTCCAGCTTCGTCTCACCTGGACCTCTCGTACCAATACCTGCTCCCAGTCTCGAAAGATTAATACCCTGACCTTTTAAGCGGGGCACTAAATACTCAAGCTGAGCCAGCTCCACTTGCAGCTGACCTGCTTTAGATTGTGCTCTCAGACTGAATATATCAAGAATGACCTGTGTACGGTCAATAACATTCGTATCCATAATTTCTTCTATTCTGCGGTTCTGGCTTGCCAGTATTTCATCATTGATTATGCAATAGTCAATATCCTCATACTGCATCTTTACTTCTTCTAAAAAGCCGCTTCCCACATAACTCTTTCTGTCTATCGATGTACGGTTTTGAATATGCGTGCCGATAATCTCTATTCCTATCGATTCGCTGAGCTCTTTAAGCTCTCTGACTTCCGACTCCACATCTTTATTTTGTTTCGTGTTCGTCGCAAGAATTACTCCGGTATGTGTCAAATCCATGACAAACACCTCCAGTTTCTTTGTTTAATATTACAATATCATGTTTCAACTATATTAATAAGGCTATATTATAATAACCAATATTATGCAAAGTGACCAGGAAAGGAGGATCATAGATGAAAACAACATTTTATGATCTCTCTGCACAGGATGCAGACGGCGACCATATACAGATGCAGGATTTAAAAGGAAAAGTAATACTGATCGTTAATACAGCAAGTGAGTGCGGTTTTAACAACCAGCTCCATGAGCTTGAAAAACTATATAAAAAATACCATGATATCGGTCTTGAAATTCTGGCTTTCCCGTCCAATAACTTTATGAATCAGGAACCCTGTTCAGCGACTGAAGCACGTGACTTATACAGCGAGCAGCACGGCGTGTCATATACCGTGATGGAGAAGATAGATGTTAAAGGCGAGAATATTCATCCGCTATTTAAATACTTAACTGAAGGTAAATCCGGCTTAATTACTAATTCGATTAAGTGGAACTTCACTAAGTTTCTAGTTACCCGTGAAGGTAAAGTAGCTAAACGTTATGCACCGCAAAAATCACCGCTTGATGTTGAAGATGATATCAAAAAATATTTAGCAGGTTAAATTCAAAACAGCCGGACATAATGTCCGGCTGTTTTTCTTATGCACGTATAAAAGTACTGATTGCATGCTTATATATAATTTGAACTTTACCTTCTGAATCAAGTTCAACGACGTACTTATCATAGTCGCTGATTTTCCCCTGTAATTGGAAACCGTTCATTAAAAACACTGTGATTTCCTTCCCTGATTCTTTGTACTCCCCTAAAAACGAATCTTGCAAATTCATTTAATTCTCCCCTTTTGTTTGTAAGAATTGATATATATCCGAAAAGATTATATCTGAGTTTGACTGTGCGATATCATACCAGTGTATATCCAGCTGATTACGGAAAAAAGTCAGCTGCCGTTTTGCATACTGCCGTGAATGTGCCTGAATGCGCTCCATCACGTCCGGTAATGCAGCTTCCCCTTTGAAGTACGGCAGAAATTCTTTATACCCGATTGCCTGTCCGGCTGTCTTTGACAGTCCGGTATTTTGAAGTTCGGTTACTTCTTCTAGGAGTCCCGCTTCAAACATTTCGACCACCCGTTTATTAATCCGGTCGTATATCACACTTCTGTCAGCTGTTAAGCCTATTAAGAATGTATCATATTTCGCCTTTTGTGTATACGCTTTCTTTTCTGTTATATCAAGCTTTGCCTTTACAATCTGACGAATAATTTTCTTATGATTATTCGGATGAATATCACTGTCCGGCATAATTTTAAGGAGTTCAGCGAACAGTTCTTCATCATTCAGCTGCTCGTACTCTTTCGTTAAACGGTCGATATCCGCCTGATTTTCTTCATTGAATTCGTATCCTTCAATCAGCGCTTTAATATAATGTCCGGTACCGCCGGCAATCATCGGCAGTTTGCCCCGTGATTCTATATCTTTCACGAGGTATTCAACCTGTGCTTGAAAGTCTGATACTGAAAAAGTTTCATCAGGATTTAGAATATCAATCATATGATGCGGAACATTCTCCATTTCAGCTGCAGTGATTTTACCTGTGCCGATATCCATGCTTCTATACACCTGCATCGAATCACCGCTGATAATCTCAGCATTAAATTTTTTGGCAATATCGATCGATAACGATGTTTTGCCGATTGCTGTCGGACCGACTAAAATAAGTAATTTACTTTTCAACATATTTCTCCACCCATCTCACGATGTTTGAATATACTGCGCCTCTGTTTTCTTCAAACAGTACTTCATGACGGGCATTCGGTACAAGTTCCACTTCTACATTTGTAAACTGCCGCCCGAGCCGCCAGTTCAAAATTTCATAATCCCTGCCGAAATGCGAAAATGGATCATCCGCACCGCCGATTAATAAGTAAGGGATATCTTTGTAATTTTTAAGACACTTTGAAGAATCAACGTAGCGGACGTTTTTCAGTATTTCAGCAAATGCTTTGACGCTCATGCGCTGACCGGCATGCGGGTCTGTATTATACGCCAGAATGTGCTGATCATCCGCAGACAGCCAGCGGTTTTTAATCGTGCCTTTAAAGTTTCCGTCGTAGCCGAGAAATGACATTTTGTTAATAAGACGCGACTTCGTTCCCGGAATCAGTTTTGACAGCGCCTGGATAAAAGCATTTGCCACTGTATCCGAGAACCTGACCTTGCTGCCCGTACCGACAATAATTCCTGCATCATATATATTCTCTTCCAGCAGTCTTCTTAAGAGGATTGAACCCATTGAATGGCCAAGCCCGATATGCGGAATATCCTCGGGCATTGCCGTGCTGACAATCTTTGCATCTTCAAGCAGTTCATCGAACGAATTAAAATGCCCGAGATTACTCAGCTTTTCTTCAGCACCATGTCCTCTGTGATTATGAATCACGCAGTGAATATCATTTAAGGCAAGGTACATACAAAACTCTTTGTACCTCGCTTTATGATCAGCCATACCATGCAGAATCTGGATACTCGCCTTCGGACGTTCTGGCATGTAATGCGTTACTGAAATATTCCTTTCCTTATTTCTCATCGTACGGTTTAAAATCTTCAATTCAAGACCCCCTACTTCATTATTCGGTTGAACAATCGTTCGATTTCATAAGTCGTCATATGAATAATTACCGGCCGCCCGTGTGGACACGTGTACGGCGAATGACATTTTCCGAGCTCTGTCAGCAGCGCGTCCATCTGGTTTTTATCGAGATAATGATTTGCTTTGATCGACTGCTTGCAGCTCATCATAATAGACATTTCCTCACGATACTTATTTACATCGAAGTGATCTGTCTGTGAGATAAACTCGATTAAATCATTGATATCCTCTTCCGGATTATTTGCTTTAATCCATGATGGATAACGGGATACCGTGTATTGCTTAATGCCGCTTTTTTCGATATCAAAACCGATTTCCTGCAGTTCAGTGAGTTTTTCATCGATTGTAATGACATCATCAAAGCTGAACTCAAACGTATACGGAATTAACAGCGGAATGCCGTCATCTTCTTTAATAATGTTCCGATAAATATATTCGTACTTGATGCGCTCCTGTGCTGCATGCTGGTCCATTAAATACATGCCGGTTTCATTCTGCATAATAATATATGTGCCGTGCAGCTGGCCGATAATTTCCAAATACGGCAGCTTTTCTTTTTCCGGCAGCGGTTCGTGTTCTACGAAGGCCGGTATATCTTTTGGTTTAGCCTGCTGCTGAACCGGTGCGTCCTGTTTAAACGGATTGGTATATTGTTGTTGCGGTTGACTAGATTTCTCTGTTTCTTTAAACGGCGTGCGCTGCTGTCGTGCCGGCGGTTCATACGTATTAATATGCTCTCTGATCTGTTCATGGCGCTCCGAAAAATCCATTGCCGGCTGTTCAACTTTTTCAGCTTTTGGTTTTTTATGCTCTACTTCAGGAATCAGTTCTGTTTCCATCAGTGCTTCTTTAACCGCTGCTTCAGCGAGCTTTAATAATTCCGTCTCTTTTGACAACTTTACTTCCACTTTTGACGGATGCACGTTTACATCGATCAGTTTCGGATCCATCGTAATATTTAAAAATGCCAGCGGATATTTATCTCTCGGCTGCAGCGTATGATAAGCGTTAATAATACTCTGAGACAGTTTAAAGTGGCGAACATGCCGGTTGTTAATACTCAGGTTAATATAGTTACGGTTGCTGCGTGTGACTTCAGGTCTCACGATATAACCGCTGATTTTATAGTCCGGGCTTTCGGCACTCACTGGAAGTGTGTTAGCAGACACCTGAATGCCGTAAAGAATATTAATTACTTCTTTTAAATTGCCGTTGCCTGTCGTTTTAAAACGGTCTTTACCGTCAAACGCGAGACGGAAACTGACTTCAGGATAATTCAGCGCCATCCGCTGCATAATATCGATAATCTTTCCCGCTTCCGTACGCAGGTTTTTAATATATTTTAAGCGGGCAGGTGTATTAAAGAATAAATCTTCAATTTCAATGATTGTCCCGCGGCGTTCATGCCAGACGGTATCCTCATCGTATTTCCCGCCGCTGTATACAATTTTGAACGGGGTCGAATTATTTCGCATACTTTCCAAGGTCACTTTCGATACTGCACCGATACTGGCAAGTGCTTCCCCGCGGAAACCGAGTGAGCGTATTTCGAACAGTTCGTAGGCCGTATCGATTTTACTCGTCGCATGACGTTCAAATAAGAGCGTGCGGTCTTCATAATCAATGCCGTGGCCGTTGTCGACCACTTTAATCGATTCCATACCGCTGTTTACGATAAATACTTCGATGACCGTTGAGTGAGCGTCTAGCGAGTTTTCAACAATCTCCTTGACGATTGAACTTGGACGCTCGACGACCTCGCCTGCCGCTATTTTATTTTGTATATGAGCGGGCAATACGTGAATCTGTCCCATGTTCTATCCCTCCCCGCGTGCTTTATTCACTAATTCATGCAATGTGTTCAGCGCCTCCATCGGCGTCATATTATTTAAATCAAGCGATGTTAATTCGGTTAATAGTTTTTTATCGTCTTTAGATACTGCTTCACTGTCACCGAGCGGCAGTTCCAGCTGGAAGATATCGTCCCGCTTACTCAGTTTCGGCTCATGGTTCTGATTTTCAAATGAGCTTAAATATTCAGCTGCCAGTTCCGTCACCCGGTCCGGCAGTTCTGCGAGTTTCGCGACATGAATGCCGTAGCTCTTCTCGACCGCTCCCGGTTTCACTTTATGCAGGAAGACCAGCTTGCCGTCGTATTCCGTCGCTTTAACGTGGACGTTCTGCAGCCCTGGCAGTGTGTCTTCCAGGTTCGTCAGTTCATGGTAGTGGGTTGAAAAGAGTGTCTTCGCACCGATTTCCTCATGAATATAGACGAGCATCGCCTGGGCGAGTGCCATACCGTCGTATGTGCTGGTCCCGCGGCCGATCTCATCAAAAATCAGAAGCGAGTCTTTTGTTGCGTGCTGGAGTGCTGTATTAGCTTCCATCATTTCGATCATAAATGTCGATTTACCGCTCGATAAGTCATCGCTTGCACCGATGCGTGTATAGATGGCATCGAATATCGGCAGTTTCGCGCTCTCTGCCGGCACTCTCATGCCGATCTGGGCCATAATAATGATTAAGGCCACCTGGCGCATGTACGTCGATTTACCGGACATATTGGGACCGGTAATTAAATAAATAAAGTTATCTTTCGTCATCGTGAGGTCGTTCGGTACATATGTGTTTTCGTTCAGCATGCGTTCAACGATTGGGTGACGCGCATCAATCAGGTCGATTGACTTGTCCGTTTTGAATTCCGGCGTCGTCAGATGATAGTCGTTTGAAACTAAGGCGAAGGATATCAGTGTATCGAGTGTCGAGATTTGCTCTGCTGTACGCTGCAGTCTCGTAATATAGTCCATCATAGCTGTCCGGAGTTCAGTGAACATATTGAATTCGAGTTTAATGCTGTCGTCTTCTGCTGTTAAGATCTGACTTTCCATTTCTTTTAAGTCCGGTGTAATAAACCGTTCAGCATTTGTGAGTGTCTGTTTACGGTTATATTCAAACTTTTCGGCATCGAAGTTCATCGCCTGAACTTTGGAAATTTCCAGGTAATAGCCGAACACTTTGTTAAAGCCGATTTTTAAGTTTTTAATGCCAGTGCGTTCTTTTTCTGACTCGAGATAATTGTTCAGCCATGTACGTGCATTTGTGCTGATGTCTCTTAAATTATCGAGTTCATCGCTGACACCGTCTTTAAAGATTTTCCCTTCGCGGATTGTTTTCGGCGGTGTATCTGTTAGAACTACCAGGCGTTCATACGCATCTTCCAGGCTGTCGAAATTCTGGAATGTTTTGTTGTCTGTCAGTTTTAGTGATTCAAGTACTGCCTTTAATTCCGGCAGTCCGTGAAGCGAGTCGCGCAGCTGGACTAAGTCTTTTACGTCCACGTTGTTAAAGGCAAGGCGGCCGACGAGCCGTTCGATATCGTAAACGTGATTTAAAATGCCTGACAGCTGCTGGCGCTCGGTGAAGTTCTCGATTAGCGTCGTTACGATACTTTGCCGATTTTCAATTTCTTTTTTTGACACGAGCGGACGCTCGATCAATTTTCTGAGCTGGCGTTTGCCCATCGGTGTTTCCGTACGGTTTAAATACCAGAACAGAGAGCCTTTTACTTTTTTCGTCTGAATGTTTTCTAAGAGCTCAAGGTTTGAAATGGCTGCATAATTTAATTTCATAAATGTATTGATACGGTGTTTTTCCACCGTCTTTAAATGTTTCAGTTCCTGCATATTTTGTGCACGAATGTAGTTTAACAGCAGATTAATCGCGTGATGTTCATCGACATCATCTTCATAGTCATAATCTGAAGGAGTGTCTGCTTCAAACACCGTATAGAGCGGCGGATCATTATAAATACTATGAATGATATGTTCACTTTTAGCATTCGTGACCAGTTCCCGGGCGCCCAGTGTTTCTATTTCACTTTTCAGTTCTGTCTGGTCGCTTGTATTGAAGGCGAAAATTTCACCTGTTGAAATATCCGCATAGCTGACTTCTGTTCTGCCATCAGTTTCATGCAGCGCCAGAATGAAATTGCTCGCACCGTCGTCCATACCGAAGTCATCGATTAAAGTACCCGGCGTAATTACACGGACCACTTCTCTTTTGACCATGCCTTTCGCCTGCGTTGGATCTTCCATCTGTTCACAGATCGCCACTTTAAAGCCATTCTCGATTAGTTTTGCTATATAGTTGCGCGCAGAATGATATGGCACGCCGCACATCGGTATCGGATCTTTACTTTTATCGCGTGAAGTTAATGTAATTTCGAGCACTTTGGCAGCCGTGACTGCATCGTCGTAAAACAGCTCGTAAAAATCTCCCAGTCTGAATAAAAGTAAGCTGTCCGGATGATTATCTTTAATTGAAAAATACTGTTTCATCATCGGTGTTGGTTCCCGCATTTTAACACTTCCTAAATTAATCTTGTCGTATTATTATAACACGCACCGACGCTTATATCCGCAGTAAGACTCCGTGTTTTTCCAATTGTTTTAAGATGATAAACGATGTAAGAGCGCCGATAAAACTGGATACGAGAAAGGCTGCAGCGACGATGGTGAAAATTTGTTGATCGAGCTCCAGCACGATGATTAAGGGGTAGAGACTGAGTGCCCCGAGTATGCCGGTGCCGAGAACTTCACCAGCTGCAGCGAGCGATAACTTTTTAGTGTATTTGTAGAGGAGCCAGGCAGCGAGCGCGCCGATCATACTGCCGGGATAGGCGAAGACGGTCCCCGTACCGAATAATATTCTGATTGTAGACGAGATAAACGACTGCACGATCACCCAGGGACCTGTGATGACTGCACCAAGCACATTGATTAAATGCTGCATCGGTGCCGCGCGTATGATTCCGATTGGAATTGTGATAAGCGAACTCAAGATAACGTTTAAGGCGACGAAAGCTGCGGTGAAAGTCATGTTTCTAGTAAGTTTGTTGATGGTGGTGCCTCCTTTTGATTACATTTTATAATTGTTCGAGTTATGTTTGCTGATGCGGTCGGGAATTCGTCATTGACCGTATGTGATTCTCTCATACCGTCGAAGATTCTTTATTAACCCGATGTAAGTCGTTCATGCGGTTGGAGATTTGTTATTAACCGGATGTGAGTCGTTCATACGGTCGCAAAGTATTCTTTAACCGCATGTGGCCTGTTCATGCGGTCGGTGTATTGTAAAAACATACAAAAATGGCGCTGAAACACTCTATAATTCAGAGATTTCAACGCCATTCAATATGTAGCTGATTCTTATTTAAACTGGTCCGGATCGCGGTTTGGTTTGTTGCGGACTGCAGCGCCTGTTTCACCCTGCATCAGGTCTCCGCCTGTTTGTTCGATGATTTCGCTTGTAACTGTTGAGCTGATTGCATGCGAAACCATTTGCAGTAATTCGTTAACGCCTGCCTGTGATTCTTTAAACTGATCTACAAGCGGCATTTCGTCTAATTCCGCTTCGATTTTAGCCAATTTTTCTTCCGTCATCTGGTAAGCGCGTTCTTTACCGTAGTTTTGGAAGTTTACTGCCTGCTGCTGCAAGCTTTTAAGACTAGCCATTTTTTCGCGGATATCATTATTCTCGTGAATTTTAGCTTCCGCTTTCTGGAAGAATTCAACCTGTTCTGTTTCCGCCATCATTTTACCGAGCTTTTTTGCTTCTTCTATTATTTCCTTCTTAGTATACATTCGAAGTTCCACCTTTTAGTTGATATATACCATTCATTATATATGAAAGCATTCATTTATTAAATGTAAATCTCCTGATTCGTTTGTCAAAGTACAAAAATGCACATCCCGAATATAAGGATGTGCATAACGAATCTATGCCACTTCCCTACGCTGGCATAATCCAGATCAGGTATTAAGAGTATTTCTCAGCCTCAAAAAGGCACCTCCAGTGGTTGTGCAATATTTAATTAAGTCCATCTTAACTTACTAGGAATTACTTGTAAAATATCTTACTGATTCAACATATCATGATATTTACCTTCAAGCTTCAGCAATTCTTCTTCCGTTCCCGCTTCAAGCATTTCTCCCTGATCCAGAACAAATATACGGTCGACGGCTTTTATCGTGTTGAGACGGTGGGCGATAATAATACTCGTCCGCCCTTTCATCAGCCGTTCGAGCGATTCCTGAATTTTTAACTCTGTAATTGTGTCGATGCTGGATGTGGCTTCATCGAGGAGCAGTATTGCCGGGTCGGTAATGAGTGCCCGCGCAATTGATATCAGCTGTTTCTGTCCTTGCGAGATAAAGCCTTCGTCTAAGTCGAGCACTGTATCGTAGCCCCGCTCAAGCGTCATAATAAAGTCATGGGCATTGGCAACTTTCGCCGCTTCTGTCACCTCATCGTCTGTTGCATCCATTCTGCCGTAGCGGATATTTTCACGGATGGTCGCTTCAAACAGATACGGATCTTGCAGCACAAACGCAGTCTGCGAACGGATATTGCTCCGCGAATAGTCTGTAATATCCACACCGTCTACAAGGATGTGCCCTTTATCGGTTTCATAGAACCGCGCGAGCAGCTGCATCACCGTCGTCTTGCCGGCACCTGTGGCACCAATTAATGCGACCGATTCTCCGGAATTGACTTCAAATGACAGGTCCTTAATCGTTGGATGGTGCTGTTCCTTGCTGTATGAGAATGTGACATCTTTAAATTCAATGTGTCCTTCGATTGTCTTATCCGTAATTTTTCCGTCGTTTGATTCTGCCGGCGTATCGAGTATTTGGAATACGCGTTCCGCACCGGCAATCGCTGACAGTACCTGGTTTAACTGATTCGATAAATCCGCGAGCGGACGTGTAAACTGGCGGGCATATTCCGCGAACACAACAATCGTTCCGACTGTAACGACACCGTTTGTCGTCAGTGCCAGAATACCGCCAGCGCCGGCAACAATCGTAAATGAAATATTGTTCAGCATGTTCATTATTTTCGGAATGAAGCCGGAGTACAGGTTCGCCCAGAATGTAACTTCTCTTAAGTTTTTAGCACGGACTTCAAAGTTCTGTACCGCACGTTCTTCCTGTGAGAATACTTTAACGATTTCCTGGCCGGATACGATTTCTTCAATGTAGCCGTTCATTTCACCTGTACGGCGCTGACGCATTTTAAAAAGCGGGCCCGTACGTTTCGTAATAAATCTGACACTGACAATTAATATCGGGATAATCAGTGCCGTCAGGAATGTTAAGAGCGGACTTAAGTAAAGCATGACTGAAAACGTCCCGAGCAGTGTCACAATACTCGTTGTAAACTGGATGAACGATGAGTTCATCGTCTGCGACAGCGTTTCAATATCGTTGGTCATCCGGCTCATTAATTCGCCGTGCTGGCGTTTATCGTAAAATGTCACCGGCAGTTCCTGCATATGTTCAAACAAATGGTGACGCAGATTGTAAATCGTGCGCTGCGACAGCCCGACCATCAAATACGCCTGAATAAATGTCGTTAACGACAGCAGCAAATACGTTGCCAGAAGAATCATCAGAATTCTGAACAAACCGTCAAATTCCCGCGGGATAAAGTAAAAGTCGACGATGCGTCCGACGAGGAACGGTCCAACGATGCTTAAGAGACTTGTTACGACGACGAGCGAAATTATCAAGTAAAGACGTTTTCGTTCACCGCGCATAAATTGCCAGATACGCTTTAAAGTTCCTCCCATATTATCCGCACGCTTTTTATTCGCCTGCTTATTGCGCTCCATATCTTCTTTCGTTATGAGAGGTTCATGCCCAAAGGGTCGTGCAAAAAAGTTAGTCATCGAGATGCCCCCCTTGTTTCTGCGATTCGTAAATGTCTCTGTACAGTTCTGACGTTGCTAAAAGTTCTTCGTGAGTGCCGAGTGCAGAAATTTCACCGTCATCTAAAAGAAGTACACGGTCCGCCTGTTCGGCAGTAGAGATTTTCTGAGTAATGACGATACGCGTTACGTTTTCGCCTTCCAGTGCATCCCATAAATTATTCTCAGTTCTGACATCCAGCGCTGAAGTCGAATCATCGAGAATAAGAATGGACGGTTTTCTGACGAGCGCGCGTGCAATCGACAGGCGCTGCTTCTGCCCGCCGGACAATGTTACACCCATTTGCCCGACCGGTGTTTCGTACGTCTCATCGAAATTCATTATATTGTCGTGAATCTGTGCTTTTTCAGATGACATAAATACATCATCTTCTTCAGCGTGTAAATTCCCCCAGAGCAGATTTTCATATATGCTGCCGGTGAATAATATGGCACGCTGCGGCACGTAACCGATTGTCTGTCTGAGTTCCGTCGTACTCCAGTCGAGCACATTTTTATCATTAACGATCACTTTTCCGTCAGTCGCATCGTACATATTCGGAATCAGACTAATCAGCGAACTTTTGCCGGAGCCGGTGCCGCCCATAATAACAAAGTTTTCATTGTCGTAAATTTCAAATGAAATATTTTTCAGTACATAACGGCCTGTGTTTGGATATTTGAACGACACATTATCGAATTTAACTGTGCCTGCACCATCAGCCGCTTCAAACGTGTCTTTATCCTCTGCAGCGATTGGTGCATGAAGTATTTCACTAATACGGTCACTCGAAGCTTTGGCGCGGGACGAGGCGATAATCAGAAACGCGAACATCGAGAATCCGCCCTGCATGCGGAGTGCATAGTTAATAACTGCAACAATTTCCCCGACGGCAACTTCATTCGTCTGAAGTAAATCAGATGCCACCCACAGTACCAGGAGCAGACTGCCGTTCATAATTAATAAAAGGACAGGCAGAATCGATTCCATCAGTCTTAAGGCAAAAATTGTATCGTCGCGGAGTTTCGCTGCGACTTTTGCAAATTTCCCGGTTTCGTATTCACCTGAGTCATTGGCTTTTATCAATCTGACAGCTTCTAAATTCTGCTGAATAAAACGGTTAATTCTGTCCAGCCAGTGTTGCACCCGGAGAAATATTGCCGCCCCTTTTCGCGCTGCGAAAAATAAGAAAACAGCGAGGACCGGTGTCAGTATTGATAAATACAACCCGAGAGTCGGATTGACGATAAATGACATAATCAGGGAACCGACGACTAAGAGCGGCGCCCGGAACAGTATCCTGAGACTCATAAAGAGCAGCATTTCCGTCTGCAGCACATCCTGTGTCATTCTCGTAATAAGACTCGATGTTGAAAAACGCGATAAAGTCCCGAGCGTAAAGTTCTGAACCCGCGTAAAGATTGCCATCCTGAGATCATAGCCGAACATGTTCGTCAGATGACTCGTAAAATATGTATTCAACAGACCAGCAATGAGTGCAATAATCGATATTGCGAACATAATAACCAGGTAGAATATAACATTGTCAATACTGTTAATCATAATTCCGTTGTCGATGACCTGCTGAATAAACAGCGGCTGAACAAGTTCGACAATCAGTTCCACAAACATAAAAATTAAAGCAATAAAAATCATCCATTTGTACTTCATAGCGTAGCGGTAAACTGTAATCATTGTATAACCATCCTTTGTTTCTGTGACGTAAATGTCTTCGATGACAATCTTTCGAAAACCGAATTAATTATATTATGCCATAAAAGTGACATAATTTTCATTAAACTTACACTGAATTGAATAATTTTATTTTTTAATGCAAAAACGGACGCATTTTTATAGATGCGCCCGTTTTCTTACTCTTCGATTTTAAAGTTTTTAATTGTTTTGCTGTCAGTGTCGATAATTACACCGCTGATTATCCCTTTGCCTTCATCCGGCACAACGTGACGTTCAGGCAGATTCGTAATAAATCTGCGGATCACTTCATCTTTACGGATACCTAGTATGCCATCTTTAAAACCGGTCATGCCGACGTCAGTTATGTAAACTGTACCATTCGGCAGACGCGTCGCATCATTCGTCTGAACATGCGTATGTGTACCTACTACCGCATTCACCCGGCCGTCTAAATGATAGCCCATCGCGATTGACTCGCTCGTCGTTTCACTGTGGAAATCGACGAAAGCTGCATCGTATTCATGCTCTTCTAGAATTTTATCGATTACTGTGAACGGATTTTCAATCGGCTCGAGGAAACTGCGCGCCTGCAGATTAACGATTAATAATTTTTTACCGTTAATGTTAACGACGCGGCTGCCGTCACCCGGCGTACCTTCCGGGAAATTCGCCGGACGCACCATTTTGACATCCGTATCAAATAAATCATAGACGTCGCGTTTCGCGAACGCATGGTTACCCAGTGTGATAAAATCCGCGCCGCCATTTAAAATTTCTTTATAAGTACTTTCTGTAATACCCTTGCCGTGTGCCGCATTTTCACCATTCACAATCGTAAAATGTGCACCGTGCTCTCTTTTAAGCCCCGGCAAATAATTTTTAATCATGCGTCGGCCAATTTTTCCGACAACATCTCCAATGAATAAAATCCTCATCAAATCACCCTATCTATTTGCTTAATTATACATTAATTTTGCGTGGATAATAGAGAGAGTTTGGCGGGTGGGGGTGATTTTATGTCATTTGTGCTTCTCATGTCGCTCGTTGGGGAAATTAGGTCTAATTACCCCAACACGACGAGTTCATTAGGACGTTTAACGCTATTCGTCCCATTGTGATGGGCTCGTTAGGGCGATTATGATTAATAGTCCCAATGAGATGCGTTCATTAGGGTGATTACGTCTATTCGTCCCCACGTGGCCGGCCATACCCTTTGACTATTCAAATTTTACAATTGTGTTCTTGTATCTTCGACCAGCGGTTGTCTTCAAAGCATCATTAAAATCATAATACTTAAAAGTATGTGTTGAGCTCCTTCCTCTCTTCTCAATATTACAATGTGCATTCATGAACCGTGCAAGTGTCGATTTTGTTAGCTGATTATTTATTAGATAAAGTATAGATTTTTTAGTGATTGGTTGATTATAAAATAGAAATTTATGATCGCTAAGTGCACGTAAAAAATGCGTTTCATTTGTTTCGGTTGTTCCGCAGTTACTGCAAGTAAAATGAAAACGTCTTTTTACCTGCTTAAAACTTTTGCATTCACCACAATAAATTCCTAAACGCAGCCTGTTTATATCTGCCTTTTCGTTGAAGTATATATTATTAACTTTGTTATTATTTATGATGTTAGCAATTTTCTTGGCTTTGTCTCCCTTCTGACTGTTATTTAAGCTATGAAGATAACTCCTTAAATGACTGCGAACAATAACTTTATCCCATATACCGTCATTTTCACTCGTCAACCGGAAATCATCGTTGATAAAAATTAATGCAGCATCCACTTCAAATTTTACTGATGAATTCTTACTTAATTTCATTAGTTTACCTTTTGCTCTTCTTAGCTGTGCAAAGGCATCATCCTCCAGTGAGGTTCCATTTCTATACCAATCATCTTTAGTGTAATGATAGTCACCATGAAAATTTTTAATTTCATTTACTGTTACTTTATTATCTGTTATTACAATACTGTCATATTGAGTCACGGTATTTCCTACTTTCAGATAAACATCTCTAAAAATATAAACATTAGAATGCCCAGTCTCCTCAAAAATTTTATCGTACAAACATTCACCTTCAAAACCTTTTTTCAAAATCTTCATTTGATATTTTTCATTACGAGATAATTCTGAACGTGCGGAAAGAGCGTTATAGTACAAAAGTTCAACTGGTATTTCTCGATAATTAATAAACAAACTATCTCCTCCTAAATATAAAAAAGTATCTCTTATACTATATATACGGAGAAATGATGATTTCCTTTTAAAAAAGTTACTTAAATACAAAAATAGCAAAACTGGTTTACTTATTACACAAGTTTATATATTTTTCCCATAAAATGTATGTGACACTTTCACGAATACTCTATAAATCTGTATAGCTTCATGGGTATAATTAAAGTTTAGGTATGTAGATAAACTGATGACTTTCAGATGATTATAATGTCGATCGATGGGAATGCTCACATTGGGACGATAAAACTTATTTGTCCCATCGTGGACCGCTCATTGGGACGATAAAACTTATTTGCCCCATCGTGGACCGCTCATTGGGACGATAAAACTTATTTGTCCCATCGTGGACCGCTCATTGGGACGATAAACAAGCAAACAAAAAAGACCAGAGACTCCCGTCTCTGATCTTTTTATTTTGCGTATTCTATGGCCCTCATCTCGCGGACAACTGTCACTTTTATGTGTCCTGGATATTGCAGTTCATCTTCTACACGTTTCTTAATGTCTCTTGCAAGACGATGTGCTTTTAAATCATCGATATCTTCAGGGCTTACCATTACGCGGATTTCGCGTCCAGCCTGAATTGCAAATGTTTTTTCTACGCCATCGTAGCTTTCTGCAATTTCTTCAAGTCTCTCTAAGCGTTTAACGTAGTTTTCCAACGTTTCACGACGCGCACCAGGGCGCGCTGCAGAGAGTGCATCTGCTGCTGCTACGAGAATTGAAATGACACTTGTCGGTTCAACATCACCGTGGTGTGACTGAATCGCATTGATTACCGTATCTTGTTCTTTGTAACGGGATGCGAGTTCGACTCCGATTTCTACGTGGGAGCCTTCAATTTCGTGGTCGATTGCTTTGCCGATGTCATGCAGTAATCCTGCACGGCGGGCTAAAGCGACATTTTCGCCAAGTTCGCTCGCAAGTATTCCTGCGAGGTAGCCGACTTCAATCGAGTGCTTAAGTACATTTTGTCCGTAACTTAAGCGGTATTTCATTTTACCTAAGTGTTTTGCAAGCTCAGGGTGAAGGTTGTGAATATCAAGTTCGAATGCTGCAGCTTCACCTGCGTCACGGATTTCAGTTTCCATATTCCGACGGGCTTTATCCACCATTTCTTCAATGCGTCCAGGGTGAATGCGGCCGTCCTGCACGAGTGCTTCGAGTGCACTTTTTGCAATTTGGCGTCTGATTGGATCAAATCCGGACAGAATTACTGCTTCAGGTGTGTCATCGATTATAAGATCGACACCTGTCAGCGTTTCAAGCGTTCTGATATTTCGTCCTTCACGGCCGATAATGCGGCCTTTCATTTCATCGTTCGGTAATGTGACTACTGATACCGTAGACTCACTAGTATATTCGGCTGCGTAACGCTGCGCTGTAAGTGCGAGCAGTTCACGCGCTTCTTTGTCTACTTCCCGAGTCGCTTTGTCTTTCTTTTCTTTAACCATTACAGCCATATCATGTGACAGTTCCTGTTCTACCTGCGAGAACATTTCTTGACGTGCTTCGTCGCGCGTCAATCCGGAGATGCGGGATAATTCTGTTTCTTGTTGACTTATCTTTTCATTAATCTTGTTATCCTTGGCATCAACCATTTGCTGTTTTTCTTCAATTTTAGCTTCTTTGTTTTCCAGCATGTCATCTTTCTTATCGAGTGATTCACTCTTACGGTCAAGCGATGTTTCACGCTGCAACAATCTGTTTTCAAACGCTTTCAAGTCGTTGCGCTGAGTATTCATTTCGCTGTCAAAAGCTTCTTTCAGATTTTGGTTTTCTTCTTTCGCTTCGAGCAGTTTTTCTTTCTTCAGGTTTTCGGATTCCTTGTTAGCTTCACTTATAATATGTTCAGCCGAAGTCCGTGCCTGACGCTGCTTGTTCGTCAATATATTATTGACAATAAAATATCCGATAACAACACCCAGAATAATACCAAGTAAGATTAAGAGAATGTCTATAAAGTCCACAATAAACACCTCCCTAACTAAGGTTCTAAAGTGTGTTAAATATAATATGAGATTTAATTAAAATATTATATAATTCAATTCTAAATATAATCATAAAGAAAATCAAGCACGAGTATTTATAATACTGGTGCTTGATCTGAATGGCCTGTCATTAATCAGGCTTTATTTATTTTTCAGACTCGTCTTCGTTCAATAAAGATTCATCTTCTTGTTTGTTTTCATCTTCGGGAATATCTTCACCGAATCCAAGTGCCGAACGTAATTTACGTTCGATTTCTTCAAATAATGCTGGATTTTCTTTTAATGTTTTTCTGGCATTTTCTTTACCCTGGCCGAGACGTTCACCATTGTAAGAATACCATGCGCCGGCTTTTTCAACGATTTCTTCTTCAACGCTCAGGTCGATTACTTCACCTGTACGTGAAATTCCTTCTCCGTACATAATATCAACTTCGGCAACTTTAAATGGCGGAGCCACTTTGTTTTTAACGACTTTAATTTTCGTACGGTTACCGACGATATCCTGACCAATTTTAAGGCTCTCTGCACGTCTTACTTCAAGGCGTACTGAACTGTAGAATTTAAGTGCGCGCCCGCCTGTTGTTGTTTCAGGGTTACCGAACATGACACCGATTTTTTCACGAACCTGGTTAATGAAGATTGCTGTTGTATTACTTTTCGAAATAGCGCCTGACAGTTTTCTTAATGCCTGTGACATTAAACGAGCCTGCAGACCCATGTGCGAGTCTCCCATTTCCCCTTCGATTTCAGCTCTTGGTGTGAGTGCTGCAACTGAATCGACAACGACCATATCTACGGCGCCGCTTCGTACGAATGCTTCTGTAATCTCAAGTCCCTGCTCACCTGTATCAGGCTGAGAAATATATAGGTTATCGATATCGACACCTAATTTAGTTGCATATTCCGGATCCAGTGCGTGCTCTGCGTCGATGAACGCACAAATACCGCCCTGGCGCTGCGCTTCTGCAATTGCGTGCAGTGCAACAGTTGTTTTACCTGATGATTCAGGTCCATAAATTTCTATAATACGGCCCTGCGGATATCCGCCTACGCCTAATGCTCTATCTAATGTAACTGAACCCGTTGAAGTTGTTTTAACTTTGCGTCCTGCGTCGTCCCCAAGCTTCATAACGGCACCTTTACCAAATGACTTTTCCATGTTTTTAATAACAGTATCTATCGCTTTATGTCTCTCGTCCATAATGTACCTCCAGTCGTAATCTCATAAATTATTATATCATGCACAAAATAAAAAAGCGAATATATGTTCGCTTATAAAAACAGAATTCGAATAATTGCGGACAGTATTACAATAACCGTTTATATTAGTCCTGAAACAGCAAAACTGCAGTGAAATCACCGCAGTTTTGTTTATTTCTTATCAGCTTTAAACACTTCGCGCCCTTTGTAGAAGTATTCTACTGCCGACAGAATCGTAAAGAACACTGCGATATACATAAACCACTGGCCGAGCGATATCGGTAAATATGTCGTGAAAATATCGCCGAACAGCAGAAATACAAGCGCCAGCATCTGGAAAACTGTTTTAATTTTCCCGAGCTGTCCCGCTGCCGAGACGAACCCCTGCTCTATTTGTAAGAGACGCAGGCCGGTTACTGCGAATTCCCTCGCAATAATAACCACTGCAATCCAGCTGGAGATCGTATGCCATTCTACTAATACGATTAAGCCTGCGGCTACGAGCAGTTTATCAGCTAACGGATCGAGGAATTTACCCATATTGGTAATCATATTCCACTTGCGTGCAAGATAGCCGTCCAAAAAATCCGTCAGTGCTGCAATAACAAATATCACTGCGGCGATAAACTGCTCAACTAAAATAACTTCGCCGCCTAAAAATGTCATTGTGCCGAAGCCGAAGTCAAGGAGTGCAAAGACTAAAAAGACTGGAATTAATACGACTCTAAAGACGGTTAGCCAGTTAGGTATGTTCATTTGTTGTCACTCCCTTGTGATGTTAAATTGATAATATACTGTGACTGTATCACCGCGCTGGGAATTATCTATCCCAGTGCCGTTTAATGAAATATCAAATGATGTTGAGTTGCCGAGCGCAAGATTGACAACCGTCGCTTTTGGGTCGATGTCAAAGGCTCCGCCGTCCGATTCTTCATACAGATAACTATTTTCAAGGTCATCCGTTAAACTGACCCAGGAAGATTCATCACCTGTCAGTTCAAGTGTCAGTTCTTCAGGTGCTGTGACATTATAAATCAGCGTGTTCCCTTCACGGTTAACGAAGCTCACCTCAGCCGTTGGTTCCGGCTCTTTCTCTGCAGCAGCTTCTTCTGTTGTTTCTGCGGGTTCTGCAGTTTCAGTTTCACCTTCTGCCGCTTCTTCCTCTTCATCTTCTTCGACCGTATCAGTCACTTCCTCAGCTGACTCATACACTCTTTTCGTTTCAAAAATATCACCTTGGGAGCCGATTTGCAGCAGCACCAGCCAGACGGCAAAGAGCACAACAATCATCGTAATAAAACCAAGCAGTACTTTTTTTAAGTACTGGAAGTCCTGATTAGATTTTTGAATGCGCTTTTGACTGCCGGATGCAGCGGCCGGGATTTCATCTTCGAAACGCTCCAGTGTCTGCTCGGCATCCATATTTAAGAAATCTGCATATTTTCTAATTAGAAAGCGTGCGTGTTTAGGTTCAGGCAGCTGTGTCAGGTCGCCCGCTTCAATAATTTGAATAACGCTCCGTTTAATACCGGAACCGCGCTCCATTTCTTTTAAAGTGATGCCTGATTTTTCACGTTTATTTTGTAAATATGTCCCAAGTTTCATAGTTTGTTAGCTCCAATTAGAAAAAGTCCATATTGTCACTTTCGAACCAGTGACGTTTCTTATGTTTTTCATAAGTGATTTCCTGCTCTTCATGTTCGCGGATTTCAATAATATAATCAAAGTCATCCTGTGTTAATTTAAAGAAGGGATCATCGATTAATAAATCCGGATGCTCGACAACTGTCGTTCCATCATATTTAATGACCTGATTGACCAGACGCTTATGATCAATACTTTTTGATTTTGATGTTACCGCACCGTCTATTATATAAACGTTGCCCTTATCGTATTCCTGCTTGTGGAGACTCGTGCGTTCCGTCTGCTTCAGCATGGTCGAGGACAGAAACAGCCATTTATCTCCTGCCGATACACTGCCGGCGACAACCGACTCAGTTTTCCCGACACGCGGCATGCCGCGGACGCCGATTAAGAACGTTTCATCGATATCGAATAAAATTGCTAAGAAGTCTACGACGACACTGATTTCTGCACGGGTGAATCTGAAAATATTTTTATTTTCTTCTGCCCGTTTAATAAATCTGCCGTGGCGGAGCGTTAATCTGTCAGTAATTGTAGGTGTCCGCATTTTGCCGACTTCAATTTCATCGACATGATCGCAAATCCATTTAAAGCGTTCCAGCTTCCACAAATTATCGGTACGGAGCAGTAATGCGCGCTGTGATACTTCCACACCGTTAATCGTTTTAATGCTGAGTCCGATATTTCCCATTAAACTTAAAATATCACCGAGCAGTCCCGGACGGTCGTCCAGGTTTTTATATTCTAAATATACTTCTTCGTCGCGTTCCGGATAAAAATTAGGTTTTTCAGTATTCACGTATACCATCCCCCGTTAATTTTTAAAACTTCTCCAGTAATGCTCCGCGCATTGTCAGATATTAAATATTCTACCGCTGATGCCACTTCCCGGGGTTCGATTAAACGGCCCTGCGGGAGGTCTTCCAGCATCATCTCAATGTCTTCTTCGTTCAGCTTTAAGGTCATTTTACCACGGACGACACCGGGAGCTACAGCATTAACTGTAATATTTGACGGTGCCAGCTCCTTCGCGAGGGATTTAACAAGCGTTTCCTGGGCCCCTTTAAACGTACTGTAGATGCTTTCCATACTTGCACCATAGGTGCCCCAGACACTTGAAATCACGATGATACTCGCAGAGCCGCTCTGCCTCAGTTTCGGCAGCAGTACTTTGATAAAAGTAATCAGCGCTCTGACACTGACGTTGTACTGCGCATCCACCTGTTTAAGCCTGGTGTCCTGGATCAGCTCGAACAATGCCTCACCCGGCGTAAAAATCAGCGTATCAACTGTTTTTAGCCCGTTAAAGCAATCCTTAATTTCACTTTCTTTAAAAGGCTCTGATAAGTCAAGATAGTGATGCGTACTTTTAAGTTCAGGGGTATTTCTGTGCGAGAAAGTAATCAGCTTATCGTCTTTTAAACATTCATGAATACTCTTTCCAATATCACCTGTCGCACCGACTAAGACGATATTATTCATAAGCCTTCACGATCACTTCGACCATGTTTTTCGTGTCGATTGAACTGTTGAAATAATTCTTAACATCTTCAAGCGTAATACTGTCGACAACTTTAGGTACATTATATAAATCATAGCCGTCGAAATAATATTTAGTATACTGGTTTGCAATATATTCAGGCGAGTTCAGACTCGTTAAATAATCGCCCATCAGTTCGCGTTTTTGACTCTTCAGACGTTTCTCCGTAAAGAAGTCCTTTTCTTTTACTTCGTCAATAATACGCACTATTTCTGCAGTAAATGTTTCATAATCGTCAGTTTCCACTGCCATCAGTGTATGTCTGACCATTTCTTCTTCCTGGTAAGCAAAGTTAAATGAATCATCGATAATACCGCGCTCAAGCAGCTCTTCATAATACGGTGACTGTTCGCCGAAGACCATGTCTAAAGCAAACAGCATCGCCGTATCACGGCGTTCACGCGTCTCGTTGTCACTGTCATCGGGCAGTGATTTAAATCCGAGCATCACCTTGGGTGTCGATACCGCAAGCTCCATTACTTTCTGCGGCGTTTTAACACCATACGGCTCTTCCGGCGTAAACCGTTCAATATCTGACGGCAGAAAATCCGGACGCGAACCCTGATGTTTTTCTATATAATTAAATGTTTCTTCTATATTAAAGTCGCCTGCTAAAATCATTACCATATTGCCCGGTGCATAAAACGTTTTATGGCATAAGTATAAATGCTCAGCCGTAATATCTGAAATCGATTCAAGCGTTCCCGCAATATCGATTGCCACCGGTGAGTTTTCATACATTGCATTCAGCGTTTCATGGTAGAGACGGTAGCCGGGATTATCCTGGTACATTTTAATTTCTTCATTGATAATACCGATTTCTTTGTCCACTTTTTTTGGAGTGAAATATGGAATCTCAACCATGTCCATTAACAGCTGCAGATTTTCAAAGAAATTCTCTGTCGTGCTGAATAAATAACTCGTTCTGTCAATCGATGTAAATGCATTCGCACTCGCACCCATTTCAGAAAATTTATTGAACACGTCGCCTGCTTCTTTATCGAACATTTTATGTTCTAAAAAGTGCGCAATACCATCCGGCACGTTGTGCACCTCGCCATGTGCTTTAAAGTGATTATCTACAGAACCGTATTTCGTCGTGTAGGTTGCAAACTTTTTGTTATAGCCTTTTTTATCGATGATAAAAACCTCAAGGCCATTATCCATTACTTGCTTATGAACGATTTCGTCCAGGTGGTCATAGCGGACAGTCGTAAATTTATTTGTCATTATCTATACCGCCTTTCAGCGTAAATACTGTATCAAGTTTAATTTTTTCAGCAATCTGAATAACATCGTCTTTCGTAATTGCATTGAGCTGTTCCGTCCAGCTTTTCACCGGTGTTTTTATCGATTGTTCTTTTAAGAGTGTATTGTAATTTAGTGATATTAAACCGCGCGGCTTGTCCATCGATTCTTTACGGTTCGAGAGCATATTGCGTTTAATTTCTTCGACGAATGTTTCTTCAAAGTCGCCGTCAATCACACGCTGCAGTTCTCTCTTCACCGCGTCTTCAAACACCTGGATATTATCGTTATCGACGCCTGCCAGTACAAACATATAGCCGTTTTTCACGTCGACCTGTGAATGAATTGAATATGCCAGACTCATTTTCTCGCGGATGTTCGTAAACAGGAGCGATGCTGCACTGCCGCCGAACAGCTGATTGAAGACGTTCAGCGCCATGACGTCGCCTGACTCCGAATACTGCACGCGGAAGCCGAGATTCACTTTAGCCTGCTCGATACGCTCGTAAGCGGTCTCGTATTTCACTTCGCCAACAGGACGCACCGGGTAGCCTTTATACGGATACATTTTTACTTCGTCATGCTCATGAAGACGGGCTAAATGATCGAACACATTATCTTCGACTTTACCCGCAACGATCACAGACATATCATCATCTGTCATCATGCGCCTATGCGCATCTTTAACATCTTCCAATGTTAAAGATGCGAGGCTGTCTAAATCACCGAATGATAAATACTTGTAGTCTTCTGTTTCAAACATCGTTTCCAGCAGCATCTCGAATGCACGCTGTGCGTGATTATCCTTCATGCTCTTCAGACGATTTGCCATCAGACGTTTTTCACGCTGGAAAAACGCTTCATCCGATTCATCATAATTAAACGGCGTGCTGAATACATCTTTTAACAGCGCTGTAATATCACCAAGCATATCAATATCTTCCATAATGAATTTATCATTGACGAATTCAATTGAGAATTTAACGATATGGTCGCTGCCTTTTTTAACGACATTCGATGTTAGATGCGCACCGTAATGTTCTGCTAAATATTCAAGCAGCACTGCGTTTGAAGTGAGTCTGTCCGTCTGTTTAATCATCATTCGGCTCAAGAGACTGCGCGTTGTGACATCAGTACCTGTGAGCGGTGCTCTAAAGTACACGCTCACAACAACTGTTTTAAATTTTTCTGTATATATTTTTACGATTGGCACATTATTAATGACTCTTTTGTCTACACCTGTCATTTAAAAAAACTCCTAACTAATCTTCGTGGTTTTCAATTAAGACACTGCGAGGTTTAGAACCGCTTGCAGGTCCAATGACACCATTCGCTTCTAAATCATCAACGAGACGCGCTGCACGGTTGTAGCCGACTCTGAACTGACGCTGCAGCAGACTTGCTGACGCACGCTGTTCTTCGATTACAAACCATTTCGCATCGGGATATAATTCATCTTCCGATTCTACAGGCGCACTTACTGTCTCTTTCTGATTCATTATAACTGATTTCTCATAATTTGCTTTCATTTGGTCTGTAATGAATTTCACGATATCCGTTACTTCATCATCATCTAAAAATGCGCCCTGAACACGAATCGGTTTCGAACGTCCTGACGGCAGGAACAGCATGTCCCCGCGTCCGAGCAGTTTCTCTGCTCCCATTGAATCAATAATCGTTCTGGAGTCAGTCTGAGAACTTACACTGAAGGCAATTCTGGACGGAATATTCGCTTTAATAATACCAGTAATAACATCAACAGATGGACGCTGTGTTGCGATAATTAAATGAATTCCCGCTGCACGTGCCATCTGGGCAATACGCGTAATCGATGCTTCAACATCTTTTGACGCGACCATCATTAAATCTGCCAGTTCATCAACGATAACGACGATGTAAGGCAGCTTCTGAACTTTCTCAGGATCTTCCGCCTGACGGACCAGGTACTGGTTGTATGCTTCGATATTTCTCGTATGCGATGCACTGAACAGATCGTATCGGCGCTCCATTTCGCTGACGACGCGGTTTAAAGCATCGCTCGCTTTTTGCGGATTCGTCACGACCGGCATCAGCAGATGCGGAATGCCGTTATAGACATTCAGCTCAACCATTTTAGGGTCAATCATTACCATTTTAACTTCATGCGGTTTCGCATTTAAAAGAATGCTGACGATAATGCCGTTTATACAAACGGACTTACCGCTTCCTGTTGAACCTGCAACAAGCAGGTGAGGCATCTTGTTAAGCTCAGCCATAATCGGTGCACCGGAAATATCTTTACCCAGTGCAACTTCCAGCGGATTGTCAGATGATTTACGTTTAATCACTTCACGCAGAGTGACCATACTGACTACTGAGTTCGGCACTTCAATACCAACGGCAGATTTACCTGGAATCGGTGCTTCAATACGAATATCTTTGGCTGCAAGACTAAGTGCAATATCATTTTGAAGATTAATAATTTTAGAGACTTTCACTCCGACATCCGGCTGAATCTCAAATTGTGTTACTGCCGGACCGATACGAATTTTAGATACTTTGGCGTTTACATTGAAGTTTTTAAGTGTTTCTTCAAGGATGCGTCCCTGTTGAATGACTTCTTTGTTACTGACTTTTTCTGTCGGTTCAGCATCATTCAGCAAGTCAATTGACGGCAGCTTATACTCGATGAGCTGCTTGAGTTCTTTATCGTCAAACTCATCAAATTCACTGTCGCCAGCCTCGCCTTCAGGAATATCAATCGCCCCGTCGTCATCCGGCGTATCATATTCAAGTTCTTTCTTCTCCGCAACCTCTTCTTCAATTTTAAGGGCGTGTTCTTCTGCAGTCATATCGTCAGGCACCGGTGCGTCTTTATATTCTTCCATCAGAATTTCCGAATCGTACACTTCCGGTTCTACGTATTCGTCAGCTTCTGCTAAGAGCGGATCCGTTTCACTTAGCTCTTCTTTTTTACTGAAGCGTGCTTTACGTTTCTTGTCCGCGCGTTTTTCTACAGGCTCGTCTGCAGCCGGCGATTCGATTATCGGCTCTGCTTTAGGTTTTGGTGCAGGCTTTTTAGCCTTCTTCTCTTTTTCTTTCTTCGGACGGTTTTTAAACCACTCTGCAAGTTTTTCAAACAGACTGACGATTCCTGCACCTATGGCAGTTAAACCTCTGATAACAAAGTTAAAGTCATTGCGGAGCGATTCTTCAATGCTCTTATGACGGACGATAATAATACTCAGGTAAATGAATATTAAGCCGATTAAGAGCGTACCGAAGAAACTGATGCTGGTTGCTGAAAAGTTAAACAGCGTCTGGCCAATAATTCCTCCGCCGGTAAAATCTAAGCCCGGTTCACGGGTCATAGCGAGCATATCGTTAAATGTAAAATAACTGTCTGTTCTCGACCGGTCGGATAAATACAATATCGAATGCAGCAGGAACAAGAGGCCGAACTGCATCATAAAATAACCGAGCATACGTTTTGTAAACGGGAATTTTAAATGTGTCGCCAAATAAAAACTCGCGAGCAATAACACGAGGTATGTAAAGTAGCGGCTCGTACCAAAAAGAAAATTAAACACAGCATCGGCATATTCACCAACGAGGCCCAGCTGGAATACTGTAATGATAAGTAAAATAATAATGATTAAAGCAAAACTCGCATAATACGTTTTCTTATCATTGTTCTTCTTTTTCGCAGTGCGCTTTCGTTTAGTCGCCATCTTTTACCACCTTCATTTTCACTTTTTAATTATAACAACGGAGATATAAGGTTATCCTAATATCTCCGTCGTTTTTACTCTATTATATTTCAGAAATGATTGGAATAATCATCGGACGACGCTTCGTTTCATCGTATAGGAATTTACCGAGGTCATCTCTGATATTTTGTTTTAAGACACTCCATTCAATTTTACCGGCACTGATATTGTCTTCGACAATACCTCTTACGTGTTCGGCAGCTTCTTTCATAAGTGCTTCCGATTCTTTCACGTAAACAAAACCGCGGGATTGAATTTCAGGTCCAGCCATAATTGCTCTCGATTCGCGGTCGATTGTCACGACTGCGATAAAGATTCCGTCTTCAGAGAGCAGTCTGCGGTCGCGCAGAACGATGTTACCCACATCGCCGACACCGCTGCCGTCAATTAATACATTGCCGGCTTCGACTTTTTCAGTGCTGTACATTTTCTCTCCGTCAAACTGAACAACGTCACCTTTTTCAAGGAGGAAAATATTTTCCGCTTTAACGCCTGTTTCAGTCGCCAGACGCGCGTGGGCAATCTGGTTTTTAAATTCACCCTGTACAGGAATGAAGTGTTCCGGATTAAAAATGTTCAGCATCATTTTAAGCTCTTCAGCAAGTCCGTGGCCTGAAGCATGAATATTTTTAGATGGCGTGTTGATTACAGCACCTGCTTTAACGAGTTCGTTAAGCGTCGTGTACAGTACAACTTCCATATTTGATGACGGCGTTGTTAAGATATAAACTTCGTCGCCTTCTTTAATATTCGTTACTTCGTGCTGGCCGCGTGACATTTTACCAAGTGCTTCAATTGGTTCACCCTGAGAGCCTGTTGCAATAATGACTACTTCATTATCAGGATAATCTTTAATTTCATGACTTGGTAAAAGAAGTCCGTCAGGAATATCAAAATAGCCGAGCTTTCTCGCTACTTTAAATGAAGATTCAAGCGTGCGTCCTAAGAACGACACTTTACGGTTCACTTTCGCAGCATTAGTCAGCACCTGCTGGATACGTACGAAGTTCGACGCATAGCATGATACAATAATACGTTTTTTGGATTTTTGGAAAGCGTCCAGAATTGCCCCTTCAACAAGGTTTTCTGCCACGTTATAGCCCGGTTTCTCAGCTTCTGTTGAGTCACTGATTAACGCGAGTGTTTTGTTTTTAGCAGCGAGTGCATACATCTTCGACATGTTGTAGTCGTAGTTGCCTTTTAAGCTCTGGTCGAATTTGAATTCGCCCGTATAAACGACTGCACCGTAAGGTGTATTCAAGCTGATTCCGTAAGAATCCGGAATACTGTGCGATGTTTCGAAAAATTCTACATCGGTATTGCCGAACTTCATTACTGATTCATTGTTAATTGCGTAAAACTTAACTTTCTTTTTAACGTTCTTCTCTTTCAGACGTTCTTTAATTAGAGCAAGTGTTAAACGCGAGCCGTAAACAGGCACGTTTAATTCTTGAATAATATAAGGAATTGCACCGATTGAGTCTTCATGTCCATGAGTAATAAAAATTGCTTTCAGGCGATCTTTATTTTCTAAAACATATGAAATGTCAGGTATGACAATGTCGATACCCAGCATTTCATCTTCAGGGAACATAAGACCCGCATCGAGAATAAACATATCGTCGTCAACTTCAACGACATACATGTTTTTTGCAATCTCACCAACGCCGCCGAGAGGAACGATTTTCACATGTGCTTTTTTAGTTTCTTTATTCACATTAATGTCCTCCTTGTTAATTTCCGGCAGTGCTATTTAGTCTTCTTTTTTCTCTTTATCTTCTTCAAGTAATACTTTACGGGAGCCATTAGCTCGTCCCTGTCTGTCGATTTCAGTAACTTTTATGCGGATTTTATCGCCAATTTTAACGATATCTTCAACTTTGTTGACACGTTCAGTATCAAGCTGTGAAATGTGCACAAGAGCGTCTTTGCCAGGGAAGAGCTGAACGAATGCACCGAATTTTTCAATGCGTCGCACTTCACCGTTATAAATTTCGCCGACAGCCGCTTCGCGTGTAATATCTTCGATAATTTTACGAGCAGCCTGTATTGCATCCTGGTCGTTTGAAGCGATGTATACAGTACCATCCTGTTCGATATCCAGCTTAACGCCTGTTTCGTCGATAATTTCATTAATTTTCTTACCGCCCGGTCCAATAACGTCGCGGATTTTAGCAGGTTTAATATGCATAACTTCAACTTTCGGTGCATGCGCTGATAATTCAACGCGCGGCGCGCTGATTGTTGCAAGCATATTTTCTAAAATGTGCAGACGGCCGATGCGTGCCTGCTCAAGTGCTTCCTGTAAAATCGCTTCACCTAAACCGTCGATTTTAATATCCATTTGAATTGCAGTAATACCTTTAGGTGTACCGGCAACTTTAAAGTCCATATCTCCAAGCGCATCTTCCATACCTTGAATATCAGACAGAATCGTATAGTTCTCACCTTTTTTAACAAGCCCCATTGCAATACCTGCAACCGGTGCTTTAATTGGTACACCTGCATCCATTAATGCAAGCGTCGAACCGCAGATTGATGCCTGTGAAGATGAACCGTTTGATTCAAGCACTTCAGACACGACACGGATTGTGTATGGGAATTCAGTTTCGCTAGGAAGAACTTGCAGTAATGCACGTTCCCCTAATGCACCATGACCGATTTCGCGGCGGCCCGGCCCGCGGATTGGACCTGTTTCACCAACAGAGAAATTCGGGAAGTTATAGTGGTGCATGTAGCGTTTCTTATCTGCTTCGCCAAGACCGTCGATGATCTGGTGTTCACCAAGACCGCCGAGCGTTGCAACAGATAGCGCCTGCGTTTGTCCACGTGTAAATAAAGCTGAACCATGCGTGCGGGGCAATAGTCCTACTTGTGAATTTAACGGGCGGATTTCAGCCGGTTCACGGCCATCAGGACGGACTTTATCGTCTGTGATCTGACGGCGGACTTCAGCTTTAACTAGCTCGTCGAATACTTTTGAAGCCTCTGAAACTAACGTTTCGTAATCTTCAGCATCTTCGTCGAAACTCGCGATAATATTCTGCTTCACTGCAGTAATATTCTCTTCCCTTGTCTGCTTGTCGTTTTCCTGAATTTTAGCATAAAGCTCCTGCGCTTCGGCCTGAGCTGTTACTTCGGCGCGGAACTGTCCATCGATTTCATCGATAGTTACTTCGCGTTTAACCGGATTAATCTGTGCAATCGCGTCGTTTTGGAACTGCACAAGTTCTTTAATGTTTTCGTGACCGAAAAGAATCGCTTTTAACATAATATCTTCAGGAATTTCCTGTGCCGCTGCCTCTACCATGTTTACTGCGTCGTAAGTACCCGCCACTTGAAGTTCAAGTTCCGATTTTTCCATCTGTTCCACTGTCGGATTGATGATAAACTCCCCGTCGATTAAACCGACAGTTACGCCGGCAATCGGTCCGTCAAACGGAATATCCGATACACTTAGCGCCATCGAAGAACCGAGCATTGCTGCCATTTGCGGAGAAGCATCGTTGTCTGCAGATAAGACCATAGACATTACCTGTACATCGTGACGGTAGCCATCCGGGAATAACGGACGGATTGGTCTGTCGATTAAACGGCTAGTCAGCGTAGCATCTTCACTCGGACGCCCTTCACGCTTGTTAAAGCCGCCGGGAATTTTCCCTGCTGCGTACATTTTTTCCTCATAAGCTACTGTTAACGGGAAGAAGCCGATATTCTTCGGTTCTTTCGACCCTGTCGCTGTAGAGAGTACTACTGTATCGCCGTAACGCACAAGTACAGAACCACTCGCCTGCTTAGCCATTTCCCCGTACTCTATAATAAGCGGGCGACCGCCCCACTCAGTTTCAAACACTTGTTTAGTCTGTTCATTCATAATTTGTTTTCTCTCCTTAGCTTTGGCACTTATAATTATCATATCATTTTTGTTCTAAAATATATATATAAAAAGGAATTGGGGACGAGGATGTTAATTTCAAGAAAAATGTTGTCTGGAATGCCGTTACCTCTGACATGAAACCCGTTCATTGGTGAGATAAACCGTTACCTCTGACATGAAACCCGTTCATTGGTGAGATAAACCGTTACCTCTGACATGAAACCCGTTCATTGGTGAGATAAACCGTTACCTCTGACATGAAGTCCGTTCATTGGTGGGATAAACGGAAAACACAACATTTATTTTATTATTTTATCCTTATATCTTTGTAATCCCCGAGTTTTCGCGATTGCTGTTTTAAAGCTGTAGTCTTTGAGCGTATATGAAGTGCAAGGTCCATTTTTATTAATATAACAGTGTTTTTGTAACGCTCTATAAACCGTATTTTCATGGAACGTATAGGCTATCAGCTCCAGTATGGACCGCTTCGTCATTGGGTGATTGTAAAACAGAAACTTATGATCGCTCATCGCGCGGAGCAGGTGCGTTTCATTACTCTCTATTGTACCGCACTTGGCACATGTTAACTGGAACCTGCCCTTCTCCAGCTCAAAACTTCCGCATTCTCCGCAGTACAGTCCTTTACGAATCTGCCCAACATTCGAACTGCCGTTAAAATACGGGTTCACTGTTTCATGCTCGCGTATCAATGCTACCAGACGATCTGCCTTCTTTGTATTATAACTGTCTTTAAACTGCCTGAAATATTTCTTCATATCCATTCGAATGACGACGTTTTTCCAAATTGACGTATCTTCCGAATACAACCTGAAGTCATCGTTTGGAAAAATCACTTTCGCCTTAATATCAACAGTAACTTTAGCATTCTTGCATCTGCGAAACAATTTCCCGACTGCCCGGTCGACCTGTGTAAATGGATTATCAGGAATGACTTCATTATTTCTAATCAGCCTGCCGTCATTAAATTGATACTCGCCGCTGTAGTTTTTAATCTCATTAACAATCAGAGTGTCATTCGCAATTATAATACTGTCATACTGAGCACCTGATTTCCCTGCAGCAAGATAAACGTCTCTAAAAACATACAAGTTATCGTGGCCGGTTTCGTCGAATAATTTATCGTATAAACACTCGCCTGAAAATCCGTTCTCATATATTTTCAGTTCACGCTTATCCTCTGCACTTAAAACCTCCCTCCTGCTCAATGCTCTGTAATGTAAAAGTTCTGCCGTTGCATTTCTGTCATTTAAATACATTCATTTTCCTCCTTTTTAAAAAGCTCCTTCTACACTATATATACGGGAAAACAGCGATTTCCTTTTAAAAAAGTTACTTAAACACAAAAATAGCAAAACTGGTTTACTTATTACACAAATCCACATAGTTTTTACATTATTTGTATGCACTGAATTTACACATCAAAAAAACCCGCTCCTCAATGAGAAACGGGTTCAAAATTATTAATAATTTATAAATTAACGACGTAGACCAAGTTTAGCGATTAAGTCGCGGTATCTAACTACATCTTTGTTACGCAGGTAAGTTAGTAAGTGTTTGCGGCGACCTACCATTTTAAGAAGACCGCGTCTTGAGTGGTGGTCTTTCTTGTGCGTACGTAAGTGTTCGTTTAATGTGTTGATGTCCTCTGTTAATACAGCGATTTGAACTTCTGGTGACCCAGTATCAGTTTCGTGTACGCGGTACTCTTCGATTAATTCAGTTTTTCTTTCTTGTGAAATTGCCATTATAATTCCTCCTAATATTTTATATACACCTGTATCCGAGCATGCGTCGGAGTTTCAACAATGCCAAGATACGGTACTTGTCATATTATATACGTTTCCCATGCCTTTTTCAAGTGTTCATTTACACGATAAAAACCGGACCTCTTTAAAAGTCAGGACTATTTATCCTGCAGCATCCGTCGTGCAATCTGCGCATCGGAATCGATTGCAGCAATCAGCGGCTCGATGCCGTCGAATTTTTCTTCGTCTCGGACGAAATGGTGCCAGTGCACTGTGACGTTTTCTCCGTATATATCGCGGGCGAAGTCAAAAATGTAAACTTCTGTCGTTAAGCGCGCATTATCGTGGAATGTCGGTTTAACACCTACACTCGCCACACCTTTATAAACAGTGTCGTCGTTTTCGATTGTCATCGTGACAGCATATGAACCTTTTGCCGGCATAAAGTAGCGGTAGTTCGGTTCGATGTTTGCTGTCGGGAAGCCGATTGTCCGGCCGCGCTTCTCCCCTTGTACGACAATGCCTTCGATATCGTAAGCGCGCCCTAATGCAGCGTTGGCATTATCGAGCTCGTGGTTATCGAGATATTCGCGGATGCGTGTCGTCGATACTTTATCATCGTCGAGTTCGTGCTTGTCGACTTCCGTCGTATTGAATTCTTCATACTGTTTTAAATCAGCGACTGTGCCGCTGCCTTTTTTACCGTATGTATAATCGAATCCTGCAATGACTTCTTTAATTTTGCTGCCGATAATATATTCCTTAACGAAATAATCTTTATCGAGTCCTGCAAATGCACTGGAAAAGTTAATGACGAAGACATAATCTATGTCCAGTTCTTCCAGTTTCTTCATTTTAATATCAAACGGTGTTAAATAAGTTGTACGCTGTTTTTTTGGATCCAGTACGACAGACGGATGCGGATCGAATGTCATGACTGCTTTTTTTAAGCCGTTGGCTTCAGCAATCTCTTTCATCGTATCGATAACATCGATATGGCCTAAATGGAGACCATCAAAAAAACCTAATGCTGCAGCTGACGGCTCTATGTTTGAAAGTACTTCATCGTTTGGGTAGTGCAGTTTAATTATTTCCATAAGTCCCCCATAAGTTGTTAAACATTTTAAATGGTTTTAACTGATCAGGTTTTTCCGGATGTGTTTTATAAATTCCGAGCGGCATCTCACCGCGGGTAAATAATACAGTATCAAGTTCAGTTAACCCCAGCATTGTTAATATATCACTTTTTACTATTTTTTGCCCGTGTGTGATTTGGAATAATAAATCTTCATTATTTTGTATGTCGCGTCTTAATATATCGTCCAGCATATCGATGATTGGAATCGGCTCTGCTTTGACTGTGCCGTCTCTTAAATCATCTAAGCGAATGGCTTCGTCAATTGAAAATCCGCATGAGCCTGTCCGCCGGAGATATGACATATGTGCTGGATAGCCGAGTGCAGCCCCGATATCGACTGCAAGTGTGCGGATGTAGGTGCCTTTTGAGCATGTAACGTCGATATCAAATGATATTGACCCGTCCTCGTAACGGACGTCTGAAGTCAGTTTTAGATTTTTAATCTGCACTGTGCGGGACGGCCGTTCAACTTCAATGCCTTCGTGTGCATACCAGTACAATTTACGTCCATTTACGCGGACTGAGCTGTACAGCGGCACCATCTGATGATAGTCACCCTTGAACTTTTCAATGGCTGACAGAACATCCTTTTTAGTAATGCTGCCCTCAATGACCTCAGCGGTCTCCATCGTTTTACCTGTCGCATCTTCAGTATCTGTTGTGCGCCCGAGTGTGACAGTCGCGATGTAGCGTTTGTCCCGCTGCTGCAGTATTTCAGTCAGTTTTGTCGCGTCACCGATAACGATTGGAAGAACACCTGTAACGGAAGGATCGAGCGTACCTGTATGACCGACTTTTTTCGTGCCGAGTACGCGGCGCATTTTGTAAATCACGTCGTGTGAAGTCATGCCTGCGGGTTTATCGACAGGAATCACGCCGTGTATATTATTGTTTGCCATTATCTTCACCTGCTTATTTTATGTAAAAAAATAAAACCGCACCCGACTCCCGGCCGGGAAAACGAGTGCGGCTTATATTGTTTTGATTATTTATCCTGGTCTTTAATGTCGCTTAACAGTGATTCGATTTTTTTACCGTAGTCGATTGAAGTATCGTATTTAAATTTAACTTCAGGTGCTTTACGTAAACGAATATTAGATGCGACAGCTTTTCTGAATAGGCCGTTAAACTTATCCAGAGTTTCCTGGACGAATTCTCTATTATTATTTAATGACGTATAGTAAGCCGTCGCTGTTTCGTTTTCTTTCGTTACTTCGACTTCGGTCACTGTAACCATACCGATGTCCGGTTCTTTATCTGTAACTGTTGTACGGATTTCTTCGCTAAGCACTTTTTTAATTTCTTCTGCTATGCGTTCATTTCTCGTTGACATAATTATTTCCTCTCAATCTCTACCATAATGAATGGCTCTATTTGGTCGCCTTCTTTGATATCGTTGAAGTTCTTAATTGTAAGTCCACATTCATAACCTGTCGTTACTTCTTTTGCATCGTCTTTAAAACGTTTCAGCGTATCGAGTTCACCTTCGAATACAACGATGCCGTCACGAATGACGCGCACACCGCTGTCACGTGTAATCTTACCGTCTGTAACGTAAGCCCCTGCAATTGTACCCACTTTAGATACTTTGAAGATTTCACGCACTTCAACGTTACCGATAACTTGTTCTTCGAATTCAGGATCAAGCATACCCTTCATCGCAAATTCAATTTCTTCGATAACTTTATAGATAATACGGTGAAGTCTCATATCGATCTGGCTTTGGTCTGCTGCACGTTTAGCGTTAACATCCGGGCGGACGTTAAAGCCGATAATAATCGCGCTTGAAGCATTTGCTAAAGTAACATCTGATTCGTTAATTGCTCCGACACCCGTATGAATGATGCGGACGTTAACGCCTTCGACATCGATTTTCATCAGTGAAGCAGCAAGTGCCTCAACCGAACCTTGAGCGTCACCTTTGATGATAATGTTGAGATCTTTCATCTCGCCTTCTTTCATCTGTTCGAACAAGTTATCGAGTGACACTTTCTGGTTTACTTCTCTGTCTTTCATAATCTTGTTTTCGTGGCGTGCTTCACCGATTTGACGTGCTTTTTTATCGTCTTTGAAAACTACGAAACGGTCGCCCGCTTCAGGCACATCGTTAATACCCGTAATTTCAACAGGTACAGACGGGCCTGCTGATTTAATACGCTGGCCAGTGTCTGAAACCATTGCACGGACTTTACCGAATGTAGAGCCGACAACGATGGAATCTCCGACGTTAAGCGTACCGTGCTGGACGAGCAGGCTCGCTGCAGGTCCGCGTGATTTGTCGAGTTCCGCATCGATTACTGTACCGACTGCAGGCATGTTGCTCGTCGTTTTAAGTTCAGCCATTTCGCCGACTAAAGTAATCATTTCAAGCAGGTCGTCTATACCGTCGCCTGTTAATGCTGAAAGCTGAACGAAAATAGTGTCGCCGCCCCAATCTTCAGGATAAAGACCGTGCTCACCAAGTTCAGTCATTACGCGGTCTGCGTTTGCTGTTGGTTTGTCTGTTTTGTTTACCGCTACGATAATCGGCACTTCAGCCGCTTTCGCGTGGTTAATTGCTTCGATTGTCTGAGGCATTACACCATCATCTGCTGCAACAACAAGAATAGTAATATCAGTTACCTGAGCACCACGTGCACGCATTGTAGTGAAAGCTGCGTGTCCAGGTGTATCAAGGAAAGTGATTTTCTTATCGCCGTGTTCGATCTGGTAGGCACCAACGTGCTGAGTAATCCCGCCAGCTTCACCTGCAGTCACTTTCGTGTTGCGGATTGAATCAAGCAGTGTTGTTTTACCGTGGTCAACGTGACCCATAATTGTAACAACGCTTGGACGTTCTTCGTCGAGAGTCTGTTCTTCTAAGTTAAAGAAGTTTGTCAGATCGGTATCATCTACAAACACTTCAAGTTCAGAAGTGAAACCGTAGTTTTCAGCAACCACTTCAACTGACTCCTGGTCGAGTGACTGGTTAATGTTTGTCACAATACCTAACATGAATAAGTCTTTTACGATAACTGAAGATTCTACGCCGATTTTTTCTGCAAGTTCACCAACAGTGATACCTTCTTCGTAAGTGAAGTGTTTTGATTCAGGTTCCGCTTGTTTCGGTTCCTGTTTTTTAGCTTCAGCCTGTTTAGGCTTCGCAGTATTTGGCTTATTTTTCTGGTTTTGTTTTCTGTTGTTATTATTATTTTTTTGCTGGTTTTGTTTCGCATTGTTCTGTTTAGCTGCAGGTTTATTAGCAGCCGGCTTTGCATCAGCTTTTTTAGCGTTCTTTTTAAACTGAGCGTCGAGGACTTTAAGTACATCATCTTCTAATGATGACATGTGACTTTTTACCTCGATATTTTTCGATTCCAGGAAATCGATAATTTCTTTACTTGTTAATCCTGTTTCTTTGGCGTACTCATGAATTCTAATTTTACTCATTGAACCAATCCCTTCTATAGGAGCTCTTTTATCTTTCTGGCGAATCCCTTGTCGGAAATTGCCATTACGACCCTGTTATATGTGCCGGTCGCATGTGAAAGCTCTTCGTTTGTGTACTTGTCAATTACTGTGACATCATACGTTGCACATTTGTCTTTAATTCTCTTAGCTGTACTTTTACCCGCATTTGCCGCAAGTAACACAACTTTTGTTTTACCGGTTTTTATTGCCTCGAGTGTTTTCTCTTCGCCGGTAACAGTTTTCCCTGCGCCGGTTGCAAGCCCGATATAATTTAAAATTTTATCATTCATCGTTTTGGAATATCCTCTCTGTAAATAAGACGGATAATTTCATCGTATACCGGATCAAGTTCCTCAGTATTTTTACCGAGTGATTTTTCCAGCATCTTTTTGGCGCGTGCATTATTCACTTTGTCGAGATCTTTCACGACATAGCTGCCGCGTCCATTTTTCTTGCCTGTTTTGTCAGCGGACACTTCGCCTTCTTTTGTTACAACGATGCGGATTAAATCTGCTTTAGGATGCATTTCATTCGTCAGGATGCATTTGCGCATCGGAATTTTCCGTGCCATTTCTTCACCTCTAGTCGTGACTGATGCCAGCCTCGGCAGCATCTGTTTCGCTTTTAATATCGATTTTCCAGCCAGTGAGTTTTGCAGCAAGACGTGCATTCTGTCCTTTTTTACCGATTGCTAAAGACAACTGGTGGTCAGGAACGACAACGACTGTGGATTTAGAATCTTCATCAACTTTAACACTCACTACCTGCGACGGGCTGAGTGCATTTTTAACGAATACTTTCGGATCTTCATCCCACAGGACGATATCGATTTTTTCACCGTTCAGCTCATCAACGATAGCTTCAACACGTGCACCTCTGGCACCGACACATGAACCGACAGCGTCGACATCAGTGTTTTTTGCGTGAACGCTGATTTTTGAACGCTCGCCCGCTTCACGTGCAACGCTCATAACTTCAACAGTACCGTCAAAAATCTCAGGCACTTCTTCTTCAAATAAACGCTTCAGAAGATTCGGGTGTGTTCTCGACACGAAAATCTGAGGACCTTTAGTCGTCTGTTCCACTTTGTTGACGTAAACTTTAATACGTTCGTTTGGAATGTATGACTCATTCGGCATACGTTCTGATTCAGCAAGCACTGCATCAGTTTTACCAAGCTGAACATAGACGAAACGGTGATCTACACGGTCGATAAGACCTGTCAGAACTTCGTCTTCTTTGCTGATAAACTCGTCGTACAAAATGCCGCGTTCAGCATCGCGGATACGCTGCATAACAGCCTGTTTCGCAGCTTGTGCCCCTACGCGGTTGAAGTCTTGCGGAGTCACGTCTTCATCAAACGGATCGCCGATTTCATAAGCTGGGTTATAATTCTGTGCTGTTAACAGATCGATTTCTGCAGTCGGATCTTCGACTTCAGCCACAACATCTTTACGTGAAACCACATGGTAAGCACCTGTCTCCATATTTAAATCAATCGAGACGTTTTTATGATCTGTATAGTTTTTCTTATATGCAGTAATCAGCGCTGCTTCAATGGCATCCACAAGCACTTCCATCGGAATGTTTTTCTCTTTATGAATAAATTCCACTGCATTAATTAGTTCCTGATTCACTCAATTTTCCTCCATTCTAAAATAAGACGGCTTTTCTTATTGTTGCTATTTTTTCACGTTCCACTGTAATAGTTTTTTTGCGTGTTTTTACTTTGTAATCAATTGTTACTGAATTTTCATCGTAAGCAGTCAGTATGCCTGTCCACTCTTTTTCACCGTCAATTTGCTTATACGCCTTAACGTAAATACCTTTGTTCAGTGTGAGTTCCAAATCTTCTTCATCCTTTATCGGACGTTCTGCTCCGGGAGATGACACATCTAAGTAGTACGCGCCTTCGACAATATCCCACTCATCCAGTTCAGCACTGATTATTTCTGCAAATGCTGCACAGTCGTCGAGTGTAATACCACCTTTTTTATCCAGGAAAATACGCAGGAAAAAGTCTGGTCCTTCTTTAACGTAGTTAACTTCAACCAGTTTTAAATCGTTGTCTTTGGCAATTGGCTCGACATGAGTAAATACTTTTTGTTCGATTGCATTCATGTCAAAGTCCCCCTTTCAAAACTAAGAGAAGAACGGGGCAAACCCGTTCTTCTCCTGCAGACTGAGTATTTTTATTCACTAATATTATACCATAGGCTCCCATGGCGTGCAACAATGCTAGATGTCAAAGATTGACAGCTGAGCTTTGTCCGGTAAATGATCGAGACTGCCGAGTTCAGTTAAGTACTCGATCAGTTTCTGTGATACGCCGGCTTTCTTATTTAAATCTTCTTTAGAGATAAAGCCCTCGTCACGACGAGTTTCGACAACCCGTTTCGCAACCGAGGCGCCGAGTCCCGGTACTGAAATAAACGGCGGAATCAGCGTGTCGCCTTCGATAATAAAGTCGAACGCGTCCGACTTATCGATGCTGACAGGCTGCACTTTAAAGCCGCGCTGTGCCATTTCATTAACGAGTTCCAGAACAACGAGTGTATCTTTCTCTTTCTTTGACAGCTCCTGGAAGTTCTGGTTCAGTTCGTTCACACGGTGACGGATTGTATCTTTATCTTTGACCATCGTTAAGAGATCAAAATCCGTTGCACGTACTGTAAAATAGCTCGCATAGTAAAACAGCGGATGGTGCACTTTAAAGTAAGCAATTCTTACTGAGTTCAGTACGTAGGCAGCAGCGTGAGCTTTCGGGAACATGTATTTAATTTTCTTACATGAATCGATGTACCATTTCTCAACGCCGTTATCTTTCATTGCCTGTTCGTGTTCTTCTGTTAAACCTTTACCTTTACGCACTTTCTCCATAATATTAAATGCAACACTCGGCTCAAGTCCTTTATACATCAGCGTTACCATGATGTCGTCACGACAGCCGATAACGTTCGACAGATCACATGTACCTTTACGTATTAAGTCCTGTGCGTTGCCGAGCCATACGTCTGTACCGTGAGACAGTCCTGAAATCTGTACGAGTTCACTGAACGTCGACGGCCTGGTATCTTCCAGCATCTGACGCACGAAACCTGTGCCGAACTCCGGAATGCCGAGCGTTCCCGTTTTACATAAAATCTGGTCCGGTGTTACTCCGAGTGATTCAGGGCCGCTGAACAATTTCATCGTTTCCTGATCATCTGTCGGGACTGTAGTCGGATCAATGCCTGACAGATCCTGCAGCATGCGGATCATCGTCGGGTCATCGTGACCGAGTATATCCAGTTTTAATAAGTTACTGTCTATTGAGTGGAAATCGAAATGCGTCGTCATCCATTCAGCTTCAACATCATCCGCCGGATATTGAATTGGTGAGAAGTCGTATATATCCATGTCGTCCCGGACAACGATAATACCGCCCGGATGCTGCCCTGTTGTACGTTTAACACCGCTGCACCCAAGTACGAGACGGTCAACTTCCGCGCCCCGTTTGTGCAGACCGTTATCGTTTAAATAACCTTTGACGTAACCGAATGCTGTTTTCTCGGCAACAGTTCCGATTGTACCGGCTTTGTAAACGTAATCCACCCCGAACAGATCCTTCGTGTACTGGTGTGCTTTAGACTGATACACACCACTGAAGTTTAAATCGATATCCGGTACTTTATCCCCTTTAAAGCCAAGGAATGTTTCGAACGGTATATCCTGTCCTTCTTTAATTAAATCCACATTACAATTGCTGCATTTTTTATCAGGTAAATCATAACCGCTCGATACCGAACCGTCAGTAAAGAACTCTGACTCTTTACATTCCGGACAGACGTAATGCGGCGGCAGCGGGTTCACTTCGGTAATTTCAGTCATCGTTGCAACAAGACTTGAACCGACAGAACCCCTTGAACCGACGAGATAGCCGTCATCAAGCGAGCGTTTAACAAGCTTGTGGGAGATCAGGTAGATTACAGCAAAGCCGTTACCGATAATACTCTCGAGCTCTTTCTCAAGCCGGTCTACGACAATCTGCGGCACGTCTTCACCGTATAAAGCTTTCGCATTATCGTAAGTCATCTCTCTGATTTCTTCTTCCGCACCGTCAATTGTCGGCGGATATAAATCCTTTTTAATGACTTCAACGTTGCCGATCATATTAGCAATTTTCTGCGTGTTAGAGACGACAATTTCAAATGCTGTCTCCTCATCCAGAAAATCGAACAGCTCGAGCATTTCCTCAGTTGAACGGAAATGTGCTTCCGGCAAGTTGCCGCGGGACAGCGGATTACCCGGATTCGCTCTGACTAAAATATCACGGGACAGTTTATCAGATTCTTCCAGATAATGCACGTTGCCTGTTGCGACAACTGTTTTGTCCAGTTCTTTGCCGAGTTTAATAATATTTTCAATAATTTCTTCAAGCGTTGCTTCATCGCGTACGACTTCTCTGTCTAACAGCCGCTGGTACAGCGGTTTCGGGAAGACTTCCAGATAGTCGTAAAAATGCGCTTTTTTCTTCGCTTCTTCATATGACTTCTGCATCATTGCAGTGAATACTTCACCGTTATCGCAGGCGCTGCCGATTAACAGTCCTTCACGGTGTTCTTCAAGCACCTGGCGTTTAATACGCGCAGATTTATAAAAGTGGTCGGTCAGTGACAGACTCACAATTTTAAATAAGTTTTTTAAACCTGTATTGTTCTGCACTAATATCGAAATGTGTGTCGGCATCGCCCGTTTGTACGAGTCGCTGTTCGACAGACTCTTATTAATGTCTTTATGATTTGTAATACCATAGTCCGCTTTCAGCTGTGCCATCATCTTAATGAATATATAAGCTGTTGCTTCAGCATCGTAAATCGCCCGGTGATGCTGTGTTAAATCGACATTATATTTCTTCGCTAGAATATTCAGCCCGTGCTTTTTCATTTTGGTATTTATCGTTCTTGACAGCTCAAGCGTATCGATAACACCGTTTGTCGACTTGCCGAATCCTTCTTTACCATAAGCTTCATCGATAAAGCCCATATCAAAACTCGCATTATGCGCGACGAATATTGCATCGCCGACCCAGTCTTTAAAGTCTCTGATAACTTCACTGATGTCCGGCGCACCGACGAGCATATCGTCAGTAATTCCCGTCAATTCTTTAATCAGTTCGGAGAGCTTTTCTCCCGGATTGCTGAAGCGTTCAAATTTATCGATAACTTCACCGTTTTTAACTTTAACACCGGCAAGCTCAATAATTGAATCATATTTAGATGATAGTCCTGTTGTCTCAACGTCAAACACGACGAATTCATGATCTTCCAGTGAATAATCCTGCGGACGGTAGGCAATTGGTGCACCGTCATCGACGAGCAGGCCTTCCATGCCGAAAATCATTTTAAAATCATCATCGCTGTTCGTAGCGTTAAAGGCATCCGGAAATGCCTGGACGTTATTGTGATCCGTAATAGCGAGTGCTGAATGTCCGTACTGTTTTGCACGTTTAATATATTCTGTCACACTCGTCATGCCGTCCATCTGGCTCATCGTTGAATGCAGATGAAGCTCAACACGTTTCTCGTCTGCATTATCGCGTTTCGGTTTTTTATTAACCGCTGTTAAGTTGCGGATATTTAAGACCATATCCTTCGTAAACTCATCGTATTCCACGCGGCCTTCAATAATTACCCAGTCGCCTGATTCAAGTACTTCAAATACTTCATCGTCGTTTTTACCGTGGCGGGAAAACATTTTCGCCATAATTGAATCAGTATAATCCGTCAATTTCAGCTGCAGAATTTTACGGCCGCTTCGAAGGTCACGCACTTCTTTAGAGAAAATATGCCCTTCGATTTTCACGCTGTACTCTTCATCGAAAATATTTTCAAGCGGACGCACACCGTCGAAGTTTTGCGGCTTGCCGATTTGTTTTGGCACATTGCCTTGACGCTCCATCTGTTCGTCCATTTTTTCCTTGTCAGAAATAAACTGCGTAATGAGTGCTTCCCGTTCATCGCTGATACTTTTCTCCAAAGCTTCTGAACGCGATGATTGAAGTTCATCGTCAATTGTTACTTCAAGACCGTTTAAATGGATGCCGAAGTATTTATATGCATTTAACAGATTGCCGTTAATATGCTTATTGAAATGCGACTGTTCAATCGCATTTTTAACTGCGATATAAAGCACACCTTCATTCAATTTTATTTTAGTGCGTTCGAGCTGATGCTTTATATTATCATTGATCGACAGACTGTTTACTGCGGTCATGAAATAATCCAGAACGAGCTGTTCATCGAATTCACCCTCGGCCATAATCAGTTCTGTTTTCGCAATGTCCCTAAATGCTTTATTTATATTAGTACTCATCATTTGATACAGCGCGCTTGGTATAATGCGGTCTGTAGTCAGATGGAATTGCCAGATTCTGTTATCGTCATCGACGACAACGCGTGACAGCTCGGCATTTTCCAAATAGTTATTTTGAGTAATATTTGCCTGTTCAAGTAAAATCTTTAATTTATCGTGGCTTTCCAATTAGAAAACACTCCCAGTTAAAAATTCCATAGCCTGCACCGGTTTCCTTAGAAAAACGCGTAAATCTAAGATTTACGCGTAGTCATTGTCTGCAAGATATGATGTTAAGTCTGTAATCTGCACTTCTGTTGATTCTTCTTCCAGACGGCCTTTAACTTCTACAATGCCGTCTTTTGCACCGCGTCCGACGACAATTCTTACAGGCAGTCCAATTAATTCTGAATCGGCGAATTTAACTCCCGCACGTTCGTTGCGGTCGTCATATAATACCCGGTTTGTCTTCGATAAAATATCGTATAATTCCGACGCAGTATTTGTAATCGTCTCATCTTTCGTATTCGCTGTAATAATGTGAATATCAAAAGGTGTGACTGATTTAGGCCAGAAAATCCCTTTATCATCGTGGTGACTTTCGACAATAGCCGACAGCACACGTGAAATTCCGATACCGTAGCAGCCCATTAATACTGGTTTTGCACGGCCGTTCTGATCCAGCACGTTAAAGTTCATCGCCTCTGAATATTTAGTGCCCAGTTTAAATACCTGACCGACTTCAATACCGCGCATAAATTTAGCAGGACCTGATCCGTCAGAGACCATCTCACCTTCGTTAATAAATCTGAAATCAGCTATACCCGCCGCTTCAAAGTCACGTTCGTGGTTCACATTTAAAAGGTGGTAGCCTGTTTCGTTAGCGCCGACAGGATAGTTTCTCATCGCTGCCACCTGGTAATCCAAGTAAACCGGAATTGAAGACTCGACAGGACCAAGTGATCCTGGTGAAGCATTCAGTTCAGCTGTGATTTCAGTGTCTTCTGCCATTTCGATAATTTCTGAGTTAAAGTATGCTTTTACTTTAATATCGTTTAACTCCTGATCTCCACGGATAACAATCATTTTCAGTCCGTCATCAGTTTTAACAACCATCGTTTTAGTCGTTAACGTTAAATCTGTATTTAAGAAATCAGCAAGTTCTTTTACTGTGCCGATTTCAGGTGTTGCAATTTTTTCAGTATCTTTCATTTCTTCAGTGCTGTTTTCAGCCGGAGCTGTACATTCTGCTTTTTCAATATTTGCAGCATAGCTGCTTTCATCTGTATAAACGATAGTATCTTCACCGATATCAGCAAGTGCCATAAATTCATGTGTATGGCTGCCGCCGATAGAACCGCCGTCTGCTTCCACTGCTCTGAAGTTAAGGTCAAGTCTTGTAAAGATACGGCTGTATGCATCGTACATATCTCTGTATGTTTTATCGAGTGAATCTTCATCGATATGGAAGGAGTATGCATCTTTCATTATAAACTCGCGTCCCCGGAGCAGACCAAAGCGCGGTCTTAACTCATCGCGGAATTTCGTTTGAATCTGGAATAATGTTAACGGCAGTTTTTTATAGCTTTTCAGTTCATCGCGGACAAGTGAAGTAATAACTTCCTCATGTGTCGGTCCAAGTGCAAATTCTCTGTCGTGACGGTCGCTGACTCTCATCAGCTCTTTACCGTAAGCTTGCCATCTGCCTGATTCTTCCCATAATTCACGCGGATGAAGAACTGGAAGATGCACTTCGGCACCGCCGATATTCATCATTTCTTCGCGTACAATATCCTGAATATTGTTCAGTACCAGCTGTGTAATTGGCAGGTATGCGTAAATACCGCGTGCGAGCTGTTTAATCATGCCTGATTTCAGCATCAGACGGTGACTTAAACTTTCGGCTTCTGTTGGTGTCTCCCTAAGTGTAGGGATAAACATTTGTGATTGCCTCATACTGTTTCACTCCTATAAGAAAAATGTTTTAATGTCGTTCCAGGTGACAAGCACCATAATAACTAAAACGAATAATACGCCTATTAATTGTATGTTTAATTCTACTTTGCGGTTTAATGGACGTCTGAAGATTCCCTCGTATAAAACGAATAAAATTCTTCCCCCGTCGAGCGCCGGAATCGGCAGTAAGTTCATTATACCTAAATTCACACTGAGCAGTGCAGTGAAGTTCATCAGCACTAAAATACCCTGTGAAGCAACGGATTCCGTCACTTTATAAATACCGACCGGTCCATTCAGCATATCAAAACTGAATGTGCCTGCGAAAATTGTCCCGATCATATTAACAACGAGTTCAAATATTAGTGACATACTGGAGACCGTTTCCTGAATTCCCCACCATACCGGTGCGATAATTCCATTTTCGAAATCTCTGCCGACACCGATAATCAGACGTTTCTGTTCCGTACCGTCCGGCAGCTCTGTTGCTTCAACAGCAGGAACAAGCGTTTCTGTATGAGTGTTTCCTCCTGATTCAATAACGAGTTCCTGAGGGCTGCCTTCGCCTTCTTGAATCAGCTGTGTCATATGCGCCCAGCTGTCGACTATTGTCCCGTCGATAGACTGAATGCGGTCGCCTGCTTCAAGATCAATATCTGCTGCTGGCGTATCTTCCACAACTGTGCCGACAATCGGTTCATCCATCGGTTTACCCTGAATATAGAACAGAATTGTAAACAGTACAAATGCCAGCAGGAAGTTGAATAAGGGACCGGCAAACAGCGTTAAGAAACGCGCCCATACACTTTTCGTTTCAAATCTTCCCGACAGGGGCGCAATGCGTTCAAGCTCGGAGTTTTCTACGAAGTAGCATTCCTCGCTGAAATGATAAGTCACTTCGCTGTTATCATTCAGTTTTAAACCTTTTACATACATCGCTTCTGAAATGTCGCTTTCAACAACTTCAATTTCTTCGACGTGCTGGAAATTATGTTTATCATCTAATAGAATATGTGTAATTTCATCGTTCTCATTTAACTTAATATTGATACGCATACCGGCATTCAGCGGATTGACTTCCATATCTTTTGATGCCATTCGCACGTATCCGCCGATAGGCAGAAGACGCACCGTGTATTGCGTATCATTGTATTTATATGAAAAGATTTTCGGCCCCATGCCAATGGCAAACTCCGGACACATAATGCCTGCGCGTTTTGCGAAGAACATATGCCCGAATTCATGCACGGTAACAAGCAGACCGAAAACGACTATAAAAGCTAAAATTCCTGTCACTTACTTCACCTCATATTTGATTTATAGCGCGCGTCAAGGCTCAGTATCGTTTCAAGATCGGGATTTTGAATATTCTCGTGCTGCAGCATGCGGGATTCAACGATTTCTTCAATTTCCAAAAATGAAATTCTGCCCTGTAAAAATTCACCAACTGCATATTCGTTCGCAGCGTTCATTACAGTAGCGAGAGTACCGCCTGCTTCCAGCGCATCATAAGCGAATTTTAACATTTTAAAGCGGTCAAAATCCATTGGTTTGAAGTTAAGCTGTGATAATTCATTTAAGGACAGCGGATTATTTTTATGTAACCGCTCCGGATGAGTAAATGCATATTGAATGGCCGTTCTCATATCGGAGTTGCCAAGCTGTGCCATAATACTGTTGTCAATAAATTCCACCATCGAGTGAACGATGCTCTCTTTATGAAGAAGTGTTTTAATCTGGGCAATTTCGACATCGAATAAATGCTTCGCTTCAATGACTTCAAAACCTTTGTTCATCATCGTCGCAGAATCAATTGTAATCTTTTGCCCCATCGACCAGTTCGGGTGATTTAATGCATCTTTCAAAGTGACATTGCCGAGGTCAGCACGCGTCAGATCTCTGAATGAACCGCCGCTTGCTGTTATAATAATATTGCTGATTTCTTTTTCATTTTCACCTTTTAAACATTGGAACAGAGCTGAATGCTCTGAGTCCACAGGAATAATCTGCACATTTTTGAGAGCCGCACGCTCCATCACAATAGCGCCTGCTGCAACTAATGTTTCTTTGTTCGCGAGTGCAATATCAATGCCGGCGTCTATTGCAGCAAGTGTTGGTTTTAGGCCGACACTGCCGAGAATTGCTGTTAAAAGTAAATTGCTGTCAAATGTTGCAACATCGATAAGACCTTTGTCTCCCGATGTAAATTCAATATGCGGATACTGAACTTTCAGCCCGCTGACGGCATTCTCATCCTGTACTGAAACGAGCAATGGTTTAAAGTCATGTAAAATCTCATGCAGTTTAGAAAGGTTCCGTCCGGCTGAAATTGCACCGAGTTTAAAGTGTTCCGGATTATTTTTAATGACGTCAAGCGCCTGGGTTCCGACAGAACCCGTGACACCGAGTATAGAAATGGTTTTTATCATATAATTCACCTGTTATTATGAAATAATCGGTAAGATGTTCATCAGGGGCAGTACGAAGATGAAACTGTCAAAGCGGTCTAGAATACCGCCGTGTCCCGGTAAAAATGTGCCTGAATCTTTCACGTCAAAGTGACGTTTTAATGCGGATTCCACGAGGTCCCCCATCTGCCCGAATATACTGAGAACTACCGTAAACGGAATTAAGAGCCACAGTGACCCTTCCATCAAACCCGCCATAACGAAAACAATCGGTATAATTATCGATACAAGCGTACCGCCGAGTGAACCTTCAATCGTTTTGTTTGGACTGATCTGCGGCCACAGTTTACGTTTGCCGAATGATTTACCGAACAAGTAGGCACCCGTATCTGTAAGCCAGACAATCAGCAGTGCATATAAAATATAAATAAGTCCTGATTCACGCGTTTCAAAAAAGTACATAAAACCGATGCCGATATATGCAACTGCCATGACGCAAAAACTCATATCGACAAAGTTAAATCTGTTCTTCGAAACAACTGTCGTCGACAGCATAATAAGTGCGAGTGCAACGATAATCTCCAGCTGGAAATCAGCGATGGCCGGGGAATAGGATTCCTGCGGTATTAAGACCATACAGAGAGCAATTAAAGATAAAACCCCCGGCAGAGAAAATATATGGATACGGTTCATCTTTAAAATTTCGTAAAGAGCCGTAATTGCCATGAGGTAGACTAATATTAGCAGCGGCCATGAGCCGAGAATTACAATCGGCAAAAATAACAGCAGCGCAATGACTGCAGTTATCGTTCTAGTCTTCATCTATTACATCCTCCTCATTTAAGCCTCCAAAACGCCGTTCTCTCTTTTGATACTGGCCGATTAAATCATCCAGCTCAGCAGTCGAGAATTCCGGCCACAGCGTATTTGAAAAGAATAATTCGCTGTAGGATGCCTGCCATAATAAGAAATTACTCAGCCGGTATTCACCTGACGTTCTAATAACCATTTCAGGGTCCGGCATATCTTTAGTCATTAAATAATCTTCGAATCTTTTGCTGTCGAGTGAATCAGCATCAAGTCTTCCTGCCTGAACGTCAGCGATCATCTCTTTGACCGCGCCAATCAGTTCGTCACGTCCGCCGTAGTTCAGTGCAAAAACGAGTGTTAGACCGGTATTTCCGGCAGTTTTATCGATGGCAGTCTGAACTGCTTTACGCGTATGTTTCGGCAGTGCTTCGAATTCACCAATCGTTTTAACAATAACGTTTTTTTCGATCAGTTCCGGTAAAAACGTACCGAGAAAATCGGTCGGCAGTTTAAGTAAGTAGTTCACTTCACTTTTTGGACGGGACCAGTTTTCAGTTGAAAACGCATAGAGCGTTAAATACTTTAGTTTTATATCTGCAGCATGTCTCACGATGCTCTTAATATTCTGCATGCCTTCATAATGGCCTTTTATGCGGGGCATGCTGCGCATCTTCGCATATCTGCCGTTGCCATCCATAATAATCGCAATATGTTCCGGTATTGGTCTCTCAGTCAGAGATTTGTTTTTAGTCGCATTAAACATGACGATCCTCCGTGCCAAATATGTATCTGTAATTAATTTTAATATACTTCTTCAATTATTTTATTTTAACATAGTTATACAATAAAAAAACAGGTAAGTCCCCTTACCTGTTTTTATAATTAAACTTCCAGAATGTCTTTTTCTTTAGCGTTACACATTACGTCGATTTCAGCGATGTGTTTATCTGTTAATTTCTGAACGCTTTCAGTCAGACTTCTAAGTTCATCCTCTGAGATATTACCTTCTTTTTCTGAAGCTTTCAGCTCGTCATTTGAATCGCGGCGCACGTTACGGATTGCAACTTTAGCGTTTTCGCCTTCTTTGCGGGCATCTTTAACAAATTCTTTACGTCGTTCTTCAGTCAGCTGAGGTATAGATATACGAATCAGCGTGCCATCACTCGTTGGATTCACGCCGAGGTCCGCCATTTGAATTGCTTTCAATACGCTGTCAACTGAACTCTTATCGTAAGGTGTCACTACAAGCATACGTGCTTCAGGAATACTGATGCTTGCCAGCTGATTAAGCGGCGTTGGTGCACCGTAATATTCAACATTTACACGGTCAAGCATACTTGAGTTTGCAGCACCTGTACGGATTGATGCAAGTTCTCTCGCCAGACTGTCAATTGACTTCTTCATTTTGTCTTCGGATGTTTTCAAAACGGATTCACTCATATTAATATCTTCTCCTATTGCTTTGTAATTGTCGTACCGATTGTTTCTCCTGCAACGGCACGCTTAATATTACCTTCTTCTGTAATCGAAAATACCACAAGCGGGATGTCATTGTCCATACAGAACGATGATGCTGTTGCATCCATTACCTGAAGATTTTCCTGTAACATTTCAATGTAAGTCAGTTTGTCGTACTTAACAGCTGACGAATCGAGCTTCGGATCTGCAGAATACACACCATCTACGTTATTTTTACCCATCAGGATAACATCTGCTTCAATTTCTGCTGCACGGAGTGCTGCTGTCGTATCTGTGGAGAAGTACGGGTTGCCTATACCGGCTGCAAAAATAACGATGCGCCCTTTTTCAAGATGACGAATTGCACGTCTTCTTATATAAGGTTCAGCGACCTGTTTCATTTCGATTGAAGTCAGCACTCTTGTCTCATGACCGAGCTGCTCTAAACTATCCTGCAGTGCAAGGGAGTTCATTACTGTTGCAAGCATTCCCATATAATCCGCTGTACCGCGGTCCATACCGAGATCGCCGCCTATTTTGCCGCGCCAGATATTCCCGCCGCCGACGATAATCGCCATTTCAACGCCTAATTTCTGAGCTTCCGAAACCTGTGATGCGATATTTTTAATGATTACCGGATTAATTCCGAAACCATCGTCGCCAGCAAGTGCTTCCCCGCTGAGTTTTAACACGATTCGTGTAAATTTAGAAGATTCAGCCATGTTTTTCAATCCTTTTCATTGAATTTATTACTTAGAAAAAAAGACACCGAAGTGTCTTTTTTAATAAAATTATTTTTTAACTTGTCCGAGTACTTCTTCAGCGAAGTTTTCTTCGCGTTTTTCAATACCTTCACCCAGTTCGTAACGAACGAATGAACGGATAGATGCATTTTTAGAATCTAAGTACTGCTGAACAGTCTGATCAGAATCTTTAACAAATGGCTGATCTACGATGCAGATTTCTTCTAAATACTTACGAACTCTTCCTTCAACCATCTTGTCGACGATTTTTTCAGGTTTACCTTCGTTTAAAGCCTGCTGACGCAGTACTTCACGCTCGTGATCAAGTTCTGCCTGATCAACCTGGTCGCGTGAAACGTATTTAGGGTTTAATGCTGCAGCGTGCATCGCAACATCTTTTGCGATAGTTTCGTCAGTTGTACCTTCTACTACTGTTAACACACCGATACGCCCGCCCATGTGCATATACTGGCCGAATGAGTCGTTATCAGTCTTAGTTTCAACTGCAAAACGTCTGATGTTTAAGTTCTCTCCAATTGTTGACACTGCATTGTTCATGATCGAAGTAACAGTTTCACCGTCAATTTCAGAGTTATATAAAGCTTCTACATCTGCAGGTTTAGTTGCAAGGATGTGTGCAGCAATTTTCTTAACAAGTTCCTGGAAAGATTCGTTACGTGCTACGAAGTCTGTCTCAGCATTGATTTCAACGATTACTGCTTCGTTTCCTTCTGCAGCAATGTAAACAGCACCTTCTGCAGCAATGCGGTCAGCTTTTTTAGCTGCTTTCGCAATACCGTTTTCACGTAGGTAATCGATTGCTTTATCGATATCTCCATCAGTTTCTACAAGCGCTTTTTTACAATCCATCATACCTGCGCCAGTTTTATCACGTAGTTCTTTAACTAATTTTGCTGAAATAGCCATTATTCAGTCCTCCATTTAATTGTTGTAAAAAAGGTGATAAGAGTATTACGCTTATCACCAAGATTTCAATTAATTATTGTGCTTTCTCTTCTTTAGTCTCAGCTGAAGCATCTTCTTTTAAGTCGATATTTTGTTCTGCTGCTACTTCTGCGTCAGAAATACCACGCTGACCTTCTAAAACAGCATCTGCCATTTTGCTAGTCATCAGTCTAACCGCGCGGATAGCGTCGTCGTTAGCTGGGATTACGTAGTCGATTTCGTCCGGATCACAGTTAGTGTCGACCATTGCAACGATAGGAATTCCTAATTTTTTAGCTTCTGCAATCGCATTGCGTTCTTTGCGTGGGTCAACGATGAAAATTGCGCTAGGCATTTTCTTCATGTTGCGGATACCGCCAAGGAACTTGTTTAAGCGTGCATATTCTTTACGTAATTCAACAACTTCTTTTTTAGGAAGTACGTCGAAAGTACCGTTTTCTTCCATTCTTTCGATTTCAGAAATTCTCTTAATACGTTTGTTGATAGTTTGGTAGTTAGTTAAGAGTCCACCTAACCAGCGTTGGTTGATGTAAAGCTGACCAGCACGTTCCGCTTCTTCTTTAATAGCGTCCTGAGCTTGTTTTTTAGTACCGACAAAAAGAACTTGTCCGCCTTCTTCAGAAACTGACTTAACGAAGTCGTATGCTTCTGCAACTTTCTTAACTGTTTTCTGTAGGTCGATAATGTAGATGCCGTTACGTTCCGTAAAGATATATCTGCTCATCTTAGGGTTCCAGCGGCGTGTCTGGTGTCCGAAATGTACACCTGCTTCAAGCAATTGTTTCATAGTAATTACTGCCATGATTTGTTTCCTCCTAATGGTTTATACCTCCAGCATCGTGCTGAATAACCACCTGTTTAAAGGCACCGGTTAATCCCTTACTCTGCTGTGTGTATTTGGTCTTTTGACCGATTAATACTATATCATATATATTGTCTTTTTGCAACCTTAGCTGTCTTTACGAAGCTCGGGCAGGAAATCTTCTTTTTTAACTTTGATAAACGTCCCTTTCATTCCTAATGAACGGGATTCGATTACGCCTGCACTTTCAAGTTTACGAAGTGCGTTAACGATAACTGAACGCGTAATGCCGACACGGTCTGCGACTTTAGAAGCAACAAGTAGTCCTTCGTCTGCATTAAGCTCATCAAAAATGTGCTCGATTGCTTCACGTTCAGAATATGATAATGAACGGATCGCCATAGAAATACTCGCTTTATCGCGCGCTTTCTGTTCAACTTCTTCATTTTTCTCGCGCAGGATTTCCATACCGACAACTGTACCGGCATATTCAGCAAGTACTAAATCGTCTTCTGAGAATTCATTTTCTCTGCGGCCGAGTACTAATGTACCTAAACGGTTGCCTCCGCCGTAAATCGGCACGATGCACGTTTCAGAATCCTGATACGAATCTTCCGCCGGGAAGATAGTTAAATCATCTTCGAATGCGATGTTTTCGCGAGTTTCTGTAATACGCATAATCTGGTTAACGTAATACTCAGGGAACTGTCTGTTTTCAAGCATATCGACAATACGTTCGTTTTCGATAGTCTGTTCAACACCGATTCCGAGTAACTTACCTCTTTTTGACACGATGAATGTATTACATTCTAAAATACCGCTTAATTTGTCTGCGACTTCTTCGAAATCTACTTTAATATTTGAACTGCCTTGAATTAAATTGTTAATCTCACGTGTTTTCTGTAATAAACTAGCCATGATATTTCACTCCTGTTATTTTATAAAATAAATTCACTTAAATCTTTATCTGTAGAAATATGATCCAGTTTCGAATCGACGTAGCGCTTCGTAATCTCAACGTGCGCACCCTGCATACTGCTCGCTTCAAACAACAGCTCTTCGAGCAGTGTTTCTAATATTGTATGAAGTCTTCTTGCACCGATATCATCTGTCGATGAGTTTACCTTGTAGGCAATCTCAGCAAGTGCTCTGATTGCTTCATCTGTAAATGACACCGATACTTCTTCTGTTTTCAGCAAGGCTTCGTACTGCTGCAGCAATGAATTCTTCGGTTCTTTTAAAATGCGTTCGAAATCATCTGTCGTCAGTTTGTTCAGTTCGACGCGGAGCGGGAAACGCCCCTGCAGTTCAGGAATTAAATCACTTGGTTTGGCAACGTGAAATGCACCTGCTCCGATAAATAAAATATAATCCGTTTTAATCGAACCGTATTTAGTCTGCACTGTTGAACCTTCAACGATTGGTAAAATATCGCGCTGCACACCTTCGCGTGAAACGTCACCCGAGTTCTGGCTGCTTTTAGCGATCTTATCAATTTCATCGATAAAGATAATTCCCGTTGTTTCTGCCAGTTCAATCGCCTCGTCATTTACATTATCGAGGTCGATCAGCTTTTCAGCTTCTTCATCGATTAAATACTGACGTGCTTTTTTCACTGTCATCGTGCGTTTGTTTTTCTTCTTCGGCATTAAGTTTTGCAGCATGTCGCCCATGCCGTTGTTATCCATACCCGGCATCATCATGCCAAGCTGATTTGAACTTTCAGCCACTTCAATCGTCACTTTTTCATCTTCAAGCTTGCCGGCCAGGAGCTGACTTTTTATATCGCGGCGTTTCAGCCTGATTGAATCATCTATTTCTTCCAGCTCTTCTTCTTCATTCTGCTGGTTCATCAGCATTTCAAACGGGTTATTACTTGCCGGTTGTTGTTTTTTTCGTCCCGGTGCAATTAAACCTGTCAGACGTTCATTTGCTAAATCCAGCGCATCATCGGCGACTTCATTTTTCTTAGCCTCTTTGACCATGCGGACAGCACTGTCGACCAGGTCTCTGACCATAGATTCAACATCGCGGCCGACGTAACCGACTTCCGTATACTTAGTCGCTTCAACTTTTGTGTAGGGGCTGCCGGTAATTTTAGCAATGCGTCTTGCGATTTCTGTTTTCCCGACACCGGTCGGTCCAATCATCAGAATATTTTTAGGAATAACTTCCTCTTTCAGTTCATCGTCAAGCAGCATTCTTCTGTAGCGGTTGCGCATTGCAATCGCGACTTTTCGTTTTGCTTCATCCTGCCCGATAATACTTTCATCGAGGCGGGCTGTAATTTCTCTTGGAGAAAGATTGGTGTTTGACATTTATCTCACTCTTTCTTTAATCGATTGTTTCTACTATTATATTATCGTTAGTAAATACGCAGATTTCACTTGCCAGAGTCAAGCTGTCACGCGCAATCATTTCAGCACTTAAATCTGCACCGTGTTTCTTCAGTGCGCGTCCTGCTGCGAGCGCGTAATTGCCGCCGGAACCAATTGCCAGAATGCCGTCATCCGGTTCAATCACTTCACCTGTACCGGAGACGAGCAGCAAATCGTTTTTATCCATTACAATCAGCATCGCTTCCAGCTGGCGGAGCATTTTATCACCGCGCCATTCTTTAGCCAGTTCAACTGCAGCACGCTGCAGATTGCCGTTGTACTCATGCAGATTCGCTTCAAATTTTTCAAACAGTGTAAAAGCATCTGCCACACTGCCTGCAAAACCTGCTACGACCTGATCGTTAAATAAACGGCGGACTTTTCTTGCGGTATGTTTCATTACGACCTGATTGCCGAGTGTTACCTGGCCATCACCTGCAATCGCCATTTGGCCATGATGCTTAATCGCGAATATCGTCGTCATCTTGTCACCTCTTTTTATTACTCGGGTGTGCATTTAAATAAGTCTTTTTAACCTGATCAGTCGTCACGTGCGTATAACGCTGTGTCGTTGATAAAGACTCATGGCCGAGCAAATCCTGCACTGCCCGTAAATCTGCTCCGTTGTTCAGTAAATGCGTTGCAAACGTATGCCGGAAAGTATGCGGATGAATGTCCAAGTGGAGTGCGCTGCGCTTCACCGTCATATCGATAATATGGCGGAGTCCGCGAACTGTGAGCGGCCCTCCTCTGTGATTTACCCACATTGCATCATTCTTAAGTATTTCTTCGCTGTATGTTTCTGCATAACTTTCCAAAGCACGGGCTGCACGGTCATGAAACGGTACGACCCGCCATTTGCGTCCTTTCCCGAGCACCCTGACAATCTGTACTGTGAAATCAATGTCCTTCAGCCTTAAACCAATCAGTTCACTCGCCCGCATACCGGTGGCGTAAAGCAGTTCCAGTATTGCGAGGTCACGTTCATACATTTTATGATTCTGATCCAGACTTTCAAATAGCGCTTCGATTTCATTCTCGTACATAAAATCCGGGAGCACTTCTTCCTTTTTTGGAAAAGGCAGTGCCGTAAACGGATTTATATCGACGCATTCTCTGTCAGCTAAATAATTATAGTAGCTTCTAAGCGTCGATATTTTTCTCGATACGGTTGATTTTTTAAAATTGCGGTCATACAGCATTGCCAGGTAGTTTCTTGCATCCATATATTTAAATGCTGGTACCGATAAACTTTCAGTCTTCAAAAAAGTTATGAATTCATGAATATCATGATCATAACTTTTTATAGAATGATCGGAAAAATTACGCTGATACTTAAGCATTCGTAAATAATCATTGACGTAAATTTCGACCACCTCATCCTTTGTCTGAATTTTATCATAATTTAAATTATTTAGCCAAGCAATACAATGTAAACTAGTCCGCAAGTAAACAACAGTAGTTATATTAAACCATTTTTAATTAAATTGCACTTAATTGTACAAATATTTATAATTCTGTCAAAAAGGAAGACAATAAAGGCGCTTTCATTTCGTTTACCTTGTAATTGCCTGCAGGATGGGATTCAGAGTGGTGTTCAAATAAAGTTAACACATACCGAAGATTTAAAAAAACCGTCCCCGAATCACCGGGGACGGTTCATTAATTAGCTTGCGTCTTCTTTATATTCACAGTTCGTACATTTAACCTGTGCTTTTTTACCTTTTTTCGTTTCAACCAGGTGATGTTCACATTTCGGACAGTCGCGACCGATTGGACGATCCCACGATACATAGTCGCATTCAGGATATCTTTCACAGCCGAAGAAAATACGGTTTCTCTTCGATTTGCGTTCGACGACTTCTCCTTCTTTACAAGTTGGGCATTTAACGCCGATTTCTTTGACGATTGCTTTCGTGTTGCGGCAGTCAGGGAAATTCGAACATGCCATGAATTTACCGTAACGTCCCATTTTGTAAACCATCGGAGAACCGCATTTTTCACAGTCTTCTCCAACCGGTTCGTCTTTAATTTCGATTTTTTCCATTTCTGCTTCCGCGCGGTCAACCTGCGGACTGAAGCCTTTATAGAATTCGTCGATAACTTCGCGCCATTCTTTTTTACCGTCAGCTACTGAGTCGAGGCTTTCTTCCATATTGCGGGTAAAGGCAATATCGATAATATCCGGGAAGTATTCCACAACCTGCTCGTTGACGATTTCACCGATTTCTGTCGGGATAAAACGTTTCTGGTCCATGCGGACATAGTTACGTTTTTGAATGGTATCGATTGTCGGTGCGTAAGTTGACGGCCGTCCGATTCCCGATTCTTCCAATGTCTTAACTAGACGAGCCTCAGTAAATCTCGGCGGCGGCTGTGTGTAGTGCTGCGCCGGTTCAATTTTTTCTGATGTTACCGTCTCTCCTTCATTCATTTCAGGAAGTTTACTGTTTAAATCATCTTCAGTGTCATCAGTGCCTTCGATGTAAATTTGCATAAAACCTTTAAATTTAATCGTCTGGCCGGTACTTCTGAAGAGTACGCCGTTGTTGCTCAAATCTATTTTAACTGTATCTAATATTGCCGGCGCCATCTGGCTTGCAATGAAGCGGTCCCAGATCAGTTTATACAGACGGTGCTGATCGCGGCTCAAATACTGCTTCATATTATCCGGTGTACGGTTTGCAGATGTCGGACGGACTGCCTCGTGCGCATCCTGTGACGCAGCTTTAGCTGCTGATTTCTGCGTGCCGGTATATTCTTTGCCGTATGTCGACTCGATTAAATCGTATGCTTCATCCTTGGCAGTATTTGAAATACGTGTCGAATCCGTTCTCATATAAGTAATCAGACCGACTGTACCTTCTTTTTTAATATCGATACCTTCATACAGCTGCTGAGCGAGCATCATTGTTTTACGCGCTTTGTAGTTCAGCTTGCGCGCTGCTTCCTGCTGCAGTGAAGAAGTTGTAAACGGCTGTGCCGGATTACGTTTTTTCTCTTTTTTCTCAACAGAATCGATATTGAAATCCGAACCTTTTATTTGACCCATGACTTTATCGACATCGTCTTTATTCTGAAGTTTAGTTTTCTGCTTATCTGAAGCAAGCTTGTTAAATTTACCTGTGAATTTCGAGCGGCCAGTTTTAAATGTTCCTTCAATAGACCAGTATTCTTCAGGAACGAATTTACGGATTTCGTTTTCACGGTCGATAATTAATTTCAGTGCAACCGACTGAACACGTCCTGCCGATAATCCTTTTTTAACTTTCTTCCATAATACAGGTGAGATGTTGTAACCTACAAGGCGGTCAAGTATGCGTCTTGCCTGCTGCGCATCTACCAGCTGCATATCGATTTCAGATGGTGTTTTAAAACTTTCTTTAACTGCATCTTTTGTAATCTCATTAAAGACCACACGGTAGTAATCATTGTCTGCCCCAAGTGCATGGCTCAGATGCCAGGCAATTGCTTCCCCTTCTCTGTCGGGGTCACTTGCTAAGAATACTTTCTTCGCTTTTTTCGCTTCTTTTTTCAATTCTTTTAGTAACGGGCCTTTACCGCGTATCGTAATATATTTAGGTTCGTAATTATTTTCTGTATCAATTCCAGTCTGACTGCGCGGAAGATCTCTCACGTGTCCCATGGAAGCAATTACTTTATAACGTTTACCGAGGTACTTTTCAATCGTCTTTGCTTTCGCAGGTGATTCTACGATCACTAAATTGTCTGCCACTCTGCTGCCTCCTAATTTGCTTTTAATCTATTCAAGTCCAAATGATACACAGTTAAATTTTACTTTGTCAATGAAAATCCACTTATTATAATATTTCGTCTTGCTGCTTTCAGTCGAAATCTCTCTGAATATCATCTGCTTCTGTCACAACTGATGCGCCTTCTTTTATACGTAAATTTGTTCCTTTTGACAGTGCGGATGTAATATTTCCCGGCAGACAGTATGCGTTCCGGTTATCGTCGAGTGCCATCTCAAGCGTAATTAAACTGCCGCTTTTTTCTTCCGCTTCTGTTACAAGGACACCTCGGGCAGAGCCGGCAATAATTCTATTGCGTGCAACGAACTGCCATTTCCGGATTGGTGTGTCCGGCGGATATTCGCTGATTGTCAGATGACTCTGTTCCATCTCCCGGCGGATATCCGCAGTTGTTTTTGGATAGTGTGTACTGTGCCCGAATGCAAGCACACCAATCGTCTTCATATTATTGCCGATTGCCGTCTTGTGTGCCGCTTCATCCGCACCGTAGGCAAGTCCTGATATAATAGCAATGTTTTTAAGACTCGGCAAGAGCACCTCCAGAGATTTAGCTGTATAGCTTGTCGATTTTCTGCTGCCAACGACACCGAGCATATCTTCCATTAAGTACCTGGGGTTCCCGCGGTAATATAATATGTAGGGAAAATCATAAATTTCTTTCAGTAAAGGCGGATAAAGTGAGTGTTCATGCGTAATATAGCTGATATTCAGCCTGTCCAGATCTGTGATAATTTTCTTTCTGTCAAGAGTATTTGCAAACTCAATTTTGCGCTTTAATTCAGGCGAAATAAAACCGTTATTTAAGAGTGATAAATATTCTTTTGAAGTAACCCCTGCATAGCTCATAAGTAGTAAATCCATATGTGCCTCCCCTGATATTATGATACTTATATTATAAGAGATTTCAGGCTTATTCAGATTTCAATTTACCGACAAATATTTCCAGAAAAAGACAAAAAAAGACGATAATCCATTAGGATTACCGCCGTTTTTCACTCACATGCACGAGTTATATTACATTTATTTTACTGTTAAACATTTTTCGTAAAGACCGTCTTCTTCTTTGATGCGCTCGATAAGCGTTTCACCAATTTCAGAAGGTGTTGCAGCTGTTTTAATTCCGCATTCGTTCATGACACGGATTTTTTCGTCAGCTGTCCCTTTACCGCCTGAAATAATCGCACCGGCATGGCCCATACGTTTTCCTGGAGGTGCAGTTTGTCCGCCGATGAAGCCGACAACAGGTTTAGTCATGTTATCACGAACCCACTCTGCAGCTTCTTCTTCAGCAGTACCGCCGATTTCCCCGATCATTACTACAGCGTAAGTTTCTGGATCTTCGTTGAATTCTTTAAGCACATCGATAAAGTTCGTACCGTTAACAGGGTCTCCGCCGATACCGACAGCAGATGTCTGGCCGACACCTTCCTGAGTTAACTGATGAACTGCTTCATAAGTTAGTGTACCTGAACGTGATACGACACCAACGTGTCCTTTTTTGTGGATATAGCCGGGCATAATACCGATTTTAGTTTCATCGGCAGTAATAACACCTGGACAGTTCGGTCCGATAAGACGCGTGTTTTTACCTTCTAAATAACGTACTACTTTAACCATATCGAGTACCGGAATATGCTCAGTAATACAAATTACGAGGTCCAGTTCAGCATCTGCAGCTTCAATGATTGAATCTGCAGCGAATGGTGCCGGCACGTATACTACTGATACTGTTGCGCCAGTTTCTTTTTTAGCTTCTTCTACAGTGTTGAATACAGGAACGCCTTCAACTTCCTGTCCGCCTTTACCAGGTGTCACACCAGCAACGATTTGAGTACCATACTCAAGCATCTGCTTTGTGTGGAATAGTGCTGTTGAACCGGTAATACCCTGTACAATTACTTTAGTATTCTTATCTACAAATACAGCCACAATATATTCCTCCGTTATTATTTATTTTCGTTTACAGCAGCGATGATCTTCTCGGCACCTTCAGCCATTGTGCTTGCCGATGTGATTGCAAGACCTGAATCTGCAAGAATCTGTTTACCTTCTTTAACGTTTGTACCTTCCAGACGAACGACAAGAGGAATTTCAAGACCAACGTTATTTACAGCCTCAACGACACCTTCAGCGATAACGTCACACTTCATAATACCGCCGAAAATGTTTACAAAGATACCTTCTACAGCTTTGTCACTTAAAATAAGTTTGAATGCTTCGGTAACTTTTTCAGCAGTCGCGCCGCCCCCTACGTCAAGGAAGTTGGCAGGTCTTCCGCCGAAGTGGTTAATCGTATCCATCGTTGCCATAGCAAGTCCGGCACCGTTAACCATACAGCCGATATTACCTTCTAAAGCGATATATGCTAAATCGTGCTTAGAAGCTTCGATTTCTTTTTCATCTTCTTCATCAAAGTCGCGTAATTCAACGACATCTTTGTTTCTGTATAATGCATTCGCATCGAAGTTAACTTTCGCATCAAGCGCAATAACTTCGCCGTCACTTGTAGTTACAAGCGGGTTAATTTCCATAATTGCAGCATCTTTTTTGATAAATACATCGTATAAAGAAAGCATTAATTTAGCTGCTTTGTTTACAGACGCTGTTGGAATATTAATATTGAACGCAAGTCTCTTAGCCTGGAACGGCATAAGACCTACAGCAGGATCAATAACTTCTTTAAAAATCTTTTCAGGAGTTGCTTCTGCTACTTCTTCGATTTCTGTTCCGCCTTCTTCAGAACCCATTAATGTAACGCGGTTCGTCGCGCGGTCAATTACAAAACCTAAGTAGTATTCGCTGTCGATATCGCAGCCTTCTTCAACGAGAAGACGTTTGATTTCAGTCCCGTCCGGACCGTTCTGATGAGTAACTAAGACTTTGCCTAATAATTCTTCAGCATATTCCTTAACCTCATCGACAGATTTCGCTATCTTAACGCCGCCTGCTTTACCACGGCCACCTGCGTGGATTTGAGCTTTAACAACGTAGACATCTGAATCAAGTGTTTTTGCAACTTCAACTGCTTCTTCTGGTGTAAGAGCAACGTCACCTTTAGGTACGTTTACACCCATTGAGCGAAAAATTTCTTTTCCTTGATACTCATGGATATTCATGATTTTCCTCCTAAGACTTTTTAATAAAGCTTACATTCCTAATTATAGGAAACACTCACTCGAATGTAAACGTGTAAGTGGCAACTAATCAAACAAATTATTATTATTTTGCGAAAGTTTGAAAAATAAATCACAAGTTACCCGGAATATGGTTCGAAACCGCAGTATTATTGAAATTTAGAACGTTTATCGCGCTAATGATTGTGAAATAAAACACTTAGTTAATTTAGAAACATACTTTTTACCGGTTCAAATGTCTTCCGGTGGATGGGCGTTGCTCCGTATTTTTCAAGTGCTTCAAGATGCGCTTTCGTACCGTAGCCTTTATGATTTAAAAATCCATATTCCGGATATTCTATAGCGTATTCTTCCATCATTAAATCACGCGTCGTTTTCGCAATAATTGAAGCTGCAGCGATAGAGTTCGACACTGCATCTCCTTTAATGATAGACGTCTGCGGCACACCGTTGTCGAGCGTCATTGCATCGATCAGTAAATGTTCAGGCTGACCCGATAAATTATCAAGCGCACGCTGCATCGCAATTTTCGTTGCCTTGTAAATGTTATGCATGTCGATTTCTTCAGCTGTTGCAATACCCACTCCGTAATCGGCATATTCCATAATTTCTTCACGCAGTGCGAGCCGTCTCTTCAGCGGAACTTTTTTAGAATCATCGAGTCCGATTATTTTATAATCCTGCGGCAGAATAACAGCTGCTGCCACGACATCGCCTGCCAAGGGACCCCGCCCAGCTTCATCGATACCGGCAATAATGATATCCGGGTGTTTGTTTTCATGCATCATCATCGCGTTGAAATGTTCAGCGAGCGCCACTTCTTTTTGGAGTACGCGCGCCCGAGATTTAAGCGCGCCCTGTACACCTTTGCGCTCGTCTTCGTTATAGGCCGAGGCCGTTAAATCGGCCATGGTTTTTATCTTGTTAATCTCCAGTTTAATATCGCTTATCTTCATATTATTATTCAGCATCCTCAGGCAAATCGAATGTAAACTGACCGATTTTCGCATCGCGTGTATCGTAAATCACTTTTTCCGCAACGCGTTCGTAGTCGATTTCATTGCCGCTAATTTTAAAGCCGCGCGACTGGCCGATGGCGTCAAAGATTTCCACGATTTCAGAATTTTCATCGATATTAATATTATAAAATTTATTAATTGCATCAAGGTGATGTTCCCGCATGAATTTGAGTGCAAATATCGCAATGTCATCAAGGTTTACGACGTTATCTTTAATCGCACCTGTCAGAGATAGTTTACGGCCGATCGACTCATCTTCAAATTTGGGCCAGAGTACGCCCGGCGTGTCGAGCAGTTCCATTTTCGACCCTGCTTTAATCCACTGCTGTGCTTTAGTTACGCCCGGTGTATTACCCGTTTTCGCAACTTTACGTTTTGCTATATTGTTAATAATCGTTGATTTCCCAACGTTCGGAATTCCGACAATCATCGCTCTGATGGCGCGCGGATTAATGCCTTTTCGTTCCATACGTTCAAAGATTTCCTTGGTCGCTTCGACTACTGTATTTTCAATCTTCTTCAGCACGTTCGGCTCCTTGCCGTTCAGTGCTATAGGATAAACTCCGTCAGCTTTCAGCCGTTTAATCCAGCGATCCGTCTCTTTATTGCTGGCCATATCCTTCTTGTTCAGCACAACGACTCTCGGCTTGTCACCGATAACATGATCCAGCATCGGATTTTTGGAAGCATACGGTATACGCGCGTCCAGTATCTCGATAACTACGTCCACTTTCTTCAGACTCTCTTCAATTTGGCGGCGAGCCTTCGCCATGTGCCCCGGGAACCAGTTAATAGACATATCAGGTTGCCCCTTTCTGTATTGTTTCGATTTTGTAGTTTGTTTTATATATTCCTTTTACATTTTATCATGATTTTGACGTGTGATGTGAGGATGATTGGCTTGCAGAGTTTGTTATTTACTGACAGTGTCTGACAAATCCGTTTATCGGACAGTGTCAGTTCTACAGTGTCTGACAAATCCGTTTATCGGACAGTGTCGCTTCTACAGTGTCTGACAAATCTGTTTATCGGACAGTGTCAGTTCTACAGTGTCTGACAAATCTGTTTATCGGACAGTGTCAGTTCTACAGTGTCTGACAAATCCGTTTATCGGACAGTGTAGAACCAAAAGTATTAGATAATATCGAATTAGCTGAGATAGTCCTTATATTTACGGGTTTGCTGCTCTTTTCTCATGGCTTCATCGAAATCAAAATACTTAAATATATAATTACTAGTTTTATAGATTCCTTTGACATAACAATACTTATTCAGTACTCGCTGAAGAGTGCGAACATTCACGGCATTTCCCGTAAACTCCATCAGCCGCCTGCTTGTCATGGCTAAATCTCCAAACAGATATTTAAAATCGCTCATTGCCCGGACGAGATGCGTCTCATTGCTTTCACGTGAACCGCAGGTCATGCACAGCAAATGAAATTGCTGTTTTTCCAGCTGAAAACTCCCGCACCCGCCGCAGTACAGCCCATGTCTGACTGAATCGAATTCGACTCGATGTTTAAAGTATGGATTCTGCACGATGTGCCGTTCGATTATATCGGCAAGCTTAGATGCGCCTTCTCCGCTGTATTCGTTATAAAATCCGTTAAAGTGTCTTTTGAAATCAGCACGGAGTACTACTTGATTCCACACTTGGTCATCCTTCGTGAACAGCCGGAATGATTCGTTTGGGAAAATTAATTTCCCCGAAACTTCAAACTTAAATCCAGCGCCTCTCTGCAGATTCATCAGTTTTCCAACGGCCCGCCTGAGCTGACTCATCGGATCGTCGGGCAGCGTTGCCCCTCCACTTCGTGTCCACATGGAGGCTTCCACTTGATAGTCTCCAGTAAAGTTTTTAATTTCATTAACGATAATACCGGATTCACTGACAATCAGCGTATCGTACTGTGTAACGGACCCTTCAATCAGCAAATATAAATCACGGAATATGTACAGGTTCTCATGCCCTGCTTCATCTAAAATCATATCATAAACGCGTTCTCCTTCAACTCCCCGTTCCAGTCTGTGCAGTTTATCGAGATGATTTGCTCTCTGTATTGAACGATGCTTCAGTGCATAGTAGTGGAGCAGTTCCTCAGGTAATTTTCGAGCAGTTATAAACAAAATCTAACCCCCCTGTCGTTTCAGTTAACATAGTTATACACTAAAAAATAACATTAACACAACAAAATTTAACATATTGATAAACAACCATCTTATAATCCTCGATTAACTTCACTCATTTCCGGGTATAAACTAACAAACAACAAAAGGAGACATATTATGGGCAGACCGATTATTGGAATTACAACGGCAATAGAAGAGAAAAACATGAGTTTAAGACCGCACTACATAGAAGCGGTGACAGATCTCGGCGGTGTGCCGCTGCTGCTGGCGAAAAATGATGACGAACAGTCGATAAAAGAACAAATTGATGTGCTGGATGGTTTATATTTAACGGGCGGCAAGGATATTAATCCGAGTACTTATGATGAAGAACCGCATCCAAAACTAGAGGCTGTCGAGCACGGGCGTGATGAGTATGAAATTGAAGTCATTAAACATGCATACAAAAGAGGAATTCCGATTCTGGGAATTTGCCGCGGCAGCCAGCTGCTGAACAGCTTAACCGACGGCACGATGTATCAGGATTTGGAAGCTCAGTACGAAGGTGAAGATTTAATTCAGCATAAGCAGAAGTCAAACAGAGATTATCTTCAGCACAGCGTGCTGATTGAAGAAGGCTCCAGATTGCACAAAATCGTCGGCACGGATAAAATCAGGGTTAACAGTCACCATCATCAAGCGAACAAAGACGTTGATAATAAGGACTTTATCGTGTCTGGACGCGCGCCGGACGGTGTGATAGAAGCGCTCGAGGGTACGGGCAATACTTTTATAATGGGGCTGCAGTTCCATCCGGAGGATTCGTATAAATTTGATGAGCCTTCGAAGAAAATTCTGGAGGCCTTTCTGTCGGAAGCTCAGCAGTTCAGAGCTGAAAATAAATAAAAAAACACCCGGACCTCTAAAGGTTCGGGTGTTTTTAAAGCGGTCTTATCGGATTTCTCTAATACGAGCAGCTTTACCACGCAGGTTGCGCAGGTAGTAAAGTTTAGCACGACGTACGCGTCCACGGCGAACAACATCGATTTTCTCGATTTTAGGCGTGTGAACTGGGAATGTACGCTCAACACCGACACCGTAAGAAATCTTACGTACAGTGAAAGTTTCAGAAATTCCGCCTCCGCGGCGTTTGATTACAACACCTTCGAAAAGCTGGATTCTTTCGCGGTCTCCCTCTACAATACGAACGTGTACTTTAACTGTATCTCCTGATTTGAATTCAGGAAGATCAGATTTTAACTGGTCTTTAACGATAGAATTTAATAATTCCTGTGACATAATATATCTTCTCCTTCTTCCAGTTATCTTGCCCAATTTCTAAGCAGCGGATGACTGTGATATTTACGTGTATTTACACTCGTACAATATTACCATACAAACCCCAGTCCTTCAATCACTTTTACGAATAAAATTGAGCTTTATTCGTCTAGTAAATCCGGACGGCGTTCTCTTGTTCTTTTCAAGCTTTGTTCGTGACGCCATTCATCAATTAACTTATGGTTTCCCGATAATAGAACGTCCGGCACTGTCATGCCGCGGTACTCCCTCGGACGGGTATAATGCGGATGCTCAAGCATGCCCGTTGAGAATGAGTCTTCCTGGTGGCTGGCTTCATTGCTCAGCACATCGGGGATTAAACGGACGATAGCATCAGTCATTGTCAGTGATGCCAGTTCGCCGCCTGTTAAGACATAATCCCCTATAGATACTTCATCGGTTACAAGCGTACGGATACGCTCATCGTAACCTTCGTAATGACCGTTAATAAAGACAATATTGTCTTCTTCAGCCAGTTCCTCAGCCAGTTTCTGATCAAATGGTCTTCCCTGCGGACACATTAAAATAACGCGCTTCTTGCCTTTAATTTCAAGACTCTCCATTGCGTTGAATACAGGTTCCGGTTTTAAGACCATACCTGCCCCGCCGCCGTATGGATAGTCATCGACTTTGTTATGTTTATCATTTGAAAAGTCACGGAAATTAATCATGTGATAATTAACGATACCCTTGTCTTCAGCGCGTTTTAAAATAGAAGCACCGAGTATACCTTCATACATGTCCGGGAACAGTGTTAAATAATATATATTCATTAATCCAACAATCCTTCGAGTGGTGTAATTTCAACTATCCCGCGGTCAAAATCGACAGTTTTAACAACCTGTTCGATATAGGGAATTAAATATTCGCGCTCGCCGTCAATCACCCAGACGTCATTGGCGCCGGTGAACATGACATCTGAAATTTTACCAAGTTCTGTATTATCGTCCAGATTAATGACGGTTAAGCCGACAATATCACGGACGTGGTATTCATTGTCATCGAGTGCTAATTCTTCAGCATGGTCTTCGATAAAAACATCTTTGCCTTTTAGATGGATAATGTCATTTATGTTCGACACACCTTCAAACTTCAGCATATGAAAGTTTTTATGCGTGCGGTAAGATTCAATCGTCAGCTCGCCGCTGCCAATTTCAACTTTATTTCCCGCCTTGAAGCGTTCAAACAAAAAATCCGAGTCGCTTAATATTTTAACTTCGCCGCGCACACCGTGGAAATTTACCAATTTACCAATTTTAATTCGCAAGATGAACACCTCTTATAAAGAATAAAAAGACACACTGTTAAAGTGTGTCTTAATGCAAATCAACAAACACTTTCTTTGACGCGTCTCTGTCAGCGTTTGAAACTACAATGCGGAGCGCTTTAATAAAACGGCCGCCGCGGCCGATTATTCGTCCGACATCGGATTCATGTACGCTTATTTTATACGAAACTTTATGCGGCGTCTCATCACGCTTAATGACGAGTTCTTCCGGATAATCCAGCATCGGTTCAAGAATTGTTTGAAGTAATTTGTCCATCGGAATTATTTCCCGAATTTAGCATTGTGGAACTGTTCCATGATGCCTTTGTCACTGAAAATATTACGTACAGTGTCGCTTGGTTTAGCACCATTTTGCAACCACTCTAACGCTTTTTCGTTGTCTAATACAACGTTATCTTCAGATTTTGAAACCGGGTTATATGAACCGATTTGTTCGATGATTCTACCATCTCTCGGGCTGCGTGCATCTGCAACAACGATACGGTAGAAAGGATTTCTTTTAGAACCCTTACGAGTTAATCTAATTTTTACTGCCATGTGTGAAAACTCCTCTCTATACTTCTTTTCGACTTACTTATCATAACAAACGACAACACACATGTAAAGAGTTTATTCTTTACATGTGTGTATTTTATTTTAAAATGGAAGACCCATGCCGCCAAACGGATTTTTGCCTTTCTTTTTACCGCTTGTCATCTGTTTCATCATTTTCTTCATATCGTTAAATTGCTTCAGCAGGCGGTTAATTTCCTGCAGTGAACGGCCGGAACCTTTTGCAATACGCTTTTTACGGCTGGCATTCAGTTTTTCCGGGTGCTCGCGCTCATCGAATGTCATCGATCGGATAATCGCCTGGACGTGGTCGATTTCCTTGCCTGAGAACTGCATTTTATCGAGTCCTTTAATTTTATTCGCACCGGGCATCATTTTTAAAAGATCATCAAGCGGGCCCAATGTTTTCACCTGGTCCATCTGGCTGAGGAAATCATCCAGCGTGAAGCTTGAATCCTTAAGTTTTTTCTCGAGCGCTTTCTGTTCGTCTTCGTTCACATTATCCTGTGCTTTTTCAATAATAGAAAGCATGTCACCCATACCGAGTATACGTGAAGCCATGCGTTCCGGATGAAATGCTTCCAGTCCGTCCATTTTCTCTGACACACCAATAAATTTAATCGGTTTTTGTGTCACGGAACGGATAGACAATGCTGCCCCGCCTCGTGTATCGCCGTCGAGTTTAGTCAGCGTTACGCCGGTAATATTAAGCAGATCGTTAAAGCTTTCTGCAACGTTAACTGCATCCTGCCCTGTCATCGAGTCGACAACGAGCATAATTTCATCAGGATTAGTAATATCTTTGACGTTTTTAAGTTCATTCATCAGCGTTTCATCGATGTGCAGACGGCCTGCCGTATCGATAATTACCGTATCGAGATGTTCTTCTTTTGCATGCTCAAGTGCTTTCGTCGCTATTTCTTCAGGTTTAACCTGATCACCGAGCGAGAATACCGGCACATCAATCTGCTTGCCGACTGTTTCGAGCTGATCGATTGCTGCCGGACGGTAAATATCTCCCGCCACTAAGAGCGGACGCTTATTGTGTTTTTTACGCAGATGCAGCGCAAGTTTCCCTGCTGTCGTTGTTTTACCTGCACCTTGCAAACCGACCATCATAATGACTGTTGGCGGTTTCTGAGACAGATTAATCTTCTGATTTTCTCCGCCCATCAGTGATGTTAACTCTTCCTGTACGATTTTAATGACCTGCTGGCCGGGTGTTAAACTGGTCATTACATCCGAACCGAGTGCGCGTTCTTTAACGTCGTTGACGAACTGCTTCACAACTTTAAAGTTAACGTCGGCTTCAAGCAGTGCAAGGCGCACTTCGCGCATCATTAATTTAACGTCAGATTCAGTAACTTTACCTTTACCTTTTATGCGGTCCATCGTGGACTGCAGTCGTTCTCCAAGACCTTCAAAAGCCATAGTGCCATCCTCCTTAATCCAATTTCTCTAAGCTCTCAATTATTTTTTTAACGTCTCTTGTTATATTGTCGCCGAGCTTATTTTTAAGCTCCGCATACAATTCGAGGCGTTTGTTAAAGTTTTTATACATACCAAGTGTTTCTTCATATTGCTCCAGCATATCGCGCGAGCGTTTAAGATTATCATACACAGCCTGCCGTGTCACGTTCATCTCTTCTGCTATTTCACTGAACTGAAAGTCTTCCAGATAATACAGTTCAATGTATTTCTGCTGTTTGTCAGTTAACAGAGACTGATAAAAATCATACAGATAATTCACCCGCATCGTGCGTTCTAAATCATTTGTCATCTGTATCTTCCTCTAATTTTTCTTCTAGTGTATCGCTCTCCTGAATCATATCAGCAAATAAGCCGTACACATAGTTTTCCGCATCGAACGGCTGCAGATCATCGAGCTGTTCACCAAGTCCGACAAACTTAACCGGAATACCCAGTTCATTTTTAATCGCCAGCACAATTCCGCCTTTAGCAGTACCGTCCAGTTTCGATAAAATAATCCCCGAAACATCAGTCACTTCTTTAAATGCCTTCGCCTGGCTGAGTGCGTTTTGTCCTGTCGTGGCATCGAGTACAAGCAGCACTTCATGCGGTGCTTCCGGCACGACTTTTTGAATGACTTTTTTAATTTTAGACAGTTCATTCATTAAGTTACCTTTGTTTTGCAGACGTCCTGCAGTATCACAGAATAGAATATCAGCGCCGCGTTTTTTCGCAGCGTTTACCGCGTCGTACATTACTGCCGCCGGATCAGATCCTTCTGCCTGTTTAATGACATCGACACCTACACGGTCGCCCCATACTTGCAGCTGGTTAATCGCGCCTGCACGGAACGTATCTCCCGCAGCGAGCATAACTTTCTTGCCTTCTTGCGTATACTTGTGTGCGAGCTTGCCGATCGATGTCGTTTTGCCGACACCGTTCACACCGACCATTAAAACGACAGTCAGGCCGTCTTCGTTAATCGTCATCTCATCTGAAACGTCACCATTACGCTCATAGATTTCAACCATTTTTTCAACGATTGTCTCACGCAGTTCTGACGTTTCAGTAATATTTTTAAGCTGTGCTTCACGACGAAGTTCTTCAGTTAATTCCATTACTGTATTAAAACCGACATCAGCTGAAATTAGTACTTCTTCAAGTGCTTCGAAAAAATCTTCATCAACAGTACGGTAGCGGGACATTAAAGCGTTGATATCCTGCTGGAATTTGTCACGGCTCTTTTTAAGACCCATTTCAAATTTATAACTGAGCTGATCCTGTTCCCATTCCTCGAACTCATCAATCGATATCAGGCCGTCGTCCAGTTTATCCGTCTGTGTTTCGAGCGACGCAGGTTTTTCTTCCTGTATTTTCTTTTTACGTTTAAAACGGTCAAAAATACCCATTAATTCCCTTCCTCTCTTACTGGTTCTTCGTAATTTTTTAAATCAACACTGATTAGTTTTGTTACACCTTTTTCCTGCATCGTGACGCCGAACAGGCGATCCGCTTCTTCCATCGTCCCTTTGCGGTGTGTAATAACGATAAACTGTGTATCAGCTGACAGTTTTTTCAAATACTTCGCGTATCTCGTTACATTTGCTTCGTCGAGTGCTGCTTCAACTTCATCGAGAATAATGAAAGGGCTGACTTTCACACGCAGCACACTGAATAACAGACTGATTGCAGTCAGCGCACGTTCGCCGCCTGACAGCAATGACAATGAAGACAGCTTTTTACCAGGCGGCTCAGCAAATATTTCTATGCCTGAATCCAGATAATTACCTTCTTCCAGCAGTCTAAGCTCCGCACGGCCTCCGCCGAACATATCGGTAAAGACTTCCTGGAAGTAATGGTTCACCTGATAGAACGTCTCTTTGAAACGTTCTGCTACTGCTTCATCCATTTCACTGATCACATCTAAAAGTGTCTGGCGTGCATCGATTAAATCTTCTTCCTGTTCTTTTAAGAACGTAAACCGTTCATTAACGACACTGAACTCTTCAATCGCACCGATATTTACCGGCCCGAGTTCTTCAATACTCTTCTTATTCAGTGTTATTTTTTGACGTTTCGCTTCAATGTTATCAAATGACTCAAATTGTTCACGTGCCAGTTCATAAGTCATTTTATAATTGTCGCTTAAGTATGTCATTTTATTTTCAATCTGCGTACCCAGACCTTCACGAGCACCGGAATCAGTTCTTAACTGCTGCTGGCTCATGTCTGCGGCTTTACGCAGTTCACTTTCTGCTTCGGTGTTCTTCTTATGGTCCTCTTTTATAGTCTTCAGCTGATCAGTTATCGACTGCAGCTTATTGTTAACCTGACTGAGCACTTTGGATAATTCCTTTTTGTTCTCCTCGAGTTCTGAAATATTCAGCGCTGAGAGATCATCATTAATCATATCCGCTTCCGACTTCGTGTTATCGATGTTGTGCTGCACATTATCTATGTTTAAAGAGATACGTTCGATTGCTGCATCGGTAAAACGCATTTCGCCGTCCAATGTTATTTTATCATTGTTCAGCTGCTGCAGTTCACTCTGAAGCTGTGTAATTTGTGTATCTTTTTCACTTTGCGAGCGGCTCATCATATCGATACGTGTAGTGATATCGGTCATCTGATGAGTATAGTCTTCTATCTGCTCATCATAATTGCCAGTTTCTTCATCAGGTGACAGTCCTGCCACTTCACTTGTCAGTTCGTTTACTGCATCTGTTTTACTCGATAGTGTAAAGCCAAGCTGCGTAACTTCCTGCTGAAGGATATCGTGGGTTTCACCGAGCGCCGCTCCAGATTCTTCGAGCTGTTTAAGCTTGACGGTATAATCCGCAATCTGCTCTCCGGCATCGTCGACTGCTTTTTTCAATGACGCTGTCTGCGATGTGTATTCTTCAATTTTTTCGGTAATTTCCGCAATCTCTTTCTTCGACTCCATAATTGAGCCTTTACGGTTTTTTGAACCACCGCTCATCGCCCCGCCCGGCATAATCGTTTCGCCGTCCATCGTAATAATGCGGACTCGCTGATTCGTTGCTCGTGCTAGCGCTGAAGCATCACTCATATTTTTAACGACGACTGTCGTATTTAACAAGTGCAGAATTACTTTGCGGTATTCACGTTTAATATCCGCAACTTCCGATAATACCTCGTAATCAATATTCGACGCTTCAAGCGATTTTTCCACGTCGACCGACAAGTGGCGTTCGCGGATCGTATCAAGCGGCAGGAATGTCGCAAAGCCGAAGTTTTTCTGTTTTAAAAATGCGATTGCCGTGCGTGCATTATGCTCAACATCCATAACGATGTTCTGGCTCGCCTGGCCAAGCGCTGTATCGAGCGCCGTCATATACTCTGAAGGTGCCGATATCAGTTCACCTACTGCACCGATCACCCCCGGAATACTGTCTTTATTTTTCAGTACTGCACGGACTCCCGGATAATAGCCCTGATAGTTTTCTTCCATATTTTTCAGCATATCGAGTTTCGACTGCTGATTCTGGATGAAATTCGCTGCACGGTTATAATCATTTTTAGATTTATCATACAGCCCGTTCAGGTCAGTCAATTCTTCCCGGACATTTTTATAAGCAGTACGCGCAGCAGTTAACTGTTCATCCGCTTCACTGAGCGCCTGTTTTTTCTCAATTAGAGTCTGTTCGAGTTCCGATACTTCAGCACTGAGTATTTCCAGACGTTCTTTTTTGTACTGAATGCTGTCTGCCAATTTTGACTGTTCATCGCGGCTGCGGCGTTTATCGTTTTCGAGCGTCGTCTTTTTAACCATCAGCTCGTAATATTCATCTTTCAGCTTTTCAATGTTGCTGTCATCTGTCGACTGTACAGCGGCAAGTTCTCGCCTTTTATCTCCCTCCGACTTTTTCTGTTCTGTTCTTTGTTCAGTTAATGCAGTTTTCTTACTCTGTTCACTCTCCAGTGATGCGGTTAATTCTGTCAGTTGTGCTTCGTACTGCTGTAAACGGGTCTTTAAATCTTCTTTCAGCGTTTCTTTGTTCGTTTCACGCTCTGCGTATAAAGCAATGCGTCCTTCGATTTTTTCAAGCTCACGCGTCGTTCTAAGAAGCTCCTGATTTTCGGCACGCTCTTTTTGCTGCAGTGTTTCCCGTTCTTTTTCAAGTGTATCAAGTACCGTGAGCACTTCTTTTAACGTTTGACGTGCAGTTTCCAGTTCTGATTCTTCTTTTTGAATACGTGCTGTAATATCATCAAGTTCTGTCAGCAGGTGCATCGTATCGTAGACATTCACTTCGATATCGCTCTGTGTCATCTCTTCCTTTAAGGCAAGATATTCTTCTGCAATCGCACTTTCACGCTCCAGTCTCGCCACCCGTGAACTGATTTCTTCAATGATATCGTGTACACGTGATAAGTTCTGTTTTGTTTCATCGAGACGTTTTTCAGACTCGTGTTTACGGTTTTTATATTTCATTACGCCGGCAGCTTCTTCGATGATTTTGCGGCGTTCGACTGGTTTCGCTTTTAGTATTTCATCGACCTGGCCCTGGCTGATAATGTTATACGCATTTTTACCGAGACCAGAGTCTAAAAATAGTTCTGTAATATCTTTCAGTTTTGATTTTTCACTGTTGATAAAATACTCACTGTCACCGCTCCGGTACAGTTTTCTTGAAATAACGACTTCCTTATCTTTACCGAGTGTATAATCGTCATTGTTTAAAATCAGACTGACCGATGCATAGTTCATCGCCGTACGGTTTTCTGTACCATCAAAAATGATGTCTTCCATTTTCGCACCGCGCATCACGCGCGCCGACTGTTCACCGAGCACCCATCTGATGGCGTCGGTAATATTACTTTTGCCGCTCCCGTTAGGACCGACGACAGCAGTCACGCCGCTGTCAAATTTTATATTGACCTTATCTGCAAATGATTTAAAGCCATGTGCATCGATCTGCCTTAAAAATACCATATGTCTCTACACCTCTTGGCCAAGTGCTTTCAATGCACTCTTAGCTGCTTGTTGTTCTGATTCTTTTTTCGATAAACCCGCACCGGTACCGTGTACTTTATCACCAATAGAAACTTCTGTTTCAAACTGGCGGTGGTGGCTCGGTCCCGTCGAGCTTACGAGTTCGTATGTGACACTTTCTGAAAACGCCTGATGCGAATATTCCTGCAGCATCGTTTTATAGTCGATAACTGCATTATAATCCTCAGATGAAATATGCGGAAAGACGAAATCGCTTAAAAACTGCCATGCGCCTTCATTTCCCTGATCTAAATACAGTGCGCCTAAAAATGCTTCAAACGCATCGCTCACTATCGACGGACGGCTTCTGCCGCCTGTTTTTTCTTCGCCGCGTCCGAGCAGGATTAATACCGGCATATCGAGTTTCGAGGCAAATACTACAAGTGAAGGTTCACACACGATATTTGCACGAAGTTTTGTCAGTCTGCCCTCAGGCAATTCTTCGTACTTGTTAAAAATATGATCTGACACCATCAATTCTAGTACTGCATCGCCGAGAAATTCGAGCCGTTCATTGTTATATCTTTTATCGAGTCCTAAATCATTAATATAAGAACTGTGCATAAATGCCTGCTGATAAAGACCGATTCTGTCGACGTTAATATTAACTTTGTCCGCAAATTCTTTAAATTTCACGTTAAATTTTTCGAGCCTTATTTGTGCTGCTGAATCCGTTTTAACTTTATCCAGCACTATTTGGAAGTCCATATATCCACCTCATTCATTTTACTATTTTCTGCATTTATTCACAAAGAAAAATCCACTTCATCATAAGTGGATTTTTCAAGTGTTTTATTGTTCTTTTTCTATTTTGTCAATGAAATTCAATGCGTCGCCTACTGTGTTGATTTTTTCAGCTTCCTCATCAGGAATTTCCATATCAAACTCATCTTCAAGTTCCATCACTAGTTCAGCGATATCAAGTGAGTCAGCACCAAGGTCATCTTTGAAAGATGCTTCTGGTGTTACTTTTTCTTCATCGATTCCAAGTTTGTCAACGATGATGTCTTTAATTTTGTCAATATTAGCCATTGTTTCTTCACCTCCCTTAAATAATATCACAGCTTTTAACCCATGTACATACCGCCGTTGACGTGTATTACCTGTCCTGTGATATAAGATGCTTTGTCGCTCGTTAAGAAACTGACAGCATTCGCAATATCTTTCGCTTCACCGAAATGTTTCAGTGGAATCTGCTGCAGCATGCCGTCTTTAATATCATCTCCGAGGACATCTGTCATATCACTTTTAATGAATCCGGGTGCCACACCGTTAACAGTAATATTTTTTGATGCCAGTTCACGTGCCACTGATTTCGTCATGCCGTCGATTGCCGCTTTTGTTGCAACGTAGTTCGTCTGTCCCGCATTGCCGAGTGACCCGACGATGCTTGAGATGTTTACAATGCTGCCGGATTTCTGACGGATCATCGGACGTGACACGCTCTTAATAACGTTAAAGACACCTTTTAGGTTTACATCTACAACGTCGTCGAACTCACTCTCTTTCATGCGCATAAGAAGATTATCGCGTGTAATTCCAGCATTGTTGACAACGATGTCGATTGAACCGTACGTATCTGTAATATGTTTAATCATTGCTTTCACGTCATCTGCGTTCTGGACGTGACACTGATAACTTTCGGCAGTACCGCCGTTTGATTCGATTTCTTTAACCACAGCGTCTGCTTTATCTTTTGAACCTGAATAGTTCACAATAACCGTGTGGCCTTCCTTACTAAGTGTCAGTGCAATTTCACGGCCGATTCCGCGTGAAGCACCTGTAACCAATGCTATTTTACTCATTTAAAAACACCTCTGCCTGTTCGAATGTATCGATATTTGAAGTAGATATTTCTTTCGTAATTTTACGCACCAAGCCGGATTGAACTTTTTTCGGACCGACTTCAATTGCTTCAGTCACACCGTGTTCTGCCGCAGTTTCAACGCACTCCACAAACCGTACCGGATGTGTAATCTGCTCAACGAATTGATGTTTAATCGTCCGAGCGTCTGTTTCAGCTTGTGCACTGACGTTTTGAATAACCGGAATTTCTGCATCTTTAAAATCAATCGTGTCGACGAATGATTTAAACTGCACGCGTGCCGGCTCCATTAGGTGAGAGTGGAATGCCCCCGATACTTTTAAAGGAATAATACGTCTTGCACCGCGCTCTTTTGCAAGTTCTTTAAAACGCTCAACCGCAGCTGTATCTCCCGATACGACAACCTGATCTGGTGCATTAATGTTGGCAGGTGCAACTTTAGAGTTATCATCCGACGCACTGATGCATGCTTCTTCAAGATCTTTAAAGCCCATACCGATAACAGCAGCCATTGCGCCGCTGTCTGCTTTACTCATTAACTCACCACGTGTTGTGACGAGTTTAACCCCGTCTTCCAGTGAAACAACACCTGCATGTACAAGTGCAGGCAGCTCACCAAGCGAGTGTCCGAGGAGGTAATCTCCTGTCAGCTCAGTCGCAGCCAGTACTGCAAGACTGTGAGCGAATAAAGCGGGCTGTGTGTATTCCGTATCGTTCAGTCTCGCATCTTCTTCTGAAAACATAATCTCTTTTAAGTCAAAATCAACATATGAAAAAATTTCATCTAGTACAGCTTTGGCTTTATCGTTGTTCTCGTATAAATCTTTTGCCATGCCGCCGTACTGGGCACCTTGTCCCGGAAAAATAATTAATCTACTCATTATCTTCACCTATTAAGTCTTTTATTTTGTCAATCGTCCCTGAGTCTGCCATAATTTTCGCTTGTTTTACAGCATTGACAATTGCAGTAGCATCCGATGAACCATGTGCTTTAATAACATTGCCCTGCAGTCCCATCAACGGCGCGCCGCCGAATTGTCTGTAGTCGAGCATATTTTTAAGTTCTGCAAAGTCTTTTTTCATTGCCAGTGCCGCAAGTTTATTTACGGGGTTTTTCAGCATAATTTTCTTCACTTCACCGAGCAGGCTTGAAGATGTTCCTTCAATTGTTTTTAAAACGACGTTGCCGGTAAAGCCGTCAGTCACCGCGATATCTACATCGCCAGTTAAAATATCGCGTGTTTCAAAGAAACCGTGGAAATTAAGGCCGCTGTGTTTTAACAGCTGATACGTTTCTTTAGTCAATTCAGTTCCTTTAATTTCTTCACTGCCGTTGTTGATCAAACCGATTGACGGGTTTTTACGCCCTTCAATATTTTCCATATACACGCTTGCCATCTGTGCAAACTGCAGTAAATGATTCGGCTTGTTTTCAGAGTTCGCACCCATATCAAGCATCAGCATACCTTTACCTGAAGTTGTCGGCAGCATAGTCGTAATTGCAGGACGTTCTATTCCTTTAATACGCTTAACGCCAAACAGTCCGGCACTCATAATCGCTCCGGTATTACCCGCTGACACAATTGCATCCGCTTGACCGTCAGCTACAGCTTTCACTGCTCTAACGAGCGAGCTGTCTTTTTTTCTTCTGACAGATTTAACCGGATCATCTTCCGATTCAATTTTTTCCGTTACTTCGATAAAAGTTACACGCGGATGATTTCCGCTGTAGCTCCCCGGTATGCCGAATGCCAGAATTTCTATATCCTCAAAAGTATCAGCCGCCTGGATTATACCTTCTTCTATCGCTTTTGGAGCATTATCTCCGCCCATTAAATCTACAGCAATTTTAGTCATGCTCTATTCACCTTCATCTTTATAATACATTTCAAATTTACCAATAAAAATTACTTTGCCGTCGACTTTTGATTCCACTTCGATGTGCGCTTTATTATTGTCCATCGCCGTTACTTTCGCTTTCGCAACGACTTTATCGTTTAATTTCGCCGGACGCTTAAAATCCACCGCCGCATGCTGCGTTAACGCCAGCGGCTCGTCGATTAAAGCAACGCAGAGCGAGTTCGCCTGCGCGAACAAAAAATGCCCCCGTGCAATATGATTCTTTTCAAACACGTGGCTCTCTTCAACGATAAAAAGCGACAGCGCGCTCTTATTAAGCTCAATATCGATAATCTCTCCGACTACTTCCTGGATAGAAAGTGAGCGGATCTTATCAACACCCTCACGCGCTACATTTTTAATGCGTGCACGCAGCTCAGGAATGTTCAGTTCCAGTCGGTCAAGACGTATCGTTTGAATCGACACACCGAAAATATTCGCCAGCTGCTCATCCGTTAAAAACGGATCCTCGGAAATATGAGACTCTAAACTCGATTGACGCTCCTGTTTTTTTAGCTTCACCATTCTGATTCCTCTTTTTAGTAGTTGGTATTAATATCTATATATAGCACTAGAATCAGTATATAAAACCTGGCTCCTGATTTCAATTAATTTAAAGAAGTATTTTAAATTTCGCCGTGGAATCTGATCGAGTTTTTAAAGTTTACCGTTGAATGTCGGAAACGACACTGTCCGATAAATGGATTTGTCAGACACTGTAGAAGTGACACTGTCCGATAAATGGATTTGTCAGACACTGTAGAAGTGACACTGTCCGATAAATGGATTTGTCAGACACTGTAGATATGACACTGTCCGATAAACGGGTTTGTCAGACACTGTAGAAACGACACTGTCCGATAAACGGGTTTGTCAGACACTGTAGAAACGACACTGTCCGATAAACGGATTTGTCAGACACTGTAGAAACGACACTGTCCGATAAACGGATTTGTCAGACAGTGTCGCCCGGGAAACACGCTGAAAACTCTGTCGAGTGTTATGGGGTTATTCTCGTCACAGCCCAATATAAAAAGCACCTAAATCCACTCGATAAAGGGATTCAGATGCTTATGAGTTTACATAACTTCAAATTCACTAACGCTCTTGCACCAAATATATTAGCCCTCAACAATTTCGGCTTTCACTATCAGCCGCTTTTCAAACAGCAGCGTTTCCGGGTTATACTCCTCGCATGTAATCAGTGTGAGTTCCTGCGGGTCGCCCGCAGTCTGATCGAGGACACCGACTTCCGATGGATCGACTTCGAACATTTCAGTAATTTCATAGACGCGGGTTTCATCCCGTGTAATGAAGTTTATCTCGTCGCCGACGCTCGCACGGTCAATATAGTTGAAGCGGATACCGGCGCCTTCGACGCGGTGGCCTGCTATCGGGATGTTTTGCATATCAAGATTGTCCGTGTCTTCTAAAAAGCTCACACCATTGCGCAATTTTTCTTCTGACAGAGGACCCATGTAGACGGGCTCGAGTATATCCGCACTGGCAATCTCAAGGACGCCGGCCATATCGTCACCGATATTAATGCCTTTAGTGTCCTGCCTGGCGCCGGTGACGAATGTTTCAATCGGGTTCAGCTTAACATCGTCGTCACCGGCCTGGTAGGCGGTTATTAAACGGTCGTTGACCTGATCTGTAAAATATTCGCGTATATCCTGCCAGAAAAACAGCACGATCGCAGCGAAAATCATTAATACACCAGCGGTTCTTACTAAGACTCTCATGGGGGCCCTCCAATCATCTGCACATTTTATAAATTATTATTTTCATATACTTTAACCGCTTCTTCACGTGCCACTTCAAGTATTCTGTAATCTTCTGTAATATCCGCTACTTTAAACTGAGGCAGTCCGCTTTGGCGTACGCCGAAGTAATCGCCGGGCCCCCTCATTTCAAGGTCGCGTTCACTTAAGACAAAACCATCTGTCGTGCTCGTCATAATATCCATACGCTGTTTCGCATTTTCCGTTGCCGGATCGCTGACTAAAATACAGTAACTCTTTTTACTGCTTCTCCCGACCCGCCCGCGCAGCTGGTGCAGCGTGGACAGTCCGAAACGTTCAGCATTAAATATGACAATCGCAGTCGCGTTCGGCACGTTAATGCCGACTTCAATTACCGTCGTCGAGACGAGCAGTGGTTTTTCCAGCGCTTCAAACGAACGCATTGCTTCATTTTTCTCTTCAGCTTTCATCCGCCCGTGGACTAAGACAACATCTTCCGAACTGAAATATTCTTCAAAAATTTCGTAAATTTCATAGACATTTTTCAAATCGAGCGTCTCCGATTCTTCAATTAAAGGCGCAACGATATAGGCGCTGTGCCCTTTATCGATTTCGGATTTAACGAACTCCAGCACGTAGTCGATTTCTTTAAACCGGCGCCATTCAGTGTCGATTGGAATGCGGCCCTTCGGCATTTCACGTATTACGGAAACGTCCATATCACCGTAAGATGTAATCGATAAAGTTCTCGGAATCGGTGTTGCGGTCATGTACAGCACGTTTTTGCGGTAAGCCTTGCGGTTCAGTTTTTCCCGCTGATTGACACCAAAACGGTGCTGTTCGTCGGTAATTATAAATGATAGACGATCGAATACAACGTCGTCCTCTATCAGCGAATGTGTCCCGACGAGAAGATCAATTTCACCTGAAGCGAGCCGCGCAAGTATTTCCCGTTTCTCGGCAGGTTTAGTCGTCCCCGTGAGTTTAGCAATTGTCAGCTCGCTGCCGTACGTATCTTTAAAGCTTTCGTAGTGCTGATTCGCCAGCACTTCTGTCGGCACCATCACGGCACTCTGCTCGCCGATTGTTTTCACGGCATATACACAAATGCCCGCGACTATCGTTTTACCGCTCCCGACATCTCCCTGCAGAAGCCGGTGCATCGATATATTCTGCTTAAAGTCGCGGCATATATCATTGACACTTTTTTTCTGATCACCTGTTAAATCAAAAGGCAGCGTGTCGATAAATTCTCTTAACTCATCGATTTTATAATCGACTATAAACTTCTCGTTTCTGACGCGTTCTTTTTGACGGCGCTCCATAATTTTAAGCTGATATTGATACAGCTCATAAAATTTAATCGTCCGCCTGGCGGCAGCGACCATTTCATGGCTGTCCGGGAAGTGCAATGCATACAGCGCATCACGCACCGGCATCAGCTTGTACTTCCTCTTTAAATCCTCCGGCAGATCAACATTAAACGTTGCACTCTCAAATGCTGAACGGACAATTTTCTGGAAAGTTTTTGCCTGCATCACACCGCCAAGCGAGTATTTCACCTGATAGCCGCCGCCTGCTTCAAAGATTAATTTTGTGCCGTTAATTTCAAGCTTATTGCGGTTAAACTTACCGTACAGCCGCGCAAATTCACCATTGATGATTTTACTCTTTAAATACGGCTGATTAAAAAATGTTACTTTAACGTAAATACCATCGACATCCATAAAGAACGTCAGACGGCTTTTACCCTTACGGAAAAAAGCCACCTGAGGTTCTGTCTTTACCGTACCTTCAACGGTCAGGTTTGCACCATCTTCTGCGTCATTTAAGTTGACGACACTGTGATCTATGTAAGCCGTCGGCAGGCAGAAGAGCACATCGTTCATGCCCGTAATTTCCAGAGCAAACAATTTATCCGCCACCTTGTCGCCGACGCCTTTTAATTCTTTAATACTTCTATCGGGACTTTGAACAGCGTGAATGCCGCTCATTATTTCGCACCGAAAAGTTCAGCTTTCAAGCGTTCTCCCGTCGGAGTTGCAGCAAGTCCGCCGCGTCCTGTTTCACGTAGTGCCGACGGCATTGTTAAACCGATTTTGTACATCGCTTCAATAACTTCGTCAGCAGGAATACGTGATTCAATACCAGCTAAAGCCATATCTGCCGCAGTCAGCGCGTTCGTTGCACCTGCTGCGTTACGTTTAACACATGGCACTTCTACGAGTCCTGCAACAGGGTCGCACACCAGACCCAGCATGTTCTTCATTGCAATCGCGAATGCATGCGCACTCATGTCAGGCGTACCGCCTGCGAGTTCAACGAGTGCGGCTGCAGCCATTGCGCTGGCACTGCCGATTTCCGCCTGGCAGCCGCCTGCAGCACCTGAGATACTTGCATTATTCGCAACAACAAAACCGAATGCTCCCGATGTAAACAGGAAGCGTATTTTCTGTTCTTCTGTAATCGATGGATCTTTTTTAACCATCGCAAATAATACTCCCGGCACAACGCCCGCAGAGCCTGCTGTCGGTGTCGCACAGATTTTACCCATTGCTGCGTTTACTTCATTCGTACTGACTGCATACGCAATCGCCATAAGGTTAAGATCACCGCTCAACCCTTTGCCTGACTCGATGTACTTTTGCATTTTAACTGCATCCATACCTGTCAAACCTGTCGTTGAATTTACACCTGCAAGGCCTTCTGTGACTGCACTTTCCATCGTCGTTAAGTTAGTTTTCATTAAATTATATATATCGAGGTAACTTTGACCCGTCGCTTCCATTTCCTGTCTGACCATTACTTCCGACAGTGAAATACCTTCTGACAGTGCACGTTCTGTTAATTGATTTATACTGTTAAACATGAATTATCCTCCTGTCATTTCAATTACGCGGTCGACACCTTTAACAGCTCTTATTTCCTCTAATGCGCCCGGTAAAATTGTATCATCGAGTTCAACGGTCATTAAAGCAACCTGTCCCTTTTCTTTACGGGACACACTCATCTGTGAAATGTTCAGCTTTTCATCGCCGAGTTTTGTCGTTACCCGTGCAATCGTTCCAAATTCATCTTTATGAAACACGAGCAAGGCGTGATAGTTACCTGAAATATTAATGTTGTAGCCGTTAATACTCACGAGCTCTATCTTCCCGCCGCCAATTGATACTCCTTCGATGACGAGCTCTTCTTCGCCTTTATATAAATGGAGCACCGCTGTATTCGGATGAGAGCGTTCTTCATTCATTTCGATAAAACTATAAGTTAAGTTATTGTTTTCAGCTTCTTTTTTGGCGTTGATAATTCTTTCGTCGTCGGTGTCATAGCCGAGAATTCCGCCAAGGAGTGCAACGTCTGTCGCGTGTCCCTGATATGTATCGCGGAACGAGCCGTACAGATAGATGTCCACCTTGTCCGGCTGACCGCCGAACAGACTTCTTGCAAGCAGCCCAATTCTTGCAGCTCCTGCTGTATGTGATGATGACGGTCCGACCATTACTGGACCGATTATATCAAAAACACTTTTAAACTTCATATATATCCCCCCCTAAAGTCCAAAAAGCCACATCGGAATCACCGATGTGGCTGATATTGCTATTCTACAGATATTAAATAGCTGTAGACTGGCTGTGCACCATTATGAATTTCAAATTCAACATCTTCATGTGCGCCTTCAATATCTTCAATTACTGATTCAACTTCTTCTTCAGTACCGTCTTCACCGATCAGTATTGTAATGATTTCAGTATCTTCGTTAATCATTTTACTGATAAGCGTATGAAGTGCGTCCTTTTTAGAATCGTTGGCAGTAATAATCTTACCTTCGGCAATACCCATATGCTGGTCTTTTTTAATGTCCACACCATCTATTTTAGTGTCTCGGACTGAATAAGTCACCTGTCCTGTTTGAACATGTTCAAGTGACTCGCTCATTGCAGCTTTGTTATCTTCAAGTGATGCTTCCGGATTAAAGCTTAGCATGCTTGCAAGTCCTTCTGGAATCGATGTTGACGCTACAACAATCGCCGGAATTTCAAGTACTTCCACCGCTTGTTCTGCTGCCATGATTATATTTTTATTGTTCGGCAGAATAATAACCTTTTTAACATCCTCGCCTTTAATAACGTTCACAATATCTTCCGTTGCCGGATTCATCGTTTGACCGCCGTTAATGACGTGTGTAACACCGATACTCTTGAACAGTTCATTGATGCCGTCTCCTGAAGAAACAGTAATAATTGCCGTATCGTAAGACTGCTTTTCAGCAGCTTTATTTTTCTCACCGTGAACAGTTCTGAATTGTTCACGCATGTTTTCGACTTTCATCTTAATGAGCTCACCGTAAGTTGCAGCATAAGTGAAAGCTTCTCCCGGTCTCTCAGTGTGCACGTGTACTTTGACAATTTCATCGTCATTTATTACGAGCAGTGAGTCACCGAATTCACTCATTTCATTACGGAAGTCATCTTCATTGAACTGGCGTTTATCATCTTCAAAACGCACCATAAACTCCGTACAGTAGCCGTGTTCAATGTCGTCTACGCTCATAAAATCGTTAAAGTCGTTATCGTGGTCATGCCCATCGTCAGTAAATGACTCGACTGCCTGTGCAGGATTATCGGGAATTTCTTCGCCTGTAAGTGCGCTTAAGAAACCTTCATATACGTACACGAGTCCCTGGCCGCCTGAATCAACAACGCCGACTTCTTTCAGTACAGGAAGCAAGTCTGGTGTGCGTTTAAGTGAAGCTTTTGCTTCTTCAAGCGTCGTAGTGATCAGCTCGACCATCGATACATCACTTCCATTAAACTCTTCCGCTTTTTTCCCTGCATCTTTTGCGACAGTTAAAATTGTACCTTCAACTGGTTTCATTACCGCTTTATATGCAGTGTTTACACCTTGCTTTAACGCTTCGATAAAGTCATCTGTGTCGATTTCTTCTTTTGTTTCGATCGCTTTAGAGAATCCTCTAAATAATTGCGAAAGAATGACACCTGAGTTCCCGCGTGCACCCATAAGAAGTCCTTTAGAGAAATGTTTCCCTACGTTTCCTATATGAGCGTCGTCAAGCGGTTCAACTTCAGCTGCCCCTGAAGACATCGAAAGATTCATATTAGTACCCGTATCACCGTCAGGGACGGGGAAAACGTTTAATGAATCTACATAATCAGCATTTTTTTTCAGGTTACTCGCCCCGCTCAAAATCATCCGGCGGAACATCAAGCCATCTATCTTATCCATTGTATTGTAAATCCTCCCTAACTATTCGTCTCCGCCGATAATGCGTACACCTTGTACGTGTATATTTACAGCTTCAATACTTAAGCCTAATGTTTTTTCAAGTTTATATTTTACTGTTGATTGTACGTTTGTCGCCACTTCTGAAATTTTCACGCCGTATCCAACGATAATATACAGTTCAATCGTCAGTTTACCTTCATTGTGCTCGACAATTACGCCGCGTGAATAATTTTCTTTACCAAGCAATTCCGCAAATCCGTCGCGGACCTGGTTTTTAGAAGCCATACCGACTACGCCGTAAGATTCGACGACGGTACCGCCAGCAATGTTTGCTATTACGTCTGTAGAAATCTCAATTTTTCCTAATTCATTTTCAATTTCCAGCGCCATTTATTTCGCCTCCTAATACATCATTTAATTATAAGCAAATCACCGGTGTAAATACAAGTGTTATTATAGTATTTACCAGGCTCTTAAGTTAACTTTTCGTTTGTTTGTTATCGTTAATATTATATCATACTGCATTTTGCTTAAACACTCATAATACGTCCTCAGGAGAAATTCTGCAGCCGATAAAAGCATTCTCAAGCCTTTCATATACATCGCAGTTATAAAAAACACGCTCAGTCCCAGAGGAACAGTGCGTGTTTTATCAATATTTTTTATTCTTCTGCTGCTTCTTCCTCTGGCTCGGCCTGCGGCAGATCTACGATAACACCTTCGCCGCCGATTGAGATTGGCTGTGTACCATTCCATTTCTCAATTAACTGCTGCATCAATACTTCTTCGCTTAGGGATTCCTGAACCACTCTGTTGGCCTCGGCTTCACCTTCTGCTTCAATACGTTTACGTTCAGCTTCTTCAGTTGCAATCAGCTTGTCTGTTTTTTTGCGCTCCAGCTCCTGAGTTGCTTTCACACGGTCATCTATCGCTTTTTGAGTTTCAGCATCCGGCTGAGGTGCGCTCAGCATAATGTCCTCAATAATAATTCCGTCTTTTTCAAGATCGTCTTTCGCAATTGCAATTGTTTCAAGTTTAATATCGCCGATGCGTTCACCGAATGCCTCGATTACTGTATAATCCGACACAGTTTGACGCAAGGCATCATTAATACGGGTTTTTATGTAACCTTCTTCTAAATCTTCTATTGTAATGTTACCGAATTTTTTATAGACTGCCGATGCTTTTTCACTGTCCACATGATAGTTCAGTGCTACCGGCATATTAATTGTCTTACCATCAATCGTTGCAACTGCAAGTGATTCGTAGTTTTTATTCTGTGTCCGAACCGGATATTCAATCACACGCTCCGTCGGATAAACAAGATGCCAGCCCTGACCGAGCACTTCATCCTGCACGCCGCCATTAATGCTGTAAATAACACCCACATGTCCGTTTTCAACTTTCGATACCATTAAAATCAGACCCGCGATGAGTCCTGCAATAACTAAAACTCCGACACCTATTGCTGTATATATTTTTTTCATTTTTTCTGCTCCATTTCTATCTTAAGTTGTTCTAGTTCTTTTATTTCTTTTTCCAGCATTTCTGCCTCTACAGTATGTCCGAACTTTTTCATATGCGCATCATATGTAATATTTTTACGTTTAATTTCATGCTTCAGCTTTTTCACTTCATCATATTTATTGTACTTATGTCCGAGCGTTGCCAGCTCATGCCGGAATATAAAAGCCAGTGCAATAATTAATACGGCGAGCATAATTCCCACAAACAGCAGTAATTTAAACATGTACCTTTCCTCCTTTTTACGTTTTATTTTTACAATAGAATTTTGAGTTCCGTACTCATTTTTCACACCAGACTATCGTACCATGTAGAATTACAGCGTAAACAACTTTTTTAAAGTATTAATCATACGGGCACTCAAATAGTATTTGAAAAAAATTCATATCATACTGTAATTAAGCAATTTATCACTTTTAAAAACCATTGCTTTTGTGCGAAATATATAGACAATAATAGCGAATTAATGTATCATATTGGAGTATGCATAAAGAACAGATGAACATGATTATGTAAATTAAATTAAAGGAGTGGGATTAAGGTGAAAGAATGTTATGTAACAGGACGCAGATCTAGATCTGGTAACAACCGTTCTCACGCGCTTAACTCAAGCAAAAGAACTTTTGGAGCTAACCTTCAAAAAGTTAGAATCTTGGTTGACGGCAAACCTAAAAGAGTTTGGGTTTCTGCTCGCGCGCTAAAATCAGGTAAAGTTGAACGTGTTTAATACTTCAATTTAAAAACTGGTATCACTTACACAAGTGGTACCAGTTTTTTTATGTTTATTTTTAGTCTTTGCGGTCTCGGACTGGCATGACATCCGATCATATGTATCAGGATACCCCGGGACTGGCATGACACCCGTTCATATGTATCCGGATACCCCGGGACTGGTAGTCACCCGCTCATATGTGTCCGGATACCCCGGGACTGGCTTGACACCCGTTCATATGTACCCGGATACCCCGGGACTGGCTTGACACCCGTTCATATGTATCCGGATACCCTGGGACTGGTAGTCACCCGCTCATATGTGTCCGGATACCCCAGACCTCCCGCACTGCCCAGCTTCTGCACACCAAAAATCCGCCTGAAATAATTTCGGGCGGATTTTATAAGTTAAAAGAACGACAGCAGCCAGACGATAAACATCCCGATAAATATTGCGGGTATCATGTTACCGACACGCATGTGTGTAACGTTCAGCATATTCAGTCCGATAGCAAGAAGGATTACCCCGCCTGTCGCACTGACCTGGTCGACCATCATGTCGAGTATGTTTCCAGGTATAAAGTTCGCTATCTGACGTGCACTGATAATAATTGCCGCGATGTAGAAAAATGTCGGAATACTGGACAATATGACGCCGCGGCCGTAGGCGGTTGTCATTACAAGTGCGATAAAGAAGTCCATCGTCGCTTTCGTATACAGTACATCGTTGTTGCCCTGCAGCCCGGCATCCAGACCGCCGACTATTCCCATTGCCCCGACGATAAAAATCAGCATCCCGGAAATCAGGCCCTGGGAGATATTACCGCCGTGTTTATCACCGAGACGAACTTCCATTAAGTGTCCGAAACGGTTGAGCAGTTCTTCGAGTTTAACTACTTCCCCGATGACTACTCCGATGATGAGTGATATAAGCGTCGTTAGAATATCGGTTGCACCGACGACCATCTGAATTCCCATCGTAACAATAAATAATCCCTGTATTTTCATAATCGCATCTTTAATATGCTCCGGAATAAAAGTAAATACCATTCCAAGCGCGCCGCCGATAATAATCGCTAACGAGTTAGCGAGAGCACCTGCAAATATCATTCACTCACCTCTAATCTGTTGATTTAATCATTAATATATCTTTATCAGTATTAATTACAACATTTTTTTCATTATATTCATTACTTACAGTTAACGTTCTTCCGATACTTACGTATGTATCCTCTAAATCATATTTAAAACCTTCGAGCGTTAAAAGTGTATCATCGTAAAGCGGAATAAATGATACATACTTTTTGTCATAATCTCTCTGAAGTATATATTCGCCTTCTGTCAGCAGCATAATTTCATTTGTTTCATTTAACAGCCGGATATCAATGTTACGCAGTTCTTCGTGCGCCAGCAGCTGAATATTCATCAGTTCATGATCTTTTCTGCCGCCTAAGGCACCATATACATCAATCGCTGTATACCCCAGTTCAGCCAATGACAATAGTGCAAGTTCACTGTCAGTAAAATTTTTAGCACTCGGAACAATATCGAGTGCTAAGCTTTGTTTGAATAATTTCAAATCATCTTCGGTCACACTGTCAAAGTCACCGTATGCTTTCAAAACGGGAATATCTGCCTCAAGCAGTCCTTTGACTCCTGCATCGACACCCGCCCACGGTGCATCATTCTGCACTGTGAATGGAATATTCCGCAGCAGCACGTTAATATGTTTCATATAATCATTCCTTCAGGGCGCTGATGACAGCAGCTTTATCGTCTGCTTTAAATAAGTAGGACCCGCTGACCAGTAAATTCGCACCGTGTGCTTTAACGAGTTCAGCTGTTTTATCGTTAATGCCGCCATCGACTTCAATATCAAATTTATTTGTTAAATTCTCTCTGATTTTAACAAGTTCATCCAGTTTATCAACACATGAGTCGATAAAACTCTGTCCGCCGAAGCCCGGGTTCACTGTCATAATTAACACGAAATCAACGTCATTTAAAAGATGACGGACTGCTTCAACAGATGTTTGAGGATTCAGTGCGATTCCCGCCTTCATACCTTTACTTTTAATCAGCTGAACAGCACGGTGTGCATGAGGTGTTGCTTCAATATGAAACGACAGCATAGCAACACCCATATTTTTAAAATCATCGACAAACTGCGTCGGATCGTATGTCATTAAATGAACATCAAGGGGAATCGACGCTTCTTTAGCAATGGCTTCACATACAGGAATACCATATGAAATATTCGGCACAAACTGGCCGTCCATAATATCCAAATGAAAAATATCTGCCCCCGCTGCTTCCATTTCTTTAATATCGGCACCAAGTTTTGAAAAATCACCTGCGAGTAATGACGGTAGCACTTTAGCCATATCTAATACCTCTCTTTTCTGTTATCAATTTCATTATATATTTTTACATAGCTGTTGTATCTCGACTCTGCAAGCTCGCCGGATTCAACTGCTTTTTTCACACCGCACTTCGGTTCGTTAATATGCAGGCATTCTCTGAATTTACAGCTGTACTGATTAAAATCAATAAAGCAAAATTTAATATTGTATTTATCGATATTTAGAAAATCAATTGTTGCAAAGCCGGGAGTATCTGCGATAAAACCGCCGTCGATACTAATTAATTCAACGTGGCGCGTCGTATGTTTTCCACGGTTCAGCGCATTTGAAATCTCATCTGTTTTTAAATTCAGATGCGGCAGCAAGGTGTTTAACAGCGTCGACTTCCCTGCACCGGACTGCCCGGCAAGTACACTGAGCTTACCATTAAATACGTATTTCAAATCTTCGTTAATATGCTCTTTATCGGTAAAATGCACTTCGTAAGTCGATGCATATGTGAATTTAATTTTTTCTATAAGTGCCTCGTCTTCACTCAGATCATTTTTTGTTACAATAATGACCGGATTTATATCATTTGCCTCACTGTAGGCGATAAAGCGGTCCAGCAGATAAAAACTGAAATCGGGAGATTTTAAACTCGTCGTTAACAGCAGCTGGTCAATATTTGCGACCGGCGGTCTATTGAGCGAGTTTTTACGCGGCAGAATTGCTGTAATATAGCCTTCATCAACATTTTCTATTTGGAATTCAACATAGTCGCCGACGAGCGGGCTTTCTTCAGTTTTTCTGAAGCGGCCGCGTGCACGTGTCTCGTACACTTCATTATTCGATTCTACATAATAAAAGCCGCTTAGCGCTTTAATAATTTTTCCTGTCTGCATATAACACCTCAAGTTTATTTAAATACTCTTTTATTATAACAACAATTTAACTGTGATAAAATTGAATTTGTAAAATAGAATTGGGAGGACATGAAAATGGATATAAACATTTCACAAATTGATACAGTTAAAAATAATAAGAACAACGTCGTAATCGATGTTCGGGAAACCGATGAACTGGAATTAACAGGCTACTTACCCGGCGCCGAGCATTATCCGATGAGTACATTTAATCTGGATGATGCCGAGCTTGATAAAGATAAAGACTATTACATCGTCTGCAAAGCAGGCGGACGCTCTAAACGCGTTCAGGACTATATGAACGCTAACGGCTATACTGCTCATAATGTTGAAGGCGGCATGATGGAATACACAGGACCAAGAGAACGTCTGCAGTAACAGTTTTAAATGATTATCTCTTCACTTTTATCACAAAACGAACGCGCAGCCCGTTAACCGGGACTGCGCGTTCTTTATATCCACTCTTATTTTCTGTCTACGACTTCTTGAACATTCTTAATAATGAATCCGCTCTTAACGTATCCAGGGATACTGTTAAGGTCGACTGTTAAGTCTTGTTCCGGTACATCATAAGTTACTTTTTCTGCGAAGTATTTCATTGTTTCTTCCATGATGATTACTGTAATCCACTCACCGGCACAGCGGTGGTTAGTCCAGTAGTCTCCGCCGCCTTGCGGAATAAGGTCAAACGGTGAACCGTCCCAGTCTTCGAATCTTTCCGGACGGAATTCATTCGGGTTTTCCCAAAGTGTTTCGTCGTGCATTGAGCCGTACACATCTATTGCAAGACCGTGGCCAGCCGGAATTGTAACTCCCTGGAAGTCGATATCTACTTTAGCTTTACCAGGTAAGAATGGTACGAACGGGTAGAAACGGCGAACTTCTTGTGAAAACTTGTATGCATAGTCCGGCTCGCTCTTAATTTTTTCACGAGTAATCGGATTATCGTGCATTGCAAGTAAACCGAATGCTACGAATCTGTTGATCGCGATTAATGGACGGAATGTGTTCATTAAGTCGATCGCACAGTTTCTTGAATCCATCGGGTTGCCAAGATAGTCTTCCCAATGTGCGAATTCGTAAAGCGCTGTACCTTCAGGCGGGTGAATATTGCCTTTACGCGTTTCAAGAATTTGCTCTTCAAGCCAGTCTTCTACGCGGCGGCGCGCAGCTTTAGATTCTTTATATCCTTTAAATACTCCGCCAAGTCCTTTGAATGAGTCAATCATGATATCCATGTCTGTTGCGATTTTTTCGATATCTTCCGGCGGAGCTTGTACTCCTGCCCAGCGAGTACCGACTTTTGTCAGAAGAACGATAGATTCACGATAAATATTTACCTCATCCATGCTTTCCATACGCTGAGTATTTGCACGCCATAAAGTACGCGTTAATTCACGCACGTAGTTCAGGTTGCCTTCAGTCATTAAACTCATAAATAATGCTTTTCTGTCGATATGTTTTTTACCATCAATTGTATGGATTGCACCTTTACCGAAAAGCGTATTAACGATACGTTTTGGCAACATACCCTCGCGCTGAACGATATCGTTGTTGTAGAACATTTCCGCGCCTTCTTTACCTGTAACGGCAACGAACGGCTTTCCGCCTAATGCTCTCGTTTCAAATACTGTAGTATTTAAGCGGTTTCGCTGATTTGTTGTGTAAAGATATCCCTGTTTCATTACTTTCAAAGTGTTATCCAGGCCTTTATCCCTCTTAAGTGATGCCATAATTTCATTCCTCCAATTCGAATGTACTTCACCATTATATATAAACAGCAAAGCCAATGCCAATATTTACTCGTTATTTACAGTTTCGCTTATAACTTCTTCTCCGTCAACCTCTACACGATATTCACCGGATTCTCCCTCAAGTAAAATAAGTGAAACCGTATGGTTCGTATCTTCACTAATTTTAATTGTTTCTGAAACTGCATTAATGTCGTTATTCTTATCTCCGATAAAAATCTCTGCTTCAACCGGTTCAGGTTTCGCTTCAGATTTTTTATCTTCCTTATCTCCGCTTGAAGAACTGCTTGGTTTCTTCTCTTCTTTTTCTTCAGGATAAGGAATGTTCAAGGAAATCTGATACGTTGTTTCATTCGGCGGTTCTTCTCCCAGTGAGACGATAACGTTAATCTGGGACCCCGGCAGGAAATCACCGTAACTTGGATCTTGCGACACTATCGCACCTTCCTCGACTTCGTTGCTGTAGACTTCTGTCGTGACGTTAACGATAAAGCCCTGACTCTCAAGCTCAGTTCTTGCTGCTTCGAGAGAAGTTCCTGTGTAATTCGTAATCGGAATCGGTTCAACTCCGTCCGACACCGTAAAGGTAATCGGCGAGCCGTCAGGGTATAACTCTTCACCTGCAGCAACGTCCTGGTCGAGAATTGTCCCTGGCGCCTGATCGCTGTACTGTCCTTCTGAATCAATATTTGTAAACCCGGCCTCTTCAAGTTCCGCCTCAACCTCTTCATACATCTCACCGGTATAATCAGTCATCGTATACGGCTCTTCACCGAGGCTGACAAGCATATCCACAGTACCGCCGCGTTCGACTTCAGCACCCGACACAGGTGAAGTTTCAATAATTATGCCTTCTTCAAAGCTGTCGTGGTATGTTTCAGAGATATTGCCGGTGACGAGGTCTTCTGAGAGCAGATATTCTTCCGCTTCTTCTACTGTCATATTCTGCATATTTTCTATATTGACCGTCGGCGACTGTCTCGGCCACAAGAGGTAGACAATTATTGCCGCAGCAGCGAGAAGGAAAAACAGAATAAATAGTATCCACGGCCACTTACGGCGTTTTTTCTTCGGCTCCTCTGCGGCGGGATTTATTTTTTCTTCTTCTTGTACCGGCAGGGGTACAGCTTTTACTTCCTTTTCAGCTGCCGATTTTTCTTCAGCCGTCACTGCAGTCATTGTTTTTTCCTGCTCATCTTTTTTAACAGTAACATACGGTTCAGAAACATCTTTATAGTAAACAAGTGCAGAAAGTACATCATCCGCGTGCCTGTATCTGTTCAGCGGTTCTTTTTCTGTACACTTCATCACGATATTTTTTAAGCCGACTGGAATATCGCGATAGCGGGAAATGTCCGGAAACGGTTCTGATATATGTTTCAGTGCGACTGATACAGCAGTTTCTGCTTCGTAAGGTAAACGGCCTGTCAGAAGTTCAAAAAGCATCACTCCAAAAGAGTAAATATCAGTGCGTTCATCTGTATTATGCCCTTTTGCCTGTTCAGGAGAAATATACTGCACGGAACCGATGACCTGATTCGTTTCCGTCATACGTGTTTCACTCAGTGCTTTCGCAATACCGAAGTCGGTAATTTTCACTCTGCCGTTCGTATCTAGAAGAATATTCTGCGGCTTAATGTCCCTATGAATAATACCGCGGTCATGTGCATGTTCTATTCCCCTGAGAGTCATCATCGCAATACTGATTACTTCATCAATATCGAGTGGATTGTTATTTAAAATATGCTCTTTTAAATTAGGGCCATGAACGACTTCCGTCACGAGTATGTGATACTCCTCCGTTTCGTCCACATCGAGCACGCTGACGATGTTTGGATGAGACAGTTGAATCGTACTTTCCACTTCACGCTGGAAGCGGCGCACAGATTTTTCTTTATCTACCGGATCTGCTTTAATCATCTTCACGACAACTTCACGATTTAAAATAATATCTGTCGCCAGATAAACGGAGCTCATTCCGCCTCCGAGGTATTTCAAGATTTTATAACGTTCCGATACTACGTTACCAATCACTCGCCTCCACCTGCTTTCAGGTCGGCTAGAACGACACTGATATTGTCGCGTGACTTATTATTTTCTGCAGTTTTTGTCAGTTCTTCTGCTTTTTGTTCCAGCGTCAGTTTTGAACTGTACATCAGATGATGAATCTCGTCAGGCCTGACAGTGTCTGTCAGACCGTCGGTTGCAAGTACGATGTAGTCATGCTGGCGTCCCCGAAGACGAAAGACATCAGCCTGAATTACTTTTTCAGTTCCCATCGCTTTCGTAATTAAATTGCGGCGCGGATGTGTCAATGCTTCTTCCGCGGTAATTTCACCGCTTGCTACGAGCACGTTGACAAAAGTGTGATCTTCAGTGACCTGTTCTATTTTACGATTGTTCATTACATATGCACGTGAATCCCCAACGTTCAATACGAGAATTGACGATTCGATAATTGCGACGAGTACGAGTGTCGTCCCCATACCTCGGTATTCAGGATATTCATCCTGATAGTCATATAATTCATGGTTCGTCTTTATAACGAGTTCACGGAGAAATCGTTCCGCTTCATCTATATTAAACAGATTATTGTCTTCCCAGGCGCTCTTTACTTTATCGTGAACAAATCTGCTTGCAACTTCCCCGTACTGATGACCGCCCATACCGTCTGCAATTAACAGCAGCGGCTGATTGGTGAGGTTATAAAAATGCCCCGTTAAGTCTTCATTGATATCTCTGTAATTACCGCAAATACTTTTTTCTGTTACTTTCAAGATTAAACCTCCTATCCGTGGCATTAGCTGTCAGACTTTTTAAATCTCGCAATGAAAAAACCGTCTGTGTGATGTTCATACGGAAGGATTTGTCTGTATGGCCCCGTAAAGTTAAATGCCGGAATACTAAAATCATCAAATTCAATGTCATCGTGATTTTTCTTAAATGTATAAGCAACATTTTCATTTTCCAGCTGATGAATGGTGCAAGTTGAATAAATTAATATGCCATTAGGTTTCAGATATTTCTTAACATTATCTAAAATATCGAGCTGTAATTCAACTAATTCGTTAATACTTTCTTCATTTCGTTCGTATTTAATTTCGGGCTTGCGTTTAACAACACCGAGACCGGAACATGGTGCATCGACGATAATACGGTCAAATTGCTGGCCGTAATCGTATGTTTTAGCATCCGCAACGAATGCTTCGTAGTTCGTATGCTGCAAACGTGCAGCCTCGTTATTTATTAATGTAATTTTATGTTCATGCACGTCTCCTAGAGTTACTGAGCCATTGTCCATTGATTCAAGTGCATGCAGACCCTTGCCGCCCGGTGCACTGCAGACATCCAGTATGTCGTCGTCTTCAAGCGGATCCAGTGCCAGATTAACAAACATCGAAGAGACATCCTGAATCGCAAAGAAACCGTCTTTATAAGACTGACTGTGGGTAATATTCTGTCCGTTAAATTCAATAGCATCCGGGTGCAGATTGGATTCTCTGACGTCATAGCCTTCATTTAAAAGCATTTCAATTAAATTATCTCTGTCGATCAGCTTTTTATTTACCCGGAGGTACATTTGCGGTTTTTCATTCAGCGATGAAATAATACGCTCTGTTTCTTCAGTACTGTAATGTTTAAACCAATGCTTCACCAGCCATTTAGGCATGCTGTATTTCACAGATAAACGTGCCGCATCATTTTTAATGTCATCGATATTCGGTCTTTCGCCTCTTAAGTAAGCACGCAATATACCATTAATCTGTTTACCTGCCTGCAGCCCGCCGCGTTCTTTGGCGATTTCAACCGCTTCATTAATCACGGCAAAATCAGGTACACGGTCGAGATACTCCAGCTGATAAATTGAAATCAGCAGCAGATAACGCTGCCAGCGGCGTAATTTTGTTTTTACAAATGGTCTTACATAATATTCAAGTGTCAGTTTATGCTGCAGCGTACCGTATAGAATTTCAGTCAGCAGACCTTTATCCTGCGAATTTAATTCTTCAAAGCGGAGCGCTTCATTCAAAACGATGTTGCTGTATGCTTTATTGTCGATTACATCTTCATATAATTCCAGTGCCAGTGCTCTCACTGTCATCCGTCTTCACCCAGTTTCGTGCCGATTAAATCACTATTATTGTTAATAAAATCAAGCGCATTATTTTTTTTCTTGCCGGCAAGCTGTACTTCTGTAATATTTACGAGCCCGTCCGTCGCCGCGACTAAAAAGCCGTTGTCACTTTTTCCGGTAATCGTACCCGGTGCTGCATCAGCTGTTTTATTTGTCAGCTCTGCTGCAAATATTTTCAGACGTTTACCATCCTGCATCGTGTGCCCGACAGGCCACGGTGCAAGCCCGCGTATATGATTAAAGACATCGCGTGCCGGTCTATTAAAGCTGATGACTTCATCCGTTTTTAAAATGTTGGGACTGAAAGTTGCTTCACTTTCAGTTTGAGGCGTGCGTTTGTTCGTACCTTCGATAATGTACGGCAGTGTTGTCATCAGAAGTGATGCTCCGACTCTGCTGAGTTTATCGAACAGTGTACCTGTGTTGTCATTGTCTTCAATTTGGATACTCTTTGCGGCAATAATATCTCCCGCATCCAGTTTTTTCGCCATATACATTATCGTTACGCCCGTTTCCTTGTCGCCGTTAATAAGCGCACGGTGAATCGGCGCACCCCCGCGGTGTTTGGGTAACAGCGATGCATGAACATTAAGCGACCCTTTAGACGGGACATTTAAAATGTTTTCCGGCAGTAGCTGGCCGAATGCAGCCGTAATAATCAGGTCCGGCTCAATATCTGCTACGATTTTAAGCGCTTCTTCACTCTTCATCGTTTCAGGCTGATACAGCTCAATACCGAGCAGTTTTGCTGCAACGGCAACCGGCGGGTCTGTCATTACTTTTTTTCGGCCGACAGGTCTTGCAGGCTGTGAAATGACCAGATCGACACCGTATTCTTTATGAAGTTCTTTTAATATCGGCACAGAAAAATCCGGTGTACCCATAAAGATAATTTTTGTCATGTTAAATCTCCTACATAATATATTGTGGATCGACATCGATTTTTAAAGACAATCCTGTCTTCTTATAAAGCTGTGTATATTTTTGATCGAGAGCATCCAGTACATCTTTCAATGCCGGCTCCCGTTTATATTTAAGCAGAATCTGGAATCTGTTTTTATTTTTAATTCTTTCGATTGGACTTGGTGACGGACCGATAATAATACAGCTGTCACTCACGTTTTTAACCAGTGTATTGTGAATATCTGTCGTCGCATCAAGACAATCCTTAACACGCTCAGATGACACTGTAAACAATATATGAAAATAGAACGGAGAATACCGTGCAAATTTCCTGAACTGCATTTCTTTTTCATAGAACTCGGAATAATTATTATCCATTGCCAGTGTAATCGCGTAGTGCTCCGGATTATACGTCTGAAATATAACTTCCCCCGGAAGTTCGTGACGCCCGGCACGTCCGGCCACTTGTGTTAAGAGCTGGAAGGTCCGTTCATTCGCCCTGAAGTCCGGCAGATTTAACATCGTATCCGCGTTCAGCACTCCGACCAGCGTGACGTTCGGATAATCAAGACCTTTTGCGATCATCTGCGTACCGAGAAGTATCGGTGCTTTTCCATGCTCAAAACGGTTTAGCAGCTGTTCGTGCGCGCCTTTATGCTTTGTTGTATCGACATCCATTCTAATAATGTCAACGTTAAATGTATCCCGTAAAATCTCTTCAACTTTTTGTGTACCCGTTCCTCTGAACGTTACATCATTAGAGCCGCAGTCTGCACACTTTCTCGTTACCTGTTCTTCATAGCTGCAGTAATGGCATAAAAGGCTGCTGTTGTTTTTATGATACGTGAGTGAAATATCACAGTTCGGACAGTTCGGCACATGGCCGCAGTTCTGGCAGATTTGGAAGTTGGCGAAGCCTCTGCGGTTTAGCAGCAGCACTGTCTGTTCCCCTTTTTCCAGCCGGTCGTATATCGCAGCTTCCAGTTTCCTCGATAAAATTCCAGAGTTGCCGTCTTTATGTTCGTCACTCATATCAACAACTTCTGCTTTAGGCAAAGGCTGCATGCCCGGACGATGTGTGAGCTCAAAGCGCTTGTACACTTCCTTCGAGCTCCGCGCATACGATTCAAGCGAGGGTGTTGCAGATCCTAAAACGACAGGACAGTTATGGAAGTCCGCGCGTAATTTTGCCACTTCGGCTGCATGATACATCGGTCGTTCTGATTGTTTATAAGTCGTTTCATGCTCTTCATCGATAATAATAATACCAATATCTTTAAACGGTGCAAAAATAGATGAGCGTGCGCCGACTGATACCCGTGCGCGGCCGCTTTGGATTTTACGCCATTCATCGTACTTCTCACCATGCGACAATGCAGAGTGCAGTACGGCAACATCGTCGCCGAAACGAGCTTTAAATCTGTTGACCATTTGCGGTGTCAGCGCAATTTCTGGCACCAGCATAATTGCTTCCTGGTCAGTATTAAGCGCTGTCTGTATTAGCTGTAAATAGACTTCGGTTTTTCCGCTGCCGGTAATACCATGCAAAAGAAATGTTTCATTGTCATTATTTAATACGGCATTATTAATATTGTTAAAAGCAGCAGCCTGCTCATCAGTTAATTCTTTTTCATAATCCGCTTCAAATATTCTCGATTCGTACGGATCGCGTTCGACGACCATATCCAGTTTTTTTACGTACCCTTTTTTCTCAAGTTCACGAACAATTGCTTCTGAGTAGCCCTGTTCTTTCAGTACTTTAAGCAGTACCGGTTCATTGTAATCTTCAATGACCTGCAGTGCTTCAAACTGTTTCGGTGCACGTTCAAGCGGTGCTTTATTCAAATACAGTGATTGCACACCTTTTTGAACTTTTTTCCGGGTATGCTGTTTAATCTGAATATCCTCATAAATATCTCCAGACTCAATATAAGGCATCAGTACTGCAAGATTTTTCGCAGATAAGCTCTTCGTTTCGAGTTCACCGTTTGCAGCGTAGCTTTCATATATAAATTTAGCTTCACTTGATGCATCTTCATCAAGCATCAGCACTTTTTTCGATTTTGTTTTCAGTGCAACCGGCAGTATTGTTTCGATGACTGAAATATACGGCTCGATATAATAATTTGCCAACTTTTTTGCCAGCTCAACCAGTTCCTCTGTTAAGACCGGTTCAACATCCATCACTTTAACGATTTCCTTAACCTTACCTTCCGGTATATCAGTATTATCGTGAATGCTCATCACGTAAGCCTGTACATGTCTCGGGCCAAACGGCACGAAAACACGGTGACCGGCTTTAATGACGTTCGACAAGTGAGCAGGTATTTTATAATCGAACAGCCGGTTGACATCCTTACTGTTTACACCGACGATAACTGCAGCATACATCAGCGTATCACCCGTTCTGTGAGCGTATCTGCTATTTTTTCTGCGAGAAGTGTTTTAGCCATTTTAGGCAGCGGCACTTTACTGCCGTCCTTAAATATAATTGTAACTTCATTGTCATCGCTGTTCATGCCGATAGAAGTATCCGATACATCGTTCATTATAATCGCATCCGCTTTTTTAGACTCCAGTTTGCCGAGTGCATACGCTTCAACATTTTCTGTTTCTGCAGCAAAACCGACAACATACATATCTTCGTTGTTATGACCGGCATATTTTAATATATCCTGTGTTTCTACAAGTTCTATCGAAGGCACATTACCCTCTTGTTTTTTAATTTTTTGTCCGCTCTGTTCTTTAACAGTAAAGTCGGACACTGCTGCCGTAAAAATACCGATATCAGCAGCCATATGTTCTTTAACCGCCTCAAACATTTCAGCTGTCGATTCTACATCAATACGCGTTACACCGGCAGGTACAGGCAGATTCGTCGGTCCGCTGACTAAGATTACTTCAGCTCCGCGTCTTTTAAAACTGTCTGCGATACTGTAGCCCATTTTTCCGCTCGAAAAATTAGAAAGGTAGCGAATCGGGTCAAGTCGTTCCCGTGTCGGACCTGCAGTAACTAAAACACGCTTTCCGCTGAGTTCTTTGTTTTCGTTCAGCATATCGTTAATTTTTTCCATAATATCTGGAACTGATGCAAGACGCCCCTTTGCATTATAGCCGCACGCAAGAAAACCTGTTTCCGAATCGATAAACTCCACACCCTGGCCTCTCAGTTTGTCGATGTTTTCCTGAACTGACGGCTGATGCAGCATGTGCACATTCATTGCCGGTGCCATTAAAACGGGTTTCGTATTTGCAGCAAGCACATTTAAGAGCATATTATCGTAGATTCCGTTAGCAAACTTACCAATCGTATTCGCTGTTACCGGGACGACTGCGATAATGTCAGCCCACTCTCCGATATTAATATGTGCAATATTACTTGGGTCTTCTTCTAGAAAAGTATTTGTGTAGACGTGGTTTCTGCTGATTGCCTGAAAGGCGAGCGGAGTTACGAACTCCAGCGTGTTGTCTGTTAATACGACGCGGACTTCGTGCCCGGATTGAATGAGTTTACTCGTTAAATCAATCGCTTTATAACTTGCGATTCCTCCCGTCACACCGAGGACAATATTTGCCAAATTAATCACCTCTTCAAAAAAAGCTGACAATTTCTTGTCAGCATCATTATTTCTCTTTTATTTGTGTACAGTAACTTTGCCGGCTGCTATTTCTTCTAAAGAATAGCCGACGTTAGTTTTAGATACATATGAATCCAATATCAGATCTTCAGGATGTTCCTGCAATTGTCTTGCGCGTTTTGCCGCCATAGTAACTACAAGGTACTTTGAATCGACATTTTTTTTAAGTTCATGACCAGCTGGGTATAACATTAATTATTTGCCTCCAGTAAAAGTTTTCTTAACTTATTTTCCACACGTGAGCGTTCCAGGTGACTCGCCTCAACAATACACTGAATTTTTTGACGCGCCGTATCAACATCGTCATTAATTACGACATAGTCGTATAAGTTCATTAAGCTGAGTTCACGTCTCGCTTCTTTAATACGGTAATTAATCACTTCTTGTGAATCTGTACCGCGACCGATTAAACGCTCTTCAAGCTGGGCCAGTGTCGGCGGAGCAAGGAAGATAAACAAAGCGTCCGGGAATTTTTCTCTGACCTGCTTTGCGCCTTCGACTTCAATTTCCAGAAACACGTCGTGTCCATCTGCAATTGTGTCTTTCACGTAATCTACTGGTGTGCCATAGTAATTTCCTACGTATTCAGCATACTCGATGAATTTATCCTGTTCTATTAACGTTTCAAATTCTTCGTGCGACTTGAAAAAGTAATCTATGCCATCACGTTCGCCTTCTCGTTTCTGTCTAGTTGTCATAGAAATTGAGTATTTAAAATTCGTCTCTGGGTGATCGAAAATGGCTTTGCGAACAGTGCCTTTCCCAACTCCCGAAGGCCCCGAGAGAACGATGAGCAATCCTTTATCAGATACCATAGAATGTAACCTTTCTAATTTTGATTACTTCTTAATGTACCATAGATTGCATAAAATTTCATCCTTAAAGCGGACATTAAATATACATTCATGATAAAATAATATGTAATCATTTTGAGGAGGATACGCCATGGCTTTTGACGGAAATTTTACGCACGCACTCGTAGATGAACTGCAATTTTTAGTGCGCGGTAAAATAAATAAAATTCAGCAGATGGATAATTCATCTCTTCTTTTAAAAATGCGCGCAGGCGGAAAAAATCATCAGCTGCTAATAAGCAGCCACCCGATGTATGCCCGCTTCCATTTAACAGAACATAAATATGAATTTCCATTTGATCCGCCGATGTTTTCACGCATTTTAAGAAAACATATCGAAGGCGGCTTTATTACTGAAATTAAACAGCTTGGCAATGACCGCCAGGTGCATATTCATATACGCGCAATTAACGATATCGGAGACGATATTGAACGCATATTAATACTTGAAATTATGGGACGCCATTCGAATATTATTTTAACAGATAAAGAGTATAAAATTATCGACGGCATTAAACATTTAACACCGAATAATAACGTGCGGACGATTATGCCGGGCTTTACTTACGAAGGACCGCCGACAGATAAAAAATTAAATCCAAGAACGGAAGCGCTCGAAGAACTGCCGAAATTTATCGATTTTAATTCAGGCAGACTGAAGAAGCAGATTTTAATGAACATCGAAGGATTCAGTCCGGTATTTATCGATGAAGTCGAATCACGTGTAAAATATTTCAATATCGATAATATCGTTCCTGCAATTAAAGAGACGCTTAAAGACAGTGACAATATTCAGGCAGTCTATTACGACTTGAAAAAGCCGGTATTTTACTTTACCCCGCTCACTCATTTAGGTGAACCGGATAAAGTCTACGGTAATCTCAGCCAGCTGCTGGACGACTATTACCACCGCCGTTACCAGATCAGTGCAATCCGCCAGAAATCGTCGGATTATCTGCAGGTGATTGAACGTGAACACGATAAAACAGTCCGTAAAATTACGAATCTAAAAGCCGATTTAAAAGAAGCGGCGGAAAAAGATAAGTATCAGAAATACGGCGAGCTCATTACTGCGTATATGCATAACATTGGAAACTATCAGGAATCAGCAGTCGTGATGGATTACTATACAAATGAAAATATAGAAATTCCGCTCGATAAACAGCTCTCCCCTGCCGGTAATGCACAGCGCTATTACAATATGTACAACAAGTTGAAAAATCGTGAAAAAATTGCACAGGAACAGCTGCGCCTGGCACATATGGATGTCGAATACTTCAGCAATCTGCTGCATCAGATGGAAAATATTACAACAGCAGACGAAGTTGAAGAAGTCCGTCAGGAATTAATCGAACAGAAAATAATTAAAGAACGCAACAGAGGTAAAAAGAAAAAGAAAGTGAATAAAATTCAGCTGCACGAATTCGAAACGTCCGCTGGACTGCCTGTATTCGTCGGTAAAAACAACAAGCAGAACGACTATTTAACAAACCGAAAAGCACAGAACAATCATCTGTGGTTCCATACGAAAGACATACCGGGATCACACGTTGTCATTGCACATAACGCTGCAGAGATAACAGAAGACGATATCCTTGAAGCGGCAATGCTGGCAGCATTCCATTCTAAAGCCGGCCAGTCTGCAGGCGTACCCGTCGACTATACAGAAATCAAACACGTTAAAAATATACCGGGAACTAAACCAGGATTTGTAACTTACAGTGAACAGTCGACAGTACTGGTTGATCCGGATGCCGAGAAAGTCAAAAAAATGAAGAAAGATTAATGAAGAGCGCCGGTGATTCGGCGCTTTTTTGTGTTGTTTTTTGTTTTCGACCGCATGTGGATGCTTCATCAGGTTGAATAGCAATTTTCGACCGCATGTGGGTGCTTCATCGAGTCGAGTATAAGTTTTCGACCGCATGTATCCGGAAATGCGTTCCACATTGGGACGATTAGCAGTTTTCACACCAACAAGCGGTAAAATCCACACAACAATCAAAAAAGGCAAATCCATTGATTTGCCGACCGCACCTTAATATTATTATAATCCATCTCTAAACTCACGCACATCGTCAGCACCGGCTGAATCCAGCACTCCGCGTTCTTCTGCTATTTCAAGCAGTGTATCTAAATCGCACAGTACCGAGTAAGCGCAGCCTGCTGATTCAAATTTTTGAACGGCACCTTTTATGCCGTATGAGAATATGGCAGCGACGCCTAATACTTCGGCACCGTCTGCGCGCAGTGCTTCTACTGCGTTCAGGCTTGAACCGCCTGTAGAGATTAAGTCTTCGATGACTACAACACGTTTTCCTTTAACAGCAGCGCCCTCGATCTGGCGCGCCGTCCCGTGTGCTTTCTTACTTCCGCGCACGTAGGCTGACGGCTTCTCCAGACGGTCTGCAATCAATGTTGCATGGGGGATTCCGGCAGTTGCGGTACCCACGATGACATCGGCTTCCGCAAATTCACCAAGCTGTTCTATAAGCAGCTGAATCACTTTACGATGTGCTTTAACATCACCGAGTATCTGTCTGTTATCACAATATATCGGAGATTTTATCCCGCTCGCCCATGTGAACGGATCTTTCGGCGACAGTTTTACCGCATCTATATCGAGCAGTGTATGTGCAACTGATGGATACATATTACTTGCCCTCCCATAATTGTTTGATTTCTTTGTAAGCTTTCGCCGGATTATCACTTTGTGTAATCGGACGGCCTACTACTATATAATCAGAACCGAGTTGTTTCGCTTTGTTCGGTGTAACAACACGCACCTGGTCGTCGTTATTATTTTCCGATAAACGGATTCCCGGTGTTACTGTTAAAAAATGTTCCGAGATTTCGTTATGAATCATTCTGCTTTCAAGCGGTGATGATACAACACCGTCGAGCCCTGCTTTATACGCCAGTTCAGCATAATGCAGTACGCTGTTTGTTAATGACAGCGGTGTCTGCTGTTCACGCTGCATCGTATGTTCATCCATACTTGTCAGCTGCGTCACCGCAATAATTTTACCGTCTGCATTTTCTTTTCTGAAAGCCGATGCGGCACGTTTCATCATTTCATAGCCGCCGGATGCATGAACGTTAACCATATCCACATTAAGTTTCCCGAGCACCGACATCGTGCGTTCGACTGTTGTCGGTATATCGTGTAATTTTAAGTCCAGAAAAACATCGTGGCCGTATGCTTTAATCACATCTATAATTGCCGGCCCGCTCTGCATATATAACTCCATGCCGATTTTAACATACAGTTTTTCATCGAAGCCCGTGAGAAATGTCTTCGCCTCTTCGTATGTACTGAAATCTAATGCAATAATTGGTTTCGCTGTCATCTTAAAATTCCTCCTAATGTGTTAAAGAAAAGCCCGTTCTTTTATATCATGTATATGATTCAGATTCATTTCTTCTGTCTTTTTCTCAAGTTCATCTATCAGTTCTTTGCATATATAAGGATTCGTAAAATTCATCGTTCCGATTGCCACTGCATCAGCACCTACACTGATAAAGTCTAGTACATCATCGACTGTTGCAATACCACCCATACCGATAATCGGAATATCGGGCAATGCCTGTCTTACTTGATATACCATGTTTAAAGCGACGGGTTTAATTGCCGGTCCGCTTAAGCCGCCTGTCGTATTTGCCAGTATCGGTCTGCCGTTATTGTCAAGCCGCATACCGACAAGCGTATTGATCATCGTAATACCGTCTGCTGCTGACACACTTTTCGCCATATCAACTATATTAGTGACGTTCGGCGACAGTTTAACATAAATCGGTTTTGCACTTACTTCTTTAACCGATTCTGTTAACTTCCTTGCCGTCTCTGGATCTGTACCAAACTGAATACCGCCCTCTTTAACATTAGGACATGAGATATTTAATTCAAGTGCACTGACATTCGGCGCCTTGGAAATCTTTCTTGCCACCTCAACATAATCTTCAATTTTAGTCCCTGCAACATTCGCAATAATCGGCACATCAAACTGCTCAAGATACTTTAATTCATGTTCAATAATATGATCCACACCCGGATTCTGCAGGCCTATGGCATTCAGCATACCGCTCGATGTTTCAGCAACTCTTGGTGTTTTATTGCCCATTCGAAGCTCTTCTGTTGCAGCTTTAATCATAATTGCGCCGAGCTCTGATAAATCGTACAGCTTGGAAAACTCTTCACCGAAACTAAAACATCCGGACGCAGGCATAATCGGGTTCTTTAACTCCAGTCCCGGCAGCGATATATGTAATTTATCCGTCATAGCACAACCGCTCCTTTTTCAAATACAGGCCCGTCTGTACATATTTTAACCTGCTCGCCGGCTGTTGTTTCGCATACACATGCGTAACATACGCCGAAACCGCAGCCCATTCTTTCTTCCAGAGAAATAAATCCGTCCATCGGCATGGTGTTATCCAGTACTTTTAACATCACTTTCGGACCGCATGCATAAAACTTATCAAAATCAGTACCAATTTGCTGGATGACATCTGTCACAAACCCTTTTACGCCGTAGGTCCCGTCTGCCGTTGCAACTTGTGTCTCGCCAAACGTTTTAAATGCCTCTTCATAAAATACATCTTTTTTACTATTAAAGCCGAGTACGTGTGTTGTTTTGACGCCTCGCTTATTAAGCTGTTTTGTGAGTTCATATAACGGAGGCACCCCGATACCGCCGCCGACAATCAGCACATGTTCACCGGCTTCTGCCGTGTTAATATCGTAGCCGTTGCCTAGCGGCATCAGCACATCGACAGCTGCTCCTGTATTAATTTCAGCAAGCTTTTTAGTGCCGGGACCTTCTGCACGGAATGTAATCGTAATTTCACTTTTTTCAGCATCAATACTTGAAATTGATATCGGACGCCTTAAGACGTGTTCAGTCGATTTTGATACTCTGACGTGAACGAACTGTCCCGGACGGAGCGTATATTTTTTAAGCTCCGTCTTCAGCACAAGTTCATAAATATTGTCGGCAATTTCTGCTTTGGCTATTGCAGTTGCAAGTTGCAGCATGTCAGCACCCCTGTATTTTACTTATTGTCGTACACAATTTTACCGTCAGCAATTGTTATAACGATATCACTCGTCAACTGCTCTCCATGGAACGGTGTGTTTTTTGATTTCGATAAAAAATCATTCTTATCCAGAGTATATTCACGGTTTAAATCAATCAGTGTCAAATCAGCCGCACGGCCAGCTGCTATTTTACCGCTGTCCAATTTAAATACTTCACTCGGCTTTATCGTCATCCAGTCGACAAGCTGCTGCAGCGTAAACACACCTGTTTTAACGAGTTTCGTATAGACGAGCTGGAAGGCATTTTCAATGCCGACGATACCGAACGGTGCTGTTTCAATACCAGCAGCTTTTTCATCTTCATGATGCGGCGCGTGGTCCGTTGCGATAAAGTCCAGAGTGCCGTCTAACAGTCCTTCAATCAGCGCTTCTCTGTCATCTGTACCGCGGAGCGGCGGATTCATTTTGAAGTTCGGGTCTTTTTCGGTTATATCATTTTCATCCAGTACTAAATGATGCGGTGTTACTTCTGCCGTTACTTTAATGCCGGCACGTTTAGCATCGCGAATGACCCGGACGCTTTCTTTTGTCGACACATGACAGACATGATAGTGGCAGTCTGCCGCTTCAGCGAGCAGTACGTCTCTCGCGATCTGAGTCGATTCTGTAATTGCCGGAATGCCTTTGACACCGAGCTTTTCACTCGTCTTGCCTTCGTGGATTGCTCCGCCGTAAATTAATGTGTTTTCTTCAGTATGTGCAACGATTGCCATATCAACTTTTGCAGCAGCCTGCATTGCACGGTACATCATATCTGCACTCTGTACTCCTACACCGTCATCGGTAAAAGCAAATGCTCCCTCAGCTTTTAGAGCTTTAAAATCAACGAGTTTCTCACCTTTTAAACCGGTCGTAATCGACACATACGGCAGAACTTTAATCACTGCATCTTCTTTAATTTTATTATTTAAATCGCGGAGTATTTCAGGTGTATCAATAATTGGATTTGTATTAGGCATCGGACAGATTGTCGTAAAGCCGCCGCATGCTGCAGCGTTAGTCCCCGATTTAATCGTTTCTTTATGTTCAAAACCGGGTTCTCTTAAGTGAACGTGTACATCGACAAGGCCTGGTGTTAATAACAGGCCGGTGCAGTCGATAATGTCCATATCAGCATTAAGATTCTGTCCGACTTCAGCAATTTTACCGTCTTTAATTAAAACATCTGAGATTTCTTCTTTATTATTGAGTAACAGCGTAGCGTTTTTCAAAAGCATTGTTGTTGCTCCCTTCCCCATCAAGTACTGATTCTAATATACTCATACGCATAAACACGCCGTTTGTCATCTGTTCAAATATGACACTCTTTTCGCCTTCAACCACTTCGTCCGTAATTTCAACGTTGCGGTTTAACGGAGCAGGGTGCATGATCAGTGCGTCGGGCTTCATATTGTCCATGCGTTCTTTGTTCATGCCGTACAGCGCGTTATATTCTGCCTTCGGCATTTTTGAATATGCTTCGTGACGTTCATGCTGAACGCGGAGCAGCATTATTACATCTGAGATTTCAACTGCTTCATCGATTCCGATATACGGTATGTTCAGCGTGTTATCCTGTAATTCAACAGGTCCTGAGAAGTATACTTCCGCACCCATTTTAGTCAGCGCTTCTGCATTCGATTTTGCAACACGCGAATGTTTGATATCACCGACAATTGCTATTTTAAGTCCGCATAACTGTCCTAAATTTTCATAAATTGTCATCATATCGAGAAGTGACTGTGTTGGATGTGAACCGCTGCCGTCACCGCCGTTTATAATCGGAATGTTGAGGTGTTCGAGTTCTTCATAATACTTATTATCCGGATGTCTCACTACTAATGCATCTGCACCGATTGCTTCCAGTGTTTTGCATGTGTCGTAAAGTGTTTCCCCTTTAGATACCGAACTTGTCGATACATCGAAGGGCAGGCGTTCAACGTTAAGTTTTTTCTCGGCCATTTCAAAACTGAGTTTTGTGCGCGTCGAGTTTTCATAAAACAGATTGACAACTGTTTTATCGTTTAGCTTCATAACCGGTCTGCCATTTTTAATGTCGATTGCTCTCGTAATTAACGCTTCGATTTCTTTCGGAGTGACATGTTCCATAGATAATAAGTTTTTCATTTATTTCGTCTCCCTCTTAGGTAAAATTAGATTTAGAATAATTCCTGCTACTGCAGCGAGTGCCATTCCTTCCAGGTTGAAGGGAATATTGCCTATCGTGAAGTCTAAATGTGCTTTACCGATCCCGATGACTAAAATCACAGAGGCAATAACCAGGTTGCGTTTGTTGTCAAAATCAATTCTAGCGTCGATCAGCATGCGGAGTCCGCTTGCTGCGATAATACCGAACAGGAGTATGGACACACCGCCCATAACCGGTGATGGAATGCTCTGAACCACTGCCGTAAACTTGCCGACAAAACCGAGTATCACTGCGAGCACCGCTGCCCCTCCGATTACCCAGACACTGAAGATTCTCGTGATGGCGAGCACCCCGATGTTTTCACCGTAAGTAGTTGTCGGCGGACCCCCGATTGTACTTGCAAACATCGTTGCGACACCGTCACCGATAATCGAGCGGTGAAGTCCTGGTTTCTTAAAGAAGTCGCGCCCGACTATTTTATTGATAACCATCTGGTGTCCGATATGCTCTGATATTGTGACAAAGACGATTGGCAGCATTACCATGAAGAGTCCAAGGTTCATTGCCGGTGTATAATCCTGATAAGGAATGTACAGATCTGGCAGCACAAACCAGCCCGTAGTTTTAATTAGTTCAAGGTCTACTATGCCAAACAGCAGTGCTGTGGTGTAGCCTCCGACGATACCGATTAAAATCGGAATTAAACCGAGCACGCCTTTAAGGAAAATTGAAGCCAGTATTGTAATCGTGAGTGTTATCAGTGCAACTGTAATGTAGGTCATGCTGTAACCTTCCTGATTGCCTGAGTCCGTGTACATTGCCATATCTACAGCGACTGGGGCCAGCCCAAGGCCGATTACCATAATGACCGGTCCGACGACTATCGGCGGCAAGAGGCGGATAATCCATCCTGTTCCGGCGAGCCGGATAACCAGCCCGATCAGAACATACAGCACACCGCTGAAGAACAGCGCTGTCAGTACTTCTCCAAGTGTATTTGCGCCAAGTGCGATAGTAATTGGAAGTATAAAGGCAAAACTTGAACCAAGGTATGCAGGAATCTGCCCCTTAGTAATTAAAATGTAAAGGAGTGTTCCGATTCCGCTTGCAATCAGTGCCGCACTTACCGGCAGGCCTGTCAGAAACGGCACCAGCACAGTTGCTCCGAACATTGCAAACAAATGCTGTGAGCTTAGCAGTAATCCTTGAAAAAATTTCGGTCTGTCATGTACATCGAGTTCAGGCTCTACTGAGCGTTCGTAAATCTCATCTTCAAACTTTGCCATCTTCCAATCTCCTTTTTATTTAAAGTATAGTAACGCTTGTTTCCTGATCGACTTCTTCTACTTTTACTGATACTTTTTCTGTTTTCGATGTCGGAATGTTTTTGCCGACGTAATCAGGTCTGATTGGCAGTTCTCTGTGTCCTCTGTCAACGAGTATTGCGAGCGATATTGTTGTGGGTCTTGCTGTGTTCAATATTGCATCAATCGCCGCTCTTATTGTGCGTCCTGTTTCAAGTACATCATCGACGATGACCACGCTCATATTCGTAAAGTCTGTATCCACGACGACTGACTTGTCCGCCTTGATATCTTCCGGGCGGTCATCTCTGAAGCCGCTGATGTCAATCGTGCCGGTCGGCAGTTTCACACCTTCTATTTCTTCGATGCGTTCCTGAATGCGCAGTGCGAGGTGCTCACCGCGTGTTTTAATACCGAGCAGCACGATGTTTTCACTGCCTTTGTGTTTTTCCAATATTTCGTGCGACATGCGGGTAACTGCCCGTTTAATCTGCGCACTGTCCATAATTATTTTTGCTGCCATTGTTAATTCCTCCAGAATTTTTGCATAAAAAAATGCTCATGTCAGAAGACATGAGCATATAGTTATCCTATATTTTCGCACAGCGATTTTTACATAATCTGCCCATTCCGGCCCAGATTACTCATCATTGTGGCGTTCACGTCTTCTTAGCCTCACAGGACTAAAATTTAAAGACTTCGTATTCAATTGATTGAAATTATCATACCAATAGCGTTCATTTAAGTCAAGCTGTAATTTATTTTTCAGCCAGACGCATTTCATCGAGTACGTCTGTGAAATATGCAGGAAGTTCTTTTTTAAACTCCATATACTTCTCAGTTTTCGGATGAGTGAAACCTAAAACACCCGCATGCAGCAGCTGTCCGCCGACTTCAAGCGTTTTTCTCGGTCCGTATTTTGGATCACCGGCAAGCGGATAGCCGATATATTTCATATGCACTCTGATCTGGTGCGTACGTCCCGTTTCAAGAACACATTCAACAAGTGTAAAGTTTTCGAAACGTTCAATGACGTTAAAGTGAGTGACCGCATCTTTGCCGTCATCGACAACTGCCATATCCTGGCGTTCTTTCGGGTTACGGCCAATCGGCGCTTCTATCGTCCCGAGATTGTGCGGAATTACGCCGTGTACAAGAGCAGTATATTTTCTCGTTACTGACTTTTCAACGAGCTGTTCTACTAAATGACGATGTGCTACATCGTGTTTAGCGACCATCAGAAGTCCTGATGTGTCTTTATCGATACGGTGAACGATACCCGGACGCAATTCACCGTTAATGCCTGACAGGTTGTCGAGCTGCCCCATCAGTCCATTAACCAGTGTGCCCGACGCATGTCCTGCCGCCGGGTGAACGACCATGCCGCGGTCTTTGTTAACGACTGCAACATCATCGTCTTCATAGACGATATCAAGATTTAAATCCTCAGGAACAATATCCGCTTCAACGTTTTCACGTTCAAGCAGTTCAATATTGTCGTCCTCTTTTACTTTATAATTTGGTTTTACCGTTTGGCCGTTTACTGTAATGTGACCCGATTTTACGCGATTTTGTATGTCTGTACGGGATGTATCTGGAACGATACTTGCGAGTACTGTATCCAGTCTTTCGCCTGCATTTTCTTCAGTTATAATTAAATTCATTTTTCTTCTTTACCTCTTCCCGTTATAAATACTTCGATTAACAATATAATCACGCCGATTGTAAGGGCACTGTCTGCCACGTTAAAAATAGGGAAATCATACGTAAAAATCAGCACATCGGCGAAATCCACAACTTCCTGGAATAACAGGCGGTCGATAAAGTTACCAAGCGCACCTGCCATCAGCAGTATAATACCGACTTGCATTAATAGATTTTTTTTTGCTTCAGTCTTATAAAAATATATTAAAAATATAAGCACAGCGACTGTGATGATGTAGAAAAATGTCATTCGTCCTTCAAACATTCCCCATGCAGCACCGCTGTTGCGGTGGGAAGTGATTTTAAAAAACTCCCCTAAGACTGGAATCGATTCCCCGAGTTCCATTCTTGTCGCTACTAAATACTTTGTCAGCTGATCTATTGCCAGTACGATTATTCCGAGGATTACCATCGGATATATTCTGTATTGTTTCATCACTTACTCTGCATCCACAACTTCTCGGCAGCGTGGACAAATATCATCTTCACCGTTAACTAATGCGCCAGCAGTTGAATAGTTCCAGCAGCGGTTACAGCGTTCGCCGTCAGCATGTTCAACTTTAACAGTAACAACGTCGTAAGCTGTACCGTCAGCGACTGTTTCAGCCACTTCAACCTGCGACACGATAAAGAACTGCTCAAGATTACCGCGGATATCATCCAGATTAAAGTCCGCCGGCTGTGTCAGTGTTACTTTTGCATCGAGTGATTTACCAATCACTTTTTCATTGCGTGCTTCTTCAAGCGCTTTATAAACGTCATCGCGGACAGTCATGAATTTCTGCCACTTCCCTACAAGTTCAGCATCCGTTTCTTCACGTTCTGGGTAAAGCTCAAGGTGAACACTTTCCTTGTCAGTGTGCGGTGTGTGCTCGTAAATTTCTTCAGCAGTGTGTACTAACACAGGGGCAAGAATAAGATTTAGTTCTTTAAGGATTTTGTACAGTACTGTCTGCAGACTGCGTCTGATTGGTGCATTTTCTGATTCGATATAAAGAATATCCTTGCCGTAATCGAGATAGAAGTTCGACAGATCGACGTTGATAAAGTTTTGTACAGTCTGGTACATCGTTACATAGTCATAACGCTCGTATGCATCAAGCATAAATGTTTTCAGTTCGTTAAAACGGTTGTACATATATTTATCAACTTCATATAAATCTTCGTATGCCACGTTATTTTCTGCCGGGTTAAAGTCGTTGACGTTACCGAGCAGGAATCTGAATGTGTTACGAATTTTGCGGTACACTTCCGACACTTGTTTTAAAATGTCGTCAGATACACGAACATCCTCCTGGAAGTCTGATGACATTACCCACAGACGGATAATATCAGCACCCATCTGCTGCATTACTTTTGTCGGCAGAATGACGTTGCCTAGAGATTTAGACATTTTCTTACCTTTTCCGTCCATTACGAAACCGTGTGATAACAGTTCTTTATACGGCGAGTGACCTCTGGTTGCAACACTTGTAATTAGTGATGAGTTAAACCATCCGCGGTACTGATCCGAGCCTTCAAAGTAAAGGTCGGCAGGATACGTTAAGTTCTCTCTGTAATCCAGCACACCGCGGTGTGTTGAACCTGAGTCAAACCAAACATCCATAATATCGGTTTCTTTCGTAAACTCTCCGTTAGGTGCACTTTCATGCGTGAAACCTTCCGGTAATAAGTCATTAGCATCCCACTCAAACCAAATGTTTGAACCGTGCTCTTCAAACAGTGACGCGACATGTTCAAGCACATCAGCATCGATGATCTCCTCACCGTTTTCGCCGTAGAAGAATGGTAACGGCACACCCCATACACGCTGGCGTGAAATGACCCAGTCTCCGCGATTTTTGATCATATTGTACATGCGTTTACGGTTCCATTCAACCTGGAACTTCGTATCCATTAACGCATTTAAAATATCTTCACGAACGCCTTCAATCGATGCAAACCATTGCGGTGTTGCACGGAAGATTACAGGTTTCTTCGTACGCCAGTCATGCGGATACGAGTGAGTGTAAAATGACAGTTTTAATAATGCGCCGGCTTCTTTCAAATCATCTGAAATCACTTTGTTCGCATCATCGTAAAACAGTCCTTCATATTTCCCAGCCTCTTCAGTGAAAACACCTTTGTCATCAACAGGGCTTAACACGTCAAGACCATACTGCTGACCAACTTTAAAGTCATCGTCACCATGACCTGGAGCAGTATGAACAACGCCGGTACCGGCTTCAATCGTTACGTGGTCACCTAAAATCACTAAGCTTTCACGGTCGAATAACGGATGCTCTGCTGTAATATATTCAAGCTCCGAACCTTTAAATTCTTTCGTGCGTGTAATTTTTTCTTTGTCGAACTCAACTTCACCGGCAAATTGATCAAGCAAATCTTCTGCTACGATAAACTCTTCACCTTCATAGTTAAACTGGACGTAGTTTAAGTTTTTGTGCACAGCAAGTGCAAGGTTTGATGGAATTGTCCACGGCGTTGTTGTCCAGATGACAAATTTAACGCCTTTGTCTACAACCTCTTTACCGTCTTTTACTTTAAATGATACGTAAATTGATGGTGATACTTTATCCTGGTATTCGAGTTCAGCTTCAGCGAGTGAAGATTCACTTGTCGGAGACCAGTAAATTGGTTTTTTACCTTTGTAAATTAAATCTTTTGCTACCATATCTTTTAAGACACGGACTTGTGATGCTTCAAATTCAGGTTTATAAGTCAGGTAAGGATTATCCCATTCACCATCGATACCCATGCGTTTAAAACCATCGCGCTGGATATCGATTTGCGAGTTCGCAAATTCAATACATTTGTTTCTGAATTCTTCAATAGACATCGATTTACGGTCGACACCTTTATTTGTCAATGCCTGTTCAATCGGCAGACCATGTGTATCCCAGCCGGGTACATATGGTGCGTAGAAGCCCTGCATCTGTTTGTTGCGGATAATCATATCTTTAATGATTTTGTTCAAAGCGTGGCCCATGTGCAGGTTACCGTTGGCATACGGCGGTCCGTCGTGCAGAACGAACGGTGTATTACCTTCGTTTAATTTTAATTTCTTATTGTAAAGATCGATGTCTTCCCAGTGCTGCTGCATTTTTGGTTCTTTGTTAACTAAACCGCCGCGCATTTTAAATGCTGTTTTCGGCATTAATAAAGTGTCTTTATAGTCCATAATGATTCTCCTTTTTTATAATAAAAAGACTCTAAGCATGTTAAGGGGCGAATGACCGCGGTACCACCCTTCTTGACTGCTTAGAGTCCACTTTGTTTACTTATATTTTTATAAATCATTAGTGATTTCAAAGCGTTCATCTTTGCCGGAGCTCTCACCATCCTCCGATCGCTGCATTCCAATGAAAGTTTGCGTGTCTAATAATACATATTAATTATGCTAAATATCTTACAATTCGTCAATGTAAATTTGCTATTTTTCGGATTCGGTGCCGTCAAATTCAAGTAATCTTTCCCAGTCTTCAGTTTCCAGCAGGTCGAGCTGAGCCTGAACCAGCATTTTATAACGCGCTCTGAAGATTTTCGCCTGGCGTTTTAAATCCTCGTTATGCTGCATCATGTGATTTTCTTTCTGTCTGGCACGGCTGACGATTTGTTCGCCTTCTGTTTCAGCTTTTTGAATAATACTGTCTCCGTAATTCTGTGCGCGCTGTTTAATATCGTCGCCAGCTTTGGCTGCACTTAAAATAGCTTCCTGAATAGATGATTCTACACTTTTGAAGCTGTTCAGATTTTCCTCACGTTCGTTCAGCATTTCTTCAAGCTGTGAAATTCTTGCGTCTTTCTTCTCAAGTTCGTCAGCAACTTCTGTTAAATGCTGTCTTACGGCCTGTTCATCAAGACCTCGGTAGACTGTTGAAAACTTTTTATTAGTTATTTCTTCTCTTCTCAATCCGTTCACCTCAATTATCAGTTACTATCATTACTTCAAGTCTGTATTTTCCTTTTTTCGTTTCTGCAATTTGTTCCGTTACGATAAAACGGCCAAATCCGCGTACCGAGATTATATCTCCAGTTTCTATTATAAACGAAGGCTCATCGACTATCGAATGATTCACTTTAACTTTTTCTTTTTCAACGCGTTCCTTCGACTTTGCTCTTCCCTCTTTTAAGACGAGTGAAACGATTGAGTCGAGACGGTAAGATGAACTGAGTATAGCAGCGGGCTTCATAGTCACGTTCGCGTCGATAAATTCCTGGTGAGGTATTTCCGTTAATTTCAGCGGTGCATTTTTAATTTTTGTCAGCTCTGTTTTAAACAGTTCTTTAAAAGGCTCAGTTACAGCGAATTGAATTTTATCACCGTTCACTATATCTCCAATAATCGACCGGTCGACACCGATACTCATAATTGCACCGAGAAGATTACGGTGTGACAAGGTTACAAATTTATCGGGATAGGACACTTCAAACACAGTAACCAGAAAATCATCCTGTGAAAACTCGAAGTATTCCGGCAGCAGCATTGCCCGGAGACGCTCACGTTCCTCGTTCTTGCCCCCGCCGTAATAATGTACCGTAATGTCCGGATAATTCCCGCTTAAACTTTCAATCATCTTCTGCTCCCGCGGATTTAAGAAATCCGTCAGCACGGCATAAAAATTATTTGATGCCTGCTCAAATTTACTATTCAATAAAGTCAGCATTTCCCGTTCTTCGGGCCTGAAATGCTGGTAAATATCTTTCATAAAATCACACCTTAATAAAGAATGGAGATATTGGCTGAACCAATATCTCCGTTTATGAAGCCCACATAATAAGGACTCTAAATATTTCATTCAAACCAAACTGGAACAGGTTGAAGATGATAATTAAAATTATCGGTGATAAATCCAGAACTCCGCCTAATGGCGGTATCATGCGTCTGAACGGTTCTAAGAGCGGTTCGTAAACCTTGCCTAGAAAATCGCCGAAAGCCGATTCGCGCAAGGCCGGCAGCCAAGAAGACAGAATGTAAATAATTAAGCCCCATGTAAATATCGGCCATGCAAAGTTAAAAAACTGATAGATGTAAATTAAAACTGTTACTATTAATGAATTATCCAAAATAACGCTCCTTACATTTCATCGAAAAACTCTTCTTTGTCAGAGATTTCACCCTCAACACCAAAGCTGTTTGGTGTACAAAGAAAAATATCCGCACCTACTTTTTGAATATCGCCTTCTAAAGCATAAACTGTTCCGCTTAAAAAGTCCACGATGCGCTTTTTTGGAACCGAATCAATTTTCGTCAGATTAACCAGTGCCGCACGGTTGCTTTTCAGCTCATCGGCAATATCCTGCGTTTCCGCAAACACTCTTGGTTCAAATAAACATACTTTTGTATTCTGATCATTTACAGGCATTGTCCGATTCTCCCTGCTGGATTGATTATTATTTCTCTGTTCATGCTGTACTTTTTGCGCTTTTGGTGCTGCCGGTTTCGAAACCCCTTGTTTTGAACCCGTCACTTTTTTCTGGTTTTGTGCTGTCTTTTTAGGTACCGCCTCTTTTTGACGGCTATTCGGTTGTTTATTCGTATTCAGATTTGTCACTTTCGCCGGTGTTTTAGTCTGCTCTGTCTTAATATTATTAACAGGGACTTCCTCTTCGACGACAAATAAATTTTTTATAAACTTAGTAATAGCCATATTTCTCACCTAACTCCCCATAATTTTACTGCCAATACGTATGTATGTTGCACCGTTTTTCACTGCACTCGGGTAATCATTGCTCATCCCCATGCTGAGTTCAGTTACATCAGGATAATTTTTTTCAACTTTTTCCTGCAGATTTTTTAGTCCGGTAAAAGTGTTCTCAATAACTGAACTATCTTCTGTATGAGGTGCCATAGTCATTAAACCGATGACTTTAACATATTTGTAATCTTTTAGTTTCAAAAGGAAATCTTCTACTTCCTCCGGCTGAAGACCATGCTTAGAATCTTCATCAGAAACATTTACCTGTATAAAACAGTTTACAACATGTTGCCCCGTCTGTTCAATTTTTTTCGCTACACTTTCACGCTCAAGTGAATGAAGGTAATGGAGGTCGTCAATAACTTCTTTTACTTTTCTCGACTGCATCGTACCGATAAAGTGCACTTCTGCATCTTCAGGCAGTGCTTTACGTTTTTCAATAAATCCTTCAATGCGGTTTTCTCCGAAATGTCTGACCCCTGCTTCATACGCCTCGAGTGTTTCTTCGACTGTATGATACTTAGTTACGGCAATAATGTTAACATCATCGCCGACTTCGTTTTTTATCTGTTCGTAGTTTTCTTTAATCATTATTATGCCTCCCTATAAAAGCCAGTGCCCGTCCGGTGTTACCCTGCTCCAAACGAAACGAGAAGAACTCATCTGCCTCTGTACCAATACTGGTTACACTAATGTGCTGCAACTTAATTCCCGCCTGGATTGCCTGGTGTTTATTAACATCTTTTAAATCGAGCTGCCATCCGGTGTCTGTCTGTTCATATGAACTTTCAGGAACCGGTGTGAGTGCGTCGATGACAGTATTATCCACTTCATAATACTCCTTGTTGATGCCGATACCAATAATGACTCGTAAGTCATCTTTACTGCCTTCGTAGCAGTTAATGAGCTTTTCTGTAATGTGTTCAGCTGTTCCTCTCCAGCCTGCATGCGCAAGGCCGGTAAAATTATCGACTGCACTGTAAACGTATACAGGAATACAGTCAGCATAATTCATTGTTAAGAGCACACCGGTATCGTAAGTGTACAAGCCGTCTACATCATAAAGCTGATCACTGAGTGTTTTAATATTCGTGCCGCCATCCGCTGCAGTCACTTCTTTAATATTACCGCCGTGTTTTTGTATCGGCAGTACCCATGACTCCGGAGGAAAATTAATTTCCTCTGCCAGCATTTCCTGATGAGCGTGAACATTTTTAATATCATCACCAATATAGAGTGCCATATTAAAATTCTGATTTGGATAAGGGCTGTATCCGCCTTGCTTTAAAGTGTAGCCAAACGTCAGCGATTCTGAAGTGCTGCCCGAGTAATGATTATGTAATTCAAATGAGTTATTATTATTCAAATTATCTCCCACCTATAAAATAAAGGAGATATTGGGTCGCCAATATCTCCGTTATATATACAATGCACAAAATTTATCTTCTGCGTCTTTCTCTTCTCGAGCTGTTCCCTTTAAGGAAAGTCGGGACATCCGGCTCTTCCTGAGGTCTGCTGTCGAATTTATCCGGCTCACGTGTGAATCCGTCATCTTCAGCAATGTCTCTTGAATTGTATGCCGGAGGCTGGTTAAAGTTGCTGCCTCCGCCGCGTGACTGGTTTTGTTCAGGCTGCTCAGCAGGTCTGTCTGAAGAACGCTGAAGCGTTTTTTCATTAAAGCCTGTAGCGATTACAGTAATCACAATTTCGTCTTCAAGTTCAGGGTTAATAACAGTACCGAAGATCATATTAACATCTTCATCCGCTGCATCCTGAACGATATCCGCTGCTTCCTGCGCTTCGAACAGTGACAGTGATTCTCCGCCTGTGATGTTCATTAGAACACCCTGCGCGCCAACGATTGACGTTTCTAAGAGAGGACTTGAAATTGCTTTTTTAGCTGCTTCAACTGCACGGTTTTCGCCAGCTGAAATACCGATACCCATTAATGCAGAACCCTGGTTTTGCATAATAGTTTTAACGTCCGCAAAGTCAAGGTTAACTTCACCGCTTACAGCGATAAGGTCAGAAATACCTTGAACACCTTGACGTAATACGTTGTCAGCTTCTTTAAATGCTTCCATCATCGGTGTAGATTTATCTACGATATCTAATAAGCGATCATTTGGGATAATAATCAGAGTATCAACTGCTGCTTTCATCTGCTCAACACCTGCAGCAGCCTGAGTTTGTCTCTTTCTTCCTTCAAAACCGAATGGGCGTGTAACAACACCTACAGTAAGTGCACCCATTTCTTTAGCAATTTTAGCAACGACAGGTGCTGCACCAGTACCTGTACCGCCGCCCATACCAGCTGTGACGAATACCATATCCGCACCCTGGATTGCATCTTCGATTTGTTCGCGTGATTCTTCTGCAGCTTTTTTACCGATATCCGGATTAGCTCCGGCACCTAATCCGCGTGTTAATTTTTCGCCGATTTGGATTCTTGACTCAGCTTTAGATAAGTTTAAAGCCTGTCCGTCAGTGTTGATTGCGATAAATTCAACATTAGACATTCCATCCTCGATCATACGGTTAACAGCATTATTACCGCCGCCGCCAACACCGATAACTTTTAACGTCGCCATGTGATTGAAACCTTGTTCAAATTCTAACATTAATCTTTCCTCCCAAATGTACTTCTACTCAAATAGATTTTTAAATATTTTTTTAACTTTACTGCCTAAATCGCCCTGCTCTTTCGGTTCTTTATCTATCCGTTCAGAGTTAGTCTCGGCGTCATCATAAGTGTAATCCTCGTATTCGTCATCGGCAGCTTCATTATCAGCCTGTGATTCCTCAATACTGTCTTCATCAGGATAATTATAATCATCTTCGTATGAACCTTCATCATGATTTTCATCCCGATTGACCTGAAGCTCATTCTCTTCTTTACGTTTTGCAAACAATCCTGTAAAGAAGTTTGCAGGCTGTGCTTCCTGTTCATCATTCACTGTATTTTGTGAATCTGTTTCTGGATAGTCATCATAATTATCAATTGTAACATATTCCAGTAACTCATCAAACATTATTCCGCTTGATAAAACTGAGATTGCGCTTGAGAATTCGGGTTTTCTCGCACCCATTTGATTTGGTATATGAACTCTTACTTTTTCAGCAACTAAATCCTGCATCAATTCTTTGATGCCGCGAATATTTGCAGTACCGCCTGTCAGAACGAAACCGCCCTGTACATTGTTAATGCCGTTCTTAGCGAGGTCTTCAAATACACTCATGAACATATCCTCGACAACGAGCTCGATGACATCAGCTAAGTCTTTTGAAGTCACTTCTGCCGGTTCACCCGAGTCATTTTGCTGAAGCATCATTTTTTCATCGTCGCTAGCAAGATCAAAAAATGCATGTCCGTACTGTTCTTTTGCCTGATCCGCTTCATCGTATGTAGTATTAAACTCATCGACTAAATCCAGCGTTATATCACGGCCGGCAAGACCTATGCTGTTAGCATATTTTAAAGATCCTCGTTCATAATAAGCAAACTGAGTTAAGTCAAGACCCATATCAATAACGACAGCACCGAGTTCAATCTCAGCATCTGTCAGTATGTGCTGATAGTTTACCGCATCTGAATAGACATCCAAAATAGTTAAACCTGCTGCTTCAACACATTTAACGATATTTATAAGCAGTGTGCGATTTGCAGAGACTACTCCCGCTTTAACTGCCAGACTTTCTTCTGCGATCATTTCTTTCGGATCATTTACTTCATGCAGACCGTCGACTAAGAAAGATACCGGGTAAACGCTGACTACTTCGTTCTGGCCTGCCATATCTTCTATTCTTACATTTTCGAGCAGTTCTTCGATATGTTCGCCGTTAATTTCTGTCGCTTTCCCGCCGAAACGTATTGCGTCCTCTGTGAACTGAATGTGAGTATCCGCGATTGGAATTTTCACAAACACTTCTTCAATATCTACACCTGAAGCGATTTTCGCTTTTTTAATTGTATCTGTAATTGCATTTTTAGCCTGATCAAAATCGTTGATCATCCCTTTAGAAACCCCATCAGTGAAGGTCTGGCCGGTACCAATAACATTCACACCATTGTGAAATTTTTCCCCGACCACTACTTTGACACTAGACGAGCCGATATCAAGGGCAACATAATAATGTTCCTTCACCTTATTGCCTCCTACACAGCCATTTTCATAATACTATTTCTAGTTTACATTATACTCTGATTAATGTGAACTATTTCAAAAGATTTGTTTTACTTTATGTGTTTTTATTCTTCAGCAGCACTGTCTATTTCACCAAGTGCTGATCTTACACCGTCGAGTGCTTCATTTATATCTTCGATATAACCCGCCTGTGACGGTTCATTATAAATATTATCTTTAATTTCACGTGCATCGGCGCTGTCGTACGGCAGATAACTTGTGCCGACTTCCATATCTATTATACCGCCGGTCTCCTCACCGATTTCCTGACGGATACCGATATAGTAATTCATTTTATCACTAAACGTTTCATAATCTGCAACTATTTCCTGACCGTCATTCATGAACACGTGGATACGGCGCATCGAATTATCTGTCGGCCGGAAATATATTTCTGAAATACTTTCCAGTATATCAACTTCAATTTCGTTCAGCGCTGCAACAAGCGCATCGAATTCTTCACCTTCGAAATTGTAAATAATCGGTGCATTGCGGGGAGCACTTGGATAGCCCCGTTGAATTCTGCTGTTTTCGAGCACCGGAAAATAAAGATCTTCACTATTAATATAAGCAATAGCTTTATATTCATTAACGTTAACTGTAACATTATTCGGCCAGTCACGCTCTACAGATACTTCTTTAATAACCGGCAGCAGTTCAACGTTATCCTCCGCTTTGCCGGCAGAAATACTGAACATCTTATCCCCGGTACTAAAGCCGATCCGCTCTTCAAGCTCTGCTTCTGTAACCAGGCTGTTGCCTTCAAAACTTATTTCTTTAACATCACTGGCGCTTGAAAACACATACCATAAGAGTACACCGAGCAGCAGTATTAAAAAGATTATAATTCCGATGTACATATGTACTCGTTTAAATTGAAACTCTTTTTTTGGTTTCTTCGGTTTATCTTTCCTTTTATTTGCCGCTGCTATTTTTTTACCGCCAGACTTTTTATCTTTAACAGTTTTATTTTTCTGTTTACCTTTTTTATTTTTATTTTTATTTTTATCTTTGATATTTTCAGCAGCGGTTTTTTTATCTTCAAAATCTTTATAGTGTTCAATTGTTAATGATAAATCCGCATCTTCTGATTTTTCTTTTTTTGGAAACTCTTTGGTTTTCGGCTCTTTTTCAGCTTCATCTTTACTACCGGATGGTTTAGCAGTATAGCCGACATACTCAGTATCCTGACGTTTCTTTTTTAATTTTTCTTTAATGTCATCGATATTATTATCATCGTTACTCATCGGCTATACCTCCTTATCTTTTAGCTGAGTTTTGCGAAGCCTTCCTTGAAGTGATCCCCGCGGCGCTCGTAATCTTTATACTGATCCCAGCTCGCACATGCCGGGGAAAATAATACTGTATCTCCCCGGACTGCGTAACGATGTGTCAGTTCTATCCCTGTATACGGATTATCAGTCACGTCATAAGGAATATCCAGCTTCTCCGCAAGTGCTTTAAACTTAGGGGCTGTTTGTCCAAATGAGACAATCCGCTTCACGTGTCCTGCATACTGCATTAACTCGTCGAGTGACTGCCCGCGGTCCAGTCCGCCTGCAAGCCAGATAACCGGTGTATCAAAACTCTTCAGTGCAAATGATGTTGCCAGATTGTTTGTCGCTTTGGAGTCGTTATAATAAATCACTTCACCGACTTCGCCGAGACGCTCAAGTCTGTGGGATATACCGCTGAAAGTAGTCAGTGTCTGTTTCATTGCATCCAGACTTACACCGTGCGCTGAAGCAACGAGCAGTGTTGCAAGAATATTTTCGATGTTGTGCTCACCTTTTAATACAACATCTTTAACCGGCATGATTACTTCACCATGCACGATTAAATTGCCGTCAGCTGCATATGCATCAGCTGCATTATCAGCGTCAAAATACTGGATGCGGCATTTAATATCCAGTCCTTCCAGCATAGACGCCTGTTTTTTATTGAAAATCAGCAGATCATCTGCTGTCATATTTTTAAATATTTCAAGCTTGGCGTGAACGTATTCTTCAACCGAGCCGTGATAATCCAAATGAGCTTGATAGATATTCGTAATGACCGCAATATTCGGTCTGAATTCTTTAATACCCATCAGCTGAAATGATGACAGTTCCATCAGCAATGTATCATCAGCTGCCGCTTCCATTGCAGCGTCTGTTGCAGGATAGCCGATATTACCGCATAAAATAGGACTGCTGCCGTTATTTTCAAGCATCTCACCTAAAAGATGTGTGCACGTTGTTTTACCATTTGTGCCGGTCAGCGCATAAATCGGTGCTTCGCTTAGATGATGGGCAATCTCAACTTCTGTAACAATTGGAATCTTTCTTTCTTCTGCTTCTTTTAAAAAGGGAATACTGTACGGGATACCCGGGTTTTTAACGATTAAATCTGCTTGATTTAAAAGATTAGCCGGATGGTGTCCGTCGACTATTTCAACACCCCACGCATTATATTTCTGTTCCGATTCTTCATCAGAGAATACTTCATTCGTCGTCAGTGTAACGTTTGCTCCTAAACTGACAAGCGCATTTACAGCACTTTTTCCACTTCTGCCATAACCGAGTACGATGACATTTTTATTCTCGTATCCGCTGAATAGTTTCATCTTACATCACTCCTAATATTACACCGAGCACACCTGACAGCAGGCCGACTGACCAGAAGACGATGACAATTTTCCATTCATTCCATCCTGACAGTTCAAAATGGTGATGAATCGGCGTCATTTTAAATATTCTTTTGCCGGTTGTTTTATACGATGCCACCTGCATCATTACACTTGCTGTTTCAATTACGAAAACCAGACCGATAAGTAAGAGCAGCAGACTGCTGTTCAGAAGAATCGATACCGTTGCAATAATACCGCCGAGTGCGAGTGAACCTGTATCACCCATGAACAGTTTTGCCGGATATTTATTAAATATTAAAAATCCAATCAGTGAACCAATTAAAATAAAAAGAAACAGTGCAATTTCCATCTCACCTGTTACAAGGCTGATTGCAAGGAATGAACCGAATGCAATAATCGATGTTCCTGTCGACAGTCCGTCAAGACCGTCTGTTAAGTTCACAGCGTTAGAAAATCCGACGAGCCAGAACACAATCCAGACGACAAAGAATATACCGAGCGGGATAAATAAATCAGTTCCCGGAATCTGAATGCCTGCGTCGATATCAGGAATCCAGTTAATCATTATAATAAAAATAATGACTGCAACTGCTATTTGTGCAAGAAACTTTTGTTTTGATGACAGTCCTGCATTATCTTTTTTAACGACGATAATATAGTCATCGATAAAACCGATTAATGCAAAACCGATTGTAACGATTATTAACACGAGCAGTTTATAAATATCATCAACGAAGAACAATCCGATAACGGACAGGACGATTGTCACTAAAATAAATGACAGTCCCCCCATCGTCGGTGTTCCTGTTTTAATCATATGGCTTTCGGGTCCTTCTTCCCGGATAGTCTGACCAAATTTCATGCGTTTCAATAAAGGGATTATAATTGGTATCAGTATGGCAGTCAGCACAAGTGCAGCTGCGAAAAATATATAATTCATAGTTCCTCCTAATCGTTCGGGTCATTAGACGATAAAGTGATTTCCACAGCAGTTTCTTCCGTTATTGCTGTGCCCGCATTTTGTGACTGGCTGTTTACGTAACCTTCACCTTCGACTGTAATATTTATACCTATAAAGTCAGCCAGCATCAACGCTTCCCGTTTCGAAAGCCCTTTGAAGTCCGGCAGTGTCGGTTCACCATCTGTTTTTACAAACAATGAATCGTAAGGCAGCAGCGTGTCATCCTGCGGAAAATGCTCAGTAATCTCTGTACCGTTCCCGACTATTTTCACATCAATTGTATCATTTAATTCGCCAGTTAAGGCGTCTAACTCCTGCCCTCTGTAGTCTCCGATTTCGACAACATTATGATCACCTGATACGTCCGCTTCAGATACTTCTAAATATTTCAGCGTTCGTTCCATCAGAGGATTAAAGCCGCGTGCGACACCGTTATCCCATGTTTCACTTTTGTTCTCACTGGCAAGCTTAATACCGTAATAGACAATCACTTCAGGGTTTTCTTTTGGCGCATACCCTAAAAATGAAGTGAAGAATTGATAATCTCCATCCATATATCCGCCTGTGTCCGGATCATAAATCTGAGCAGTACCGGATTTCCCCGTAACTTCATACTCATCAGATTTATACTGAGGGTTATGATCCAGCGAACCGTCAATCAGTGTATTCATTTCAGACACGGTCTTCTCTGCCGCTTCCGGAGAAATAACCTGTCTAACTGTTTCTTCCTTACCGTCATATACGACCTTCCCGGAATCATCCGTAATTTCGTCAACAACATAAGGTTTCTTCATTTCGCCTTCATTCAACAGTGCCGTCATACCCTGAATCAATTGAATCGGCGTTACTGTCGATGTCTGTCCGAAAGATGTTGTCTTCTGCTGCAGTTCATTATCCCAGGCCATCTGTCCTGTAACTTCTGTCGGGAATTCAGATCCTGTTGTCTCTCCAAAGCCGAAGTCTTTATAATACTGAAGCATTTTATCTGCGCCGACTTTATCCTGCAAAATCATCATCAGAACGTTTGAAGAATACTGCATACCTTCATTATAAGTAATATCGCCCCAGCCTTCAGTTTCCCAGTCGTAGATCGTTGAACCCATTACGTCCATCGAGCCTGAAGTATAAACAGTATCCGGGTCGTAGGCGCCTTCTTCGATAGCCGCTGCCAGTCCGAATACTTTAAATGTTGAACCCGGTTCAAATGAATATTCATAAAGCATATTCAGCCAGCTGTTCCCGAAGCCCTCACGCGTTTCAGGGTTAAATGTCGGGCGCTGACCGCTTGCCAAAATCTCACCTGTATCTGCATCAGCGACAACCGTAATTAATTCTTCCGGCTCAAAATGCTCTTCCATATCCGATAATGTATCTTCAAGATAGAGCTGAATATTCGGATCGATAGTCAGTTTAATATCATGCCCGTTGACCGGCGGTTTAACATTATCAGAGTTCGGCACAATATAACCCCAGACGTCCTGAGAATAATCCACACTGCCCGGCTCACCTTGCAGCAGGTCGTTATAAATACGCTCAAAACCGAGCTGCCCGTCGAGGCCGCCAATTTCATCATTTAATTCAGCAAAGCCGATTAAATGCGAAGCAAATTGCCCGTTCGGATAAAAACGTCTCGTTTCGGGTTCAAAAACTATACCTGTCGCTTCTGATTCTTCCAGAAACTTCTTATCATTATATGAAACATTGCGTCCAGCCTGTCCAAGTTCCATCTGGAACTGGCCCTTTTCAATGTTTTCTTCAATTTGTTTTTGTATTTCTGCTTTATCCATATCGACAACTTCAGCAAGTAATGCTGCTGTCTCTTTTGGATTGCTCACGTGATTTGGATAATTCTCATCCGTAATTATGGCAATCCGGTAAGCTTCCATATCAGCTGCCAGGATATTGCCTTCACGGTCGACAATTTCTCCGCGTTCGGGTTCATTTATCGCGCTGACGGCATACTTATCCTGCCCTCTTGCGATTAAATCTTCATCATCTATCGTCTGAAATATCATCAATTTCGTGAATTGTCCGATAATCAAAAGAAAAAGCACTCCTATACCGAAATATATCAGGAGTGCGCCAATTGTTACCTTGCTATTTTTAAGACTGAGTTTCCGTCTAATCTTCGCCATACTTTTCTACAACCTTTACATTGCTATTATTCAAATCTAAGCCCAGTTCCTGAGCTTTTTCGTATATGCGATCGTAGGAAGCAAGGTATGTGACTTCAGTATTCAGCTCACTGATCTCACCATTTTTAACTGCAATTGTCTGTTCTATAGATGACTTCTCACTTTGATAGTTGTATGCTTCCATTTTCAAAGATAGCACATATATGGAAACCGCTGCAATCAGAACCGCCAGCGTTATGTAAATAGCCATTTCCATCCGCTTTATCCCGACAAGTTTTTCTTTTTTCAGGGTTTTCGGCTGACTGTCAGGTTCTCTGTATACTTTTTTCGCAGGATTTACTTCAGTATATCTTTCTACTACCATGTCAACACTTCCTATACTTGTTTCTCAGCAATTCGAAGCTTCGCACTGCGCGCACGCGGGTTGGACTCGAGATCGTCGCCTTCGGCGATAATCGGTTTTCGATTTACCCTTTTTAATACCGGTTCATAGCCCTCAGGGATAATCGGCATATTTCTTGGCAGCTCCGGCCCTTTTTCGTATTCAACGAACATCTGCTTGCAAATTCTGTCTTCTAAAGAGTGGAATGTGATTACCGATACACGGCCATCTTTGTTCAGCAGTTCAATTGCCTGCTCCAATGAACGCTCGAATACACCCAGCTCATCGTTAACTGCAATACGGAGCGCCTGAAAAATACGTTTCGCAGGATGTCCGCCTGTTCTTCTAAACTTCTGAGGAATTTGCGATTTAATAATTTCCGCCAGTTCGGTCGTTGTTTCAATTGATTCGATTTGTCTTAAACGTTCGATTTCTCTTGCAATTTTTTTCGAAAACTTCTCTTCACCGTATCTGAAAAAAATACCGACTAAAGCTTCGTACGGATAATCATTAACAATTTCGTAAGCATCCAGCGACTGCGTCTGATCCATTCTCATGTCGAGTCGTGCTGTCTTTGAGTGACTGAAGCCCCGTTCTGTAACGTCTAGCTGCGGACTTGAAACGCCGAGATCGTAAAGTATACCATCGACACTTGTCACACCTAATTCGTTAAGTGCTGTTGTTATATTTTCAAAATTTGTATGAATTAAAGTTATGTTACTGTTGTCTTTAAATTTTTCACGGGCGTTATTTATCGCTGTCATGTCCTGATCAAATGCATAGACATGGCCTGTTTCAAGCTGTGACAATAAATATGATGTATGTCCGCCGCCGCCGAGTGTTGCATCGACATACATGCCGTCCGGTTTAATATTTAAACCATCGACTGTTTCTTTCAATAAAACTGAAGTGTGGTTGAACAATTTGTCACATCCTAAAGGTCAAAATCGATTAAATCTTCTGCTATATCTTCAAAGTTATCTTCTGATTCTGTATAAAAATCTTCCCAGGCTGCTGAATCCCAAATTTCGATTCTGCTGGATACACCGATAACGGTGCAATCTTTTAATAATCCTGCGTATTCACGCAGGTTTTGCGGGATATTGATGCGTCCCTGCTTATCGATTTCCACGTTCGTTGCACCCGAGAAAAATAATCTCGTAAATTTACGTGCATCTTTCTTAGTCAGCGGAAGCGCTTTAAGTTTTTCTTCTATGCGGCTCCATTCGTCCACTGTATAAGCAAATAAACAGCGGTCGAGCCCTCGCGTAATAACGAATTGTTCATCGAGTAATTCTCTGAATTTACTCGGCACAATTATGCGGCCTTTCGTATCCAAATTATGTTTATACTCACCCATGAACATATTCTCACCCCGCTATATATTTAATTTACCACATCTCCCCACTTTCCTCCACAAATTATAAAAAAGATTGCCAAATATTTTATTAAATTAAAAAAACGATTTCTTCAAATGAAGAAATCGCATGGTATCCGCTAATTATTAACTTTTTATGACCGTTAATTTCTCTGTATAGCTGAGTGGGGAATAATCCCAATTACTCATCGCAAACTGCCAAGGATGATAGAGTCTTTCCTGCAATGCGCCATTCGGCATCAATTTTTCGCTTAATTCGTCCAGATTGTTGAGCTCTTGTCTTAAACTGCGTTTTACATCCACTGAGTAGCGTTTTTTCAAATAATCAAGTTCATTCATATGGCGTTTTTTGTTACCGTCGATTATCCCGCTCTTAAAATATTCATCCGCGTGTTCATACAGCGGCTTAAATGCATCTTCAAGAGTCGATTTTACGCGTTCAATTTCATTTATAACCTCATCATTTGTATGAGTTTTAATAAGCCTCTTTTTTTGCTCCTCTATCTGTTCGGAGATACTGTTATCCAGCATCAGCTCATATCTTTTAAGCAGCTTGCTGATTCTGTCATCCACATGCATAAATTCCATCCGCTTCATGACGATCGGCATCTCGACATTCATTGCACCGAATACTTTATGCAGCTCTCCCCAATACGATACCTCGGCCCCGCCGCCTAAAAATACAGCAGTGTTAAACAGCATTTCCTGCATCAGCGGTCTCGTCACGACGTTATTGGAAAACTCCGCCGGCGACTCTTCAATTTGTTTCAATACTTCATCATGACTCAGGTTTTTATCACCAAGAATGTAGCCGGAGCCGTCTTTGGCTTCAGTCAGCAGCGAACGTACTGTTGTCGCATTCACAAACAGATGAACATTCGTGTCTGTTTGAATGACCGGTGCTTTATTGACCGACTTTAAAAATTCATTCTGTCCGGATTTAAATGCATCGTCAATTTCTTTATGTTTCTTAAATATTTGCTGCATCATCGGCACTTCAAGCTCACGCACCGATTCGAGATGTGAATTAAAAATTACCAGACCATCATCTTTAAATGTTTCGTGGACCAGACTGTGAAATAAGTCCGTCCACGACGTACATCGCTCAATAGATTCAGATACTTTCTTCTTTAACTCTGCTGCATAATCCGAGTCACCGATATAACCCAATACTTTATCAAGCGTTTCAGTCATCGCTTTTTTATCGTAATTATAAAAACCGACACTCATCGGCACTGTTAAATTGGGCTTGTAACTTACTTTAATCCGTCTGCGGTGATAGGTATCATAAAGATGTGTGTGATTCACCTCTTCAAAATCGTGATCCTCACCTGCAATCCAAAATACCGGTACTGCATCGTAGCCGTGATTTTCTTTCATTTCCTTAGCCACGACTAAAATTGATATAATTTTATGAATAATATACGACGGGCTCATAAATAATCCTGCCTGCTGGCCGGCAATAACAACCTTATGTCCTTTTTTCAGCAGTTCAATATTATGCTGCTGCTCTTGTGATATGCCGTACTGTGACATATCCGCTTCGATAATGCTGCCGAGCTTTGCAGTATGACCGTGTACCGGACGCTGAAGCACTTCTTTAATGCTTTTTTCATCGTACGATAAACCGCCGTAGAACTGTTTAATGTCAGTTTTATTATGTATGTTTTTAGAAAAATCAATAGTCTCAAAATGCATAAATCTTTCTCCTCAATTAATGGTTATTCAAAGTATAAAAGTTATTTAACTATAAAACAATTGAACGGCTTAGCAATTATGAATATACTGTATAAAAAGGAGCGTTGCCAAATGTCAAAAGTAAAAAATTTAGCGATTAACTACAAAACAGCAGAAGAATTTAAAAAATTCCGTGAGTACGGTTCCCAGGAACTTCACATGATTGATGAACTCGAAGCCAATGTAATCGATGCAAATATCGATTCACCTTTTTACGGTATTTACCAGGGCGATGACCTGGCAGCACGAATGTGCCTGTATCGCCAGGAAGACACAGAACATCCGATTAACTCTGACACAGCTGATTATTTAGTTATATGGAAACTTGAAGTACTGGAAAAATATCAGGGCAGAGGATTCGGCAGTGAACTGATTGAGTACGCCAAATCATTTAACATTCCGATTAAAGCCATCAGCCGCTTCCAAAACTCCCGCAACTTTTTTGAAAAACATGATTTCGACGCCCACGAATATGATATCGAACGCGATTTGGCAGACGAATCACTAATGTGGTATCCAAAATAATACTTATCTGATGTGCAGAGCCGGGCTGGTAATTTAGTCCCGGCTTTTTGCTTTAGAATCTGCCTGGAATCGTTGGATTTTGTTGTGCCGGATGTCTATGAGAGTTATTCATAGAATTTCTAAACGTTGCGGAGACCTATGAAAGTCAGTCATAGAATTCCTAAACGCTGCGGAGACCTATGAAAGTCAGTCATAGGATTCCTAAACGCTGCGGAGACCTATGAGAGTCAGTCATAGGATTTCTAAACGACACGGAGACCTATGAGAGTCAGTCATAGGATTTCTAAACGACACGGAGACCTATGAGAGTCAGTCATAGGATTCCGACCTTCCAAACCAATGAAACCCGCTCATGCCGCTGCAAAAGATTCCCGCCTAACTCCAGCCTTCAAACATAAAAACACAAAAAAACGGTCTGAAGATCTTAAAGTTAAGATTTTCAGACCGTTTTCTTATTAAGGCAATTAGTTAGCACTTGCTACGACTTCTTCGCCTTTGTAGCTTCCGCACTCTTTACATACACGGTGAGCTAATTTAGTTTCACCGCAGTTTGAGCATTCTACCATTCCTGGTAATGAAAGTCTCATGTGTGAACGACGTTTATTTTTACGTGTTTTTGATGTTCTTCTTTTAGGTACTGCCATTGTTATTCCTCCTCATCGCTTAGCTTTAAAGCTTCTAGTTTTTGTAATCTCGGATCCACAGCCGGTTTTTTACCGCTGGCTTCCGATTCATCCATTACTGTCCAACCACTTGCTCCTGATGACCCGGGTAGCTCGTCACTCTCAGTATAAACTGTCGGTAAGTTAACGATTAGCAGTTCTCTGACTACAGGTTCCAAGTCCAGTGTATGGACCAGCGGATGCAAGTTGTCATCATCTGTTTCCTCGTCTTCTTCAAGTGTTTCATCAAACACTTCGACAGATTGTATTTCGAGAGGCAGACTAACGGTATCACCGCTCCGGCTGTCGATCATCTTAACAACCGCCGATATATGCAAGTCAACATCTACTCGATGATGTCCGAAAAACATATCACCATATATATTAATATCTTCTACAGCAAGTATGTCCGCACGATCAAACAATGTGTCTAACTGAACAGTTTCATCAAAAGTGAATTTCTCACTGGCGTACTTTCTTATTTGTGAAAGCGACCATTTCATACAATTCCACCTCTTATGAGCACAACAGATATTGTACAATTATAAAGAAAAAGTGTCAAGTTTTTTTCTTAACAAATAACTTCAATCTGTCTAATATTTTGATACACTTAGTATAACATTTATCGGGGGTTTATGTATGAAAATTTTAGCATTAATTACAGAGTACAACCCATTCCACAATGGGCACATTTATCATATAGAGAAAGCCAAGGCGCTCACAGAGCCCGATGTCACTATTGCCATTATGTCAGGAAACTTTACCCAGCGCGGCGAAATCGCAATTACGGATAAGTTTACACGGACAAAAGCCGCACTTAAACATGTCGACCTCGTCGCAGAGCTCCCGTTATTAAACGCTGTAAGCTCCGCGGATGATTTCGCACGCGGCGGCGTGCATATTGCGGATAAACTCCAGGCGACTGACCTGGTGTTCGGCAGCGAGTCCGGCAGCATCGATTCACTGATTAATGCAGCGGACGAATCCGCCCCGCTTGAAGATTCACCTGAGTTCAATCATCTTTTAAAACAAGGGTACAGCTATCCGCGTGCAATAAGCGCTCTTGCTGACAGCACTCTGCTTTCGTCTCCAAACGATACGCTCGGCATTGCTTATATTAATGCACTTAAAGAATCAGATTCATTAATCAGACCCGGAACGATAAAGCGTATCGGCAACAACTACAGCGATGCTTCGTTATCCAGCACAGAATTTTCCAGCGCAACGAGTCTGCGTGCTGCCCTGTTCCAGAGCGATACTGAACAGGCCCGGAAATTTATGCCTGAAAGTCTTATCAATCAAATGATGGACAGTCACTTAGCTTCCAATGAAGATTTTTACGAGACGCTGAAAACTGTCATTTTAACCCGTTCGACAGCAGAACTTAAAAATATTTATATGATGACCGAAGGACTCGAACACCGTCTGAAAGATAAAATCCTCAGTGCAGACAGCTATGATGCATTTTTATCAGCGGTGAAAACCAAACGCTACACCTGGACACGGCTCAGCAGACTGATGATTGCGATCCTTTTGAATATTACCAATGACGTGATGAAGCAGCATATGCTTACCGACAGTGTACGCATTCTCGGCATGACAAAAAACGGGCAGCAGCATTTAAAAAGCATCGGTAATGTAAATATCATTACGAATGTAAATAAGAAAAACCGTGACCTTGTGTCACAAGAAGTGACGGCCACGGAAGTATATAATACTTTTACCGGCGGACAGAAGAATGATTTCAATACTCCGGTTATTATTGTTCCTTAAATTTTTCTTTTAATGCATCTTCAATCAGCGGCGGGACGATATCTTCAATCTTGCCGCCGTATTTTGCAACTTCCTTAACGATCGATGATGAAATAAATGAATAGTTGTTGTTCGTCATTATATACATCGTTTCAATCTGGCTGTCGAGCTTTCTGTTCATGCTCGTCAGCTGCATTTCGTATTCAAAGTCACTGACCGCGCGCAATCCTCTAATAATTGCATCCGCTTTGACCTGCTGACAGAAATCTATGAGCAGTCCGTCGAACTGCACCACTTCTACATTGTCCAGATGTTTTGTTACCCCCGAAATTAAATCGATGCGCTCATCCGGTGAAAACAATCCCTGTTTTGAAGAGTTTCTTAACACTGAAACGTATACTTTATCGAAAATTTTACAGGCGCGTTCTATAATATCCAGGTGTCCGTATGTAATCGGATCAAAACTTCCCGGTACTACAGCTATTTTACTCTTTGTCAAAATGCTCCCCTACTTTCCATCTTTAATAAGCAGCCATACTTTAATCGAGCCGTATTCATTTTCTCTCACGACTTCAAATCCTGTATGGTCAAACTTTTCGTTTTTACTCGCTTCAGCAACAATTCTGCCGCCGTCTGCTAAAATATTATATTCCGAAATCAGCTCGAGACTTTTATCAATCAGTTTCTTATTATAAGGCGGATCCAAAAATATCAGGTCAAATGATTTCCCGCGTTTCCCCATGGCTTTTAACGCCCGGCGGTAATCGTTGCGGAAAATTTCCACCGGCTCATCGAGATCTTTAGTATTCTCTTTAATAATTTTGATCGCATCACCCGCTCCGTCGATAATCATCGCACTGCCGGCTCCGCGGCTTAACGCTTCGATTGCAAGACCGCCTGTGCCGCCAAACAGGTCCAGTACGCCCCCTTCGACGTCGCCAAGCATGCTGAATACACTTTCACGCACTTTATCGCTTGTAGGCCTTGTATCGTTTGATTTTAAAGTATGTAATTTCTTTGCTTTATATTTCCCGCTGATAATTCTCATAAGTATTGCCCTTTCATTTGGCTCTCTAGTCATATATTATAATTTATAGGAGTTGATTACATGCAGAAATTCATCACGATGGGTGAAGGCTACCACGAAATATTTGAATTACAGGCGCTGATTGAATATAATCATGAACGTGTTAAGCATGCTATATTTTTATACAACGATAAATCGCCTGCTACATTTTTACTGGTTATGAAACCTGTCGAACAAGACGTTCAGGCAATCTATACTGTTTTTAACGGCATCGTCTATAACGAAGGACAGGGTAAAAAATATCAGTTGATAAAATCATGGTGTGAGGATAAAAATCTCAGCATCGTTGAATTTTCAACAAAATCACCGGAAGATTTTTACGAACGTGAACAGTTCTATCAGTATTTAACCGGAGTTTTAAGATTAAATCATCTGGTTATACCAATGACCTGATTTACATTACTCGATAATCTTCTTTTTCTTTATCTTCAGTATGATATTCGCGTTTTATATTTGGGTATTCACTCATCACGATATCAGTAACAAATTTTAATTTACCGAGATCTGCGAGTGTTTTATCCAAGTCGTTTTCATCGATGTACAGAAGGACATATTTCTTAGTTTTATTCACATAAATTAAATGTCCGTGCCGTTTCAATTGTCGAATGAATTTATTTTGTTTAAAATAAACATATATACCAAGTCGGTTGACTAACATTGACTGACCACCTATCTAAATCTTTAGAATCATAATAACATATATCTTATATGTTTTTTAAATGAATATCTCATGGAGGTTTCCAACATGGCAAAATGTTTTAAAAGAATGGTTACAGCAGTCGGCGTCGCAACAGGTCTGACACTCGGCCTCTGGGCTGGTACGAAATTAATGAAAGAAACGAAAGTGCGCGATATTAAACCGTACTTCAAACAGCGTTCACCGTATGTATTTGCACACCGCGGCGGTATGGGGCTCGCGCCTGAACATACACGCATTGCATTTGATAAGGCATCGGAGTTCAATGTAGAAGGATTCGAAATCGACATCCGCTTAACAAAAGATGAAGAGATTGTAGTATTCCACGACGCGTATGTAGACAGAACATCGAACGGTGCCGGGAAAATCAGCAACCTGACACTCGAGGACTTAAAAGAACTTGATTTCGGCTACCACTTTACTGATGTCGAAGGGAATCACCCTTACCGCGGACATGACAAAGCTAAAATTGTCACACTGCGCGAGCTGATTCAGGAATATCCGGGCACACTCATCAATATCGATATTAAAGATGATCCGGAAACTTATGCAGGCAGCCTCGTACCGAGTCTCCTTTACCGTCTGATTACTGAACTCGGCGCTGAGGACCGCGTACTCGTCACAAGTTTCCACGATATTCAAATTAATCAGTTCAACCTGTATGCTGAAGATACTGTTGCACTCGGTGCCGGTGTCGATCAGGTCAGCCGTGCTTACTTCATGCACCGTGCAGGTTTTGGGCATATGTATGAGCCGCAGGCAGATACGTTCCAGATCCCAACGGAATACAACGGCATCCGTTTAGATACAGCTCGTTTTATCGAGTACTTAACGAGCCTTAACATCGCAGTGGGATATTGGAATATTAACAAGATGGATAAAATGGATGAACTCATCCAAAAAGGTGCACACACTATAGTGACCGACTATCCGGACATCAGTTATCACCTTTTAAAAGAAAGATATTAATTTTATATTTAATTAGGCAGGACCCACTGATGTGCGGGTCCTGTTTTTGATTTACGCGCGGGATTGATGCGGCGGCGGGTATCCCAGATTCTTGGGGCTGGCGTGATCGGCGCTCATGTCTATCCCAGACTCTTGGGACTGGCGTGATCGGCGCTCATGTGTATCCAAAACCCCCAGGACTGGCGTGACAGAAACTCATATGTATCCAAAGCTCCCAGGGTTGGCGTGATCGGCGCTCATGTGTATCCAAAACCCGCAGGACTGGCGTGACAGAAACTCATATGTATCCAAAACCCTGACTGCACCCGTTTTAATCCAATAAAAAAACACGTTTCCACCCGGGAACGTGTTTTAAATATATATTAACCTGCACAGCTGCAGCTTCCGCCTGTTGCACAGCCGCTGTTTGAACTGTTTGAGAAAAATGGATTACTGCTGACGATATTTGCATGAGGACTGACCGACTGTCCAATAATAAAGAGTATTTCATCCAGCAGCGACTGCAGCTGAAATTCTGCTCTTCTGTATTCCATAATTATCGGATGCATGTCCAATGCTTTTTTATACTGATTAATCTCTTTTCGTTTCGTACTGAAATCAGGATGATATTTGCCAAATCGTTCAACGTCGATAAACTCTTCTTTTAAACGGGCAAAATGCTTAATCATTCCTCTGACTTCATCGCCTGTGTCCAAGAGCGCTTTATAATTACAGTAGTTTTTATATTCTTCTGTCTCAGTAACCATATCGTTTAGAGAGTCTAGTGAATCCATAATTTCAAAATCTGTACTTGTTATCATATAATCACCTCTCCCCAATCATTTTATCATATCGATACATTTGTTACTATATGATAAATACCATTTGCAACCTGTATTGTAATAGATTAAAATTAGGGTAATGGATAAATGATAGGGGGCAAAATGATGGTTTTTGAAAACTCAGGTATTGAAAATGTAGTCATTCCACAAGGCTCACTGCAGGATATTATGAACCACAATGGTTGTGTTCTTGGCGGCAGTTGGGATTATGAACGTATGACTTTCGATTATAAATACGAAATTCCTGAAGGTATTTATTACTTACGTTTTCCTGGATATGCAGTAGATGGAGACGTTGGTGCAAATGATGCAACAATGCAGTTAATGGACCCGTACATGGGTAAACATTATTATCCGACTGGTATCGAATACGGCAGCGACGAAGTATTCCCTGAACGCATCGTTGAACATGCGATCAGCAAAATTAGAGCAATCAGCAAAGAATTAACTGAAGTTGCTGGCTTTACTTTATAATAGCTGCTACATAAAAAAACCTCTTACAGAGTTAATCTGTAAGAGGTTTTTCTCAGTTCTGGTGGAATATTGCATCCCATAAGCCGGTCGTTTCTCCGCCCGGATACAGAATATAAAGAATGATATAAACCATAACACCGGTAATTGCAGTAAAGAACCAGATTGTCGCTGCTGTCATACCAAATTTTCTGTGCTGACGCAGTTTGTTTTTCTTACCGGTAAATACTTGAATACCCCCGAAAATACCACCTGTTGTAGCCAGAATAATATGACTGACAAGGAATATTACATAGTATATTTCAAGTGAATCCGGTCCGCCGAACTGTGTGTTCCCGAGGAATATTGTTTTCGATATGTAGATAACGAAAAATGATAACGCTGCAATTGCAGCAAATGTCATGAATTTCTCATGCGTCTGCACATTGCCTTTTTTAATATGATAAACCCCGATTGCCATAAATATCGCACTTAAGACGATAAATGACGTACTGATCGTTGGCAGGATAAAATATATGTCCAAGATGTTTCCTCCTATACTCTAAAACGATTATTCATTTCTTTTTGTGCCTGTGCTTTTTCTAAAGCACGTTCTGTAATCTGATCTTCATTTTGACGCTCTTCATTGAACCATTTAAAGAATATGTGAGCAAGCATCACACCAAAAAATACTTCCTGAAGTACTTTCATAATAATTCCGCCTGTCTGCTGATCTACGAGCGGCGTCGTATTCGTGAAATACTCAGGACCTGATATCATACCGGCACCGGCAATACTGTCAAGAATTCCTGCCGGCACACATAATGCCATTGCGCTAAGCCACGCTTCGCCTTCGGTGAATGTTGAATACATAGGCGAGCCTGCAAAGATAATCAGCGCACATGCCGGTGTCACAAACGCACCGATACCGAAAATATAAAGCAGTTTAAATAATCCGCCCAGCTGTTCTTCTTCCGGCTCCACTTTGTTAAATATCGGATAGAATGCCATCACCGCTGTCAGGAACATTAACGCAAGTACTACTGTATGTAGTGTTGCACTCATTTTTAAGTTATCCATAACGACCGGCAGATGGTAAATCGAAAATGCAGCAATAAGCAGCATCAGCGTTACCAGCGGCTTTTTAGCTCCGAGACGAAGCACTGGACCAATTACCGGCAGCTTCACAATATATTTCTGCAGATAATCCGGCACACTGAAGTAAATCAGCGGTGCGATTAAAAACAGCACAAACGCCATCTGCACCATGTGGAATGTAAATAAAATATGACTTAGTAAATCTACAGGTGCCCCGTACATTGCATACAGTAAAATCATATTTACAACGAATAATGCGCCTTCTTTTCGAGTCAGCGGACGCCCGCCTTCAAAATCCCTGTACCATTTCGTCGTTATCAGAAAAAATACTGCTGTGATGAGAATGACGAAGGCCAGGAAAAATGGACTCCAGTTTGCCATGAAACCAAATATTTTAATTGAAGTTATATTTTCCATCGGTACCACCTTAAATTTGACCTTATTACTTCTAGTATAAAATTATTGTCTTTATAACTCAAGACGATAAAAACACACAAAGTGACAAACTGTTGACCAAAAAAAAGAAGACCTCCAAAGAGATCATCTTTTTTTGTATTAGAGTGGCTGTCCAATCCATACGATATAAATGAATGTTACACAGAATGCAATTGCGAAGTACATTCCTACAATCATAAACAGTTTAGCAAACTCATGCCCTTTATCTTTCATATGCATGAAATAGTAGAACTGAAGAATAACCTGAATGAATGCAAACAACATTACAATTCCCATTATAAATGTTGCATTAAAATCCAGTGCAACCATACCGAACGCCATAAATGTTAAGAAAATCATAAATGAAAATCCTGTAAGCTGCAGACGCATTTCTTTAGTTCTTTGTCGTCTTAAGTTTCTCAACTGAGTATCTGTCATTGATTTTGCTTCTAATTCAGCCATTTATATCACTCCTAACAGGTAAACGATTGTGAAGATGAATACCCACACAACGTCAATGAAGTGCCAGTACAATGCTGCAGTGTTGACTTTAGCTGCTGTATAAACTGATAAACCGCGCGTTGCGTTACGGATAATCAGACCGGTAATCCAAATCAGACCGATAATTACGTGGAAACCGTGAGTACCAATCAGAATGTAGAATGCACTGCCGAATGCGCTGGATCTGAAAGTATGGCCAAGGTGTACGTATTCATAGAACTCGTAAATTTCCAAGGCAAGGAATCCTGCACCAAGCAATACTGTAATTGCTAACCATAACTGCATCTTGCTGAAATTATTATTACGCATGTGGTACACAGCGTACACACTCGTCAGTGACGATGTAAGTAATAACATCGTCATGACAAATGCAAGTTCAAGGTGGAAAAGATCAGCTGCGAGCATATGATCCGAGCTTGGTACGCTGTCTTTTAATGCGAGGTAAGTCGCAAATAATGATGCAAATAATACTGTCTCTCCGCCTAAGAATGTCCAGAAACCGACGAATTTGTTTTTACCTTCGAGTGTTGCTGTCTCCGGGTGCCCAGGCCACTGTTCATTAGGGACATTATATTTCATTTCAGCCATTATTTAGCACCCCTTTCTTGTTCTTCAAGATCTTTCAATACTTCTTCCTTAGTTACATAGTAACCAAGATCATCTTTAAATGAACGTGTAATCATTGAGATAAATGTAATTGCAAGTCCAATTACAAGTACCCAGAATGCCCAAGGTCTTACAGGTAAGTCTGCTACTGCATCGATTGCCCACTCTTTGCCTGAAGCAAAGTACAGTGCACCAAATGAAGCAATGAATAGTCCTAATGACATTACAAATGGAATGATTGAATTGTTAGGCATGTGGAAATCATCAAGTGATTCCGCCGGAAGCATTTCTCCGTTACCTTCTTTTTTCTCAATCCAGAATGCATCAAGTCCGCGTACTAATGGAAGCTGAGCAAAGTTGTAATACGGTACAGGAAGTGGCAATGACCACTCAAGTGTACGTCCGTCACCCCACGGGTCACGTCCAACTTTTTGGTTTTTCGCTACAGTTATAATAATGTTGATTACTAACACGATAACAGCCAATGCCATTAATCCGGCACCAATGGATGATATCATATTTGCTGCGTTGTAACCTTGTCCGTCCAAATATGTGAATACTCGGCGCGGCATTCCCCATAATCCTAAGAAGTGCTGGATCAGGAATGTCATATGGAAGCCGACAAAGAACAGCCAGAATTCTACTTTCCCAAGTTTCTCACTCAGCATCGTAGCGAACATTAACGGCCAGTAGTAGTGAAGTCCTGCAAGTAAAGCGAACACTACCCCGCCGACGATTACATAGTGGAAGTGAGCTACGATAAAGTATGAGTCATGGTACTGATAATCAGCTGGAGCGACAGCCTGCATAACTCCTGTTACCCCACCCATAACGAATGACGGGATAAATGCCAGTGCGTAGAGCATAGGTGTTGTAAACTCTATACTTCCGCCCCAGATTGTAAAAATCCAGTTGAATATTTTAATACCTGTCGGTACTGCGATTGCCATTGTTGCCAATGCGAAAATTGCGTTGGCTGTCGGTCCAAGACCTACTGTAAACATGTGGTGTGCCCATACCATGAATCCGAAGAAACCGATAAGCACTGTTGCGAATACCATTGCTGAGTAACCGAATAAACGTTTACGAGCAAATGTCGAGAATATTTCAGAGAATATCCCGAATGCCGGAAGAATTAAAATATAAACTTCCGGGTGACCGAAGATCCAGAATAAATGCTCCCAGATAATCGTATTTCCTCCGGCTTCTACTATAAAGAAGTTGGAGCCGAACATACGGTCAAAGATTAACAGGAAAAGTCCTGCTGTTAATGGCGGGAATGCGAAGACAATCAGTACACCTGCAACAAGTGTAGTCCATGTCATAAGCGGCATTCTCATATACGTCATACCAGGTGCTCTCATCGTAATAATTGTTGTTACGAAGTTTATACCCGATATTAAAGTACCTGCCCCTGAAACCTGAAGTCCCAGTGCATAGAAGTCAACCCCGTGTCCGGGTGATGCAATTGACAGTGATGCGTAGCTTGTCCAGCCCGCATCCGGCGCTCCGCCTAAGAACCATGAAAGGTTAAGGAAGATACCACCAAAGATAAATAACCAGACACCCAGTGAGTTTAAGAATGGGAATGCTACGTCACGTGCACCAATCTGGAGCGGTACTGTAGCGTTCATAAACGCGAATAACAGCGGCATCGCTGCCAGGAATATCATCGTTGTTCCGTGCATAGTAATTACTTCGTTAAACAGTCCTGCTGAAAGGAAGTCGTTATTCGGCACTGCAAGCTGAATACGAATCAGCATTGCTTCGATACCGCCGAGTACGAAGAAGAATCCACCAGCAATTAAATACAGTATTGCAATTTTTTTATGGTCAACGGTTGTCATATAATCCCAAATCGTTGCCCAAACACTATTTTTCTTCTCTGTTGCTTGCGACATTGCTAGTTACCTCCCTCTTCTGACTCTTCATCTGCAGCGGGTTCTCTTAATTGCGATACATCGCCGGAACCTTCTTCAACTTTAAGTTCCATTAAGTAAGATGCTACTGCTTGAATTTCATCGTCAGTTAATTCGTAAGTGCCTGCCATTTTGTTGTCCGGTTTGAATGACTCAGGATCTTTAATCCATGCTTCAAGATTTTCCTGATCATGTTCTAAGAATCCAGCGATTAAGTCACGGTCACCGAAGTTAGTTAAGTTAGGACCCATAGCACCCGGGCTTGTCGGTGTAGCTGCGTGACAACCCATACATGAGTTATTGAAGATTTCTTCACCGCGCTGTGCATCTTCAGATGAAGCCTGTACAGGTTCTTCAACTGCTTTCATATCTGCAAGCCACTGCTCATACTCTTCTTCAGGTAATGCTTTAACTTTAAAGTCCATTAATGCGTGTGACGGTCCGCAAAGCTCAGCACACTTACCGTAGAATAAACGGTCTGCTTCCTGAGATGCTTCATCGTCGAATACTAAGTAGAAGCTGTTAATTCCATCGATGTTAGTATCCATTTTACCACCGGCAGCCGGTACCCAGAATGAGTGTTTCACATCTGTCCCCTGCAGGTTGAAGTATACTTTTTGATCAGTAGGAACGACAAGTTCCTGAGCTGTAACTACTTCTTCGTTAGGATATTCAAATTCCCACCAGTACTGATATGCTCTGACGTTGATTACTGTTTCTTCAGAGTTTACATTGCCTTCAGCATCTGTCATCGCTTCAGTATCTGCCTGCTTAAATACGTAATAAACTGTAGGTATAGCTAAAACGATAAGCAGAAGAATTGGTATTGATGTCCAGATAACTTCAAGAGTGTGGTTTCCTGAAACATCTTTGGGTTCGAAATCCTCACCTTTTTTGCTTCTGCGGCTCTTCATAACTGCGATAGTGAACAATACAGTAACTACTGCGATAACAAGCAGCATAATAATGATTGATAATACTATTAAGTTAAACTGTTCTTGTCCAACTTCACCCGCAGGTCTCAAGGTACTTAATTCATTAGTACCACAACCGGCAAGGAAAAGAGTAAGAGCAGAAACTAGTAATAGCGCCTTACCTTTAAGAAAACTTAAATTCATTGTTAGACCCCTCTTTCATTCATTTACTTTTTAAATATTCACAAGTAAGCCGGCTACGATAATCATGACGAAAAATATCACGACGTAGTTGAGTGAAAAGACAAATATTCGCCCGGCATAGCGATTATAGTCTGTGATCCGTTTGAACCGGTTAACACTTAAATAAAACCAGATAACATTAAGCACGGTAGTCAGTGCAACAAACCACATACCAAGTTCAAACATCATAAGTGGTGTGAACAAAAGAAGTGCCACCCAAAAAATAATGGAGTTTCTAGTGCGAACATTTCCCTTCACGGAAGGCAGCATCGGAATACCAGCTTCTTTGTACTCATCGCTGCGTCTTATGGCAAGTGCATAGAAATGAGGCATTTGCCATATGAACATTACGATAAACATTGACCACGCTAACATATGTAGATTAGGCTCAAATACTGCCCAGCCTATTAGCGGAGGCATCGCTCCGGGAATCGCTCCTATAATTGTGTTTGAGACAAGATGTCGTTTTGCAAATATCGAATATACAACTGCATAACCAAACGCTGCGGTTAACCCTAGAACTCCGACAGTCGTGTTGATTAAAAACAACATTACCAGACCGATTCCAAACATCGAAAATCCGATATTAAGAATCTCTTTGCCTGAAAATGTTCCGTCAATACTCGGCCTTTCCAGTTTCGACTTCATCAGCCGGTCAATATCTCTGTCATAGAAATTATTAAGGGCACAAACGCCTCCGATGACTAGTGTCGTACCTAGAAGCATCAACAGCATGACAGGAATCGCTTCGAAAAATGAAATGTTATAATACATAACAGCAAAAAAGCCAGCTGCGAATGCAGGTATTAAGTTCGCTTTAATTATGCCATCCTTGATGAGTGTTTTAACTGCTTTCAGTTTTTTGCTGCGTGCTGTTTGATGTACCTCTTGCTGGTATACATCACTGTGCATCTATACGCCCCCTTTCATAAACAAACACATTTACCTTTAATAATAGATTATCCCGGTCACATTTTCTATACATATTTGAAATAAAATTGTTACTTTTTGCATTGTTCATGAATTATTCATCAATATGCCTCATTATGATACGGGTTCTGCTTTATACTCATAAGAGTATGGTATGAATCTCTACACTAGTTAATTTTACCATAGTTTTATAAATTGTTAAGAGCTATTCAAAACTTTGCACATTGCAAAGAATGTTATTCTAATATATATTTATAATTTGTATAGCGAACAGAAACGTGATTGTTTGAGGTGTTGCATTTTGTATAGAAATTTAAAGATTGTAGCAATAATTACGACACTGATCATGGTCTTTGTACAGATTGGTGGCGCACTTGTTACAAAAACAGGTTCTGAAGACGGCTGCGGAGAAACATGGCCGCTTTGTCACGGTCAGCTTATTCCTAAAGACTGGCCGCTCGACACAATTATCGAACTCGCACACCGTGGAGTTTCAGGTATTGCTATTATCTTCCTATTAATATTAGGTTATATGGCATGGAAACAAATTGGACATGTTCGGGAAGCTAAATTCCTCATCTATCTGTCACTCAGCTTTATCCTGATCCAGTCATTGATAGGCGCAGCAGCTGTAATTGGTATTTGGGAAGGCGACTTCGTACTTGCAGCCCATTTTGGTATTTCATTAATTTGTTTTGCAGCAGTATTCCTGCTGACAATACTTATTTTTGAAGTCTCACACGGCGTTCATGAACGTAAAATTTATGTCAGTCCATTTTTAAGATATAACACGATATTACTTACCATCTACATATATTTTGTTATCTACAGCGGAGCGCTGGTCAGACACACCGACTCTTCACTTGCATGTACTGAATGGCCGCACTGTATGCCAGGAGAAATACTGCCGGGCAACTTTTATCAGGCCGTACAGATGGGACATAGATTCCTTGTCGGGATCTTAGCGATATGGATGCTGTTAATCCTCATCCATGTGCTGCGCAACTACAGTAATTCTCCGGTTATTAGAAAAGGATGGATTATTGCATTTATTCTCCTGATGACACAAGTTTTAACAGGTATGCTGGCAGTAATTACTAAGGTAAATATTTTCATTGCATTGTTCCACGCATTGTTTATTACACTGCTGTTCGGACTGCTCTGCTACTTCATTATGCTGTTATCGAGAAATAAAGATTAAAACTGAATTCCCGTCAATCTTCGGATTGACGGGAATTTTTTTATTTCACTACATAACTTTATCTATTTGGGGTATTGATTCATAATAATTTAAGTTTTACTTAAGGAGATGTATTCATGAAAGATATATTCGCTCTGCTTAAACAAGGCAGCATGTCTGCACTGACTGCAGCAATTGTAAACTTTATTCTTGCCGGGCTTAAAGGCCTCGCCTTTTTATTTACAGCAAACGTCGCGATGTTCGCTGAAATGATGCACTCTCTCGGGGATGCCATTAACCAGCTTTTTGTATTTACAGGCTCGAGTCTCGCAAAGAAAGCTCCTACTAAAAGATTTCCGTTCGGTTTCGGCAGACTGGTCAACCTCGTCTGTCTGTTTGCGATAATTATTGTCGCGATACTTTCTTACGAAACTGTCAGAGAAGGTATTCATCATATTATCGAACCGCTGCCAACAGAAACTGACACTGCAATGCTGCTGATTAACATCGGCGTGCTTGCAATTGCAGTTGTACTTGAAAGTTTTGTGCTGTATAAAGCAGGTAAAGAACTGCTGCAGCAGGCTGAACAGCCATATGACGGCATTAAGCCGCTGACTTTAAGCTACAAATATATGAACCGGGCAAAACCTGCGACTAAACTGGTATTTTTAGAAGATACCGTCGCTACAGTAGGTGCACTGCTTGCCATTATCGGTATATTAATTGGACGATTTACAGGACTGGCACAATCTGAAGGTATCGTTTCTGTAATCATCGGACTCATGATGTTCTACATCGTTTACAAAGTATTCATGGAAAATGCAGCAGGTGTGCTCGGTGAGAGTGATCCTCAGATGGAACAGCGCATCTCTCAAATTGTTTTAAGACATGATGATATTAAGGATATCCAGAAACTTATCGTGTTAAAAGAAGGTGACGCTCTCCACGTTGAAGTCGTTGCGGAAATCGCTCCGGATTTAACTGTTAAATATACTAATGAATTACGCGATGATATTGAAGCACTTATATTGAAACAAAACCATATTGGTGATGTTAACATAGAATTTGAAGTCGATAACGGCCGCCGTTCATGGCCTGAAACGCAAGTTCAGCTCGATAATACAACAGGTAAAAAATAAAAAAACCTCTGACATTAAAATAAAATTTAATGTCAGAAGGTTTTTATTATATTTATTTACTTTTAAGTTCAATTTCTTTCTGCTTAACATGTTTCGCTGCAATTATCAGCAGACCGATTGCAATCGACACACTGAGGAACGATGATCCGCCGTAGCTTAAGAGCGGCAGAGGCACACCTGTCAAAGGAATAATTTTCGATATTCCGCCGACATTTATAAATACCTGCATCGTAATATACATCGCCACACCAATACATACAATTCTGTAAAATGTATCCGTAGAACGATGGGCATAAGTTAATGCTTTAACGATAATAATTAAGTACAGTACTACGATTAACAGCACACCTATCAGGCCGAGTTCTTCTGCAATTACCGCCATTATAAAGTCGGTATGCGGCTCGGGCAGATAACCCAGTTTGATAATGCCGTTACCGATTCCCGTCCCAAACAGTCCGCCGTGTGAAATCGCAATAAGCGAATTCGTCAGCTGATAACCGGTTCCCATAGGATCGTTAAAGGGATGGAAGAATGTTTCGATTCGGTTCAATTGGTACTCATTTAGAATTGATCCCTTTACCAGAAATGTGATACCGGCTATTGCTGCACCTACTCCCCCGACTAATACACCTGTCCATAAAATTGCTTTTACAGGAATGCGGATATACAGAAATGTACCTATAATCATTGCAGCAATTACGAGCCATGTTCCAAAATCGTGAAGCATTACCATTCCTGACACAATAAGAATAAATGCCAAAGGAATAATACTTGTTATGTCATCAGAATCTATACGTTTTTCACGTTTATTATATATATATGCCAAGTATAAAATCGCTATAATTTTAAAGAACTCCGATGATTGGAGATTGAAAAATCCAAGATCAATCCAGTTTTTCTGACCATTAATTTCCGAACCGAAAAACATAGTAAACAGCAGCAGAAATATAATTGAAATCAGCATTATCAATTGGACGCCTTTCATTTTAAAGAAGTTCCCGCTCATAAAATATGTCATAAAGAAGACGAGTGAAAATCCTAAAATGATAATCACCAGCTGTTTTGAATAAAAGTTTTCAGCATCTCCAAACTGCATTTGTGCAGATACCATACTTGCGCTGTAGATCATAACCAGTCCAATCAGCGACAGTGCAACATATGCGATTAGTATTAAAAAATCCACGTATTTGGAATACGATTTTACATAGTTGAAGAAATTTTTTATAAATTGCACGCCTGTTCCCTCATTTAAAAAAGTCTAAAGAAATATTCTTTAGACTCGATTCTTTTCTTTTTCCATATATGCTTCGTGTACTTTGGATACTTCAACTTCAAGATGATCCAGAATAGCACGGCCGTCTTGTGCGTCAACTAAGCCAAGTCTCACTGCAAAATTTATTTCTTTCGATAAGCCGAACATTTGTGTATCCAGTACTTCTTCAAACACAGGACACTGGGGCATCGTTAAATTTTCCATTTGAACTTCGATTAGTTGGAGAATTCTATCGGCGTCTTTGTCTAATTGGTCATAAGCAATTTTACTCATTTGTTTTTCAGCAGACACGCGGTTCCCCCCTCATTTACTCTTCATAAAATTTTATCTCAACAATCATAAAAAAGCAAGTGACATCCAGAAACAGAATAGTTAACGTTTCATCATCTATTGTATAATTATATCGTAAACTTTGCTATAATTTCTAAGCAAAGGGAGAGATATTAATGATAATACAACTTACTGGGAATGTACGCTACCAAATTACTCTGGATCCATCGACGTGGATATTCGATGACCGTAAAATCAAAATAGAGGATTTACTGTCTCAGACAGCGGATGGTGAAGAAATTACATTCAATGATGAGACTGAGTGGAACCGTCAAATTATCGAAGGGGAAACAAAGCCGCCTACACTTAAATCTGAAAAAAAACATAAAAAAAGCGAACTGCTTGAAAGTTCATTTGTAATCAGCCTTGCACCTTTTCTTGAATATGCCGAGGCATTTGAAGATGAAAATGCAAAAATTGTTTTTGTACATAACGACGGTGAAACGGAACTTTTATATAAAGACCGCGAAACATTTTATGCGCACTTCTCAAATAAAGGCAAACGCCTGCATGAAGATGGATTGTTCGATTTATTAGTCGTCGGTGAAGACGGCATTGAGAAGCAGCGTCTCGTTTACGTAACTAAAATAGAATTCAAATAAAAAACCCGCGAACATAATTGTTCGCGGGTTTTTCTGTTATTGAGCCGGCGGTCCTTTCGGCTGTGCAATATTGCCTTCTTTTCTTTCCTTGTGCAGTCTGTATCTGTAACCTGCGAGTATAATTGCAATAACAATTAAACACTCGGCAACAGGATAGAACGCACCGAAAAATGTCAGGAATATTACGCCGATAAACATCATTAAATAAATAACTAATGTTTGCCACAGCTTAACTTTGCGGGCAAATCCTAATTGATACACGATAGCACACAGCACGAAAATCGTAATGAATAAATACCACATACCGGCTTCAGGATTCGTATCCAGGCCATATAATCTCCCGAAGAAAGTGAGGCGCTCTTGCAACCCCGTCCCACTTTGGGTATTCAGGAGAATGAGAGGATTAAACAACTGCCTCACTCCACTCCGCTATTATTAATTACCTTTTTTATACGCTTTTTCACGAGCGTTTTTCTCTAGAATTTTCTTACGCATACGAACTGATTCCGGAGTAATCTCCACAAGTTCATCTTCGTTAATATATTCCAGTGCTTCTTCAAGAGTCAGTGATCTAGGTTTTTTCATCGTAGTTGTCTGCTCTTTATTAGCTGAACGAATATTATTGGCAGCTTTAACTTTAGTAATGTTTACTGCAAGGTCATTTTCGCGTGAGTTTTCTCCAACGATCATACCTTCGTACACTTCAGTACCAGGTTCCATAAAGTTCGTTCCGCGTCCTTCAAGTGCAAGGATTGAGTACGTGCTTGCAGCACCTTTATCAATCGATACAAGAACACCGTTTCTTCTGCCGCCGATACGTCCTTTAACTAATGGACGGTATTCTTCGAAAGTATGGTTGATGATACCGTAACCGCGTGTCATCGACATGAATTCCGTGCGGTATCCGATAAGTCCGCGTGCCGGAATAAGGAATGTCAGACGAGTCTGGCCATTTCCTGTTGTTACCATGTCTAACATTTCACCTTTACGTGTCCCCATAGATTCGATAATGCTTCCTGTATTTTCTTCGTGAACATCGATTTGCACACGTTCGAACGGCTCACATTTAACACCGTCAATTTCACGTACGATAACTTCCGGTTTTGATACCTGAAGCTCAAAGCCTTCACGGCGTAAGTTCTCGATAAGAATAGACAGGTGAAGCTCACCGCGCCCTGAAACTCTCCATGCATCCGGCTGGTCTGTAGGATCTACACGTAATGATACATCCGTCTCTAATTGAAGCATTAAGCGTTCTTCAATTTTTCTGGCTGTAACGTGTTTCCCTTCACGTCCTGCGAATGGGGAGTTGTTTACTGCAAATGTCATTTGCAGAGTCGGTTCATCGATGTGAAGAACAGGCAGTGCTTCCTGAGCATCAGTCGGTGTAATTGTTTCACCAACGTTAATATCTTCCATACCGCTGATTGCAATCAGTTCTCCTGCGCTCGCAGATTCAATTTCCACGCGTGAAAGTCCCAGGAAACCGAAAATTTTCGATACGCGGAAGTTTTTAACCGAACCGTCGATTTTAATTAACGATACAGTTTCACCGACACTAATCGTTCCGCGGAATACGCGTCCGATTCCGATACGGCCAACGTAGTCGTTGTAGTCCAGTAATGAAACCTGGAACTGCAGCGGCTCGTCACTGTTATCAACAGGTGCAGGTACGTAGTCTAAAATTGTATCGTAGATAGACTGCATGTTTTCATCCTGCTGGTGTGGTTCAAGACTTGCTGTACCATTCATTGCAGATGCGTACACAACCGGGAATTCCAGCTGGTCGTCATTTGCGTCAAGTTCGATAAATAGTTCAAGTACGTCGTCCACTACTTCTTCAGGACGTGCACTCGGTTTGTCGATTTTGTTTACTACTACTACCGGTTTTAAGTTTTGTTCCAATGCTTTTTTAAGTACAAAGCGTGTCTGAGGCATCGTACCCTCATATGCATCGACAACTAGAATTACGCCGTCAACCATTTTCATAATACGCTCTACTTCACCGCCGAAGTCTGCGTGACCCGGTGTATCTAAAATGTTAATACGCGTATCTTTGTAGTCGATCGCCGTATTTTTCGCCAGAATTGTAATTCCGCGTTCACGTTCAATATCATTCGAGTCCATGGCACGTTCTTCAACGTGTTCATTTTCACGGAAAATACCAGACTGTTTTAACAGCTGGTCTACAAGTGTCGTTTTACCATGGTCTACGTGTGCAATAATTGCAATGTTTCTAATGTTTTCTCTCAGGTTCATCAAGAGGATTTTCCCTTCGTATATAGAATATCTTTATAACCGTAACAGTATACCACATTTTTTACCAATCTGAACATTCAAGGATTTATTTTTTATGATATAATTCAAAATAAGACAAATGACTTTTAGGGGAATAATTATGGAAAAGAAAAAATCAAAAGCTGTATTTTTCATACTTGCTGTTTTGGCAGTGTTAATGATGGTCGCATTTTCAGTCTTCATCGCTGAAGAAATGATAATACTCGCAGTGCTTTCAGTTATCGTGTTTATCGCCATCTTCGGTGCTGGTTTCACACTCAAGAAAAAGTATCGTGAAAATGGCTGGCTGTAACTTCAGTTTTTATTTAACTGCTTATTTATTATAACAGATTTCCTTATTTGTATTGGAAAAATGGGGAAATCTGTTATATTTTTTTGTCATTTTTTAAATTATTGTCTTTTGACTGTAATTTAAGACCGGTCAATAATGAATTTATCATTATTAAAGGAGCTTTGCTGTGAGACAAAAAAATGAAAAATTAAAAGTCTATGAGTTTCTCTATAACCGGTTGCCTTTTAGCGATGACGAATCTGAAGAATATAAAGCAATGCAGCGTATGGACTTGCTGGAAGAACATTTCGATTTGTATTTACGAAAAATCAATACATCAAACATGGAGCTGTTCTGGCACTGCGAAATAATTGTAGGTACCGACCATGAACTGATTAATGTACTGATTGCTACGGAATACTGCTATTACCTGTTCATTCTGCATGATTACGCCGGTGAACATTTTATTAATCCCTTTAATATTTTAATCGACAGCAGCTACGAAGCTGTATATGATTTAAACCGGACATCAAAAGTTTACGAGAAATTTAAGGAAACACTTATTGATGATGGTAATTTTCAGCGTCCAATTATAATCAAACACGTGGTAATGAACGAAACGTTCAAATTGGCAAAGCGTCCCTCTGATCAGTTTTTATCGCTTAAAAATTTACCCTATTATTTAAGAGCTATTGAACACAGCGCTGTAATTAGAAAAAAGCAGCCGCGTCCGGGATTGCCAAATTAAAAAACCGTGCAAAAATCTCGAACGCAGCTGCAAATGATTTCTCGTACGGTTTTAAATGTCCAGCATGCATGGCGTTTAATCTTCAGCTTCTCAGCAGTAAATTAGTAATGTGTGAATCCTGCAACACCATTCATAACATAGAGAACATGTTTACAGATTATTTCGATATGCTGGGTCTGCTTAATGTTTCAGAGCCGTACACTAAAAAGCAGATTAAAAATCATATAGGCATCCCGCTCAGCAATTACGCTCTATTAAAATATATCGGTAAAATTTTTACGAAAACGTCGAAGCATGCCCAGCAGTATTATTATAAATCATGAAATTTATCATGGAAATCATGCAGCATTTTATCATCGGTAAAGTGTTCGAGAATTTCTGAATGGATTTTGGGATTGCCGCTTATAACACTCGTCGAGCCTAGGAGCGGCAGTTGTTCTCCAAAAATATCAGTCGTCTTATAGCCAAGTTCATCGGTAATAATTGCTCCTCCGGTGTAATCCCATGGATACAGTTTGAAAAACAGCAGGGCTGAAATCTGTCCTCTGGCAAGCATAGCAAACTCTAGGGCTGCCGAGCCGTAAGAACGTACGCTGCGGGATTTAGCCATAATTTCAAAAAATGAACTGCGTGTCTCTTCAGCGAGAATTCTTTTTGGATTGATAGCAATTAGAGACTGATTTAAAGGTACATTTTCTGCGGGTTTAAGTGCCTGGTCATTTAAAAAGGCACCATTACCGTACTTAGCGTGATAAAGATCCCGCTTCATGCAATCGTATACTAAGCCGCAATGTGGTTCTCCGTCGATAAATACACCGATAGATATTGCAAAATTCTCTCCCTGATGCACAAAATTTAAAGTACCGTCAATAGGATCGACTATCCAGATGACCCCTTTTGTATCATTTATATTTTCACCGTGTCCTTCTTCTCCGATAATACGGTGCTCCGGAAAACGTTCCAGTATTTTAGTGTACAAAAACTGCTCTGTTTCTTTATCAACATCCGTGACCAGATCATTCGGATTTGATTTTCTGTCCACTTTAAACTCCTGAGTCATGCGCGTTTCGATAAATTTCCCTGCTTCAACGATTAATTCCTTGCCAAAGTTATATATCTCCATGAATACACCTCAATCATTTGATTGCTACTCAACTTTATTTTATCATAAGAGAGACCTTTTGAAAGGAGCTCAACCTTTATGAAGTATACATTTACACAAACAGACTTCGATGTTTTCAATATCGACGGCTTGGAAAACAGAATGGCAGCACTTATTGAAAATACCCGTCCGAAACTCGAAAATCTCGGTGAGCAATTCAGTGCATACATAACTGAAATGACCGGAGACGAAACATATGCACATGTTGCAAAACACGCACGCCGTACGACGAACCCTCCCGATGATACCTGGGTGGCATTCAGTACTAACCCCCGCGGCTACAAAATGATGCCGCACTTCCAGATTGGTTTATACAATAGTCATGCATTTTGCATGTACGGTATTATTTACGAATCAAAAGATAAAAAACGCCTTGCAGAAAACTGGCTCGATAATATGGAGAAATTCGATAATCTTCCTGAAGACTATCAAATTTCACTCGATCATATGAAACCAGCAAAAACACCGCTTAGCGAATTGAGTGAGGATGAGCTCGAAAAAGGTCTCATCAGACTACGTGACGTAAAAAAAGGCGAATTTTTAGTCGGTAAAGTTTATAAGCCCGGCGACAAAGCATTAAGTTCTGACGAAGTCTTTATAAAAGACCTCGAACAAGTTATGGAAAACCTCGTTCAGTTCTATCACCAGGATTAATATATTATTTGACGCAAAATCCATATGGGTTTTGCGTTTTTTTGTGAGTGCGTACTTGTTTTGTGCCACCGTCAGCCTATTATTTCCTCAGCACCATAAAATAACCCGCAGGTCAGACTCCTTTTGGAAGAAGCTGACCTGCGGGTTGATTGTTTTACAGCACAGTTATTTGTTCTCTCGTTATTGTTTTATGATTCGACTGCAGTGCAAGTGCCTGGATTTCTCCCATTCTGCTGAGATCCAGATTGCCGCCGCTGACGATAACTCCTGTGTGCTCGGAGTCAATTTTGTCGTTATATGCTAATAGTGCTGCAAGTGCTGTTGCACCGGCTCCTTCTACTAATGATTTTGTCCGTTCAAGCAGATAAACCATTGCATGCGCAATCTGGCTTTCTGATACACAGTATATCTCATCGACATACTGACGCACGACCTGCTGAGTTAATTCACCGGGCTGTTTGACAGCTATGCCTTCAGCAATTGTACTGCAGCTGTTAAGCACCACATTGTCGTCTTTTGTATAATATGATTTAAACATCGATGGTGCATTTGCTGCCTGCACACCGATTATTTTAATAGATGGTTTCATCATCATAGCTGCTACTGCAATACCGCTTATTAAACCGCCGCCGCCAATCGGTACAATTATAGTATCGAGCTGGGGTATTTCTTCCAGCATTTCTATACCAATCGAGCCTTGTCCTGCCATAATATCGTAGTCGTCGAAAGGATGAACATATGTTGCTCCTGTCAGTTTTTTATGTTCCAGAGAAGCTGTAAATGCTTCCTGGAAACTTTGTCCGACAAGTTTAACTGCTGCACCATAGCCTTTTGTTGCTTCAACTTTCGCTGAAGGTGTACTTTCAGGCATAAAGATCGTCGCAGTCACATTCAATTTTTTAGCAGCTAGAGCGACACCCTGTGCATGGTTGCCAGCAGATGCTGTTACTACACCTGCTGCCAGCTGTGCCGGTGTTAATTTCGACAGTTTATAAGAAGCGCCCCGGTATTTAAACGCACCGGTCTTCTGATGATTCTCCAATTTCATATAAACGTTTTTACCGGTTTTTTCATTTGTTGTCTGTGATGTGATTACCGGTGTTTTGTGCACGTTGCCTCGCAGATATTCCATAGCATCTCTGACTAAATCACTGTTTAACGAATTCCCAAAAAACCACGCTCCTCAAAAGCTGTTATTTTTTCTTCATTTAATAATGTTAATGCAATATCATCCCAGCCGTTAATTAGTTTTTCTTTATGGTAGGCCGGAATGTCAAAACTTAAAGTCTTCCCATTGCTGTCTGTAATTTGCTGCTGTTCTAAATCTACAGATAAACTAAAATCTCCGTCTTTTGCCTGTTCCTGCCACTCAGCTACTTGCTCTTGTGGCATTTTAATTATAATAATGCCATTTTTAAATGCATTTGAGTAAAATATATCTGCAAATCCCGGGGCAATGATGACTTTATAACCATAGTCCAGCAATGCCCACGGTGCGTGTTCACGGGAGGAGCCGCAGCCGAAGTTATCGCCTGCGACCAGTACCGAAGAACCGTCAAATTTTGGATTATCCATATCGAAATCTTCGCGCTTCGTTCCGTCTTCATTAAAACGCCAGTTATAAAAAACAAACTGACCGAAGCCTGTACGTTCGATGCGTTTTAAAAACTGCTTAGGGATAATCTGGTCTGTATCTACATTGGAACGGTTCAGTGGATATACTTTACCTTCATGCTTTGAAATTGCCTCCATAATTACCCTCCTAGGCCGTTACTCTGTTCTGATATTTTCTAACGTCGACGAAACGGCCATTAATCGCTGCCGCTGCAGCCATTTCCGGACTGACAAGATGCGTTCTGGCACCGTTACCCTGACGACCTTCAAAGTTGCGGTTTGAAGTAGATGCACAGCGCCCGCCGGCAGGTACTGTGTCCTCGTTCATACCGAGACATGCACTGCATCCGGCGTTGCGCCATTCAAACCCTGCATCAATAAATACTTTATCGATGCCCAGTGCTTCCGCTTCCTGCTTAACAAGGAATGATCCCGGTACTACGATTGCTTTCACACCCTCTTTAACCCGACTGCCTTTTATAATATCTGCTGCACGTTGTAAATCCAGCACACGTGAATTCGTACATGAACCGATAAATACATGATCAATTTCAATATCTGTAATCGCCATTCCTTCTTCAAGTCCCATATACTCAAGTGCACGTTTTATTGAATCTTCATCTTTTGAACCGCTGACTGTCGGTGTAGTGGCACTGATTGGCACTACCATGCTCGGGTTCGTTCCCCACGATACTTGAGGTTCAATTTCCGAAGCATTAATTTCAAGTGTTGAATCGTATTCCGCACCTTCTTCAGTACTTAAGCTCAGCCACTCGTCAGCAAGTGCTCTGTATTCTTCTTCATCTCTCGGAACGTAACGGCGTGCGCGCAGGAAGTCTACAGTTGTTTCATCCGGTGAAATCAACCCTGCACGCGCTCCGCCCTCTATAGACATATTACACACCGTCATACGTCCTTCCATCGGTAAATCCCTGACAGCTTGTCCTGTGTATTCAACGACATGACCGGTACCAAAATCAACACCGAACTTTGCAATAATCGCTAAAATTAAATCTTTTGCAGTTACTCCAACACTTAATTCACCATTCACTTTTACATTCATTGTTTTCGGTTTTGTCTGTGTTAAAGTCTGCGTTGCAAAGACGTGCTCCACTTCACTCGTTCCAATACCGAATGCAAGTGCTCCAAATGCACCGTGAGTCGATGTATGAGAGTCACCGCAGACAATCGTCTTACCAGGCTGTGTTAAACCCAGCTGCGGACCAATGACATGAACAATCCCCTGATCCGGATGATACATATCTGCAAGTTTAACTCCAAATTCCTCACAGTTTTTCTTTAATGCATCCATCTGTTTTTGAGCAATTGCATCCTGTGCATCTTCTCTGTTTTTCGTTGGAACGTTGTGATCCATCGTTGCAAACGTTAAATCCGGACGGCGGACTTTTCTATTATTTAAGCGTAATCCTTCAAAAGCCTGAGGTGAAGTCACTTCATGGATTAAATGCTGATCGATATAGAGTAAATCCGGTTTGCCTTCTTCTTGATGAACGACATGACGTTCCCAGATTTTTTCGATTATAGTTTTTTTCTCTACCATGTTAACCTTCTCCTTTAACTTTTTTATAGACAGCTAATAATTTTTTCAGTCATTTCCGTTGTAGATAACGTCGCTGCTCCGTCAATCTTTAAATCTGCCGTTTTAAACCCTTCAGAAAGCACCTGATTTACCGCTTGTTCTATTGCGGCTGATTCCTCGTGCAAATCAAATGAATATTTCAGCATCATTCCGACCGACAACATCATGCCGATTGGATTAGCTTTATTCTCTCCTGCAATATCAGGCGCCGAACCGTGAATCGGTTCGAACAACCCTAACCCCGTCTCACTTAAACTGGCCGACGGCAGTGTACCAAGTGACCCTGTAATAACAGAAGCTTCATCGCTTAAAATATCTCCAAACAGGTTCTCCGTTACAATCACATCGAAATACGCAGGATTCGTAATCAGTTTCATCGCTGCTGCATCTACCAGTTCATGCTCTACCGTGACTTCAGGATATTCTTTACTGACTGCATTTACTATTTCGCGCCACATCCGGCTCGATTCCAGCACGTTTGCCTTATCGACAGATGTTAAATGTTTACGGCGTGTCATCGCTGTATCAAATGCTGTCCGGACGATACGTTCAATTTCATCATGTGTATAAGTTAACGTATCGACAACACTTCTGCCGCCGTCACGCCGTTCACTCGGCTGACCGAAATAGAGCCCGCCTGTCAGTTCCCTGACAATCATTAAATCACTGCCGTGGACGATGCTTTGTTTTAACGGTGATGATGCTTTTAGCGAATCAAATATAGTCACCGGACGCAGATTCGCAAATAAATTAAAGTGTTTGCGGATTTTTAACAATCCCTGCTCCGGGCGGATTTTACTGTCTGCCCATTTCGGACCGCCGACAGCACCCAGTAAAATAGCATCAGCCGATTCACATGCTGCGATTGTTTCTTGCGGGAGCGGATTATTGTATTTATCAATGGCAACTCCGCCAATATCTTTTGTGTCCACAGTAAATTCGTGATTAAATTTTTCTCCTACAGCCTTAAGCAGCACTTCAGCCGATTTCATTATTTCCGGACCGATACCATCGCCGGGAAGTGTAATTATATGTTTTTTCATTGCCGTTTCTCCCCTTTATGCATTTACGCTTACTGCAGGTGTTACCGCCTGTTCACTCATCAGATAGCGGTTCACTGCATTAATATATGCATTTGCCGATGCTGCGAGCACGTCCTGAGCAGTGCCGCGTCCTGAAAACTGCCGGCCGTTAATATTAAGCTGAACGCGTGATTCTGCAAGTGCATCTTTACCGCCGCCGACTGAGCTCAGCTGGTAATCTAGCAGGTTAGTCGTTTCAGCAAGTATTTCCTGAATTGCTTTATACAATGCTTCGACACTGCCGGAACCTGTAACTTCATGTGAGACTTGTTTGCCAGTTGGAGTCACTACATCGATATGTGCTTTCGTCTGACCGTCCTGTTCGTAATTCACTTCGAAATTTTCCAATACGTAGCGTTCAATATTCGATGCATCTGTTTTAATTTCCATAATGATGGAATATAAATCATCATCGGTTATTTCTTTTTTATGATCAGTAAGCTCTTTAAAGTTTTTAAACGCAAGAGACAGCTCTTCTTCAGTCAGGTCCACATTAAATGATTTCACTTTATCTTTAAATGCATGACGCCCTGAATGTTTTCCAAGGAATAGCGGTTCAGCCGATACACCGACCAGTGCCGGAGAAATAATTTCATAAGTTTCCACGTTTTTCAGCATACCGTCCTGATGAATTCCTGCTTCATGTGCATAGGCGTTGCGGCCGATAATTGCTTTGTTCGGCTGCACTGCCATGCCTGTCAGTTTTGCGACAATATCACTCGAGCGTTTAATCTCCTGTAAATTTAAGTTCGTTGTATACGGATAAAAATCTCCCCGTATGTGTAATGCTACTGCGATTTCTTCCAGTGCTGCGTTCCCTGCACGTTCGCCGATACCATTAATAGAGCATTCTATTTGAGTCGCTCCATTTTCAATACCTGCTACCGAGTTTGCGACTGCCATGCCAAGATCATTGTGACAGTGCGTCGACAGAATTGCTTTACTGATATTCGGCACATTATCCGAGACATACTTGAACATCTCACCGTATTCTTTCGGCGTCGTGTAGCCGACTGTGTCAGGCAGATTAATAATTGTTGCACCCGCATCGATTACGGCTTCGATAATTTCCGCGAGGAACGGCAGCTCTGTACGCGAAGCATCTTCTGCTGACCATTCCACTTCATTAAATAAATTCTTCGAATACTTCACCATCTCCACAGATGTATCGATGACTTCTTGTTTGTTCATTTTCAGTTTAAACTCCCGGTGAATCGGGCTCGTTGCAAGGAAAATATGAATTCTTGGATTCGGTGTATTTCTAAGCGCCTCATGAGCACGGTCAATATCGTGCTTTTTCGTTCTTGCAAGCGCCGTTACCGTCGAATCTTTAATCGTATCTGCAATGAGCTTCACCGCTTGAAAGTCACCTTCTGAAGAGGCAGGAAAGCCTGCTTCTATAACGTCAACACCGAGTCTTTCGAGCTGTTTTGCAATCTCCAGTTTTTCTTTTTTATTTAAGTTGACCCCCGGTGACTGCTCACCGTCTCTCAGCGTTGTATCAAAGATTTTAATATTTGTTATATCAGTCATATTGACCTTCCTCTCTTCAGTTTTTATTTTATCTAATCGGATTTTGAACAAAAGGCATTAAGTCTCTTAATTCCTGACCGACTGCCGTGATTGGGTGATTGTACTCGCTGTTGTTAATGGCATTGTACTGTGGGCGTCCTGCCTGGTTTTCTAAGATCCATCCTTTAGCGAACTGGCCATTTTGGATTTCTGTTAATACTTCGCCCATACGTTCTTTTGTTTCTCCGTTAATAACACGCGGTCCGCTGACAAAATCACCCCACTGTGCTGTATCCGAAATTGAGTAGCGCATGTTTTCCATACCGCCCTCATACATTAAGTCTACGATAAGTTTTAATTCGTGCAGACATTCGAAGTACGCAACTTCCGGCTGATAGCCCGCTTCAGTTAATGTTTCAAAACCTGCTTTAACGAGTGATGTCAGTCCGCCGCACAGTACTGCCTGTTCCCCGAATAAATCAGTTTCTGTTTCTTCCTGGAAGGTAGTTTCAAGTACTCCGGCGCGTGCAGCTCCGATGCCCTGAGCGTATGCTTTAGCAACATCTCCAGCATTTCCTGTTACATCCTGGAATACACCGAATAATGCAGGTACTCCGGCTTCTTCCTGATACGTACGGCGTACTAAGTGTCCCGGTCCTTTTGGTGCCACTAAGAATACGTCAACATTTTCTGGAGGTACGATCTGGTTATAGTGAACGTTAAAACCGTGAGCGAAAGCTAATGAACTGTTTTCTTTTAAGTTATCTTTAATTTCCGCTTCGTACACTTTCTGCTGCCCTTCATCCGGCAGTAAGACCATAGTTACATCGGCATCTTTAACTGCCTCGCCGACAGTTCTGACATCAAAGCCGTCCTCTTTCGCTTTGTCGTATGATTTACCTTTACGCAAACCAACGATTACACTATGACCAGAGTCTCTTAAGTTTTGTGCGTGTGCATGTCCCTGTGAACCGTATCCTACAATCGCTACTGTTTTCCCTTGTAAACTTCCTGTGTTGATATCTTTGTCATAATAAACTTTAGCCATAATTTAATTTCTCCCTTTTAAATATATTTTTTTAAACACTGAGTGTTTTTAAATCCTGTATGTTTTTCTGCTGTCCGCGTCTGAATGCTGTAACACCTGTGCGGGATAAATCTTTCAAGCCGTAAGGTGTCAGCAGTTCAATTAGTGCATCCACCTTATCCGGTTTTCCTGTTACTTCTATAATGAGTGAGTTTCTTGAAACATCGAGCACTCTTGCCCTGAACGGTTCGATAATACTCTGGATTTCACTTCTCGATGTACTGTTCGCTCCAACTTTAATCAAAGCGAGTTCTCTCGAGACAATTTTTGAATCAGTAATATCATCTACTTTCAGGATGTCGATTTGTTTGTGCAGCTGTTTAGTCAGCTGTTCCGAGCTTTTATCGTTTGCAATATCAACGACAATTGTCATCTTCGATATGCCCTCGGCTTCCGAGGCACCCACCGTAATACTTTCGATATTAAATCCTCGTTTGGCAAGCATTCCAGTTACTCTGTTCAGCACGCCGCTTGAGTTTTGCACTGTTAATGTGATTACTCGCTGCATTCTCTCACTCCTATCATTTCGTGATTTCCTTTTCCTGACGGCACCATTGGATATACAAGGTCAAGTTTTACAACTCTCGCATCGATTAATACCGGTTCATCTGAAGTCAGTGCTTCTTTCAGTTTTGCTGACACTTCATCTTCCTCGGTATATCTAAATGATTTAACACCGAAGCTTTCACCAAGTTTTACAAAATCCGGATTCGTCTGCATCAGTGATTCAGAATAGCGTTCGTTGTAAAACTTCTCTTGCCATTGTCTGACCATACCAAGCGCTTCGTTATTCACGATAACTACTTTGACCGGCAGACCGTACTGTTTCAATGTTGCAAGTTCCTGCATTGTCATCTGGAAACCGCCGTCACCGACAATGGCAACAACTGTCTTATCCGGAAATGCCAGCTGTGCACCGATAGCTGCCGGTAAACCGAAGCCCATCGTGCCGAGACCGCCGGAAGTAACGAAATGGTTCGGTTCTCTGAAGTTATAAAACTGTGCACTCCACATTTGATGCTGTCCGACATCTGTCGTTACTATCGCTTTGCCTTCAGTCGCTTCATATACTTGTTCGATAAACCACTGAGGCGAGATTAAATCTTCACTGCGTTTATACCATAATGGATTTTGTTCTTTATCAGCTTGTGTTTTATGTCTCCAGCTGTCGATTGTTTTCATCTTGCACTGTCCGCCGTTTAATAATTCAAGTGCTTCTTTCGCGTCGGCGACAACCGGTATTTGTGTTTCTATATTTTTACCAATTTCCGCGGGATCGATATCGATATGAGCGACTCTTGCATGCGGTGCAAAATCAGCAATTTTACCTGTCAGTCTGTCATCGAATCTTGCACCGATGTTGATTAATAAATCAGCATCGTGGATTGCCATATTCGCTGCATACGTGCCATGCATTCCTGCCATACCTAAGAAGTTTTTATCGTCAGCGTTAAAAGTTCCAAGTCCGAGCAGCGTAGATACTACAGGCAGATCATATTTTTTAATGAAGTCCCGCAGCTGCTCAGAAGCTTTAGCAAACTGAACACCTGCACCGGTCAGAACTACCGGACGTTCAGAGTTCTGCAGTGCTTCCAGTAAACGGTTGATCTGCAGCGGATTCGGTTTAGTTGTCGGCTGATAGCCCGGCAGGCGAATCGTATCATCTGCTGCTTCTTCTACGACTGCTTCCGAGATATTTTTTGGAATATCGACTACAACCGGACCTGGGCGCCCTGTAGTAGCGATGTGAAATGCTTCTTTAACAATTCGTTTTAAGTCTTTTACATCTGTTACCTGATAATTGTGTTTTGTAATCGGTGTGGTTAACCCGATAATATCCGCTTCCTGGAAAGCGTCTGTGCCGATAACTTTCGATGATACCTGGCCGGTAAATGCAACGATCGGCAGTGAGTCCATCATCGCATCGGTAATACCTGTAATTAAGTTCGTCGCACCTGGTCCGCTCGTTGCAATAACGACCCCCGGCTTACTGCTTACTCTGGCATATCCTTCCGCTGCGTGGATTAAACCTTGTTCATGTCTACAAAGAATATGTTTGAATGAACTCTCATGACGGTAGAGCGCATCGTAAATCGGAAGTACTGCACCGCCTGGATAACCGAAGACAGTATCTACTTCATGTTCCGCTAATGCTTCTACTAATAAGTCAGCACCTGTTTTTATATTCGCAATAACATCTTGTGAGTGTTCAACTTCAACCTTCATAATATTTCCTCCTTATAGCATAAACTTAAAATAAAAAAGCCCAAATCTCTCAAAGATCATTATAGTAATGATCAATGGGGAGAAAGGAGCTTTCACGGTACCACCCAAATTTATATACACATTTCTGTACATACCTCTGCAACTGGCATAACCAGTTAAAATCAATAACGAGTTTTAACCCGTCCCAGCCTACTTCTTTTCAGCCGGGCACTCAGGGATGAGATTCTTTACTGCTACATTCTGAGTTCGCACCAATCACTCAGTCTCTGAAAATGTTTTGCAGTACCGAAGTTCCCTTCAACGCTTTAAATTTAATATTTGAATTATTTGATTATTTAATTTTCTTAATGAATGTATAATACCCCGTATTTTCCTTAAAAGCAACAGTAAAAAGCCAATTATTTTAAATAGTCTAATATTTCTGATAATGTAATCGTTTACATTATTGATACGTACGCTTTTCATAAAATAAATGTTTTATACTCTTTTTACACGTTTTTAGATGAGTTGTTAAAACGAGAGAAAAACAAAAGAATCCGTACGTCTCTATTCGGGGAGAATTTGACGTACGGATTTTTTCATCTTTTTATTAAATTTATCAGTTTCTGCCCGGCAGATCATCCCTATTAAAGAAGTCTGTGATTGCACCCTTAGATGATGAAGAAACGATATGCGCATATTTACCAAGCACGCCTTTACTGTGAAGAGGCGGCAGCACTAAGTCTTTACGACGTTCTTTTAGTACTTCATCAGAAACATTAAACGACAGCTCTTTTGTATCCTGGTCTATCGTGACAATATCACCTGTTTGAATTAAGGCAACGTTGCCTCCGTCTTGTGCTTCCGGAGCGATATGGCCAACGACTAGTCCATGAGTCCCTCCGCTGAAACGGCCATCCGTTAAGAGCGCAACATCCTCACCGAGACCTTTACCCACAATCAAGCTCGATAGTGACAGCATTTCCGGCATACCCGGTCCGCCCTTAGGGCCAACATAGCGAACAAGTACTACATCGCCTTTAACGATCTCGTTCGCCATTACAGCTTCGATTGCTTCCTGTTCGTTATCGAACACTTTCGCTTCTCCGACGTGACGGCGTACTTTAACACCAGATACTTTTGCTACTGCACCTTCCGGCGCCAGGTTACCTTTAAGCACGATTAACGGACCATCAGCGCGTTTTGGATTTTCAAGCGGCATAATGACATCCTGTCCGGCTTTTAAATGTTCAACTTCAGCAAGATTTTCAGCGACTGTCTTACCTGTTACTGTCAGGCAGTCACCGTGAATATATCCTTTTTCGTGAAGATATTTCATAACACCCTGCACTCCGCCGACATTAAACAGATCCTGGAATACATATTTACCTGAAGGTTTTAAGTCAGCCAAATGCGGTACTTTCTCCTGGAAATCGTTAAAGTCATCAATTGTTAATTCAACTTCAGCTGCGTGAGCGATTGCTAACAGATGAAGAATCGCATTTGTCGATCCGCCGAGTGCGAGAACGACAGTAATTGCATTTTCAAAAGCTTCTCTTGTTAAAATATCTTTCGGATAAATTTCTTTTTCCAGCAGGTTAAGTACTGCTTTCCCCGCTTCATATACATCCTGTTCTTTTTCTTTTGTCACTGCAGGGTTGGATGCCGAGCCTGGGAGACTGAGTCCCATTGCTTCGAGCGCAGCAGCCATCGTGTTTGCCGTATACATGCCGCCGCATGCCCCCGGTCCCGGACATCCTGCACATTCTACTTTTTTGAGCTCTGCATCATCAATATCTCCATTATTCCATTTGCCGACACCTTCGAATACAGAAACAAGATCGATATCCTGGCCATTATGCCGTCCCGGTGCAATTGTTCCACCGTAAACAAATACAGCCGGGATATTCGTATTCGCTATAGCAATCGCACAGCCTGGCATGTTTTTATCGCATCCGCCAATTGCAACGAATGAATCAAAGTTCTGTCCCTGAACCATCGTTTCAATAGAATCTGCAATAATATCACGTGACGGTAATGAGAAACGCATTCCCGGTGTCCCCATTGCAATACCATCTGCGACAGTGATTGTGTTAAATTGAACCGGTACCCCGCCCGCTTCAGAAACACCTTCTTTAGCGAATTGTGCAAGGTCGTTTAAATGAATGTTACATGGTGTTGTTTCAGCCCAGTTGCTGACAACTCCAATTTGCGGTTTCTTAAAACTTTCATCAGTAAAACCGACAGCTCTCATCATTGCTCTGTTTGGTGCTTTTAATCCAATATCATCATATACATTTGAACGAATTCTTATATCTTTCTTCTCTGTCATAGTTGCCCCCGCCTTTTTAATCTTTTAAACTTCTGTTTGCTTAACTTCTTTATGTTCTTCTACTGTTTCCTTATCTTTTTTAGTTACATCTTTATCATTACCAAGTTTACTCAGCCAATTCGCTGCAAGTGAACCGGAAATATTGTGCCAGACACTGAATAGTGCTCCCGGTACAGCTGCGATTGGTGAAAAGTGTGTTGCTGCAAGAGTTGCTGCAAGCCCTGAATTCTGCATGCCCACCTCAATTGATAAAGTTTTTGTATCCCGTAAATCAAATCGTAATACTTTTCCAAGAAGATATCCGACTAAATACCCAAGTAAATTGTGGAGTATCACCACTGCAAAAATAAGTAAGCCCGAAGCAAGTATATTTTCAACGTTATTTGATACAACCGCAGTAATTACGCCGATAATCCCAATTACAGAAATTAATGGCAGGACTCCTATAGCCTGTTCAACTTTATTTCCGAGCAGATACTGTACTGCAACTCCAAGTGCAATCGGTACAAGTACAATTTGGATAATTGAAATAAACATTGCTGAGAACGAAACCGGCAGCCATGCACTTGCTAACAGCAGTGTCAAAGCCGGTGTAATAATCGGTGCAAGTAAAGTCGACACAGACGTTGCTGTAACCGATAATGCCATGTTTCCTTTTGCAAGGTATGTCATAACGTTACTTGACGTACCGCCCGGGGAACACCCGACAAGAATTACACCAATCGCAATTTCCGGCGGCAGCTGGAATAGAAAAACCAGTCCTACTGCAATAAGCGGCATGATTGTGTACTGTGCCACTACTAGAGTAATGACTTCTTTCGGCGCTGTTATCACCTGTTTAAAATCTTTTAATTTTAAAGTCAGCCCCATGCCGAACATAATAATTCCGAGCAGCAGATTTATGTATGGAGAAATCCACGTAAAACCTCCAGGAAGAAGAAAAGCTAATGCTGCGAATAAAATAACCCAGACAGCAAAAGTATTGCCTATAAATGTACTCAATTTGATTAAAGCCTTCACCTGAATCACTCCAATTCAATTCTTATTTAGTTATAACAGGTATCATAACAGAAATATTCAGATTTTAGAATATGGATATTTGATTATTTAATAAATTCAGATAACTCAATAATTATATAAAGTACTGCAGACATTGATATCATCGCGTTGTTATCGGTTACATAATCGATTAACATTTATGTGTAAAATTTTACAAAATAAAAACCGAAAGCGCTTTTTATGCTCTTCCGGTTCAATATTTTTTTACTTGCGGTTTCTGCGGTCAACGTTGTCTCTTCTCGTACGGGCGGGGTCTGCTCTGTCGATTTCATTTAAATCTTCCAGTTCAACGCCGCTGTTACGCTCGTATTCGCGCTCAGTCACCGGACGATTGATATTATTAGAATCGATATTATTATCTACAGCGTTCACTTCATCCTCATCGATGCGGCTGAATTTACGTGTGCTTTCAATATCGTCATTGTTAACATCATTATTATTGTCATTGTTATAACTGTATTCCGAATCTCTGTTCTGATGAACTTTAACATCATCGTCAACAGTCACTGTTCGGTGCTGTTCATGTTCATCTCTGTGATTCTGTTGCGGGCGGTAGTCGTTGCGCTCATCACGTGTATTGCTGTCATTACGCTCTTCACGCGGATAAGCCTTCGCCGGTTTCTCATTCTTAACTACTAAATCTTTACGTGCAAACAGCAGAATTGCTGCAATTACGAAAAATAGTGATGAAACTAAAGTAAATACTAATGGTGCTGCCAGGATAGCTGCAATCAGCAGTAAGATACCTGCTAAAATTCTGCGGCGCATATTCAATAGTCCGAGTATTGCAATGATTAAAGGTAGTGCAAGATACAGTGCTACCATCCAAAAGCTGCTTAGTCCTGAAATTGTCATATCGATGACAGCCTGAGGATCAACACCCTGAGTATTGATGCCCTCCATCTGAGATTCTACCTGATTGGTGATTTGCTCAATTTGAGCCGGGTCATTCATAGTAACTAATGAGAAAAACAAGATTCCTGCGGTAAATGCCAGCAGTATAAGCCAGCCAAGCCAGCCAAATATTCTTTCAGCAATACGGCTGACGGGTTTTACAGTCTGTGTGTATTCTTTAGCCATAATAATCCTCCTAAGTTGTCTTTAATTAGTTAATACCCATGTCACATTTTTTTAATCAAGTGACATTTTAAATTGTAAAAATAGCTCATTATAACGGCTGATCATCTCAGGTCCGAGATCTCTGTACATTTCCAGTGATTCAAGCTGTTCATCTTCCGGATAAAATCTCGTATCTTTACGGACTTCTTCGTCCATCAATTCAAGTGCCGCAGTATTCGGCGTGGCATAGCCCACCCACTCGGTGTTCACTGCAGCAATTTCACTGTCTAAGAGAAAATTGATAAACTGATAAGCACCGTCAGTGTTCTCCGAGTTTTTCGGAATGACCATTGCATCAAACCATAAATTAGAGCCTTCTTTTGGTACAGTATAATTCATTTCGTCATTTTCCCGCATTATATCCTGTGCCATACCGCTCCACACAACAGCAACCTGTGCTTCGTTCTCCGTCATCATCGAGGCAATTTCATCGCCGACGATTCCCCGGATATTCGGTGACAGCTGGATTAATTTATCCGCTGCCGTTTGCAGCTTTTCATCATCCGTCGTGTTTAGCGACTCACCCATACTGTTTAATGACATGCCGAGTACTTCTCTCGCACCGTCCACCATCAGTATTTCATTTTCCAGTGATTCATCCCATAAAGTATTCCACGTTGAAAATTTGAGTTCCGGTACAATTTCTTCATTATATAAAATTCCTACTGTACCGAAAAAGTACGGAACTGAGTATGCAGTAATTTCTTCGGGCATTCTCGATGAAATATCATTATCTATATTTTTAGCATTTGGAAGTCTGCTGTAATCGAGCGGAATAATTAACTGATCTTTAATCATTTTCTCAACAGTATATTCGCTTGGAAAAATAACATCATATGGTGTGCCTCCTTGGTTAACCTTAACCATCATCGCTTCATTTGAATCAAACGTTTCATAGACAACACGTATTCCTGTTTCTTCATAGAATTTCTCGAGCAGCCCCGGGTCGATATATTCTCCCCAGTTATAAACATAAAGTGTATTACCATCATTATTGTCTGACTGTTCCAGCAGATTTGCAGTTACGAGAAGTATAATTCCAGCTGTCAGTGATACCGCAATTAGACTGATAAAAGTTTTCATAGCACCTTCTCCTTTTTCAGCTGTTTATGTGTACTGAGAAGATAGTAAATAAATACAAGTGCGAACACAAATAAGAAAATCAGTGTCGACACGGCATTGATTTCTAAAGAGATACCGCGTCTTGCCATTGCATATATTTCTACTGACAGTACAGAAAATCCGCTGCCGGTGACAAAGAATGTTACCGCGAAGTCATCGAGTGAATAAGTCAGTGCCATAAAGAACCCTGCAATAATACCCGGATTAATATATGGAATAATAACTTTAAGTATTATTGTTTTGTAATCTGCGCCGAGATCTCTCGCAGCATCGACCAGCGAATGATTCATATTATACAGCTTAGGAAGAATCATAAGTACAACGATTGGCACTGAAAAAGCAATATGAGCCAATACCACACTGACAGATCCGAGAGAAATTCCTGCGAGCGTAAATAAAATGAGCAGTGATGCACCGATAATGACATCGGGTGAAACGATCATAATATTATTGATGCTGAGCAATATGCGTCTTGTACTGTTTTTAACATTGTACATAAACAATGCACCGCCGAGACCGATTAATACTGCTGCAGCACTAGAAATTAATGCAACAGCCAGCGTATTAATTATAATAACGATGAGTCTCTGGTTCGTAAAAACACTTATATAATGTTCCAGTGTAAAGCTGTCGAAACTGCTCATATTACCTGCACTGTTAAACGAGTAGAACATTAAATACAGTATCGGAAAATACAGCAGTACGATAACAATCAGTAAGTATAAATGAGAAAGTTTCTTCATATTTTATTCACCCGCTTTTTACTGCTGCCTCCGGTGAATATCATAACAATCAGCATCATTAAAATTAAAAACACGCCAATCGTCGAGCCCATCCCCCAATTTTCATTCGTTAAAAACTGCTGTTCAATTGCAGTGCCGAGAGTAATTACTTTATTACCTGTAATCAGCCGCGTAATCATAAACAAGCTTAAAGAAGGAATAAATACAACCTGTACACCTGTTTTCACGCCTTCGACAGACAGCGGCATAATGACTTTAAACAGTACTTCCGTCCGGCTTGCACCGAGATCCCTTGCAGCATTCAGCAGATTATTATCGATATCGTCAATCGCATTAAATACCGGCAGCAGCATAAACGGCATAAAAATATACACACTAACAATGATAAATGCCGCGTCGCTGAACAGCAGCTGAAATCCTCCAATATTTAACCATCCTGCAATACCGTTTACCACACCATTACGCCCGAAAATACCAATGAACGCATATGTTTTCAGCAATAGATTGATCCATGTCGGCAGGATTATAATCAACAGCCACATCGTTTTGTTAGACGTCATTCTTACAGCCAGCGCAAGCGGATAACTGACGAGTAGTGTGAAAATTGTAATTAAAAATGCATACCAGAACGATGAGACAGTCATCTTTATATAATTTCCCGAAAAAAATTCTGCGTAGTTATTAAGAGTAATATTACCGGAGAAGTCCAAAAAACTGTAGCCTGCCATCAGTAAAAGCGGTGTTATGACAAACACCAGCATCCAGATAAAATACGGGACAGCAAGTAACCGTCTCATCTACTGGTCCTCCTGGAAAGATTCAAGCCGCTCGTTAAATTCATCTTCATCTTCACCTGGAATCATGATATGAATATCTTCAGCATTAAAGTTCAATGCGACTCTGCTACCGATTTCAGCATTTTTTGTCGAATGAAGCACCCACTCATAACCATCTTCATCGATGCAGCAAATTTCGTAGTGTACACCTCTGAATAACGCAGAGTCTACAGTGACATTTAGTTTTCCAAGATTATGGTCAACGATATAAATATCTTCGGGTCGAATCATGACATCAACTGGTGTTCCCGGTAATATACCTCCGTCTATACAGGCATAAGTACGATTGTAAATATCAACCTTCTTATCTTTAACCATCGTTCCTCTGACAATATTAGATTCACCGATAAAATCAGCAACGTATCTGTTTAACGGTTCATCATAAATATCTTTTGGAGTACCTGCCTGTACGATTTCGCCTTTTTGCATCACGATAATTTCATCGCTCAGCGCCAGTGCTTCCTCCTGGTCGTGCGTTACAAAAATAAAAATAATACCCAGTCTTTTTTGCATTTCTTTCAGTTCATACTGCATATCGACACGCAGCTTTTGATCGAGAGCAGAGAGCGGTTCATCAAGCAGCAGTATATCCGGTTCATTAACAACAGCACGTGCAATTGCGACACGCTGACGCTGTCCGCCGGATAACTCACTGATATCACGGTATTTATACTCCATTAAATTCGTCAGTTTTAACACTTCATGAACTTTATCATCAAGCAGTTTTTTGCAGGTTTTTTTCACTCTTAAGCCAAAAGCAATATTGTCATATACATTTAAATGCGGAAACAGCGCATAATCCTGAAACACTGTATTTACTTTTCTTTTATTCGCATCGACATTATTCATTTTTTTATTTTCGAAAAAAATCTCACCGCCGGTTGGATGAATGAAACCGCCGATGAGTTTTAATATAGTTGTTTTGCCGCAGCCTGACGGCCCTAATATTGTATAAAACTTACTGTTTTCAAATGTGTAATTTATATTATGAAGTATTTTGTTTTCGTCATATGATTGCGTAATATTGTGAAGCTTAATAACTGTCATAACTGACCTCCCTTATAATCATTCAATTTATTATATGCGAGGATATTACTGTATGACAATCTTTATTTTACGGCTTAATTATGTCCGCCGGTTCTGCATCTTTAAGCTGCTTAATCAGCAGATAAGGAACTTTTCCGCTGACTTTTTCATATTCTTTGAATAGTGTTTTCTCTTCAGATTTTGACGGCACAATTTTTTTAAAGTCATGGTATGCTTCTTCAAACTTTCCTACCAGCACGCCTTCTTCATAACCTATTTCAACTGCTTGATAAAATGACATTACATGCAGTATTTCTTCAGTGTTCCAGTCATAATCCAATGGATATGAGTATTCATTGTTCATAATTTTTACCTCCAAATAAAATAAAGGCCAGAGTGATTAACCCTGACCTTTAAAGTTTATAAAATTACATTGAGTGAATTGGACGGCCTAGAGCAACTTCCGCTGCCTCCATCGGAATTTCACCTAATGTCGGATGCGCGTGAATTGTTAACGCGATATCCTCAAGTGTCATACCAGTTTCAACTGCAAGACCAAGTTCAGAAATTATATCTGAAGCGCCGTTACCTGCAATTTGAGCACCGATAACAAGTCCGTCTTCTTTACGTGCTACAACTTTAACAAAACCGTCTGTTTTGTTAAGTCCAAGCGCACGTCCATTTGCCTGGAACGGGAACTTGCCTGTAACAACTTCGATATCTTTGTCTTTAGCCTGTTTTTCGTTGTAACCGACCGTAGCCAATTCAGGTTCAGTGAAGCAGACAGCAGGCATAGCGATGTAATCAACTTCTGATTTCTCACCAGCAATTGCTTCCGCTGCAACTTTACCTTCGTAGCTTGCTTTGTGAGCAAGTGGAAGTCCGTCAACGATATCACCGATTGCATAAATATTTGAAACGCTTGAACGTGACTGTTTATCAACTTCGATTAAACCGCGTTCAGACATTTTAATTCCTAATTCTTCAAGACCAAGCTCATCAGTGTTCGGTCTGCGTCCTACTGTAACCAGTACGTAGTCTGCTTCGACTTCATGAGTTTCATCTTTTGCTTCGTAAGTTACTTTAACGCCGTTATCTGTCTCTTCAGCAGATTTAGCCATTGCTTTAGTAACAATTGTAGCGTTTTTAGATTTAAGATTTTTCTTAACAAGCTGAGTCATCTGTTTTTCAAAACCGCCTAAAATGTCAGGTGTTCCTTCAAGAATCGTCACTTCTGTACCGAAGTTGGCATAAGCTGAACCAAGCTCAGTACCGATATATCCGCCGCCGATCACAATAAGTTTCTCTGGCGCTTCTTCAAGTGCCAACGCACCAGTAGAATCTAAAACACGGCCGCCGAATTTAAATCCTGGAATTTCAATCGGACGTGAACCTGTAGCGATGATTGCATTTTTAAACTCGTAAGTTTGTGACTGCTTATCATCCATTACTTTTAATTTGCCGCTGTCTACAAAGTAAGCTTCACCTTTAACAACGTTGACTTTATTGCCTTTTAAGAGCATGTCAACACCGCCGACAAGTTTGTTTACTACGCTGTCTTTAAACTCCTGAACTTTAGAGAAGTCTAATTTAACGCCTTCAGTAATAACACCCATATCTTCAGAATTTTGAGCTTCCTGGTAACGGTGTGCTGATGAAATCATTGCTTTCGATGGGATACACCCAACGTTTAAACATACACCGCCGATATTACCTTTTTCTACTAGTGTTACACTCTGGCCAAGCTGTGCTGCACGAATTGCAGCGACATAGCCGCCGGGACCTGCACCAACTACAATTGTATCTGTTTCAATAGGAAAATCTCCAACTACCATTTTAACTACCCCTCCATTAATAATAAATCTGGATTATTAAGCAGACGCTTAATATGATTTAAAGCATTTTGAGCTGTTGCGCCATCGATTTGTCTATGGTCGTAACTAAGTGATAGTGCTAGAACACGTGCTGCGACAATTTCGCCGTCTTTAACAACAGGCTGTTCTTCAATTCGGCCAATACCTAAGATAGCAACTTCCGGCTGATTGATAACTGGTGTAAACCATTTGCCGCCTGCTGATCCAAGATTGGAAATCGTTACAGAACCGCCCTTCATCTCTTCAGATGAAAGCTTACCGTCACGTGCTTTTGTAGCCAGTTCGTTTATTTCATCAGAAATTTCGAACATTGAAAGTTTGTCTGCATCTTTTACAACAGGTACTACTAGACCTTTTTCAGTATCTGCCGCAATACCTACATTATAGTAATGTTTTTGAATGACTTCAAATGTTTCATTATCAATTGAAGTGTTTAATTCAGGATATTTCTTAAGTGCCGATACAAGAGCTTTAACTACGTAAGGCAGGAATGTTAATTTAACATTCTGTTCTGCTGCGATTTCTTTGAACTTCTTGCGGTGATCCCACAGTGCATCGACTTCAACTTCATCAATGTGTGTAACGTGAGGAGATGTGTGTTTAGAATTAACCATTGCTTTCGCAATCGCTTTTCTCATACCGCTCATCTTCTCGCGAGTTTCCAGTTCACCTGTCTGCTGTTTAGCCGGTGCTTGTTGTGCAGTTTCAGAAGCTGCTGCTGAATCATCAGCAGACGCTTTTGTCTCTGTTGGTTCAGCTGATTCAGAACCGAAGTTTTCGATATCTTCTTTAAGAATACGGCCATTTTTACCTGTGCCTGTTACTTCTTTAATATTAACATTATTTTCGCGTGCAAATTTACGTACAGACGGCATTGCAATAACTATCTTATCGTTGTCTGACGTGTCTTTATCCGCTTGTTTTTTTTCTTTATTTGGAGATTCTTCAGACACCTGTTCCTCATCAGCAGGTTTCGCTGCATCATCAGTCGGTTTTTCTGAAGTTTTTTCAGCTTTTTCTTCAGGCTGTTCTTCAGTTTCTTCTGCAGATTCTGAATCTTCACTGCCGTCGTCAATAGTAACAATGGTCGTACCGACTGTAGTGACTTCGCCTTCTTCGATATGAATCTTAGAAACAGTTCCATCTACAGGAGATGGAATTTCTACGACTGCTTTATCGTTTTGAATTTCTACCAATACATCATCTTCATTAATCTTATCGCCTTCAGCAACTAGCCATTTAGCGATTTCCCCTTCGTGAATTCCTTCACCGATGTCCGGGAGTTTAAATTCAAATGCCATAATTATTCCTCCTATATATTAGACTTTAGAAATCCAGAACTTCTTTTGCACGTTCAATGATATCATCTTTGTTCGGTAACCAGACGCTTTCAGCCTGTGTGAACGGATAAACTGTATCCGGCGCTGTTACGCGTTTAATCGGTGCTTCAAGGTGCAGAATCGCACGCTCTGATAGTTCAGATACAACGTTAGCTGCAACACCAGCCTGGCGCTGTGCTTCCTGAATCATTACTGCTCTGTTAGTTTTCTTAACAGATTCGATTAATGTGTCATAATCTACAGGCGATACTGTACGGAGGTCGATTACTTCAACGCTTACGTCTTCTTTTGCAAGTTCTTCTGCAGCTTTCATTGCTTCCTGAACCATAGCGCCGTATGCGATTAAAGTAATATCTGTACCTTCTTGTTTCACACTTGCTTTACCGATTTCAACTTCGTAGTCCTCTTCAGGAACGTCTTCGCGGAATGAACGGTATAGTTTCATGTGCTCAAGGAAAATAACAGGATCATTTGAACGGATAGCTGAAATTAACAGACCTTTAGCATCTACAGGGTTTGACGGAATAACTACGCGTAAACCAGGAGTTTGAGCCATTAATCCTTCTAATGAGTCAGCGTGAAGCTCTGGTGTGTTAACTCCCCCGCCGAATGGTGCGCGGATAACGATTGGTGCTGATTTAGATGCACCTGAACGTACTCTGTGGCGAGCAATCTGACCTGCAATGCCATCCATTGCTTCGAACAGGAAACCGAAGAACTGAATTTCAATTACCGGACGGTAGTCTTCTAAAGTTAAGCCTAGGCCTAATGACACGAGGCCGCTTTCTGCAAGTGGAGTATCAAATACACGGTCAACGCCGAATTCTTCCTGCAAACCTTCTGTTGCACGGAATACCCCGCCGTTTACGCCTATATCCTCACCAAAAACAAGAACATTCTCATCATTTTTAAGTTCTGTAGCCATAGCATTAGTAATAGCTTGAATCATCGTCATTTGTGCCATAATTATTTAGACTCCTTTCCTTTATAGTACTCATACTGCTCTTCTAAGTTAGATGGTTTTACATCGTACATAAGATCCATCAGCTCAGTAACAGATTGTTTTTCAGTTGCATCTGCTTCTTTAAGTGCAGCCTTAACATCTTCTTTAGCTTGTTCAATTACTTTTTCTTCTTGTTCTTTAGACCACAATTTTTTGCCTTCTAAATAAGTGCGGAAACGGACAATCGGGTCTTTTTTCTCCCAGTCAGTATCCTCATCAGAAGTTCTGTATCTTGTTGGATCATCTCCCGCCATCGTGTGCGGTCCGAAACGGTAACACAACGCCTCAATAAGTGTCGGGCCGCCTCCTTCTACTGCGCGGTCGCGTGCATCTTTAGTCGCTTTGTACACCGCAAGTGGATCCATACCGTCTACAAGAACGCCCGGGATACCAGCTGCTACAGCTTTTTGAGCAAGTGTTGCAGCTTTACTCTGCAATTCTCTCGGTGTAGAAATTGCGTAGTTATTGTTCTGGATAACGAAGATTGCCGGTGCATTGTATGCTCCTGCGAAGTTGATTCCTTCATAGAAGTCACCTTGTGAAGTTCCGCCGTCACCAGTATACGTAATTGCTACGTTTTCTTTACCGCGTTTTTTAAGGCCGAGTGCCACGCCTGCGTTTTGTACATACTGCGCGCCGATAATAATCTGCGGGCTTAGTGCATTAACGCCTTCAGGGAACTGGTTTCCTTTATAATGTCCGCGTGAGAATAAGAATGCTTTAGTCAGCGGCAGGCCGTGCCAGATTAACTGAGGTACATCGCGGTAGCCCGGAAGTACATAATCCCCTTTTGATAATGCATAGTGACTCGCAATCTGCGATGCTTCCTGTCCAGCTGTTGGTGCGTAGAATCCTAAACGTCCCTGACGGTTAAGTGCCGTCGAACGCTCATCTAAAACTCTAGTCCAAACCATTCTCGTCATTAATTCAACGAGTTCCTCATCAGATAATTTTGGATCCATGTCTTTATTGACGATTTCGCCTTTTTCATTCAAAATCTGAAGCATTTCAAATTTAGCTTCTATCTCTGAAAGAACATCAACTGGATTAAATTTCTTATTTGCTGCCATGTGTGTTCACAATCCCTTCTAATTTGTTTAGTAATTAACTTCATTTTATCATACTACTGTTCTAACAGTAAAACATATACAGGTATAACAGAATGGAACAGAGCTGTCATGTCAGCGTTTTCATCAGTGATACAGTTATAACTGTTATAGTAACACTTTAAATTCTTAGTTATTTTCAAGTATTTGCTCTATTTCACCTTTTAACCGGTTAATCTTTTCTGTTTCAGCTGCAAAACTCTCAGATGCTTCGTTAATCGGCTCGCTGTATTCGGCAATTTTATTTAAATGCTCATCAACTGTGTCCTGCGTAATTTCTGTTTTCCCTAAATACTCAAACAGCATCTGTTCCGCTTCGAGGGCCTCTGTATATGTATCCGTCATCGTTTCATGTGCATCAAAACGTGCGTTCATAGCCGCTACTAATGAGTCAGCTTCTTTTTTATACTCTTCATTGGAAATATCTTCCGCCGCTTCGCGCGCATCTTCAAATGCTTCATTAGAATCTGCGATCAGCGTACGTTCTTCTTCCAGCAGCTCCAGGCGTTCTTTAGTATTCGTCTGAAGTTCATCGCTGATGCTGTTAATTTCTTCTATATCAGCATTGTTCAGTTCTTCCTGCAGTGCTGCCTTTGTGCCTTCCAGTTCATTATATTGTTCGTTTAATTCAGCAAGTCCCTGCTCTTCACCGAGACTGCCGGTGAATTCATCATAAAAATCATTCAGCTCAGATTCAGCATTGCTGCACGCACTTAAAAACAGCGCTGCACTGCCTAATAATAAAATAAATTTCTTCACTTGAAATGTACCCCCAGGTTATTTAAAATTTTATCAGTATTTACAATACCATTTTAACTCAAATATAATGTATAATAAACCGAGTGTTTGAAACAAGGAGGTTTTATCATGCTGACTATGGACGATATTGTGCGCGACGGTCATCCGATGCTGCGTAAAAAAGTAAGCGAAGTGGCAGAAATCGATGCACAGACAATAGCAGAATTAAAAAGTATGAGAGAATATCTAATCAACTCACAGGATCCTGAAGTGAGCGAAAAGTACTCACTCAGACCAGGTGTCGGACTTGCCGCACCTCAAATTGGTCTTGATAAGCGTATGCTCGCAATATATGTTGAGGATGAAGATGGTAATCCTGAATATGATTACATGCTGATTAACCCTAAAATAATAAGCCATTCAGTAAATGAAACTTATTTACCCGGCGGTGAAGGCTGCTTGAGTGTTGACGAAGACATTGAAGGCATTGTTCAGCGTAAGAAACGCATTCGTGTCAGTGCTGAAACAATCGACGGAGAAAAAATCGAGATTAAAGCAAAAGGCTTTTTAGCTGTAGTACTGCAGCATGAACTCGATCATCTTAATGGCGTAATGTTTTACGACCATATCGATAAAAATGAACCTTTCGAGCCGCATGACAATGCACAGCCGCTCGACTAATTCTGCAGAAAAAAAGACGGTGTCTGTATAATTACAGGCACCGTCTTTTTAAAATTAAATAAATTCATCTTTTCTGATGTTATAATCGATATTTTTTTCACGCAGTTTACCGAGCAGCATATTCATCTCTTCTTCATTAAGAAAAACAGGGTCTTCTCCGTGAGGCATATACATATCTGTATTGGTATCCGCACCGCTGCTGTAATCAGCATATACATAGTTCATAACGACCTGTTCTCCGCGAACATTGAACTCAATTCCGGTAAACATTTTATCACTTCTGATCATTTCATTCTTAACCTTCGACATAATCTGTTCTATCTTCACAGTTTCCCCTCCCTTGATACTATTATAAAGTCTTTGCAAGTACCGAGTCTATATTGTAAAATGAGATTAAGTATATAAGGGTGTGATAGTATGCTGAGAAGGTTACGTGAGAAACTGAAGAGAAAGTTGAAAAGCATCCTGGGCAGAAAAGGTTTATTGCGCAATGAATATATGAAGGGTAAATAAGACCCTAAATAATGTGCTTAAAAATTTAGGCACATATTTTTATTTTTTATATTTATTTTAATAATGATAATTAACTAACAAAGGAGTCATAAATTATGGCAGTATTTAAAGTATTTTTCCAGCAAGACTTGGACATGCGTATCATCAGAGAAGACACAAAGACGCGTTATGTCGAAGCAGAAACAGAAGAAGAGGTTCGTAATTATTTAAAAACGAACCAGAACAATATCGAATTTATCCAGGCACTTAGTCCCGCGCATCTGGAATATGAACAAAGCAACAACGAAGATTTTAAAGTAGAGACTATCGCGTAATGACGCTTGAAACAAATGAAGTAGGTGTATTTGCTCTTGGGGGACTGGGAGAAATCGGGAAGAACACATATTGTATAGAATACAAAGATGAAATTATTATAATCGATGCAGGGGTCAAGTTTCCAACAGATGCTGAACTTGGCGTTGATTACGTAATACCTGATTACACTTACTTAAAAGAAAACGAAGATAAAATCAGTGCACTGATTGTGACACACGGTCACGAAGACCACATCGGCGGTATTCCTTTCTTATTAAGACAAATTTCAGTACCTGTTTATTCAGGTCCGCTTGCTTTAGGGTTAATTCGCAACAAACTTGAAGAACACCGCCTTCTTAACCAGACTGAGCTAATTCCTATCGATGAAGATACTATTCTGAAATTCAAACACATCGATATTGAGTTCTATTTAACAACTCACTCTATCCCGGAAGCATACGGTGTTATCGCACGTACTCCAGAAGGTAATATCGTTCACACAGGGGACTTCAAATTTGACTTCACACCTGTCGGCGAACCGGCAAACCTTGCGAAAATGGCTAAACTTGGTGAAGAAGGCGTGCTTGCACTGCTTTCGGACTCAACAAATGCTACTGTGCCAAACTTCACTATCAGTGAAAAAGAAGTCGGCCAGAATGTTGAAGATATATTCCGTAAATGTTCAGGTCGTATTATATTCGCTACATTTGCATCGAATATTTACCGTGTGCAGCAGGCAATTGAAGCTGCAGTAAAATTCGACCGCAAAATTTGTATATTCGGCCGCAGCATGGAAAACAACATTAAAATCGGCCAGGAGCTCGGTTACATTACAGCTCCCCCCGAGACGTTTATCGAACCTAAAATGATTAACAAGATTGAAAAACATAAAGTTATGATTTTATGTACCGGTTCACAGGGTGAGCCTATGGCCGCACTATCGCGTATTGCCAATGGTACTCACAGACAAATCAGCATCATCCCTGATGATACTGTAGTCTTCAGTTCTTCACCGATTCCGGGTAACACGCTAAGCGTCAACAAAACTATCAATGCTTTATATAAAGCAGGCGCTGATGTTATTCACGGTAAACTATCTAATATTCATACGTCAGGTCATGGTTCTCAGGAAGAACAGAAGCTTATGCTTCGTTTAATGCAGCCTAAGTACTTTATGCCGATTCACGGTGAATACCGTATGCTTGATCTGCATAAAAAATTAGCAATTTCAACAGGTGTTAAAGAAGACAATGTCTTTGTCTTTGAAATTGGTGATGTCCTTGCCCTGACGAAAGACAGTGCAAGATTCTCACATCGCGTTACTGCCGGCACAGTATTCGTCGATGGTAACGGCATCGGAGATATCGGCAACATCGTTCTCCGCGACCGTAAATCATTATCAGAAGAAGGACTTGCAATTGTTGTACTGACAATTGACTTCGAAACTGGTGAATTGTTAAGCGGACCGGACATTATTTCACGCGGCTTCGTCTATATGAGAGAATCATACGGACTGATCCGCAGCGCAGAGAAAAAAATCCGCGACGAAGTAAGAACCTTGCTCGAATCAAAAGAAAACGTTGAATGGTATAACGTTAAACAGCTGATTATTGAAGAACTAAGCGGTTTCCTTTATAACAAAACGAAACGCCGTCCAATGATTCTTCCAATCATCATGAGAGTTAACGATGAAAAATAAAATCATATAATAAATAACAGCACCGGAGTCCATGATTGTATAGGGCTCTGGTGCTGTTTTGTTTTTATTTATATTTACTCTATAATTAAAGTTGAATACATATTATTGAGGAGGAGCCGTAATGACACATCACAAGCTTTCTAAAGATAATCTTTTCTATGCAATGAGTAAGGGCAACGAGGCAAAGTTAAAAGTAAATCTCGGCGATACTGTAGATATTGAAACATACGATTGCTTTACCGGACAAATTACATCTGAAGAAGGTGCATTTGGCGGACTTGACTGGGACAAAATAAACCCTGCATCAGGACCGGTTTACATCGATGGTATTAAAGCCGGCGATGTTTTAAAAGTAACGATTAACAGCATTGATATTTCTGCTGCAGGTGTTATGGTAGCCGGCCCTGGCCTGGGAGTTATGGGAGACGTTCTAAATGATACCCTGGTTCGTATATACGACATCGATAATGACAGCAATTCAGTCGACTTTAACGGTTTATCAATTCCCGTAAATAAAATGATTGGAGTTATCGGTGTTGCTCCGCCGGATGAACCTGTCAATAACGGTACACCTGATACACATGGCGGCAATATGGACTCTTTGAAAATGACAGAAGGAATTACATTATACCTCCCTGTTTATCATGACGGTGCCCTGTTTGGTCTTGGTGACGTTCACGCTGCGATGGCTGACGGCGAAATTAGTGTTTCAGGACTTGAAGTCAGCGCTAATGTGAATGTCACATTTGAAAAAGCTCAGAACTTATCGACTGAACATCCTGTAATTATTAATGATGAAGGAATTTACTTAAACGTTTCCGATGAAAGTCTGGATACAGCTGTAGACGTTTCAGTTCATAAAATGGCAGAACTTCTTCAGCCAAAAACCGATTTAAGTATGGAAGAATTCACCATGCTGATGAGTCTCACCGGCCAGACACAAATTAATCAGATTGTTGATCCGAAAAAGACTGCACGCTACTTTGTGCCTCAGTATATTCTCGATCATTACGGTATTGAATTAAACTAAGCTGGTTTGAGTGACTATGTCACTGCCACATAAACAAGAAAGCATCACCACTCATTTTTTGGAGTGATGATGCTTTTTTTATTTAAGACGCTCCATAAAGTTCTCAAAGTTATTTATCTGCTTATCACTGCCAATAAGAATCAGTATATCACCTGCAAGTATACTGATTTGCGGATCCGGGCTGACGATAATGTCATTATCCCTATTAATCGCAATAATACTGATACCGAATTTCTCACGTAAGTTTAAATCGTTAATACGCTTATTTTCGAGTTTGATATTTGCACTGTATTCAATAATAGAATGGTTGCTTGATACTTCCAAATATTCTACGACCGAGGATGATATCAGTCTATGGGCAATCCGTCGGCCCATATCCCGTTCGGGATGGACAACAATATCCGCACCGATTTTCTCAAGTACCTTGCCGTGATAAGAGTTCTGAGCTTTAGCTGTTACTTTATTAACACCTAAATCTTTTAAAATCAGCGTTGTTAGTATACTTGCCTGAATGTTATCACCGATAGCAACAATGACATTATCATAGTTATTAATACCAATACTTTTCAGCATCATTTCATCAGTTGAATCTCCGATAATGCCGTCTGAGTAATAGTCTTGATATTCATTGACACGGGCTTCATCTGTATCAATAACCAGTACATCCACGTTCATTGCGCTTAATTCCATGACGATACTTCCGCCAAATCTTCCCAGTCCGATGACTGCTATTTCTTTTTTCATAGTATCAACCTATTCTTTAAGTGCCTAATATTTTTTGTTTCCTTTAACATAATCCTTATCGAATAAGAACAATCTCACGAGCAGGAATAATGAAGGAATTAATAATAGTAAACCTAAAATAAAGACGACTGTCAATGCAAATGCCATATTTTCATTCACGACAGAGTCATTAATATTTACATACGGATAAAGAATGTACGGCAGCTTACTGATACCGTAGCCGTAAAATGCAAAACCGTACTGCAGCATAATCATAATGAAAGCTGTGCCGTAGTTGCGGCGCTTCCATATTAAGAATACTGCGATTATCATCGCAAGAAGACTCAGCCCGAATAAATACCAGTAATCCTGAGCTGCCAAGAAGTGTTCATAGTTATGATCTCTTAGCCCTAAAAACGTAAACTGTGTAATGACCAGCGTTGGAAGTGTCCAGATTAAAAACCAGGTTCTCGTTAATTCGCTCGCTTTTTTATCTTCTGCTTTCGCCGCGTAAAACGTCAGGAATCCGCTTGAAATATAAAGAACCGAAATAATTGCGAGAAATACTACCGACCAGCCGTACGTGCTGAAAATTAATTCTTCAAAGTCTAAATCAATACCTGTGGCGGTTTCTTTTATATAACCGCCTTCTGAAATAACCAGCGCAATCGATAATGCCGCCGGAATCAGCAGTCCGGTAACGCCGTACAGCGCTGACCATGACAGCTTACTTTCCCTGTTATAAGAGTTAAACGCATAATACGAACCGCGTATCGATAACAGTATTAAAGCAATTGACCCTGGAATCAATAGTGTTGTTCCTAAATAATATGCTGTGTCCGGATAAAATCCGACAATCCCGACAAAGAAGAAGACAAAGAATACGTTAGTCGTCTCCCATACTGGATTTAAATACCGTGCAATTATCGGACTGATGATGTTATCATCACCCGTTAATTTTGAATAGAAGTTAAAAAATCCTGCACCGAAGTCGATCGATGCGATAATGACATACAGATATAAAAACGTCCACAGTACCGTAACACCGATAATTTCATAATCTAGGCTCATGGCAGTCGACCTCCTTCACCTTTAGAAGCAATTCCGGATTCTCCGTACCAGTTCAGTTTATCCTCTTCAGCTGATTTATCTTTAAACATTCTAAGCAGCACGTAAATACACGTAACGCCGAGGACTGCGTACAGCATCGCAAAAGCAATCAGCGCTATACCTAATCCGTCAGCCTGTGTGACCGCTTCAGACACTCTCATATAACCGCGGACAATCCATGGCTGGCGCCCCATTTCTGCTAAGAACCATCCTGCTTCTATCGCTAAGAAGGACAGAGGTCCTGCCAGCGCGTACATATATAAGAGTGCCGGATGATGTTCGTGTATCTTTGTCCACCGTTTCGTAAATTTAACGATAAAGTAAACTGCAGCCACACCTAAGCCGTACATTCCGAAGAATACCATTAAGTCAAAGAAGTAATGAATAATCAGCGGCGGACGTTCATCTTCCGGAATTTCATTCAGTCCTGTTACCTCAGTATCAAATGAATTTCCAGCCAGGAAGCTGAGTGCCCATGGAATGCGCAATTCGTATTTAATTTCCTGTGTTTCCTCATCTAAAATACCAAACAGTACTAAGTCCGCACGTTCTTCTGTTTCAAAATGCCACTCAAAAGCTGCCAGTTTTTCAGGCTGATGCTCATGCAGAAACTTAGCTGTTAAGTCTCCGGCAAGCAGTGTAAATCCTGCCATAATAACACCGATGGACATCATTACTTTTAAGCCTTTTTTATGATATGTTCTGTCTTCTTTATGAGAAGCTCTCAGCAGTTTTACAGCACTGATTGTCGCCATCAGGAAAGCAACAGTCATATATGCCGTTACAACAACGTGGAATATCCTAACCCATGATGAAGGGTTAAACATTGCGGCAATCGGATCGACATTCAGGAACTCTCCGCCTTCAAAATCAAATCCTGCCGGTGTATTCATAAATGAGTTCACCGTCGTAATAAATACCGCTGACAATGTAGAACCGATAACAATTGGTATATTTAACAGCCAGTGATACCAAGGGTTTTTAAATCGATCCCACGTATATAAAAATATTCCTAAGAAAATTGCTTCAAAGAAAAACGCAAATGTTTCCATAAACAGCGGCAAGGCTATAATCTGACCGCCGAGCCTCATAAAGTCCGGCCATATTAAGGACAGCTGCAGACCGATAATTGTTCCGGTTACAACACCTACCGCAACGGTCACCGTATAACCTTTGGCAATACGACGCGCCATTGTTAAGTACTGCGCATCTTTTTTCCTTAGTCCTAAAAATTCAAGAACCATAAATACTATTGGGACGCCGACTCCAATAGTGGCAAAAATGATATGAAAACCTAATGTCATACCGGTTAAAACCCGTCCAATTAAAACCTCATCCATTTATACTCACCCCATATTCATACCTATCATTATAACTGTTTTACCCTCTTCTATTAAATGGTTAGGTTTAAAATTTAGTGACATATTTGTGAATAAATTAACATACTTTGCTGTTCAGTATTTACACAGTGTCATTTTCAGGTATTTTCACCTTGCTGTGGAAGTATAATCCGACAATCACCATCACGAGCAGACTCGTTATCGCAATACGAGATGCCACTGTCCCGAGGTCGCTTAGAACTAATGTAATCGTACCGTAAATAAAGGGCCCAACAATTGCGCTCATCTTAGCACTGAAGGCGAACAAACCGAAAAACTGCCCTTCTTTTCCTGAAGGGGACAATTCGATGATAATTGTTCTGGAAACAACCCACACAGAACCCATTGCTACACCGAATAAACTTGCTGCAATCCAAAACGTCCACATCGGCAGCGGCAGGGCTGCGATTGTAATCGCTGCAGCCAGCAATAGACCGATAATGCTGAACGTCGGTTTCGAACCGTATTTCTGGTTAATAAAGCCAAATACCAGTGCTCCGACAATACTGAACAGTGTCGCCACCATAAAGACGACTAAAAATGCACTTGCTTCAAAGCCGACCACCGTTGTTGCATACGGCTGCATCATTGCTATTGCCGTTGCGAGTGCGTCATTGATAAAAAAATAAGCAATCATAAAAAAGAAAATTGATGGATATTTTTTCGCTTCTTTAAACGTTTGATACACATCTTTATATCCTTTTAAAAACGGCTGTTTAGGTTTTGCTTTCTGCACAGGGTCTTTATTGATGAAAAACAAAGGCAGTGCAAACAGCAGAAATAAAATACCGCTCAGCCAGAATGCGTTATGAATACCGCTGTCACCAATAATTATTAAGACCGAGAATATACCGAATAATGTACCTAAATATCCGAGTGCCACCCCGAAGCCTGAAATAAGCGGCACTTCTTTTTTACTGCCGAGTGATGACAGCATGCCATCGTAAAAAACATTTCCTGAGCTGTAAGTGAATTTAGCAAATACGAAGAGCAGTATCGTTAACAAAAGACCATTCGGAATACCGAATATTGTGCCGGTGTTCATTCCACCGAACAGTCCCATCAGTATGGATGCCACAACTGTCAGCAGTGTAAATATAATAATATACTTCTTACGTTTCCCTGATCTGTCCATTAATACTCCAAATAATGGTGAAAATAAAATAAGAAATAAAGCACTCGCCGCATTAGCATATGCGATTACTGTAGATGATATTTGTTCCAGCTGTGCGTTTGTCCCGATTATTTCAGTTATGTATTGAGGGAAAAACAGCGTGACGATATTCGCGGAGAATATCGTATTGGCAAAATCAAACAAGGCCCATGCCAGTACAGGCAAGGATAAAAATAATACGGCGGGCTTGCGGCTCTCATTATGCATAGACTAACTTCCCTTCATTTTTTGTAAAAAAAGACATGCAGAAAAACTTCTACATGCCCAGTGTACTATACAATTTTTAAGATTAAGTTAAGTTTAAGTGTTCCTCAATTAAATAAAGAACATCTTCAGCACTGTCAGCTAACAGCACCTGTTCGCTCAAGTGTTCCATATCGGTCTTTTTGATTTTTGCAATATGTTCACGTATTGCCAGAATATTTTTTGGATTTACAGACAGTTCATCTATGCCAAATCCGATAAGAAGAGCGATGGATTTATAATCACATGCCATCTCACCGCAAATGCCAACCCATTTATTATTATTGCGTCCGCTGTCAATGACCTTTTTAATCAGGCCAAGAACACTTGGATGATAAGGCTGGTATAAATCACTCACCTGATCATTCAGACGGTCTGCTGCCATCGTATACTGAATTAAATCATTTGAACCGATGCTGAAAAAATCAACGTGCTTCGCCAGCTGATCACTGATAATTGCAGCAGATGGTGTTTCAACCATAATACCCACAGCAATATTATCAAGTTCTTTGCCAATTTCAGCTTCGTATTTTTCTTTCTCCTCAACGAGCAGCGCTTTTGCTCTGTTAAATTCATCGATTGTAGTAACCATCGGGAACATTACTTTTAAGTTGCCATGCTCGCTTGCTCTGACAAGTGCACGGAGCTGGGTTTTAAAAATTTCTTCATTTTTTAAAAGGAAACGAATTGACCGTTCGCCTAAAAATGGATTACTTTCCTTCGGCAGATTCAAATAAGATAATTCCTTATCTCCACCAATATCAAGCGTCCGGATAATTACCGGCTTATCATCCGTAGAAGAAAGGACAGTTTTATAAGCTTCAAACTGCTCATCTTCTGACGGCAGATTCATTCTGTTCATATAAAGAAATTCCGTGCGGTAAAGTCCAACACCTTCAGCGTCGTTGCTGGTGACATCATTAATGTCTTCCGGACCTTTAATATTCGCATACAGGCTAATATTAATACCATCGAGGGTTGCCGTTTCTTTACCGATAAAATCTTTTAATTTTTCTTCCCGTTCGTCCTGTGCTTTACTCTTTTCACTGTATGCCGCCATTTCAATTTCTGTCGGCGAGAGCACAATATCCCCGGTGAAACCATCGACAATAATATCATCGCCGTGATTCACTTTTGATAAAATATCGGGAACACCTGAAATTGCAGGTATATTTAAGCTGCGGGCAATAATAGCCGAATGGCTGGTGACTCCCCCTGTTGCTGTAATGATACCTTTTACATACTTACTGTCTAATTGTGCTGAAGCAGAAGGTGTTAATTCATCTGCAACGACTACTACAGGTTCGTCCACGCGCGTTAAATCCGTCAGCTCGGTACCTTGTACATTTGCTATTAAACGCATACAAATATCTTTAACATCCAGTGCACGGGCTTTCATATATTCCGAATCGAGCGATTCGAATTTAGTAATATATACTTGCCCCGCAAGCTGAATAGCTTTCTCAGCATTGTTTAAACTGTTGATGTTATTAATAATCTGCTCATTAAAGCCTGGATCATCCAGCATCATAATATGTGCATCAAAAATTGCGGCACTGTCCTCATCGAGGTGTTCACCAACATTTTCTCTCAATATACGGAGCTGGATATGAGCTTGTTGAATACTTTCTTTGTATGCTGATATTTCTTCGTTAATATGAGCAGCATCGATTTCCCTTTCCGAGATATCGATATCTGCTCTTTTGGAAATAAATATGCTTCCAAAGCCGATTCCTTCACTCAATTTTAAACCTGTAATAATTTCTGTCATTATTCAGTCAGTCCTTCGCTAGATAAAGTTTCAGAAATTGCCTCAATCGCTTCTGCTTCGTCTTTGCCGTCTGCATAAATAGTTACTTCTGCACCTTTGCCTACTCCTAATGACATTACACCCATTATTGATTTAAGATTAACTTTTTTACTGTTATATTCGAGTTCGATATCCGAGTCGAATTTCGTTGCTGTCTGCACTAAAATTGTGGCAGGACGTGCGTGAATCCCTGTTTCGTCTATAATTAGAAATGACTTTGTTTCCATTATGTTGTCTCCTTTAAGTGTGAATTTCTCAATGATTACACTTATTTTACACCACTTTTAAGATTCCTGCATTGAACCATCGATATTTTTCGAATTTAAATAGTCTACGCATTTCTCAATATGGTCGTTACCAAGCTTTTTCATTAGGAAATAACTGATTATCGCTGTAGATCCTTGCGTCACAATTGGAATTACCCCAAATGTTCCATTCTCTTTACGATTTTTCTTACCAATTTTATTAACAGCATAACCGATAGTTTTCCGTGCAACGAATTCTCCGCCGACACTGGAAATCATTACAGCAGCTCTTGTTTTCATGTCATCGCTGTACTTCGCTACCTCATCATGAGTAATACCGAATATTTCTTCAATTTCACCAGTAATTTCATTAAGCAGTTTCATATCTGTACCAACATCAAGCAGCGGTATAGGAAGTGCTGCAGCTAATGCAGATGAAGCAGCTTTTGATTTCACCAGGTCACGGGCTTCATCTGCCCGTTCTTCAATTTGTGCATTCGTTAATGGTCCGGTCATAGTAAATACTCCTTTATTTTAAAAGTTATATTATATGCTATACCCGTTTTTTATTTTTTAGAACTTAAATTGATTGTCTGACCGTTAAAAATTTATAAATGATACTCGCAGCTATCGCGCTTGTCTGGTCATTAATGTCGAGCGGCGGGGATACTTCCGACACATCGAAACTTTTAAGATTTTGAAGTCGAGCAAACTTGCTGACAAGTTCATGAATTTCTATCGCAGTATAACCATTCGGACTCGGTGCACTAACACCTGGCGCAATTGCCTGCTGCAGTGAATCCATGCACAATGTCATAAGGACCGCATCATAGCCCTGGAGTACCTCTGCTACTTTATCGGCAGCATCTGTATTTCTCATTTCATCAATTGAATAATATTTTACGCCGAACTTATCCGCTGTATTATATAGCGTTTTAGTATTGCCCTCGGGCTGTATTCCGAGACAATAGTAATCCACTTCGCCGTCAGCAGATAAAATCTGATGGAACATCGTGCCGGAGGAAGGTCTTTCATCCCGGAGGTCAAAATGCGCATCGAGATTGACGATTGCGATTTTACCGCTGAATGCCTGTCTCGCTCCTAAATAATGGCCGTAAAAAGTTTCATGTCCGCCGCCGATAATAATAGGAAAACTGTTATTTTTATAAATCTCATTAATAACATCTCCTAAATTCTGCTGGGACTGTTCCAAATCTTCAGTACCGAGCACTGTTCCAGCATCGTACAGTTCACCCGTGAACGCATATGACGACATCTTCTCACGAACTTTAAAAGGACCTTCTGCAGCGCCTCTCGTCCCCTTATTCCGTTTGACACCTTCATCTGAACTGAACCCTGTAATTACAGGTACTCCGGATTCTCCCTTGTACTCTTTAACAAGCTGATGGATTCTTTCATGAATCGCCTTGTCATCTGTACGTCCACTGTAGCTATATTTTTCTGTCTGTTTCATTTTTATCAACCCCTTTAAATTCTTTAAATATACTGATCAGTAATAACGGTGTCAGCAATAGTACTAGAAAAACATTGAATGGTAAAATAAACAGCGATAATTCCACATCTTTAAACAGCGTAATATACAGACTCACTGTAACATTCATCCAAAGAATAAAAATAACAATCATCTGTCTGTGATAATACTTATCTTTCAAAAGATTCATAATCGTGAACACTAAATATAAAACTGCCAGGACAAGTGTGATAAATAAATTGACCCATTCGTAAATTGTCTGCATCTGATTAAGTCTGAAATAACCTTCTACAAATACACCGTTCCGGTTATTAAACTCCAGGAATACGAAAATCAGTACGATAATACCGAACAGTATTTCTAAATAGTTAACTTTGAACCATGAAGGCAGGTCCGTTTCGAAAAACTGTTTCAGCTTATCCAGAATTTTGTTGCGAAAATCGTATAATTTTTGTGAAAACCCTAAATATTTATCAGGTGCAAAACGCTTTTTACCGCTCTTCTTCTTGTTTAATCTGGAAAGTTTTTCCGGGCTTGTATCTGCCGGTTTCTTCAGCAGATTGTTTGCTTTCAGCAAGAACACACCGACCCACAGAGCCATGTATGACGATACCCACACCAGTGCAAAAAATAAATTAATAGACAGTACGTCTGTCGGTGTTATCGTCGATTCTATATTCGAATACACTGCATTTTGCGTAAAGAAATATGCGATACCGTAAAACAGCAGAATAATCATATAATGCTCTTTACGATGTTCCGGATTTAAATATTCATTAAATACACTGAACAGCAGATGAATAATAAATGCGAGCAAAAACAGCAGTGCAAAAAGTCCGTAGGACTGTGTCATTAATATCGTCGTCACGATAAACAGAACCAGCGACAGACCGATAAAGAAAAAGGTCAGCGGCACATCGTATTTAGTAGTGCTGTTAATCCATGAGCCTACTTTAAACATAAACAGTCCAAATAAAATTATCAGTATGCCCGCAATAATTGGAAATCCTCCAATCATCATCGACAGCATATTTGATACTTCGACGAAGAAAACATTAATTAAATCAAAAATTGTTTCTATGTTATCCTCTTCGACAGGGACTTCTTCATTTCTAATCTGACTGGTGTTAAATAATATAAAAAGACCTAAAATAATAAAAAACACACCGAGTATAAAACTAATAATCACTTCACTGCGATTTCTGAATTTACTTATCATCCTGTCACCTCAACTCTCTCTATTATATAAAATTCAAGTATAAAAATCATTCTTCAGCATATTTATGTTTATATTTATAAATTCCGGATATATATCCTACTAACAGATAATAATTATAATATTGATACAGGCTAAATATTTACGAATAATATACTTAAGTTTTTACGTGCATGACAAGGTGTAATTATATCATTTAGTTATCCTATACTCATGCAAAAGAGGTTAGCACTCAGCTAACCTCTTTTTTATTTTGTTAACAGTGCACGGTGTGCAATGTCCGTTCTGTAAAATATTTCATTTTTATTAAACTCTATTTCTCCAACGCTGCCGTATGCAGATTTTAGTGCTTCTTCAATTGTAAGACCGGTACCTGTCACCAGCATAATACGGCCGCCTGAGGAAATATAATCTCCATTTTCAGTCTGAGCGAGACCGCTGATAAAACTGCGGTCCATTATTTCATCGGTAAATGAAATTCCAATACCGCGTTTATATTCATACGGATAACCTTCTGTCGCTAGCATCACACCAACAGTGTAGCCGGACTTCCAGTCAATTTTGAGCTGCTCTTTCTGCTGCACCTTTTCCAGTATGCAGGCGAAGTCGCTGTCTATCATAGAAAGCAGAACCTGCGCTTCAGGATCGCCGAATCTCGCGTTATATTCGAGAACCTTTACCCCATCATCTGTCATCATTGCACCGAGATATAACACGCCGAAGTAACTCAGCCCTTCTTTAACCATTGCCATGGCTGTCGGTTCAATTATTTTTTCAATTGCTTCCTGCCTGACTGTTTCACTGATATGCGTGACTGGAGCATAAGCTCCCATACCGCCGGTATTCGGCCCATCACCTTTGCCAAACGCACTTTTATGATCTTGTGCAATCACTTCAAATGTGTGGGTATATTCTTCATTGACCATAACCATCAGTGAAAACTCTTCACCTACTAAATACTCTTCAAGCAGCAGCGGTTCCATATCACCTTCATCTGACACTGCGGCCAGCTCTTCCAGTGCTTTTAACCCTTCTTCTCTGCTCTGTATAATAACGACACCTTTACCTTCGCTTAAGCCGTCTTTTTTAAGCACATAAGGCGGTATCGCCGATTCTATATATTCTTTTGCCTCATTATAATTTACAAATACTTTGAAATCCGCTGTTGGAATATTATATTTTTTAAGCAGATTTTTCGTGTATGATTTACTGGTTTCCATACGGGCTTCTTTTTTACGCGGTCCGAAAACAGTCAGTCCGTATTCATCTATTAAAAAATCTGCCAGACCAAGTGATAATGGAACCGCATCCCCTATGACGACCCAATCCACCTGTTTCTCAATACATATTCCTGCAATGGCATCGAAATCATCTTCATCGACCCGGTACATTACCTCGCAGATTTCACGCATGCCTGCATTTCCCGGTATTGCATAAATACTATTAACACTTTTTGAATTTGCCAACATCTTGACAATGGCATGTTCTCTGCCGCCCTTGCCAATTACTGCAACGTTCATAATTATTCCCCTTTCATACTGTCGCACTTATGTAATATGAACTTAATATTATTATAACTTAAATAGAGAAGTACTACTAATTTTCTTCGGGCAGATATTAAATTATATCTATAGCTTTTTCTTATGTTTTTCGAGATAATGAAATAGACAAACTTTAAGGGAGGATTTTTTTATGACTGCAGAATTATTAAACGGCCGCGAAATTGCTAAAGAATACCGTGCCGGATTACAAAGCGAAGTTGAAAAATTAAAATCACAGGGAATTGTACCAAATCTTACGGTGGTAATTGTAGGTAACGACGGCGCTTCATTAAGCTACGTACGTTCTAAAAACAAAGCTGCTGAAAAAATCGGGATGGCGTCTTCTATCGTGCGATTAGATGAAGATACTTCAGAAGAAGAAGTACTTGCAGCAGTAGAAAAACTTAATAACGACGATAAAGTAAATGGCATTCTTGTACAAGTTCCACTGCCGTCACAGGTAGATGAAAATAAAGTAATTGAAGCAATTGCTCCTCATAAAGACGTAGACGGGTTCAGCCCGGTTAATATCGGACGCCTGTACACTGGGCAGCGCACATTCGTACCATGTACACCGCTTGGTATTATGGAATTACTGAAGCATACAGGTTCACTGGAAGGTAAAACAGTTGCTGTTGTCGGGCGTTCACACATTGTCGGACAGCCGGTAGCGAAATTACTAACTAACGAAAATGCTACAGTAACACTGATGCATTCACGTACTAAAGACATGGTTGCAAGCCTTAAAAACTTCGACATTGTCGTAAGTGCAGTAGGTAAGCCGGGTCTTATTAAAGGATCTGACTTAAAAGAAGGTGCAATCGTTATCGATGTCGGTAACACAGTTGTCGACGAGAAATTAGTTGGCGATGTTGATTTTGAGAGTGCTAAAGAAGTAGCAAGTTACATTACACCGGTTCCAGGCGGTGTTGGTCCACTGACAATTACAATGGTCTTAAACAACACGTTATTAGCTGCTAAATGGCATAACGAAAAATAATAAACCTAAAAAGGGCCTCTCCAAATTTTCGGAGAGGCCTTTTGATGTCCTGTATGATTTAACCTCTTATTATAATGTACGCAAAATAAATTACATATAATAAGACGAGCACTCCACCTGAAGTACGAGAAAGTTTTCCTTTCCATAAAGCAAGAGTCATTAATATCACAGTAATAACAATCAGTATCCATGCATCTGTGAAGAGACTTCCGCTGACACTTAAAGGACTGATTACCGCAGAGAGGCCCAGTACGAAAAATATGTTGAAAATATTACTACCGATCAGATTACCAAATGCCATTTCCGCTTCGCCTTTTCTCGCAGCAGCAACAGACGTTGTGAGTTCCGGCAGCGATGTACCGATTGCAACAATTGTTAAACCGACAAGTGCCTGACTCATACCGAGTGACAGAGCAATTGACGATGCACTGTCGACAACCAGATCACCGCCGAAAATAATACCCGCAAGACCGATAACAAATAGGGCAATGTTTTTAAACCAGCTGCTGTCATTCCCCGCTTTTTTAGCTTCGCTATCCTGAGTTGCTTCTCTGGTGCGGCGTGCTTTCACAAATGTATAATATAAAAATAAACCAATACCTGCCAATAAAATAATTCCATCGATACGTCCTACTATGTTGGAATCAGCAAAAAATAAAAATTGGTCCGACATAAATACAAGAAGCAATACTGCTGCTATCAGAGCATAGGGAATTTCTCTTGTCTGTGTTTCCCTTTCAATTAAAAATGGAGAAACCAATACAGTAACACCAAGCATTAAAGAAATATTTATGATGTTACTTCCGACAATGTTGCCAATAACCATATCACCATTGCCCTCAAGTGAAGCAATTATACTGACGACTGCTTCCGGTGCACTCGTACCGAGCGAGACTATAGTCAATCCTACAATTAGCGGAGAAATATGCAGTTTTCCGGCAATTGCCGATGCCCCGTCCACAAAATATCCTGCACCTTTTATCAGCAGTACGAATCCTATAATTAATAATATATAAGTCAAATTCCTTCACTTCCTGTCCGCACTATTCTTGGTCGTTACGACTGTAGTGTGCTAAAATTAAAAAAAGTATTGTGAATCCAGAGGTGTAAATAAATGAATGCAGATACGCTTATAAAATTTATGATTGGTGCACTTCCAGTCGCACCAATCGTCAGTGATTTCGTAGATAACGAAATTGAAGAACCCGCTCAAGGTCCCGATCGGGCATATGAAAATTATGATGGTCCGACTATGACAGAAGAAGCCGACAGCCATTCGGGCAATATACCCGCAATAAAAGGTGTCAGTAATATTAACGTTCAGACCGGCAGTGACTTCGACCCACTGGCCGGTGTTTATGCGCTGGACAACGAAGATGGAAATATTACCGATAATATAGAAGTCACAAATAACAGCGTAAATACAGAATCTCCCGGTACCTACAGCGTAACCTACCGCGTGGAAAATTCGCGGGGCGGCTATTACGAACATGTCCGTCAGGTTACAGTATCTGATAGAGAGAGCGATCCTGTACCACTGATTCCGCCGACTGAAGCACAGCTGGGTGAAACTGCACCTGACAAAAACTCTTCAGCTGATACCGGTAATTCTGTATCATTCAGCGGCGTCGAAGATTTGACAATCAGCACCGGCGAATCATTTGATCCTAAAGACGGTGTCCGTGCAATAGATGTGGATGGTACTGATATAAGTAATGAGCTTTATATTTCTGGAGAAGTGGATAATGAAACTCCAGGTGAATACACGATAGCTTACGCTGCCTTTGACAGTTTCGGCGATCCGGCTGCTGCCGCACGTACAGTAACAGTAGAATAGAAATTAAATTAAGCTGCAGCGGTCTTCCGCTGCAGCTTTTATTTTAACCTAATTGTCTTTTAATTTCAGCATTAAACTGGTCTAAATCATCGGGTGTGCGGCTTGTAGCAAGGTTGCCGCATACTGTGAGCGGGCTGTCTTCCCATTTTGCTCCTGCATTGATTAAATCGTTTTTAACGTTTTTAACGCTGGTGACTTTTCTATCTTTCAATAAACCTGTATCTACCAGCAGCTGAGGGCCGTGGCAAATTGCAAATACCGGCTTGTCTTCTTCAAGGAAATGCTTGGCAAATTTTGAGAAGCGGTCTTCTTTGTCTCCGCGTAAACTGTCCGGTGAAAATCCGCCCGGGATTAATAAAGCATCATAATCATTCGGTGTTACTTCTCCGATAGACTTATCCGCTTCGAATGTTCCGCCTTTTTTACCTTCTACAGCTGAACCATCCGGCGAAATGAGCACTGCTTCATGTCCAGCTTCCTCAATTGCTTCTTTAGGGCTTGTATATTCGATATCTTCGACTAAATCTGTCATAATAACAGCTACTTTTTTTGCCATAAATAAATTCCTCCTGTAATTTTATTTCTAATCATTAATATTCCCGTTTAACTGTATTTTAAACATAAAAAAGCACCGGTTATGACGTGCTCCCCTTAAGTTGGACCTAAATCCAACTTAAGGGGAGTTTTTGTTATGAAAAATAAAAAACATAGTTTTGAGTTCAAAATGGCAGTAGTTCAATCCTACCTTAATAATGAAGGTGGATATAAGGCTTTAGCTAAGCAGTATCAGTTCAACCCTTCATTAATTACAAGATGGGTGAATAACTATAATGAGTTTGGGCCAGACAGCCTGCTTAAGCACATGACGAAAACAACTTATACTAGTGAATTTAAACGATCTGTTTTAGACTATAGACAAGAAAACTTGTTGTCCTATAAAGATACAGCGCATCATTTTGGGATTCGTAA
>NZ_KE384463.1:0-66023 GCF_000425845.1 Jeotgalicoccus psychrophilus DSM 19085
ACACATTAACAGGATAATGTAACCCCTTGATTTAACTGGATAATATTTATATAGAAATTAAGGAAAAACGAGATTTGAGATTCTCTCCATCTCCGTTAATACTAACTAATAAACCCCGTTAATCAGCGGTAAACGCTGATTAACGGGGTTTTGTTGTTTTTTGCATTTAATATCTAAAGTGATTAAAAATGAGTAGGGTTGGCAAAGGTCTGTCAATATCTCAGTTGTCATTGTCAGCCTGTCAATTTGATATACTATCTGGCATTTTATCTAATATACTTAAGGCGTTCATTTCATCAGAATCGTATGTTTCTTCAAATAGGTGATTAATTAAGTAAATTTAATTCTGCGTCATCGAGTATACCGCTGTCGTGAATACTCTCAAGATGCGTATCGATCTTCGCTTCGTCTTCCATCATGATCATCTTATCCAGGAATGCACTTTCAGTATCTTCTTTAGAGAGTACCATATCACCGTAAAGGACACCTTGTACGATAACTAAGTCCCATTTCGTTGAGTCCGGCTGTTGATACCACAACGTCATGACTGGTGTGCCGTCCGGGTCTTCACCAATCAGCTCCGCGGCGAATATCACTTCGCTCTCAGGATCTTCGTTAAACCCGGTCATACGCAGTCGCCCGCGTTCTGAAAACTCTTCGCTGTGCGAGACATCTGCGATATGCGCAAATCGTGCTTCGACTTCACCTTCACCGTAATCGACAATCATTGAATTATGATCTAACGCTTCGATGAGGTCCGCATGGACGAGCTTGCCGTTATGTTCTGTTGAGAATATCGCCATCACACCCTCGTCTGATTCTTCGTTCACTAATACGACAGGGTCGCCCGGTTTAGGGTTCTCGTTCACCGCAACGTCTTCTGTCTCTGTCTCATCTTCTGCTTCAACTGACGCATTAACTTCCTCGTCTACGGGTGCGTCCTCCTCACTACTGCAAGCTGCGAATAATAATACCGTACCTAACAATAATAATTTCTTCATTAGTATTTCCTCCTAATTAATTTCTATTTTTAATTAAATATAGCAACACTGTCATATATAGGCAATAAGCTTCTATAACAGATATTGATAAAAATGTTTTCTACTATTCTCCCTTATCAAAAATTAGTCTGTTTCTACTTCTTTTTGGTTGTGAATTTTTTTAAAATCTTCACTTTAGAATCATCGAAGGTGGTATGATTAATTCATATGAAAGAGGAGGAACCATGTGAAAAACATCTTAAGTTTAATTAATTCGAGATACTGGGTAGTCTTAGAGTCTACGGACGATGAGATCACTTTTTCTACAGAGCGACACGAATACACTATATCCAAACGCCCGATTCTCGGTTATCGTTTAACCATCGCATCTTTTAACAGCATCGATCGCGATGAGACAATTTTTAAAGATGAAGATGATCTAATTTCATTTATAAAATCTAATAAGCCAATCTGGGAAGAGAAGGTTGTTAAACCTCTTATTTAATACACCAGGTTACTGCTCATATAAATAAACAGCCGCCTGAGACAGGCTGCTGTTTTTTGTTCACATTTTTAAATACTCGTAATCAGCAAATATATTCCAGTAAATATCAAAATTACATATGTAATATTTAAGAATACTTTCTGAGTAATTTTTTTGAACACCATCTGTCCGATAACTACGCCTAAAAAGAGCGCAGGGAGGGCAAGAGCGGATGATAGCCATATTTCTGTGTTCGTCCCGCCGAATGTTATTTGCATGATTAAGCTTGCTGTATATGCGAATAGATAGAAGGCAAGTGTTGTACTGCGTAATATAGTTTTATCAATTCTTGCACCTGAAAAATACAGCAGCAGGGGCGGTCCTGGTACGCCGATGCTTGTAGTCAGCAGTCCTGACAGCCCGCCAACTGTATAGTCTTTAATTCCTGTTCTCTTTACCGTAAAATTACTGATTAAGAGTAGAGTCAAAATAAGCACAATAATCCCGACACTGAGTTTAATAAATTCTGTATCCATATGCAGGTATATAAGAATTCCGGCAAAGAGTCCAATCGGACTGCCGTATATTAATTTTTTAAGCAGTTCTAAATCAATTTCTGTGCGTATTTTATAAATCATCACCGATGATAAACAAATTGAAAGTATAATGTTAATCTGAATTGCTTCATGAAATGGAAACACCATCAGCAGAAAGGGCGTGCCGACAATTGAGAAGCCGTAACCGGTGCTTGTCTGCAATGACGAAGCCATGATGACGATGAGAAATAATATAAGAAGTTCTGTGTTCAAAAATAATCACCGGCCCATTTAATATTGAATGTTTACACTGTATTAACAGCTCATTTCATATTAACAAAAGGCTTGTCAAAGTCCAGCTCACCTTTGATCTTCGTAATATTAATATCTTTCCCCTGCAGCCATTTATTAAAATCAAAAATAACTGGTTTCCTGTTCAGGCCAATAACAAATAATGCTTTTAATTCTTTCGGCATATAGACCGATGTATGAATTGTTCCTGCTGATGCATCGTATTTGGTTGATGCAATACCTTCATTAAGACTGTTCATGATTTTAAAGGCTTCATACGGTTTACTCGTATTTTGCTGCTTGTTCATGATGTTTTGTTCACGCTGAAGTGATTCTTCCTGTCTGTAGCGGTTTTCTTCCTGCAGCATATGGAAGTGATTTGTACATATATTAGACTGTCTGACAGCGACATTTCTCGGTGAGGCTTCTATCACATAAGGAATGCCTCTCGAATCCTGTACGACATAGCTGAACGAATGCCTGTGGGGTATGTCTTTCAGCAGTGCGACTGCTTCATCAGTATTTGCACATGTTTCCAGAACAAGCCTTGCAATCATACTGCACATAAATCCGTCTGCAGATTTTTTAGTGTGAGTGAAGTTATAACCGATAACGAGACCTTTCTCATTCATACCGTCAATACGTCCTGTGATCTGCATCGTCGGACCCATAAAAGCGTAGCCTCGATCTGTCGGCTGATAAAATATATAACGTCCTTCGTAACCGCGGGGATGGCTGTCGTAATTCCGGACGAAAAAATCATTGCCGGTAAAAATAGAACAGCCGCTCCGTGTCAGCTCCAAATAATAACCGCCGAACTTTTTAAATGCTTCTGTGATATCGAGTTCCAGTGCATCGGCAAGTCCTTGAATTTCATCCAGTACTTGAGGGGCAATCTTCCGCAGCATATTCATAGACGTCTCAGGGTCAACGATAAAATGACGATTCTCTCTTTTGCGCCATTGTCTTTCACGATTCGGTAAAATGGGGGAGTTTTTCAACTGCTGTCCCTGTAAATAGCCGAAGTCGTAATGAGTACCCCTGAACTGAAACACATCGCTGTAGTATGATTTCATATTACTTTCTCCCTTTATTCATAGTATGACCAGTGTATTATGAAATGCCTAAAGGCTGGAAATTTAATGCTTGATGCCAGCTAAGAGATGAGTAATTTTACTTATATAGTAGAAAATAAAGGACACTTTTAAAACGATTAGAGCAAAAAGTGACATGGAACGATAATTGCCAAAATTAAGTGGTAGTTTTATACTATTTTTCTGGTAAAATAGTGAAGGCTTAATTTTGATTAAACAAAGAAATATATCAATTATATAAGTAAAGAAAAAAACTATAAATTTGGTGAAAAAAATGATCCATGGAAAAGGTGACGGTATATTGATTACATTAGCAGGAACAATTGGTGCAGGTAAAACAGAATGGGGTAAAGTCATAGCGAAACATTTTGAAGTGGAATTGCTGGAAGAGAAAGTAGACGGCAATCCATTCTTGGCAAAATATTATGACGAGCCGGAAAGATACAGTTTCCACCTTCAGGTGTTTTTCCTTAATCACAGATTCAAAGCGATTAAAAAAGCAATGGCACATCCTAACTCAGTGCTGGACCGTTCTATTTATGAAGATGCGATGATCTTTGCGAGACTTCAGTATGAAAACGGCTCAATGGATGAAGCGGAATACGAAACGTATTTAGATCTGCACGAGAACATGATGGAAGAACTGAATGATTTATATAAACAGCAGGTGCTGTTTAAGAAATCACCGGACTTGATGGTTATGGTTCACGGGTCACTTGAAGAAGTTATAAGAAGAATTAAAAGACGCGGCAGAGACTTTGAACAGATTGAAGGTAACCCTGGTCTATACAAATACTATCAGGACCTCTATAACATGTACGAAAACGAATTCCTGACTGAGTACAACAGCAAGGGAATTTCACCTGTTTACGTCATTGATATAGATAAGATGGATTTATATAACCCTGAGGATGTTAAAACTGTTCTTACAGGAATTGAAGAAACCCTTAAAAGAGACAGAGGTTTCGTACATCCGGAAGAACTGGAAGAGAGTCCAGAAAAAAATATATAAAAAGAATTCCACAAACAGTTGACTTTTACACATAAACCCTGTATTATCTTAAGAGTAGTTCTTAATCAACAAATATTTTAATTGTTTCATTCGTTTGAAAAACTCTTAAAATTTTTACATTAACAATTGCAAATATTTAAGTGCAAAAGCACTAGGAGGTTTTTTCTATGAACGAAGGAACAGTAAAATGGTTTAACTCAGAAAAAGGATTTGGATTTATCGAACAGGAAGCTGGAGACGACGTATTCGTACACTTCTCTGCTATCCAAGCTGATGGTTACAAATCATTAGAAGAAGGACAAAAAGTTAACTTTGAAATCGAAGAAGGACAACGTGGCCCACAAGCTACTAACGTCACTACGGTTTAATATAAGCTTTCAAAAGACAGCCTCGGCTGTCTTTTTTTTATGCAAAAAATAAAAATCTGCACTGATCAGCTACAGATTTTCTATATATCTTGATATTGTGCATGACTTGCACGTTTTTTTAGTTCTTCTATAAATATATCTTTATTCTGAGGAGATATTTTCACGCTGCCTAAACCGATACTTCTGGAATGAATCTCGAGACCATCTTTAGAGGTCATTACACGGTAACCCGAAATAAAATTTGCAGTAGGATGTACTTTATAAATATCCCTGTACGGAATTTTGCTGCCAAACAGTATGGATTTTACATGCAGATAATCATCATAGAAAATATATCTGGTATTAAATGTCATTAAAATAAGCAGAAGAATTGCAGGAAGAGTAGCTGCAAGAACTATAGAAACAGACCAAAAGTCTAAAGGCCCGTCGAGAAAGAATGGAAAAAATCCGATAATTGCTAACACAGCAATTGAGATGACCATCATTATACTGAAGGGCAGATCAATTTTTGATTTAAAAGTCATGCTGACGCCTCATTTCTCAGTTAGTCTTATAAGTGTATCAAAAAATAAGAAAAGCCACACCCTGGGTCTGGGTATGGCTTTATAAATGTGAGTACATTAGATTTAAGTAGCTGAAAATGATTTTTATTAATAAGAGGGGGCCTATTAATTCTAATTGATAATCATTTTCAATTACTAATATACAATACTTATTGAGAATGAGTCAACCCTAATTGAGAATCTCTTTCAATTAATTGTGACTTTTGTGTGTCTGCATTCTAATGTGATTGCCGGAAGGGTCCAGTGTCAGTGTGTAGCCATCTTCTTTTTCAGTTGTGAAACCAAGAGCTGTAAGTCTTGATACAGCATCGTTCAACGCTTCATCTGACGGATAAATTACAGTATAGTAATCCAGGCCGATACTGCCTTTTTCAGGTGCTGGTGCCCCGAGACCGTTCCAAACGTTTGCTGCAATATGGTGGTGATATTTCTCAGTTGCCATAAATAGCGCCTGCCCGCCGAAGTTGAGAATCACTTCAAAGCCAAGGCCTTCTGTATAAAACTCATCAGTCTTTTGAAGTTCACTGACATGAAGGTGAATGTGTCCCATTATTGTATCTTTCGGTAATCCTTTAAAGTTTGCAGGATCCGGTCTGTCTTTCAGCAGGTCCTCAGCATTCAGCGGGTCAGTAACCATGTGTACCTGACCGTCATTCCAAATCCAGTGTTCAGGCTCTCTGTCGATATAAATCTCAATGCCGTTGCCGTCTGGATCATCTAAATAGAGTGCTTCACTTACGTGATGATCTGCTGAGCCTAAAGGTATTCTCTTTGCAGCCAGGTGCATTGTAATCAGTGCAAGGTCTTCTCTTGTCGGCAGCAGCAGCGCGAAGTGATATAGTCCTGCAGCACGCGGGTGTGTGCGTTCTTTATCGACCTGGTTTAAAATAAGCAGAATATTTTCTCCGTCTGCAGTCAGTTCAGCACGTGTACCGTCCTGTTCTTTTACAGATAAGCCGATTGTATTAGTATAGAACTCTACAGAACGATTAAGATCTTTTATATTTAATGATACTGTTTCTACATATGTTGCGTTATTATTATGAAATGTCATAGTAATCCTCCTAATTGGTAACTTAATGTAACTTAGTATACAATGACTATGTAGTTATGGCAAGTAATTAATTTTACTTTTAATATATACTTTTTTATGCTATTATATTTTAATAAGGAGTGGTGTAAATGTCCAAGAATGAAATGTGCCCACGCTTTGAAAAAGCGGTAAATATATTAAGTCAAAGATGGACTGCTCTGCTTATTTATCAAATGCTGGATGGTAATTCCAGATTCGGTGAAATTCAGGCAGCAACCGGTGTCAGCGGCAAAGTATTATCAGATCGTCTGAAAAGCATGGAACAGGAAGGCCTTATCAACCGTGAAGTTATTCCGGAAACGCCTGTTGTTATTAAATATACTTTAACAGAAAAAGGTCATTCACTTGAACCTGTGTTAAAAGATATTGAGAAATGGTCGCAGAACTGGATAGAGTCTGATAGCAAAGTAGAAGCATAAAAGTAAAAACTGGGAATCCTCAATCAGGGTTCCCAGTTTTTTATTGTGCTGACCACATTCCAGCGCCTTCATTTTTAGCTTCCTGTTCAGCTTCTTTCAGCAGGTCCTCATATTTATCGTTTGGGGGATGCACATAATCTACAGAAGCGAGTCCTTCCTGAACGAGTACTTCATTAACCATCTCATCATCTGCATATACATACGCCAAGTAACGGTCATAGTGGTCTTTTTCTTCTTCATCGAATTCCACTGTAATCGTGTCAGCATTATCAAGCAGTTCCTGAGTTCTTTCAAATGCTTCTTGTGCGTACGGCTCATCCTGCTCGCCGTCTCTGCCGATTTCCGGCGTATTAATAATTAAGTATCTGAAGCTCTCAGAACTGCCATTGTAGTTAAAACGTGTCGTATCACCATCGATGTGCTGATCCACTGTGACTTCATTATCGGCAGTTGTTTCCTGTTCAGTATCTTCACCGGCGAAATTATCATTATAGACAGTTACACCGATAAATAATAACAGTATTACAATCATCCCGGGGAGTCCCAATTTTTTTAAATGTCTCGGACGGATAAATTTATTATTTTTTCTGTTGTCTTGCTGTGCCATTGATTATCATCCTCTTTTAGTAAATATTAATTCTATCTTATAGTTTATACCCTGTTAAAACAATAATAAAATTGACGTTGACTATAACGTAACGTCATCGTTTATACTCGAAATTAAGAGGTGAGGGATATGAAAATTAAAGAACTGGCAGACATTGCAGGTGTGAGCGTCAGAACGCTGCATCATTACGATGAAATCGGATTGCTGACACCTGATACAAATAAAGTAAATGGCTACCGTGATTATGCAGATACAGATATTTCAAGACTGCAGCAAATACTTTTTTTCAGACAGCTGAATTTTAAACTTACGCAGATTAAAGAAATTCTGGACAGTCCGTATTATGATAAAACAGAAGCACTGCAGATACAAAAAAGTATCATTTTAAAGGAGCAGTCGAGACTAAATAGTATACTGAAACTGATAGATAAAACAATCAGCAGTGAAAAAGGAGAGATGATGATGACAAATAAAGAGAAATTTGAAGGTGTGGATTTTTCGCACAATCCCTATGAAGAAGAAGCGAAAGAGAAATGGGGGAGTGATGCAGTTGATAAATCTAAGCGAAACTTAAAAAAGACGGGAACAAAAGAAGCGGAACGGAGATTCAATGAAATTTATACAGAACTAGCCAATGTCAGACATCTGGAACCAGAATCAGAGGATGCTCAACAGCAAATTCATGAGTGGTATGAATTTCTAAATGAAATAGGGGACTATTCTCCAGAAATGTTTAAAGGTCTTGGAGATATGTATGTCGAAGACGAGAGATTCACTAAAAATATAAATAAATTTGGAGACGGACTAGCTCAATTTATGCAGCAGGCAATGAGTATTTACTATGAAAATCATAAAAAATAATCCCCGGAAAGGGGATTATTTTATTTGGATGGTCTGATTTCAGAATCAAGATTATCCGTGGCAGGACCTTCGATAACTTTTCCTGTGTAATTGAATCTGGATCCGTGGCAGGCGCAGTCCCAAGTCTTGTCATCATTATTCCAGCCTAAACTGCAGCCCATATGAGTACAGCGGTTAGATACGACGTAATAGTTATCTTCATCACGATAGACACCTTTTTTAGACATTCCATCTTTTGCAACTGTACCTTCACCTTTTTCCAGATGCAGGTCATCCAGATTCGGATGAGATTCAGCCATGTTCTTTATTTCTGATTCTGCAACATGGAACGGATTGGTCAGGTGCTGTTTTAACTGCTGAAAAGTGCCTTTTTTACGGCCGGGATCAAGCATTTCTTTATACATGTTATCTTTATCTTCTATTAAATCACTGATTATCAGAGAGGAAAGTACGCCGTTTGTCATACCGTATTTATTGAAACCTGATGCGACAAAATAGTGCTTATCCTGCTTATTGAAATGACCGATGAAAGGCAGGGAGTCGGCAGTCATTAAATCCTGTGCGCGGTATGCATACAAAGTATCCTTGTTTGCAGTTTTCTGTCCTGCGTAATGTTCGAGCTTAGACAGCTGCATAGCCATATCGTTTTCTTCATATGAACCGTGTCCGAGTCCGCCAAAGAGAAGTACCGGTAATGCACTATCGGGTTTCACAACGTTTCTAATAGATAAGCCGGCACCGTCATGACCGCTCATTGAAAGATGCTCCGGTATTGGCGTGGATGTTTCTGCGACGAGACCGTAGCCGTAACTGATTTTAAAACTGTTAAAGTAAAAGTTTTCAATATCGAGGAATGGAAAGTGTGTCGCGATAATCAAATACTCAAAATCTATACTATGATTATTTACTGTCGTAAGAGTATTGCCGTCAGCGCTTTTAGCACGTGTATGTTCATATATCGTTACATTTAAATCTTCAAGCACTTCAATAATTCCTTGTAAAAACTTAAGAGGGTGGAATTCAGCCTGGTTCTTCATAATAAGTTCTCCGGCTGTTTCAAATGGAAGGTCATGTTCATTTGTTGTCAGGTGACCGTCAATTGAAAGTTCCTTATATACTTTTTCTTCTTTTTTAAGATCTTTCAATGATTTTTCGTGCTCGGCATAAATTACGCTGTCCACACGTTTAAAATCACAATCAATATTATATTTTTTAACAATACTTTCGATTTCGTTAATTGCACTCATTTGAGATTCGTAATATAACTGTGCTGTGTTAGCATCCTTCTGGCTTTTCAACTGACTGTAAATGAGACCCTGCTGTGCAGTTATTCTTGCAGTTGTATTAGCTGTAGTTCCGCCGACCAGTTCATTGCCTTCAATTAATGTTACTTCATATCCTCTGACAGCGAGCTGGTAAGCGTTCATTAAACCGCTGATGCCGCCGCCGGCTATAAGTATATGGGAAGTTATATTTTCCTTGAGTTCAGGATATTTTGGAAGCTCAACGGAAGCTGACCAGTACGATTGATTAACATCATTGCTCATAGAATCCCTCCTGAAATAATATATAATACCCTTACCCTAAAAAAGAGAACTCAGCTGTTAAACTTCAATAATTAAGAAAGTGTAAATTTGTTATATGAAAATGGTTAAAAAGACTTGAAATATTCATCTTAAACCTATAGTATATATAACAGACATTAAATATATGTTAAATAATATTGGCGCGGGATGGAGCAGTGGTAGCTCGTCGGGCTCATAACCCGGAGGTCGAAGGTTCGAATCCTTCTCCCGCAATTTTTTTATTTTAATACATAAGAGTGGTCCCGTGGTGTAGCGGTTAACATGCCTGCCTGTCACGCAGGAGATCGCGGGTTCGATTCCCGTCGGGACCGCCATTTTTAAATTTTATATAGCATGGCTCAGTAGCTCAGTTGGTAGAGCATGTGATTGAAGCTCACAGTGTCGGCGGTTCGATTCCGTCCTGAGCCATATTTTATTAATTACCTTTGCGGGTATAGTTAAATGGTATAACCTCAGCCTTCCAAGCTGATGTTGTCGGTTCGATCCCGTCTACCCGCTCCATTTTTTTATTATTCCACAGTAGCTCAGTGGTAGAGCTATCGGCTGTTAACCGATCGGTCGTAGGTTCGAGTCCTACCTGTGGAGCCATGGCCCGTTGGTCAAGCGGTTAAGACACCGCCCTTTCACGGCGGTAACACGGGTTCGAGTCCCGTACGGGTCATACTCAGAAGTGTAATCGCACTTCTGTTTTTTTATTCAGGACAGTTGGCCGAGCGGCTGAAGGCGCACGCTTGGAAAGCGTGTAAACGTTAACTCGTTTCAAGGGTTCGAATCCCTTACTGTCTGTCATATAATTAACCCCCTTTAGTCTAAGCATTACTGACTAAAGGGGGTTTTACTGTTTAATTATGAAACGGACAGCCGCTCTCTTTTTTTCTGTAAAGCAGGTTTGGAGATTTTACAGTGTCTTTAAATCCTTTATGATAATTATGGGTCAGTGAAGGGGACAGAGGGGGAGCAAGCCAGCTCCATTTTCCTGTAACTTCTCTGCCTTCCTTGTGTTCTCTTTTCTCAAATTGCTGGAATTGTTTGGAGGCAGTGATGTGGTCAACAATTGAGACACCGCTGTTTTTAAAAGAATGGTAGACAGCGTAGTTAAACTCGACTAATGCCCTGTCTCTCCAGTAAGTCGATGTTTTTGAAGTATCTAAATGAAATGCTTCGGCAATATCTTTTAATTTATTGTACCGGTACTCATCAGTAAAGTTTCTGACACCGATTTCCGTTTCCATATACCAGCCGTTAAATGGGGCAGTATGATAAAACAATCCGCCAATTTCTAAATCCATATTGGAAATAATCGGTACAGCATACCATCTGAGACCAAGTTTCTCTAAATCAGGATACTGGTCATGAGTGATAGAGATTTCTTTAATAATTGATTGAGGATATTCATAATATTTCATTTCTTCCTCATTAACACTGTACATTAAAGGTAATATATTAAAATCATTTTCTTCCTTAATCCATCCTAAGCTTGCCGCGAGTGAAGTGCTTTCAACAGATTTAGGATCACCTGCATTTCTGTAGCCCGCGTACCTTAAAAGCTGTTCATTATATATTTTAAGATCATTAGAGAATATTGAAATAAGCGGAATAATCTTTCCATCATTCGTAGCGTGCTCAATATGATTATTAATCGAAGTGATGAAGTCATCTTCATTGTTTATATGCCTTAAATCACGTACTTCTAATTTATCCCAGAAAAATCTGCCGATGCACCTGTTGGAATTACGCCATGCTATTTTAGCGCCGTAAGTTAATTCTTCAGCAGTATGAGTATATGTGCCGCTTTCATTAATTTCATTCTCAATCTGTTTAAAGCGGCTGTTCATTTCAGATGAATTTAACCCCAGCTCATGATGCATCTCTCGAATGAATTTCTTTGCTTTTGTCAACAGCATCCATTTCACCTCTATGTAAAATTTTTCTCTCATATACTATTTTACATTAACTAAAGAGTGAAAAGGGATGGTTAAGTGTATGTAAATCGACATTATTTTGTCTTCTGCTTATTAAAGCTTGTATAATTAAATGATTTTTCTCGTAATTATTTTTATTTTTAACGTTAAAGGTATTGAAAAAAATCGGGTCTTCCTATCAAATGTTAATAAAACGCTATAAACCTTGTGCTAACGGCGTTTGAAATGAAGTGAAAACTAAAATAAAAAAATGCAATCGTTTACATTAAGAGTGGGATTTTAAACAATTATTTTAAACTTTATTTTACTGGAAATAATTTCAAAAAAATTGTCTGAAATATGTATTTGATAAATATAAAATGAAAATTTCATTAGAAATTCTCAGGAGAAATTTGATATAGTTTTTAACAGACTAATTATATTCACTTAAAGTACCGTAATAACTTTTACTAACTGTTTTTATGTATTTTTGAAAAAATGATTAAGTCAAAAATTATATAAGGATAGGAAGTTAGAAATATGGAATCACATTTACAAGTTAAAAACCCAAAATTAATGGCTGCAGTTTTAATGATTGGGTCTTTCATCGGTTTATTCGGTGAAACTGCATTAAATATGGCTTTGACAAATATTATGGAAGATTTTTCTATAAGTGCAAGCTCAGCGCAGTGGCTGACTACCGGCTACTTATTAGTATTAGCAATCCTAGTACCGCTGTCATCATATCTGGTACGCTGGTTTACGACACGCCAGCTCGTCACTGGTGCGATAATCATTTCTACAATAGGCGCATTGCTCGCGGCAATTGCCCCAAGTTTTTCAATTTTACTTATAGGGCGTTTAATTCAAGCCGTCGGCACAGGCGTTTTCCTGCCTCTGATGTTCAGTGTTGTATTAATGATTTTCCCTATGAATAAACGCGGAGCTGTAATGGGGATTGTTGGTTTAGTAATTACTGCAGGTCCTGCACTCGGACCAACGATAAGCGGACTGATTATCAGTGCATCAAGCTGGCATTTTATTTTTGTAGTGATGATGATACTAAATATTATTTTACTGGTAATAGGTGCACCTAAAATGCAAAATGTCTCGAATATTACAAAACCGAAAATTGATATATTATCGTTACTGTTATCTACTGTTTCTTTCGGCGGAATTGTATTTGCATTAGCGACACTGGCAGAATTGCCTTTATCAGACGTGACAGTCTGGCTGCCGCTTGTTCTCGGTTTACTATCATTGATTTTATTTACAATTCGTCAGTTTAAAATGAAAGAGCCGATGATTAACTTAAGCGTATTTAAATATCCGATGTTTACACTGGGCACAGTCCTAATGTTCGCAACACTATTTATTATTTTATCAGTTGCGATTTTAATTCCGCTTTATTTAAAGAGTGTCTTAGCTTATACAGCAATTGCTGCAGGACTGCTTATGCTGCCTGCGAATGCTTTAAATATTATCATGTCACCAGTCGTTGGGTCTAACTTCGATAAGGTAGGTGCACGCATATTTACACGCATTGGATTTACTCTTATTACAATTAGTGCAATTATATTTATAGTCATTCTTTCAGCAACTACACCAGTATGGCAAGTAGTAGTGGCTCTATGTATTCTGTTCCTCGGTGTCTCGATGACAATTATGCCTGCTCAGACAAATGCGATGAACCAGCTTCCTCAGGAGCTGTATGCAGATGGCTCAGCTGCGATGAATACATTAACTCAGGTTGCCGGTGCCGCCGGTACAGCAATTGCAATTACATTATTTACTGCCGGGCAGAATCGTTATATTGCAGAGTTTGGTGCTGCTAATCCTGTAGATTTTCTTGCACACGGTATTAACTACGCTTTTTATGCTGTATTAATTACAGGTGTGATTGGTTTAATAGGATCTATATTTATTAAAAACAGCCGTCCATTAGTTAAATAATATTTACTCCCTGTGTTTCAGCAGTTAAAGCTGAATCACAGGTTTTTTAATTTTCATGTCAAAATAATTTTACTGCCGTAAAAAAGAAAGTGGACGGACCAATTTATGGTACTTGGCCATTTTTTGACATTAAAGTCAAGTCATAATTATTTCATATTGAAGAAAGTAATATTTTCTGAATATTAATCTTAGGTAAATAGTTTAAAACGTTATTATATCAATGGTATCAGCACTTACAGACTTATTAATAGTACCTGGTATTAACAGTTAGTGTGAAATTATATAATGTAAAATTTTAAAAAATAATGAAATGAAATCGTTTACAATTTAAAAGCGTGGTGGTACATTTGAAAAAGTGAAGGGGATAAATAAAGAAAGGGTTATATGCAAAAGATTAACTGAATATAACTATGTCGGGAGAATAGAATATGGAGATTATTTCATATAAGGATTTAAGAAATATTATTAAAAGCGGTGATGTTATTTCAATAGCTGCTCTGTCCACGGGGAACTTACCGATGGAAGTGCTGAAATATCTGGCAGAGCAGTATGATGAAGATGGAAAAACTGACAATTTAACTTTTGTTGTGTCGAATGATATCAGTGATTTTGATGACGGCTTTGACCTTGATTCATTCGTCTCACGCGGCATGGTTAAAAGAATTATTGCCAGTCTCGTGATTGCTTCTCCTGTAACGGTTGAAGCGATTAAAAACAATGAAATTGAAGCATATTTTCTACCGCAGGGTATTATCGCAACGTCATACCGGGAACAGGCTTCTTCTTCGCCGGGGATGATTTCCAAAATCGGTTTGAATACGGTTGTTGATCCGAGAATGTCCGGCGGGAAAGTTAACGATGCTACTCGTGATGATTTAGTTTCTTTAATAGAGATTAATAAGGAACAGTATTTGTATTATGACTTTCCAAAAATTGATGTGGCTTTATTAAGAGGTACATTCGCCGATGAGAACGGGAATATTTATATGACTCACGAATCGCATCTTGGTGAAGGTTTCAGTGCAGCTTCTGCTGCAAGACAAAACGGAGGCAAGGTAATCGTTCAAGTAAAAGAGCTAATTGAAAAGGGGAGTTTCAATCCGCGCGATGTATTTATACCATCGGAGCTTGTCGATTATATTGTAGTAAACAAAAATCCAAAATATCATAAGCAGGTGATACAGACATACTACGATCCCGCTTTATCCGGCCATCACAGAATTTCACAGAGTAAGGAAAAGTTTTTAGAGTTTAGTTCCAGAAAAATAATTTTACGGCGTTCGGCCCAGTTTTTAAAGCCCGGTCATACAGTCAGTATCGGTTACGGGATTAATAATGAGCTATCCAATGTACTGCGTGAAGAAGGTGCTGAGAATCTTGTCAAATTGAACATCGATACCGGTATATTCGGGGGAATGATCGGCAGCGGAAATCACTTTGGCATGAACTATAATCTGGATGCAAGAATGCGCCATGATATGACATGGGACTTTATATTTAACGGGGGACTCGATATCGCATTTCTCAGCTTTGCTGAAATCGACAGTTCCGGCAACGTCAACGTCTCGAAGTTCGGAGACAGAATGAACGGCAGCGGCGGTTTTATCGATATCAGCCAGACAGTAAAAACGTTAATATTCTCAGGTACGATGGTCGTCGGGAGCGACTCGCATTGTGAGAATAATGAACTGATTATCGATTCAGAAGGGCATTCCAAGAAGTTCGTCCGAAGTGTTCAGAGTATGGATTTCAATGCAGAGTATTCAAGGGAGCTTGGTCAAAATGTCTACTACGTCACAGAGCGTGCAGTATTTCAGCTGACTGACAGGGGAATGGAACTGATTGAAATTGCTCCGGGACTTGATCTCGAAAGAGATATTTTATCTCAGATGGATTTTAAGCCTTTAGTGTCTAAAGATTTAACAGAAATAAGCAGTGAAATATTTCAGGAAAGCTGGGGGCAATTGACTCAGTCAATTAAAAATAATCATTAACAAAGGGGAAGATGTAAATGAATTATGATTGGATTAAAACAAGATCGGACTATGATGAAGTAAAAGCGGCAATTATTGACCCTGCGAAAGGAACACAGTGGTCTTATCAGGATTTAAATACACGTGCTGAAAACCTGGCGAATTATTTGCAGGAACAAGGTATTAAACGCGGAGATGTTGTAGGGATTTTTGCACCGAATGATGTGGCAATCTTTGACCTTTTATTTGCTTCATTCAAGATGGGTGCTGTCTACCTTCCGATTAACTGGCGCTTAAAACCGAAAGAGATACAGAGTATCATTGCAGATTCGGGAGTTAAAATGATTTTCTACTCGCTGCGACATAAAGAAAGCTTAACCGGGACTCCTGAAGAACTGCTTCACATGGATATCGACTCACCGGAGTACGATGAAATCTGTAATCCGGCTCAGCATCGTCCGTTTGAAACTGTTGATGTCGAAAGCGAAGATCTTGCTTCACTGATGTACACAAGCGGCACAACAGGGATGCCAAAAGGAGTAATGTTTACGTACGAATCATTTGTTGCGAATATTATTAATGCAGCCCTGACGTACAAAGTGACCGGAGATCAGACAACGATTATTTCGACACCGACGTTCCACGTCCTTGGCTTGAATGATACGGCACTGCCTTTAATTATGGCTGGGGGCACGCTTGTGCTTCACCGTTACTTTGATGGTGCAGAGCTGAACGATCTGATGAGCAAATTTAAACCGGATTATCTGATTATGATTCCAACGATGTATTACGGCATGTTGGTTGCAGATAATTTTAATATAAAAAACTTTGAAAACATTAAATATCTGATCCAGGGCGGATCTTCACCGCTGCCTGCTGTACAGAAGAAATTTGAAAGTATGGGGCACACGCTGATTAACGGATACGGTCTGACAGAAGCACCGCTTACTATGGTAAACACGCCTCATAATTCGAAAGTAAAACCGATGAGCATCGGGAAATCAATTATGTACGTTGAAAGCAAGCTGCTTGATGATGACGGTAATGAGGTCGAAGTCGGGGAAATCGGTGAACTGGCAGTTAAAGGGAAAAATGTTACACCGGGTTATTGGAACAAACCGGAAGAAACAGCCAAAGTATTTAAGAACGGCTACTTCCTTACAGGCGACCTTGCTAAAAAAGATGAAGACGGTGATATCTTTATCGTCAACCGCAAGAAAGAGTTAATTATTACCGGCGGTGAAAACGTCCTGCCTTCAGAAGTTGAAGCGGCACTGTCTGAACATCCGATTGTACGTACAGCTATTGTTGTGGGTTATGACAGTCCTGAGTACGGCGAATCAGTTTCTGCGGCGATTGTACTGACAGAAGAAACAGAGAACTTCGAAGAGATTCTTGATAAACACGTCAGAGCACGTATTGCAGGGTATAAAATTCCGAGGATGTATATGGAAATGAAAGATATTCCATTAAACTCTACTGCGAAACCGGATAAACTGGAAATTCAGCGTTTAATGAATGAGAAAGCAAAAGAAAACGGTGTAGCTTAAAAATTTTAACTTTATTTGAAAGCGTTATCATATAAGGCGGAGGGAAATACTATGACAGAAAAAGACCAAATACTGAAAGAATTATATCCGGAGGATATTTTAAATAATGCTAAGGAACTTACTGAAGGGGAAGTTAAATTTCTAAAACAGCTGGACGATCTGCTTGAATCCAAATATCGTGATTCAATTAACAATCACTGGGCAAATGCAACAGTTCCTGAAGACTTCTTCGACGATATGGGGAAATTGAACTATTTTAGAAATCCGTTGTTATTTGAAGGCCGTGAAGGTGCAAAAACTCCGAGCCAGCTGTTCCAGTTCTTTATGTCATATACAATCGCACGTTTCGACGTATCACTGGTAACAATTCTTGGTGTACACCAGGGGCTTGGACACAATGCCTTTTTATTCGGCGGTTCAAAAGAGCAGATTGCTAAATATGTGCCAAAACTTCAGTCTCACGAACTCAGAACGTGTTTTGCACTGACTGAGCCGGATCACGGTTCCGACGTTGCAGGCGGTCTTGAAACAACGGCTAAATTCGACGGAGAAAACTGGATTATTAACGGTGCGAAAAAATGGATCGGCGGAGCAAATGTCTCCGATGTTATTCCTCTGTTTGCAGTAGATGTAGAAACAGGGAAGCCGAAAGGATTCATTATCCGTCCTGAACAGGATGGCGTAGAAATCGATGTAATCGAAAATAAAATTGCATTAAGAATTATACCGAATACTAATATTCGTTTAGATAATGTAGTCGTGAAAGAAGAAGATAGACTGCAGAATATTAACAGCTTTAAAGACATTGCCAAAATCCTCTACTCTACTCGTGCAGGTGTATCATACATGGCAACTGGTGCGATGGCCGGAGCGCTTCGTGCAACGCTTGATTACGTTACACAGCGTAAACAATTCGGAAAAGAAATAAGCAAGTATCAGCTGATTCAGGAAAAACTTGCGATGATGCAGGGGAACCTTTCACACGCAATAGCAATGTCAGCACAGCTTGCGCGTATGCAGGAAAACGGCGAGTACGATGAAGTGGCAACATCAACAGCGAAGATGATGAATGCGTTACGACTGCGGGAATCAGTAGCAATGGGACGCGGAATTCACGGCGGCAACGGTATTCTGGCAGAGTATGATATTGCGAGATTCTTCTCCGATGCTGAAGCTGTCTACACTTATGAGGGCACGCACGAAATAAATGCACTGGTAATCGGCAGAGCGCTAACAGGCGATTCAGCATTTATTTAAAGACAAAGTGTATGAAAAGTATAAAGATAAAATAATTTGGAGGGTTTTTCATGACGATAAGAAAAGCGACCGTGCTTGGCGGGGGAGTGATGGGCAGCCAGATTGCTGCCCTGCTCGTTAATGCAGGCTTAAAAGTAAAAATACTTGATATAGCAATTGATAAAAAAGATCCAAACAAAATTTCGAGAAAATCTTTTGAAATGATTACGGATAAAAAACGTCCGCAACTGTTTGATTTAAACTTTGCTCCAAATTTAACATACGGCAACTTTGAAGAAGATCTGCAGGGTCAAGACGACTCAGATATTTATATCGAAGCGGTTAAAGAAGAGCTGGAGATTAAACACAGCGTATGGAAGCAAGTTAAAGCAGTGGCGAAGGATAATGCATTATTTGCAACGAATACTTCAGGGATTCCGATTGAATATATTGCGAAAGTTTTCAATAAAGAAGAACGCCAAAGATTTTTCGGCATGCACTTTTTCAATCCGCCGCGTATTATGAAACTGGTTGAAATTATTCCTCTGAAAGATACAGCTGAAGAATCAGTAAAAGCAGCTCAGGATTTTGCAGAAAGCAAGCTTGGTAAAGGTGTGATTGTTGCCAATGATGTACCTGGTTTTGTCGCTAACCGTGTCGGTACACAAACGATGAACGATATTATGCACCGTGCAGAAGAAGCGGGAATATCAATTTCCGACACTGATGCATTGACGGGGAGAAGCATCGGCCGTCCAAGTACCGGAACTTACGGCTTAAGTGATTTAGTTGGTATCGACATTGCAGTCACTGTAACTAAAGGAATGCAGAAAGTACCGGGCGAAGAGAAGTTCTTCAGCAGTACAAAAGTTGCTGAAAAATTAGTTGAAGCGGGAGCACTCGGCAGAAAAACTAAACAGGGATTTTATAAAAAAGAGAAGAATAAAATTCTCGTATTTAATCCCGAAACAAGTGACTATGTTGAACAGTCAAAACCGCAGTTTCCAATACTCGGCAAGTTCAGCAAAGATTTAACAGCAAATATGGATGTTATTTTTAATGCTGACGACAAAGCAGGATTATTCATGTGGGAAACGATGAGGAACAATTTCTATTATTCAGCATTGAATGTTCCTAAAGCAGCATCGGACTATAAAGATATAGACCGTGCACTTGTCTGGGGCTTTAATTGGAAACAAGGGCCGTTCCAGCTGTGGGATATGATGGGCTTCAGTCGAGTTAAAAACCGTATGAAAGAAGAACTCGGAAAACTGCCTGAATGGATTGAAGAACGCACTCAGCCTTTTTACGAAGAAGGCGAATCGATCGAGCGCGTGACACCGGTAAGTGAATTAATCGACAGTGAAATCTGGAACCGGGAAGACTCAAATCTATCGGTTGTTAATACGGATCAGCTGCTGTTAAAACTGCAGAGCAATAACAATATAATTTCTGACGGGTTTTCGAAAGATTTAGTTGAGGCTGTTGATTTGCTGGAGACGGAAGATTTTTCAAGTATGGTCTTATATGCCGACGGCAGAAACTTCAGTGTCGGAGCAAATCTGTATATGATGAAAAAATCTCACGAAATGAAAAAGGTCGAAGAATTAGTCGGACCGGCAATCGACCAGCTGCACAACAGTTTCAACCGTATGAAGTATTCACTTAAACCGATAGTAACAGCAGTTCAGGGTAAAGCACTCGGCGGAGGCTGTGAGTTAGTACTTCATTCACCATTCGTCGTAGCTGCGAGTGAAACTTATATCGGTATGGTTGAAGCGGGTGTCGGCCTCTTACCGAGCGGCGGCGGACTTGCTGAAATGTCGGATCGTATATTAAGTACAAATCATAAACACGATGATAAGCAGCAGTCGATGTCTGAAGTGCTGACAAATATCGGAATGGCAAAAGTATCGACAAACGCTTATGAGGCGAAGAGATATGGTTATTTAAGAGATACTGACTCCATTATTCTAAATGTTGAGCAGCGTGTTGAAGCTGCATTAAATAAAGCGCGTCTCGAATCGGAAATGAACTATATTCCTAAACCTGCAGGAAAGTACATTGCTCTCGGCAGTGACTTTAAAGCACTTGCAGAAGGAATGCTGGACGCTCAGCGTCTTGGTAACTTTATCAGTGACCACGATTACGAAATTACATTGAAAATGGCAGAAGTATTATCGGGCGGGGATATACCGCGTAACACGTATGTTAATCAGCGATATTTACAAAAACTCGAAAGAGAGAGATTTTTAGATCTCCTGCAGAACGAGAAAACATATGCACGTATCAGTCATATGCTTGAAACGGGCAAACCGCTACGTAATTAGTAACACGTACAAACAGAGAAAGGATGAAGTTAAATGCAGGATGCATATATAGTAGCTTACGGAAGATCTGCTGCCGCGAGAGCAAAAGGCGGCGCGATGTTCCACGACAGACCAGATGAGGTGGCAGCACAGGTTCTTAAAGGTGTACTTGGCCGTGTCGACGGTAAATTCAGCCCTGAAATGGTTGAAGACGTTATTGTCGGTAACTCATTCCCGGAAGGATTACAGGGTCAGAATATAGCACGGTCAATCGCACTGCTTGCAGGCATGCCGAATGAAGTACCGGGTCAGACGGTAAATCGTTACTGTTCATCAGGACTGCAGACGATTGCAATGGCGGCAAACCAGATTATGGCAAGTCAGGCAGACGTGCTGGTTGCAGGGGGAGTTGAATTAATGAGTGCTGTCCCGATGGGCGGTAATGAGCCAACGAACAGCCCGGTGCTGCAGGATAAAGACTCAGGTGTGTCATATCCGATGGGACTGACTGCTGAAATGGTTGCAAAAGAGTTCAAAGTATCAAGAGAAGACCAGGATGCTTATGCAGTGCAAAGCCACCAGCGGGCGAAGGCAGCACTGGATGCCGGAAGATTTGAAGATGAAATTATTCCGGTTGAAGTGAATAAAGTGGATTATAACGAAGAAGGACCGGTTGTTACGAAAGGTGAATATAAAACTGACGAACATATCCGTCCGGATACAAATATGGAAGGACTGGCGAAGCTTAGAACAGTATTTAAAGCGGATGGTACTGTTACAGCTGGTACTTCAGCACCGCTGACAGACGGTGCAGGATTTGTTGTGATGATGTCGGGTGATAAGGTGAAAGAACTTGGAGTAACACCAATCGCACGCTTTGTCGGCTTTAAAGCAGTCGGTGTGGATCCTAAAATTATGGGAATCGGTCCGGCATATGCAATACCGGAAGTACTTGAGCAGGCTGGATTATCAGTAGAAGACATGGACTTAATTGAACTGAATGAAGCATTCGCCTCACAAACAGTAGCGTCGATTAGAAAAGCGGGGCTGGATATTGAAAAAACGAATGTGAACGGCGGAGCAATATCACTTGGTCATCCGCTCGGAGCATCAGGTGCAATGCTGACAGCGAGACTGCTTGCTGAAATGAAGCGCAGACCGGAATCGAAATACGGTATGGTAACAATGTGTATCGGTGTCGGTATGGGTGCAGCAGGAATATTCGAATATGTAAGATAATTAGCGTTAAGTAAAAGTCTAATAATTGTTAATATCAACTCCCCATCAAATTAATTTGATGGGGAGTTGATATATTTTATATAATATAAATTTTGAGGGGATATCTCCTATCATTTTATGTAAACTGTACAATTTATTTATCTATTTATATAATTAATAAATACTAATCTTAAACAAAACAGGGGGAATATGTTTGGAATTACATAATGGAGAATTTAAAATAGTAAAAGCAGATGAAACAGATCTTGATGTAAGGGAACAGATGGGACAGATATTTGCCGATGGATTTTCACAGTGGCTGAATTTTTTCTCAAAAGATAAACAGGTTATTGCGAAAGCATTTCAGCATATGTTTGTGCTCGATAAATTTTATGTAGCTGTTATAGATGGTGAAGTTGCCGGAGTCACTGCTTGTACGAAAAGAAATTATTCATCAGTAAAATTAAATAAAAAAGAACTGAGAAAACATTTAGGCTTATATAAAGGTGCTCTTGCCGGATTACTTTTAAAGAAACCATTTGAAAAGTATCACGAGAATCTTCTTGAAAATACAGGAGCTATAGAGTTTGTCGGAACAGCGCGAAATTTCCAAGGGAGAGGTGTCGCGTCTCTGCTTATTCAACATATTATTGAAAATACGCCTTACGATAATTTTATTATTGACGATGTTGCTGATACGAATATTCCTGCAATTAAACTGTATGAAAAACTTGGATTCGAAGAGTATGACAGAACAGAGATGCCCGGTGCATCTGCTAAAAATAATGGGATGAACTACCTGGTATCATTCAAATATATGAATTAATTTATTCGTATGTTGTCACTAAAGGAACTTAAAATATACACGAATGTATAAACAGGTCTGATAAAATAAGTGCATATATAATTTTGGGAGGATTTTTATGAAGAAGTTACTTTTACTGTCAGGCCTGACTTTGGCACTCGCTGCATGCGGCAATGGAACTGAAGAAGCACAAAGCGAAGAAACTCACGAACCGGCCGAAGAGAGCGCCGAACACCACCATGAGCATGTACTGGATATTAATCTGACTGTTGATAATGAAGCAGATCCTTCAGTAATCAGTGTTGAGCTGCTGAAAGAAGATGAAGCATACGAAGCGGACCGCGTCCGTTTTGAAGTGCAGGAACCTGAAACAGAAGAAATTACATGGCTGAATGCTGAACATCAGGGTGACGGGTTTTATACTGCAAAAACAGCAGAAGTTGAACCTGGAGAGTACAGTATCACAGCTCACATCAATGGGCCTGAAGACCTGCATGAACATACAGATGATATTTTTGAAATAGAATAATTTTAAGAAAACACTCAGCCCGTTAAGCTGAGTGCTTTTTATTTGATCAGTTTTGGTATAAATTTTATATAAAATAACTCGCCGACTAATTCGGTAATCGTCTGGGTAACGATAACTGCCGAAGCGATTACACCCCATTCTCCCGGGAGTGCTAACGCAAGCGGCAATACAACGAGTGAATTTCTCGTGCCGGCACTGAAGGCAAGTGCACGTCCGGCATGTGGTTTTAATTTAAATATTGAGGCAATCAATTTAGAAATAAACGGTGTAATAATCAAATACAGAATATAAATTGGAATGATAGTTAAAATAATACTCAGGTCATTATAAACTTTACCGATTTGTGCTGCGACAACTGTAAACAAGACAGCCGCCATCAGTAATTCGGGAAGCTTACCGGTAAGTTTCAACAACGATTTACCGGCTGCTGTGTTTTTAGCAAGCAGCTGTGTAATAACTGCTAGTATCAGCGGCAGTACAATAAGCAAAAGGAACGACTCAATAAACGGCCCGATACTAATAATTGCTGAAATATCCGTGCTGATAAATAGCGTCAGATACACGGGTAGTAATAGTATTTGGATGATAAATAACAGCGGTGTTGATGCTAAAACTAATTTTTCATCACCTTGACCAAGCTTAGTAAAAGGAATAACGTAATCGATGCATGGTGTTAAGAGAACGAGACAAACGCCTAGTAAAATTGCAGGATGCAGCGGGAATAGTATAATTAAAACCCATACGACTATTGGCACAACAATAAAATTAGCGATTAACAGAGCGATTATAAACTTAGTATTGGACAAAGCTTCACGTAAATTTAAAAATGGAATTTGCGCAAACATGACATACATCAGCAGTGCAATGAGCGGGGAAATCAATGGAGCTAAAATACTGCCGATATTTACATTTAACAGCCCGATAATACCGCCAGTTATAATTACAATGGCATATATTAATATTTGATTATCTTTAATTGTTTTCAATTTGAACCTCGCTTATAGATTATTTATTCTTGTCTACTGAAAGTAAAATCGAAATGCCTAATATGATGAAAAGAATAAAGGAAATTCCGATACCGCTTAAGATTTCAATCATAAAATCGACTCCTTAACAAAGTCTTTTTAATATAACATAATTGTTTTTATCGTACATGTAATGATAAAATTATATAAATGAAATTAATTAGAGAGTTGGAAAAGATATGGATCCATTATCAGTCTGGATAGAAATAGTTGTCATATTGGCGTTATTTATCGTGGCAATCGCCGGTCTCGGTATTTACTTTTCGAGAAAACGTGCAGAGGTCATGACGACTCAGCCGCTTTTAATGATTGACGAAGTCGGCTGGAGAAATGACGACCGCGGAGAGTACATGATGTTCCGAGTTGAGAACAAAAATGATAACCCGTTTCAAATTGAGAAAGTCTATATTAAAGGTTATGACTTTACGACAAAATATCACTACATAAAAGATGAAATTGAAAATGATGTAGTGATTCTGAAATTTTACATGCAGCCAGATCAGACGATGAACTTCCGTATTCGTATTTTATACAGAGACTTCAATAACAAAGGTCATATTATGATGTCTGTCCGCATGGATATGGAAGGCGGGGAACTGACGTACGAAGCAGAAGGTACGAAGTTTATCCTGACGAAAACGAAATAATGAATTGTAAGCCGTCCTGTTCAACTTAAGGACGGCTTATTTTATGTCGGGACCTCGATGAGTTTATTTCATCGGAATCCTGGAGGATTCGGAGTTCAATGAGCTCGTTTCATCGGTATCCTGGAGGTTTCGGAGTCCTATGAGTTTATTTCATCGGAATCCTGAGAGTTTCGGAGTCCTATGAGCTCGTTTCATCGGAATCCTGGAGGTTTTGGAGTCCTATGAGTTTGCTTCATCGGAATCCAACAATCCCCAAACAAAAAACAGCACCATTTTCATGGCGCTGTTTTTTAAAAATCTATTCTTCTTCTGCCGGTGCTAATTCAAGCTCAATTTCATGATCCATTGATTCAGTTTCTTCGATTGGATTTTCTCTTGCCTGAAGGTGTGTAGCGAGTTCAGGATCAAGCGGGCCATATGCAACTACTGCTGTTGCGCTTTCGCCCGGTTCGACTAGTTCAGCTGAAGCCGCTTTACCTTCTGCAAATTCACCTTCGTCTTCAAGGTCCATCGTATAGTTTTCTGTCGGTGCTTCGCCGTCTTCACTCACCTGGCGTATTGCAAGGTCGAGGCTGAATGCTTCCGACGGAGTTGATGTGCGTTCTGAAGTATTCGTATATTCGAATTCAGCAGCGACTGCCTGAATTGTCGTGTCATTGCCTTCAGCGTCAGTTGCCGGCACTTCAACCGGTGTGAAGTTTGTGAAGCTGTAATCCCCATTAACTCCTGAATACGATAATCCATCTTCTGAAGTTTCTTCTCCTGTTGTTTCTTCAGCAGGTTTCTCTTCTTCTGTACCAGCTTCTTCGGTGCTGTCCCCATTACATGCGGCGAGTAAAAGCATACTTGCCAATCCTCCCGCGAATAACGTGCGTTTTAACTGCATGATAAATCCCCCTATATTGTTTGTTTCAACTATATTATATTCCTTGGAAAGAAGAAACACAATTTTCAGGAAAGTTTATACACCTGTCACACCGTAAATAATCAATCCGATAGTAAGGAGCAGTCCCATTATCGTATTAAGTTTACCCATCGATGCCATTGCCGGGATCAGCTCGATTGGTGTATCGCCTTTACGCATCAGCATAATTGTCTTTATCGCAAGTGGTGCAGATAACAGCGGAATGAGCAGAAAAACAGAGCCCATCGGCGTAAAGAATGCGATATAAATTAAAAAGATATAGCTGAACAAGAGCAGTGCAGCAGATGTCATTACGGCGAACGGTTTGCCGACGAGGATGACAAAAGTTTTACGTCCACTTTCTTTATCTTTTCTGCGGTCGCGTATATTATTTGCCATATTCAACAGCCCAATTGTAATTGCGGGAGGGATAGACATTAATAAAGGAAATACGTGCAGCGTGCCGGTATGAATGTAAAATGTAATCATAATGATTACAGTACCCATAAAGAACCCAGCAAAGATTTCACCGAATGGCGTCCACGATATTGGGAAAGGGCCGCCAGTGTACAAGTAACCGACAGCCATTGAGATCGCACCGATTATCAGTATCCACCATGATGAATTTATCGTAATGATAATACCGATAACAGCGGCAATGCCGTAAAATATAAGAGCGATCGTCAGTACGAGGCGCGGGCTCATGCCGTTTCTTACGATGGCGCCTGCGATACCGACAGATTCATGCGAATCCAGACCGCGTTTAAAATCATAGTATTCGTTAAACATGTTCGTTGCTGACTGTATTAAAATTGTGGCGATAAGCATAAGGAAAAACATTCCCCAGCGGATATCCGCAAATAATAATACGCTTGCCGTCCCGACAAAAACAGGTACAAAACTTGCTGTTAAAGTGTGCGGGCGCGTCAGCATCAAATATTTTTTAAATCCTGTGTGTACTTGTGCTTCCTGCATGACTTTCTCCTTTAAAACATGATGGCTATAATTTTATCATATTTAAGACTTGTCCATACACACAGTAGGTAAAAAATGATAAAATAAAGCTAATTATGATGAAAGTAGTGTGACTCATGAAATTACAATCGTCTCGAACATTTATAGAGAATATCAGTCTGGATTCGGACAAGCAATATCTTACACTGCATATCCCTATGGATGAGTATAATATTGACGAAGAAAAAATATTTACATATTTTAATGAATCAAAGGGCTCACGCTATTGGTTCAAGTCAAAAGACAGCACCTATAATGTTGTCGGCATCAATTATATCGAAAGTATGTGGCGCGATAAGTTTCAGCCAGAAGCGACAGCAGACAGCAAAAAAGCACTGTTTGCAAAATTGCAGCAGGAAAAGCTCGGAGATGATTTAAAATCTAAACTGAGCTTATTTGGCGGCACATTATTTGATGATAAAGACACGACTGATGAGTGGAACGACTTTAAAATGGTTGAATTCCATTTACCCGAGTGGCAGTTTGATCTTAAAAAGAATGAAGTATTTTTAACCCGCAGCAAAACAGAGCTGAATATGGACGGGCTGCTTGAAGAAATTGACGGGGTGTTATCAGGGATAGAAAATGCTGAAATTACAGAGAAAGAAAAACCGGTCGTTAAAAGTAAGCGCGATATTTTCCCAAATGAATGGAAACTCCTCGTTGAAGAAGCGGTTAATAATTTAAACGACGAGTTTAAAAAAGTTGTGCTAGCCCGCCAAAAACTCATTACTTTTGAGTCGAAGGCAAAACGCCTGTATTTAATCAGACGATTAAAAGACGAAGCGGATACGTATACGATTTACTATGAAAAAGGAAAATCGACCTTCGTTTCAAAAACACCTGAGAAACTATTTTCTATCGACGGGGAACAACTGACTACGAATGCGATCGCAGGTTCTATTCAGCGTGTTGAAGACGCCGAGGCAAATAATATTCAGAAAGAATTCTTATTGAACGACGAAAAAAATCTGTTTGAACACCGCGTCGTCAGAGAATCAATCGTCAGCGATATCGTACCGTTTTCAGAAGGACTCAATTATAAAAAGAATCCGCTCTTAATGGAAAATAAATATATATATCATTTATTTACACCGATTCAGGCAAAACTGAAGAAGGATGCAGATGAGTTCAAGATATTAAAGCAGATTCATCCGACACCTGCAGTAGGCGGTTTGCCGAAGAATCTGGCAAAAGACTATATTAAAGAACATGAATACGGCACAAGAGGACTGTATGCAGCGCCGCTAGGCATTATTCATGAAGATAAGGAATGTGAATTTGCTGTCGGACTCCGTTCGATGCTGATTTCTGCACGCAGTGCGACATTATTTGCTGGCTGCGGCATCGTTAAAGGATCGGATCCGGAAGCTGAATTTTTAGAAACGGAAGTTAAATTCACACCGATGTTGAACGTCTTGGAGGCGACTACTAATGAGCTACACAGAAGCACTAACGGTACAAACGTTTAGTATTATAGATGCGCTGTACGAATGCGGCATGAATGAACTGGTTATCAGCCCGGGCTCGCGCTCAACACCGCTTGCGATTGCGGCTGAACTGCACGACGGTATTAAGACTTATATTCACCCTGACGAGCGGGGTGCTGGATACTTTGCTGTCGGACTGACTAAAAAGAGACGTCAGCCGGTGGGGATACTTTGTACTTCAGGCACCGCAGCAGCGAACTATACGCCGGCTGTCAGTGAAGCAGGACTGAGTCACTTGCCCTTAATCGTTCTGACATCGGACCGTCCGCATGAACTTAAAAATGTGGGGGCACCGCAGGCGATTGAACAAAACAATATGTACAGTAATTTTGTCCGCTATCAGACCGAACTGCCTATTGCTGACACGCATGACAGTGCGGAATCGTTAATTAACGATAAAGTGCTGCAGGCAAGCCAGTATTTTAACGGGATTAATATGGGTCCGGTGCATTTTAATATTCCGGTCCGCGAACCGATTATGCCGAACATCGAGCGTCTCGATTTATTTAAGCGTAGACAGAAAAAACGAGTCCCGGCCATGACGTTACCTGGGAATATTGAAAAATTAACCGGGACAGGTTTAGTAATTATCGGTGAAACAGCAGAAGATTTAACACCGCTGAAACCAGTTCTTGAACAGGGTAATATTATTACTGTCTTTGACCCGCGTCAGAATTTACGTACTGATGTGAAAGACGAGATTGTCAATCACGATATGATGTTTTCGAACTTCGGCGACAAACACCGTGAATACATTAACCGCAATGTAGATTTTATTATCCGTATCGGCGAGCCGGTCACATCAAAACAGACGAATGCATTTTTAAAACAGACAACAGTACAGCAGTATTTAATCAGTGAGTTCCAGGACATTAAACCGTTCCCGGTAACGCCTGACGAAACGTATGTCGGCACAATTAATGAAATACTGCCGCGACTGATTAATGATGATTTTAAGAGTGATGTTAAAGAACGTTTCATCAAGTTGTCGAAGGATATTCATAATTATATTGATACTAATATAGAGAAGTTTGTTGATGAAGGCAGATATGTCTACGACATTATTCAAGCGACAGATGAAGCACGAACATTCTTCTTATCGAGCAGTATGCCGATCAGGGATTTCGAACGTTATGATACGCGCGTTACGCACGATGTTTTCGCAAACCGCGGTGCTAACGGTATTGACGGAGTCATCTCAAGCGCACTTGGTATCGGTACGAAAGAACAGGTCACAATGCTGATTGGTGATGTGTCGATGAACCACGATATCAACAGTCTCTTAATGGCCAAGCTTGAGAATATCGACTTTACAGTTATTGTATTTAATAATAACGGCGGCAACATTTTCAGCTACCTGCCGCAGTATGCACATAAACCGCACTTCGAAAGATTATTCGGGACACCGCTTGATCTGAACTTTGAACATGCAGCAAAACTCTATGATTACGAATACGTTCATATTGAAAATGCTGATGAATTAACGAAAGACATGCTGAATCAATCAGGCCGTCAGATGATTGAGATTAAAACAGACAGAGAACATAATCTTGAAAGTCATAACGAACTGAAACAGCAGCTTAAAACTCTGGTGGATAATGCTGAATTTTAATTACGAGCTGATTGATAACAATGAGCCAAAAACGATTATGCTGCTGCACGGGTTTTTATCGTCTAAAGAAAGCATGAGAAAGATTGCCGAAGGATTAAGCGATTTGCGCAACGTCATCTTAGTCGATTTACCCGGATTCGGCGGCACGAGCAGTACTTCACATGATTACCGTATGGAAGATATTGCCGGTGGGCTCATTGCTATTGCTGATCGTCACAACATCAACACTTTCGATGTGCTCGGTTATTCGATGGGCGGACGGACAGCCCTTGCGTTAACTGTCCAATTTCCTGAGCGTATTGAAAAATGTATTTTGGAAAGTGCGTCACCGGGAATTGCTGACGACGAGCAGAAAGCTGAGCGGCTTCTTGTCGATCAGGAACGCAGTAAATTAATCGGCAGCGATTATTATGAATTTCTAAATTTCTGGCAAAGTATGCCGCTGTTTCAAACTCAAGAGTATGCTGACGAATCTCTGCTTAAAGCACAGCATGAAGAGCGGCTGCAGCAGACTCCGGCTGAAGCGGCGGACAGCCTGTTGAAGTACGGCACGGGTGTACAGCGGTCTTACTGGAATGATTTAAGCGGTCTGAATAACCATTTTTATTTAATTACAGGCAGTGAAGATAAGAAGTTTATCAGAGTAGCAGAAACGATGTCAGAACGGCTGAAAAGTGCTAAACTGGATATAGTTGAAAATTGTGGTCACAATATTCATCTTGAAAATTACGAAGCGTACATAAACTTAGTACGAAAGTACTTAGAGGAGGATAACTCATGACTAGAGTTTGGGAAACAGTTAAAGAATATAATGAAATTAAATATGAATTTTATAATGGTATTGCTAAAGTAACAATCAACCGTCCGGAAGTGCGCAACGCATTTACACCGGATACTGTTGCAGAAATGATCGATGCATTTACACGCGCGCGCGACGATCAGCGTGTAGGCGTAATTATTTTAACAGGTGAGGGTGACCTTGCGTTCTGTTCAGGTGGAGATCAGAAAAAACGCGGTCATGGCGGATATGTGGGCTCGGATGATGTGCCGCGTCTAAATGTCCTTGATTTACAGCGTTTAATCCGTGTGATTCCTAAACCGGTTATTGCCATGGTTGCTGGTTACGCAATCGGCGGCGGACATGTGCTGCACGTCGTATGTGACCTGACAATTGCTGCAGATAATGCACGATTCGGCCAGACTGGTCCTAAAGTCGGTTCATTTGATGCTGGTTACGGTTCAGGCTACTTAGCACGTATCGTTGGACATAAAAAAGCACGTGAAATCTGGTACCTATGCCGTCAGTATGACGCACAGGAAGCACTGGACATGGGCTTAGTTAACACAGTCGTGCCTTTAGAGCGTCTTGAAGATGAAACTGTTGAATGGTGTGAAGATATTTTACAGCACTCACCAACGGCACTTCGTTTCTTAAAAGCATCAATGAATGCTGATACAGACGGACTTGCAGGACTGCAGCAGCTTGCTGGAGATGCAACGCTTCTGTATTACACTACAGATGAAGCGAAAGAAGGCCGTGACGCGTTTAAAGAAAAACGTGAACCGAACTTCGATCAATTCCCTAAATTCCCGTAAATTTCATAGTTTTAAAATATAACACCCGTCTATGATGGGTGTTTTTGAGGTGAAGTAATGTCTTATAAATGGCTTGAAACAGCAAGTTTTACTTATCCTGATAACATTGCTGTAAAGTACAATAATGAATCTCTGACGTATCAGATGCTGTACATGCATGCGCATTCTCTCGGCACACATATGCAGGCGCTCAAACTAAAACGCGTCGGGTTATATATCGACAACTCGCTGGATTCAGTTAAGCTGATTCACGGTCTGATGATGCTCGGCGTGGAAATGGTTATGCTGAACACACGTCTGACACCGGCTGAGCTCAGTTCTCAGCTGAAAGATGTGTCGGTGACAACAGTTATTGCGACATTACCCGTGGATATTCCAGGGGTCGAAGTGATTTTGTATGATGATTTATTTGAGCTTGAGACACAGACCTTTATCGTCAATAAACCTGAGCCGGATGATGTCCTGTCGATTATGTTTACGTCAGGAACGACCGGACGCGCGAAAGCAGTGCCGCAGACATATAAAAATCATGCAGCGTCACATAATAATTGCCAGCAGCATTTTGACTATGACAGTGACAGTACATGGCTCATGGTTAATCCGATTTTTCATATTTCAGGACTGTCGATACTGTTCAGAACGGTAATGACTGGCTGTACGTTAGTCGTTGAAAATAAATTTGATGAAAAGCGTGTCTGGAATATTTTAAATGAAGATAAAATCACTCATACGAGTATGGTGCCTGTGATGCTGAAGCGTTTAATGAGCATGGAAGGCACACATCACCTTAAAGGACTGCTGCTTGGCGGGGCGAGTACAACGCCGTCACTTTTAAAAGAGGCGATTGAAAAAGATCTGCCGGTATTTAATTCATTCGGCATGACTGAAACATGCTCTCAAATTGTTCAAATCTCTTCTAAAGATGACAGGATTTTAACTGGAGCTGTCGGTAATGTGCAGGGTTATGATATCAAAATAGACCGAGAGACCAATGAGCTGTTAATTAAAGGTGACAGTGTTGTCAGAGATTACTTAAATGCGGATTTGAAATTAAAAGACGGATATTTTAATACGGGAGATCTTGCGCAAATTGATGATGAAGGGTATTTATATATTCTGGACAGACGTACTGATTTGATTATCAGCGGCGGTGAGAATATTTATCCGAAAGAAATTGAAGATGCAGTGTATAAAATCAGCGGCGTGGACCGCTGTGTCGTCATTAAAAAGGATGACGACGAATGGGGCAATGTGCCGGTGCTGCTTTTAGAAGAAGCAGTCGATGAAGCATTACTCTTGAATCATTTAAGCGAACATCTGGCGAAATATAAACTGCCGAAAGAAATTCATTACGTCGATAAAATTATTATGACATCCACTGGGAAAATTTCCCGCAGTCAGAACCAAAAAATGTTTCTAAACCGTTAAATACAGGTATGGACTAATAAGATATAATTACTGACGTTTTTTCTTTTTGTTTACGGGAACCGGATCAAAACCGCCTTCGTGGAATGGATGGCATTTTAAAATACGTTTCGTTGCCATAAAGCTGCCTTTTAAAGAACCATGCTCAGCAACTGCTTCAAGAGCATAATTTGAACATGTCGGATAAAACCGGCAAGTCGGCGGCGACATTGGAGAAATATGTTTCTGGTAAAAATGAACGGAGCCGATTAATACTTTTTTCATTGCAGCATCACCTTTTAAAATTAATACAACTATTGTAAGCTGATATCTGCAAGAGTGCAACTAGGAGGATTATACATGAAAACATTTACTGATCATGAAGGCAGACGTGTCACATTGGAAAACAGTTACGTTGAAAATACGAAACATGTCCTGATTATTCCTAAGTTTAACGGCCAGTTTTTACTGACGAACCATAAAGAACGAGGGCTCGAATTTCCGGGCGGTAAAGTGGATGAAGGTGAATCACTCGTCGAAGGTGCACAACGTGAACTTTATGAAGAAACCGGCGGTTTGGTAGGGAATCTGCACTTTGTCGGTACATATACCGTTCATGATGGTGATGAAACATTCAGTAAAGCAGCATTCTGCTGTAACATCGAGCGGCTGGACCAGCTGAAACACTACCATGAAACAAATGGTCCGATGCTCGTCAATCATATCGATGACATTGCTGAAGAAGATAAAAGCCTGCTCCTGAAAGATGATTGTGTAGTTTATTTATATAATGAAGTCAGGGAAAACGGCTGTCAGTAGCGAGTGATAGTGGACCGGAACAACATATGTTGTTCCGGTTTTTTGTTGAGAAGTTTGATGGGCAATGTTGAATCGACAGAGTCAATCAAAACCGCTGGAATGACAATGTGCCTTCAACATAGTCAATCGTCGTACTCTAAACCAAAAAATCCCGGGATAATTATTATCCCGGGACTCAAGCTATTCAAATATTATTAAAATCCGCCTTTTTCAGCAATTGCTGCTGATTCTGAACCGAATTTTTTGAAGTTTTCGATAAACTGCTCTTTAAGTGCTTGTGCTTTTTCATTGTAAGCATCAGCTGATTCCCAAGTGTTGATTGGTGCAAGAATGTTTTCAGGTACACCAGTTACTGATTTAGGAATTGACAGACCGAACATTTCATCTTCAGCGAATTCACCAAGTTCTAATTCACCGCTGATAGCGCGTCTGACCATTGAGCGTGTGTGTGCCAGGTTCATACGTTTACCAACACCGTATTCGCCGCCTGTCCATCCTGTGTTTACAAGATAAACGTTAACGTCATGCTTGTCGATTAAGTCACCAAGCATGTTTGCATATACTGTTGCGTGCAGTGGTAAGAATGGAGAACCGAAACATGTTGAGAATACCGGCTGTGGTGTAGTCACACCGCGTTCAGTTCCTGCAAGTTTAGAAGTAAACCCGCTCAGGAAGTGATACATTGCCTGATCTTTACTTAACTTAGCGATTGGAGGAAGTACTCCAAATGCATCTGCTGTTAAGAAAATAATTGTTTTCGGGTGGCCTGCAACTGAAGGAATGCGTGCATTGTCGATATGGTCAAGCGGATATACAGCACGAGTGTTTTCAGTAAGTGAATCATCGTCGTAATCAGCGTTGCCATTTTCATCAATCACAACGTTCTCGAGAACTGAACCGAATTTAATCGCTTTAAAGATTTCAGGTTCTTTTTCTTCTGATAAATTAATAGTTTTAGCATAGCATCCGCCTTCGATGTTAAATACACCGTCGTCGTTCCAGCCGTGCTCATCGTCGCCGATAAGGTCGCGTTCAGGGTCTGCAGAAAGCGTCGTTTTACCAGTTCCTGATAAACCGAAGAATAATGCAACGTCTTTGTTCTCACCGACGTTGGCACTGCAGTGCATGCTGAGCACGCCTTGTTCAGGAAGCAGATAGTTCATAATAGAGAAGATAGACTTTTTCATTTCTCCGCCGTACTCAGTACCGCCGATAAGAATAATTTTCTTCTCTAATGACACAAGTACGAATACTTCTGAGCCTGTGCCGTCAACTTTCGGGTCAGCTTTAAAAGTCGGTGCTGAAACAATCGTAAATTCAGGGTCGATTGCCAGTGCTTCTTCTTTTGTTTCAGGGCGGATAAACATAGTTTTCGCAAACATGTTGTGCCAGCTGAATTCATTAACAACCTGAAGTTGAAGCTGTGTATGCGGGTCTGCGCCTGCATAGCCGTTAAAGACAAATAATTCTTCTTTGTCATTTAAATATGTAGTAACTTTATCGAATAAATTATCGAAAACTTCTTGTGAAATCGGCTGGTTCACATCGCCCCAGTCAATTTTGCTGTCCGATACACTGTCTCTTACGATAAAACGGTCTTTCGGGCTGCGTCCAGTGTATTCGCCAGTCTGCGCGCGCAGGGCACCTGTATTTGTCAGAACTGCTTCGTCGCGTCGAATAGATGCTTCGACAAGTTCAGCGTTTGATAATTGTTTGTGTGTAGAAGGTTTGTTAACAAGACCTTCGATTAAACTTTTATGATTAACCATGATTCGCCTCCAAAATATTTGTCATTAACGAACTATTTAGAAATTAGTATAACACATTCGATTTTATGTTTACACATATAATACGATAACGCATGTGTATATTGATATATATTTTTCAATGTTATTTCATAAGTATAAGTTATAAATGGCTTATAAAACATTAAGAATATGTTTTTAAAATAGCAGATTAATTTTAAAGAGATTAAACCTGTCACAAATAACACTTTGTTAATCTTGATTTGAATTTCACAATATTGTAAGATGAGTATAAGTTATCTCTTATCCAGAGGTGGTGGAGGGATTCAAACCCGATGAAGCCAGAGCAACCTCCTTTTTCAAGAAAGGTGCTAAAGAATGCAGAGTAATTCTGAGCGATAAGGGAAAAGGGCGAGCCTTTTTCTCTGTTTAATATGGAGAAAAAGGTTTTATTTTTTGCTTTTGAAGAGATAGCTAAATCAGCTATAAAGGAGATTTTTATAAATGTCAGAACGTAAATTATTTACTTCGGAGTCAGTCACAGAAGGTCATCCGGATAAAATCGCAGATCAGATTTCAGATGCGATTCTCGACGCAATTCTTGAAGGGGACCCATACGCACGCGTTGCCTGCGAGACTGTAGTAAATACAGGGCTTGCAATGATTGTCGGTGAAATCAGTACGGAAACATACGTTGATATTCCGAAAACTGTCAGAGAAACAGTAAAAGAAATCGGTTATGTCGATGCGAAGTACGGTTACGATTATAAAACGATGTCTGTATTAACAGGCATCGATGAGCAGTCGGAAGACATCGCTGTCGGTGTAAACAATGCATTTGAAACACGTGAATCACAAGGTGTCTCTACAGGTGCAGGCGACCAGGGATTAATGTTTGGCTATGCAACAAATGAAACGAAAGAATTCATGCCGCTGCCAATTTCACTGGCTCACAAAATTTCACGCCGTTTAACAGAAGTACGTAAAGACAGCACGATTTCTTACCTGCGCCCAGACGGTAAATCACAGGTTACTGTTGAGTATGATGAAGACGGCAAACCGCTGAGAGTAGATACAATCGTTATCTCAACTCAGCATCACGAAAATATTCCGGCAACTCAAATTTATGATGATCTGCTGGAACATGTCATTCAGGAAGTTGTTCCTGCGGAGCTCTTAGATGAAGAAACTAAATATTTCATCAATCCGACAGGCAGATTTGTTATCGGCGGACCGCAGGGTGATGCTGGACTTACAGGCCGTAAAATCATCGTCGATACTTACGGCGGATACGCTCGTCACGGCGGCGGCGCATTCAGCGGTAAAGATCCGACTAAAGTTGACCGTTCTGCAGCATACGCTGCACGCTACATTGCAAAAAATATTGTGGCGAGCGGCATTGCAGAAAAATGTGAAATTCAGCTGGCATATGCAATAGGCGTATCACAGCCCGTATCTATAGCTGTCGATACTTTTAATACAGGGAAATACGATGAAGGAAAAATTACAGAAGTCATCAGAGAACTGTTTAATTTATCGCCAGATGGTATTATAGATATGCTAAACTTAAGAAGACCAATTTATAAACAAACTGCGAGTTATGGACATTTTGGTCGTACGGACATCGATTTACCGTGGGAAAGACTCGATAAAGTCGATGCACTGAAAGATCTACTTAGAAATAGCTAATTTAAGCAGTGCGGGAAGAGAGGAATAATATGAATACTGATATTTTTACAGATCCGATATTTATCGCGGTCGCAGCAGTACTTCTCATCATTGTAATCTGGTTTTTAGTATATTACTTTAAACACCGCAATGAAGTGAAAACTGTGGAGCAAACATATTCGAAAGAAAAAGAGTCACTTGTTGAAAAATACGAAAGTGAACATGAAGAGGAACGTTTAGGACACAAGAAAGAAATGTCTACTTTAAACGAAAAGTATCATAACGATACGACATTACTCGACAACAAACTTTCGAGCCTGCATCAGTTTACTGTAGATAAAGGCGAGTATTTAACAGACCTTTCTTTAATACAGTTAAAAGACAAACTTGTTAAAGATGAAAAAATCCGTGAGACGGATATGATTATTCTGTCGAACATTTATTTACCATCAAGAAATTACACAAACACGCGTAAAATCGATCATTTAGTATTAACCCGTACTGGTATTTATCTGCTTGATTCTAAATACTGGAGCGGCCACATTTTACACGGTGTGAATGAAAATCAGTTTGAAGAAATACCGTATGTTGAATCATTCTTCGACCTGCTTGAACTTGATAAGCAGAAAGAACAAACTTTAATTTTTGAAAAAGCAGATTCAGAAAACGTTTCGGTTAACCATTACAACGGTATTATCGATGAAACAAAAGTGACTGCTGAAAAACTGAAAAATAAATTTAAATTACAATATGATATCGTACCGATTATTTACTTTAATCCGAAAGATAATGGTAACTATTCAATTACCAACTATTCGGAAGACCCTTCGATCAGAGTAATTGTCGGACAGGAAGATTTAGAAGCATTCTTCCTTAAATATGTATTCCACGGCAGATTCCAGTACACAGTTAAAGATCTGGATGAAATTGCGAATGCATTAATCGATCAGAGCCTGTAACTTTGTAAATTGAAACCAATCGTCCTATAATTATTTATAGGACGATTTTTTATATTTTGGAGGGGAATTAAATGACAGAGGAAATTATCGTAATTAATCCGGCAACACAGGAAGAAGCCGGACGTGTAAAAAAAGACAGCAGTGAAACAATCGAAAAGAAAATTAATACTGCACACGAAAAATTTCAGGATTTTAAGAAAATGAATGCACAGGACCGTTCAGATTTACTTTTGAAATGGGCAGAAAAAATCGAAGAAAACAGACAGGAAATCGCAGAACTCGTTACGCTTGAAGGCGGAAAGCCGCTGACGGAAGCACTTGGTGAAGTCGATTATGCCAACAGTTATATTAAATATTACGCTGAAGAAGCAAAACGTATATACGGACGGACAGTGCCTGCAAACAATGATGAGACGAGAATTGTAGTAACGAGACATCCAATCGGAGTCGTTGCAGCAATTACACCGTGGAACTTTCCGGTGGCGATGATGGCGCGTAAAGCAGCACCGGCTGTCGCAGCAGGAAATACTTTTATCGTAAAACCGGCAAGTGCGACACCGATGTCGGCAGTGAAGTTTATAGATCTCGCGGTAGAAGCGGGCTTTGATGAAGGTGTGATACAGTACGTCAATGCATCGGGCCGTGATGCTGGTGAAATATTTACACAGTCCGATAAAATTATGAAACTGACATTTACCGGTTCGACTGAAGTCGGTAAACAGCTGATGAGCGACGCATCGGTGACGGTTAAAAACGTCACGATGGAACTCGGCGGACATGCGCCGTTAATCGTTCATCGTGATGCTGATATCGATAAAGCAGTCGAAGGTGCGATGGCTTCGAAATTCAGAAACTCAGGACAGACATGTGTATGCGCCAACAGATTTTATGTGCATGAAGATGTGCTTGATGAATTTACCGAGAAGTTTACAGCGCAGGTTAAAGAACTAAAAGTCGGCAACGGTATGGAAGATGGTGTCAAAATCGGTCCTTTAATCGATGAAGACGGCTATGACAAAGTAATGAAACACATTGAAGATGCAGTTGAAAAAGGCGGCAAAGTAACGACCGGCGGTAATGGAGATAAGTCAGGCGGCTATTTTGTCGAACCGACGGTTATTACGAATGTGACAGACGATATGATCTGTATGAGTGAAGAAACATTCGGACCGCTGGCGCCGATTCAAAGCTTTTCAAATTTAGATGAAGCAATCAAAAAAGCAAACAGCACAGAATTTGGCCTTGCAGCCTATTATTTCACTGAAAACTACGCGACGGGAATCAGCTTAACAGAAGAACTCGATTTCGGAGTGCTCGGCTGGAATAATGGGGCACCAAGTGCAGCAAATATTCCATTCGGCGGCTTAAAAGAAAGCGGCGTCGGCCGTGAAGGTGCGCCGGAAGGGCTGGAACCTTATACGGAAACGAAAGTGACGTCGATTAAAATATAGTTTGAATTGAAAATGAGCATGCCTGTGAGGTACGCTCATTTTTTGTGAATCCCACGTATTCGGTTAACAACGGCGTTTCCCCGTTGTAAATCCAAGGCTCCCGGTTAACAACGGCGTTTCCCTGTTGTGAATCGAAGGCTCCCGGTTAACAACGGCGTTTCCCTGTTGTGAATCCAAGGCTCCCGGTTAACAACAGCGTTTCCCCGTTGTGAATCCAAGGCTCCCGGTTAACAACGGCGTTTCCCCGTTGTGAATCGAAGGCTCCCGGTTAACAACGGCGTTTTCCTGTTGTGAATCGAAGGCTCCCGGTTAACAACCGTATTTTAATACCACACCCAAGCAATCATCTTTTCCCATTATGCTCATTCCTGCGCGCAGCTTCTTCGTCTTTTTTAACATTTGATCTCACAGCGAGTGACAGGAACGCGACGACTGCTGGCATGAACAGAGAGTTCAGTATGCTGACTTCATCAAGAAATAAATATTGCAAGGCGATAATAATAGCGAACACAAATATGTACATATATATAAAGCGTTTGATTTTTTCTTTCTTCATAAGTGCTCCTTTGAAAGCGTATTCTTATATAACAGTTTCTCAATAAAATGAAATAATATCAACGTGTAAATTATACATCTGTGTTAAATCTATGGTATTTTGTTTAATACAATCATTTTTACACAGAGATACAAGGAGCAGATAAAATGAATGACACAGGACTTATTTTGGAAGGCGGCGGTATGCGCGGATTATATACAGCCGGCGTCCTTGAATATTTTGCACAGCACGACATACATTTTCCTTATATTATCGGCGTATCAGCGGGTGCCTGCATGGCCGCATCTTTCCTGTCGGAGCAGCAAGGAAGAAACAGAACAGTCAGTATTGATTATGTAAATGATAAAAGGTATTTATCGTTCAGTAATTTCATCCGTAAAGGTGAATTGTTCGGTATGGATTTTATTTTTGATGAAATACCAAATACTTTAGTGCCGCTCGATGTGAATAAAATTATTTCAGGTAAAGAGGAGTTCGTTATCGTTACTACGAATTGTGAAACGGGCGAACCGATGTATTTTTATAAAGAGGATTACGATGCACAGACACTCGGTAAATTACTGCGTGCATCAAGTTCAATTCCATTCTTCGCCGATGCGGTGAAACATGATGGGAAATATATGCTCGACGGCGGTATTGTCGATCCGATTCCAATTATAAAAGCGGAAAGTGACGGCTTAACAAAAAACGTTGTCGTGCTGACAAAACCGCGTGGTTATTACAAAAAAGAGAGCAGAATGTCGACTATCATTAATTATAAAAAATATCCAAAAGTCGATGAACGCATGAAAATAAGATATAAACATTATAACGAGAGACTGGATTATATTTTTGAGCAGGAGAAAAAAGGTAATGTTGTCGTTATTGCACCGAGCGAGAATCCAGGTGTCGGCAGAACGACACGCAACACAGAAAAGCTCGAAAAATTATATGAGCTCGGATTTAATGATGCAAAAGAACAGTATGAAGCAGTAAAATCGTTAGCGAAAGCATAATCGTGATAAGCTTTAGCAGGTGCTGAAGCTTATTTTTTATACTATTATAGGTGTATAGATATTATTGGAGGTGTTGTGGGTGAAAGTTGAAAAACTTCATATCGACGATCATGAAGAACAGGTTAAAGATGTTGTCATGCTCGCAGCACGTATATTGCTTGAAGCGGGTGCGGAAGGAACACGGACGGAAGACACAATGAACTACATAGCTTCACATTATAGTTTCATCAAAAATAATAGTTTCGTTACCAACACGGTGATAAACTTTATACTGCATGACCAGTCTTATCCAAGAATTTACAGAATTAAAGAGCGGAATACGAACTTAATTAAAATTTCCAAAGTGAACAGCGTGTCACGAAAATTAGTTAGGGATGAACTGACGCTAAAAGAAGCGTTTAATCTGCTCGAAGAAATATATATCAAGACGAAAGACCATCCGATTTGGTTTAAGACAATAGCAGGTGCGATGATTGCCCTCAGTTTTTTATACTTGCAGGATGGCTTGAAAATAGATATATTCACGACGCTTTTAGCGGGCGGTCTCGGTATTTGTGTCACAGAGATTATAAAGAAAAGACTGACGACGCAATTTATACCCGAATTTTTCGGCGGGCTTACGATTGCCTTAATGGTCGTTACCGGGCATCATTATATACCAGGCGGAGACTTGTCAACGCTACTGATTTCTTCAGTTATGCCGATTGTTCCGGGAGTACTCATTACAAATGCTATCCAGGATCTGTTCGGCGGTCATATGATGATGTTTACGACAAAATCATCAGAAGCGCTGGTCACATCATTCGCAATTGGTGCCGGTGTATCGTCTGTTTTAATATTCGCTTAAGGAGGAATAATGATGGATTGGTTATTAAACTTAGTGTTTAGTTTTACTGCATCTTACTTTTTTGCTGTTGTCTTCGATGCGCCGAGAAAGTTATTTCTTCCTGCGGGTATTGTCGGAGCTATCGGCTGGATGATGGGGCAGACATTTGGCATAATATTCGACCTGCCGCTCGTTATGGTGAATTTCATCGGTGCATTTACTCTTGGGATAATGAGTCATATAATGGCAAGGGTGCATAAAGAGCCGTCGACGATTTTTTTAATCCCGGGAATCATACCGTTTGTTCCTGGCGGACTTGCGTATAATGCTACGAGCAGCATTATTTTATCGGATTACTTCGGTGCGGTAAATATAATTATGGAAGTCATTATCAGCGCCGGCTCAATCGCTGTAGGAATATTATTTGCTGAACAGTTTGCATTGTTATTTATCAAAAACAGACGGTTATTTTTCATGAAAAAAAGATAATAAAAGGAGCTTATTATGGAAATTAGAAATTATGAAGAAAAAGACGAAAAAGGCTGGGTCAGATGCCGCGTATTATCATTTTTAGATACTGCGTATTACGACGATGTTCATAGAGAAAAAGAGAAATTTGAGAATCCAAGTATTGAACTCGTTGCAGTTAAAGATAATCAGGTCGTCGGTCTGATTGATATTGAATACGACACTGAAGAAGAAAAAGTCGTTTCAGAAGAAGAAAAGGGCGGGATGATTTGGCATCTTGCTGTCCATCCTGACTTTCAGGGGCAGGGTATCGGTAAAGCACTGATGGAGCGTGCCGTTGAAGAAGCGATTAAGCAAAACCTTGAAATTCTTGAAGTATGGACCCGTGACGCCGGTAATTCAGCGGACTGGTTTGAAAAGAATTCATATAGAAAAGTTGATGAATACTACCATCTTTACTTATCGGATGAAGATATGGCGCACAGCGTGCAGCCGGGAGACAAAGCTCTTCACCCGCTGTACATGTTTGCAGAGTACACTGGAAAAGACATCGAACAGTTCGATTCAATTGAAAGAAAATATAAGTGCATGTGCTATATTAGAAATCTGTAATTAAATGGATTGTTTAAACTTCGTGCATTGATGGTATTAATATATAAATCCTGGAGGTGTCCGAATGTTTACTATAGCTGAAGTGCTTATTTTACTTGGTACAGATGACGATAAAGGCACGGCTGTATCGTCGGCATCATCATCGCTGAATTACGGTCTGGTTGGTTCCATATTATCCGAGCTTGCAATGAAAAAGCATATAGTATTAAAAGAAGGCAAAGTTGTACTTGCTGATGATACATTAACAGACGTTTCATATTTCAATACTGTGCTCGATGAAATTAAAGAAGACCATAAAGAACGAACGGTTGAGCATTGGATTAATCATTTTGCCGGTAATACTAAGGCGATTAATGATCCGGTGTATTTATCACTTGTTGATAAAAGAATTTTAAAAGAAGAAGATAAGACATACTTTTTCTTTTTTAATACTAATGTCTATCCGACCGTTGATGCACGTCCGGAACAGGAAATCCGCAAGCATGTTAACGATGTTGTGTTTAATAATGCCGAAGCGGACGCTGAAGTCGCGATGCTGCTGAGTTTAATTAAAACATGCGATTTAACTGAGGAAGTGTTCGGCAAAGAAAGAAAAAAATCAGCTGAGAAAAAGCTGATTGAGATTATTGAAACTAATGAATACGGCAAAGCTGTCAGCCAGTCGGTTAAAGATATGGAAACTGCGATTTTAATGGCGACAACAACAGTATTAACGACAACAGTTATTATGAATAATAATTAAAATCATAACAGGCTGGAGCATAATGCTCCGGCTTGTTTTATTATTTAAGAAATTCATAGACGGCGGTTTTCAATATTAAGTAACCTTTACAATATATTAAACAAATATAAATATTCGTTCTGTAAGATTTGACAAGCAGCATCAAAATCAGTCAAATTAATGGAGGGTTTTATTTATGAAAGAAGATTTATTCAACAAGAGACCATTGGTAACAAAACTGTCAGCCGGTTTTCTGGCAGCAGCACTTGGGGTTACTGCAGTGTTCAGCCCGGTCGCAGAAGGCGCAGGCGGCGGTAATCCAAATAGTGCAGGGACAGCAGCACCAGTAGAAGATACAAGCGCGGAAGAAGAATTCTCTCCGATACTGTCAAATGACAAGCCTGCTGTTGCAGAAGTGCGGGTAAATAATATGCCGAATCGTATTATCACGACAATTAATGGTGATACAAGGTCGGGAATGGCATTCAACTGGTACACCACAGATTTATTTGAAGATGCTAAAGTATGGGTTTCTAAATCAGGAAACTTTGATGATACGATGGAGTTTGCTGCAGAAGCATCTGAAGTGACTTCAAGTTACGGTGAACGTGACGAAAACGGGAATTACATATTTGGTGAAGTGAAAGAAGATAAAGAAGGAGAGCCGGTTGAAGATGAAAACGGCGAACCTGTAATTAATGGATATTATACAGACCGTCAGGCGCATGGTGCTGAGTGGATGTCCGGAGATTACGGACATATTGAACTTACTGATGTGACGGAGTATTCTTATAAAGCACAGGCAGCTGACCTTGAGCCGAACTCGACTTATTCTTATAAAGTCGGCAGTGAATCAGGTGAAGTCAGCGAAATTGGAACATTCAAAACGTCAGGTGAGTCAGGAGATCCATTTAAATTCGTACACTATACAGATACACAGAATGCTTTCTGGAATGAAAATGTACGTAACGAGGCTTCATTTGGTGCAAATACTTTAATGAATGCACTTGAAACAGCAGGAGATGCTGATTTCGTTCTGCATACAGGTGACGTTGTAGAAACTGCTGAAGTGGAAGATGAATGGGTGGACTTATTCGGTCAGTCACAACCATACTTCATGCAGGCTGCAATGGCAGTGGCGTCAGGAAACCACGATGAATATGCTTTAAACTACGGTGACGAGCCGCTGACCGAAAAATTCAATGAGCACGTTAACGTACCGGCAGCAAACGATGAAATTGACGGCGGTTCTTACTATTCATTCGATTATAACGGTGTGCATTTTGTCACACTGAATACGAATGATAATAAGGAATCTGAAGATAATCCGGAAGGAAAAGCAATCGGCGAAGAGCAGATGCAGTGGATTCGTGAAGATGTTGAAGCAGCACGTGACAATGGAGCAGAATGGATTGTCCTAAACTACCACAAACCGCTTTATTCTAAATCATATCACTCACTGCAGGATGAAGATGTGCAGAAAGTAAGAGAGGAATTAACTGCATTAATCGATGAGCTGGATATTGATCTTGCACTGCAGGGTCACGACCACGTTATTTCAAGAACTCATTCATTAACACACGTACCGACAGAAGAAAACTTCTCTAATGCTGAAGTTGAAGATGTAGAAACATTTGTCGGCGACAACGGTGTAGAGTACATGGAAGATCCGGACGGTACAGTATATGTACTTCCAAACACAGGCGGGACGAAAGAGTATGATGATGTTTACTCTAAAGGCCTCAATCATCTGCACGAAGTAAGACCGGATCTTGACTGGATGACTCAGGAAGATATGGATCATTACAACAGCCTATTTGGTTTCGGCGGCCAGCCGCAGGACACAGAGGCATTTGAAGAGTCACACTCGAACAACCGGGATTCTTCTACACAGAACTTCGCAATTTACGAAGTGGAAGACGATGAAATGATCGTCAGCATGTATCAGCTTAGCGGTGATTTTATGCTTGGTGAAGAAAGAAATGTGGAGCTTGTAGATCAGTTCGGCATTCAAAACGGTGATAATTAAAACTTAGATTATTAAAAGGGTGAGACTGCGGTCTCGCCTTTTTGCTGTTTTCATTGGCCAGGCAGTACTGTATTATTAACAGATATAAATAATAAAAATACGAAAGGTGTTTTAAGATATGGAATATGGGTTGTTATCGCTCCTGCCTCCGCTCTTGGCAATTATTATTGCCATTCTTACTAAGCAGACCGTCGTCGCATTATTTTTAGGCGTCTGGTTTGGTGCAACAGTAATGAATGAGTGGAATCCGGTTTTAGGTTTTACATATACAGTTAACGAAATCATGGTGCCGTCAATCGCGGACCCGTGGAACGCATCGTTAATACTGCTGGTTGTGTTTACAGGAGGATTTATTAATGTGCTCCGTTCGACGGGAGCGGGCAAGGCGTTCGCAGAATTTGCAACGAAGAAAGTGAATACCCGCCAGAAAGGACAGAACTTTGTCTGGGGCAGTGCATTTTTATTCTCTTATACAGAACCGGTATTAATACTCGGTACGGTTACAAGACCGATAACGGATAAATTAAAAATATCACGTGTAAAACTTGCCTATATTGTCGACTCGATGGGCAGTCCGGTGGCATCAATGTCGCCAATCAGTGTATATGCGCCGTTTATTACAGGGTTGATTGCGACGCAGCTTGCAGCGCTCAGTTTATCTGAAAATCCATGGACGTTATTCATTCAGATGATACCATTCCACTTATATGGCATTTTTGCGATTGTCGGCGTGCTGCTCGTCATTAATATGAAAATTGATATTGGACCGATGTATAAAGCAGAACAGCGTGCGATTAAAACTGGCAAATTATACGGCGAGCACGATAAGCTGATGATTAATGAGACAGGAAATGAAGAAGCGGCTGATGCAGATATTTTCAGTTTCCTTATCCCGCTGGCACTGTTGTTTGCAGGAATCTTCAGCGTTATATTCTGGACAGGTGATATTGGAGCAAACGGACTTACAGGAGCATTCTTAAATGCAGATATCATATTTGCGATTACAACAGGATTTTTCCTCGGTTCTGTTGGCGGAATGTTATATGCTAAACTGCGTTATCGTCAGCCGCTCGAAGACCTGTTAAATGGTTATGTCGACGGTGTTATGCAGGTAATGATTGTACCGGTTATTTTAGTTATGGCGTGGTCAATCGGAACTGTAGCAACGGAGATGGGACTTGGCGAAGTAATTGCTCACTATGCGGGAAGCTATCTGCCGGCATTCTTAGTACCCGTAATTATCTTTATCCTCGGAGGACTGATTGCCTTTGCCTCTGGAAGCTCATGGGGCGTATTCTCGATTATGATACCCATTGCGATTCCGATGGGTGTTGCACTTGATTTAGAATTGGCACTTGTCATCGGTGCAGCAATCAGCGGCGGTGTATTCGGTGACCACTGTTCACCGATATCCGATACGAGTATTATGTCATCCACCGGCTCTGCGGCAGACCATATGGAACATATTCGTACACAGCTGCCATATGCTATTATTATTGGATTGTCAGCAAGTGCAGGATTCCTGATGACCGGACTTACTCAAAATTCGATTGCGGGAATTATTACTACTGCTGTCGTACTGATTGGAATATTGCTGTTAGTAAATAACAGAACGAAAAATAGAAATCAAGCTGCGGCAGAATAAAATAAATGCACTGGAATCATAAATTATGATTTCAGTGCATTTTCTGTGTTCGGATGAGAATGAGAATTTCTCAAACTCAACCGGGAATCTTTGGTTGAAGATGAAGAATTCTCATCCTCAATCAAACGGACTAGACTAGTTTATTTTGTACCATTTCGGCACAGTCAGTTTAAAATCATTATACCAGTCGAGAATTTCAGCATAGGAACGTCTCATCGTTTTAATCTCTTTATCGCCAAAACGAAATGCCCATGGCAGTGAAGACAGCATATTGGATGCGATATACAGCTGGAGCAGTTTCCAGAACTCATCGGGTACATCATTATTGAAATAACCATCGATTCTGCCGCTGGCAAAAGCGGGACTGGCACTCGCACACCACGTAATCCGGTTGAATTCCTCATAAGCTTCACCGGTATCATGACGGTCAAAATCAATAATATGAAGTTTATTATTGCTGTCAATCAGCATATTGCCGATATGAAAATCACCGTGATGCTGCACATTTCTATTATTATTAATCAGATGTCTGTAATTATTGATGATGTCCATTAAAAGATGACCGCTATCATATTTTAAGGCGCAGTCATTATACATTTTTATTTTCATATCAATTTTTCTGTTATATCTTGTAACCCATGATTCGGTGCTTTCACTGACAGTTTTAAAATTATGAATCGCAGCTAATAACTCTCCGGATTTGACACCAAAGTTATACTGCTCTGACAAAGTGAAATTATTAATTACATCGCGAGCGTCGTTTCCATCTATCCAGTCCAGAAGCAAAAAATAATAAGTATTATTCAGACAATAACCATGTGCAGTAAGCTTGTGAGTCGGTACGTTGTTTTCCGCTGATTGCTTTAATAAATCTGCGTGCTCCAAGTACGTCTCTTTATTTTTAATATCAGTTACTCTGAGTAAATACTTCCTAGCATCAGTCACAACGATAAACTTATAATCATTGGACCATCCTTTATTAAAAGGTGTAATAGATTGAATATTTTTAAGCGGCAGTTCTAAAGTGAGTGAGTTAATCATCATTGAAATCTGTCTCCTCTAAATATTTATTCGCAATAACTTCAGACCAGTCCATAACTGTTCCAATAAAATCAACAATGCTGCATATCAATAATTAAGAGTGCTTTTGACATCCAGACCATCCCCTATGTTAATAATTTACTTTTAGTATAATATACTTGATACAGCATCAATAATGATACGCAGAACAGGAGTGTTACAAATGAAATTTATCGGAATAGATTTGGCGTGGACTTATAAAAATGAGAGCGGAATTTGTGTTATGGATGAGAGTGGAGAAGTGCTTATCCTCGAATCTGCGGTGTTCAGCGATGAGGACATCGTCAATATTATTAAAACTTACAGTGCTGAAATACTGCATATCGCAATCGATGCACCGCTCATTGTAAATAATGAGACCGGTTCACGTCAGGCAGAACGTGATCTGCAGAGGGGGAGAATTCACGGGCATCGTCTGTTTGCGTTTAATTCGAATAGAACATTTCTAACAAAAACATTTAAAAGTATCCGTGGAGAAGTGTTAAGCAAGTTAATTACAGAACATCTTCCAAATATCAGCATCGGCAGGAATGAAGAGGGCTCGAGTATTATTGAGACATTTCCGACAGGGATTGTGAGCGGCTTGTTCCCGGATATTTTCCCGGTTAGATATAAACGTAAAAAAGGAATGATGTTCGAAGAAACAGTCGGGCAGATGGTGCTGCTGATTGACCGGATTACAATGTTCGAAGAAGAGAATATTATTAAGAGCTTCAGCGAAAAACTGATTTTAGATGAAGCAACTATCACCCGTAAATTCCACAAACATTTAGAAGATAAACTGGATGCAGTACTGTGTGCTTTAGGGTTGTACTTAATACATAAAAAATTGGCAGAACCAAGAACATTCGGCACAGATGAAGATGGGTTTATACTGATACCTGAGCTACTGAAAGATTAGTATATTTACACTTAACGAAAATGAAAGCCTTTACATTATTTTATCTAATTATATAATTGTAATTATCAGATAATTTTATAAAGGGGATGGGTTTTATGAAATGTTCTAAATTAATGAAGGGGCTGGCTTTATCGAGTTTATTATTTGTGATGGCCGCCTGCAGTAATGGTGAAGAGGAGCCTGCAGAGACTGAAACGGATACGGAAAATGGTGAGGATACTGCTCAGGATGATACTAATATATACAGCTACGAGGATTTCCCTCAGATAGTATCAAACGAGGCTGAACCGAGTGGTACAGGTACACTGAATGTTGGATACACGAGTGACACGCCTTTTGACGGTACGTTTAACTGGGCATTTTATACTTTAGCGCCTGAAGCGGATGTTCTAGAATATATCGATGAATCTGTATTTACTTTCGATGAAGATCAGCAGGCGACAAACGAAGGGGCAATTCATTACGAAATGAATGAAGAAGATAAAACAGTAACATTTACCGTACAGGATGGTGTGAGTTGGCATGACGGTGAACCGCTGAAAATCACAGATTACATTGCATCATATGAAATTATTGGTCACCCAGATTACGAAGGGGTTCGCGGAACTACTGACGGGTTTACGTCAATTGTCGGTTACGATGAATACCGTGCAGGTGAAGCAGATGAAATTTCAGGTATTGAAGTCATAGATGAGCAGACTGCGGTATTTACATATAAAGAACTTGCACCGTCTCTAACTGCGGGAGGCTTTTGGTTCTATGCATTCCCTGAACATCATTATGAAGGACTGGAAATCAGTGAAATGGCAGCAGCACCACAGACAAGAGAGAACCCGATTGGTATTGGACCATATAAAGTAGAGCAAATTACAACAGGTGAATCTGTTGCTTTAACAAAATATGAAGATTACTGGCGCGGAGAGCCTCAGCTCGACGGTATTAATATTAGAGTTGTGGCACCTTCTTCAATTTCAAGTGCTCTTGAATCTAAAGATGTTGATGTCGCAGTGAACTTTCCGACAAACCAGTATCCTGATGTAGCAGATATGGAAGGGGTGGAATGGTTAGCCCAGATTGAACCTATTTATGATTACATTGGCTTTAAATACGGTACGTGGGATGCGGAAAATGGCACAGTAGATTCTAATATGGAAGAAGCTAAAATGGGAGATGTTGAACTGCGCCGTGCAATGTGGCATGCAATTGATAATAATGCAGTCGGCGAGCGTTTCTATAATGGTCTGCGCTGGAAAGCAACAACAATTATTCCGCCTTACCATAAAAATTTCCACAATGATGAAATTGAAACACCAGAATTTAATATCGATGAAGCAAATAATATTCTCGATGCAGCGGGATATGAAGATGTCGATGGAGACGGTATGCGAGAAGACCCTAACGGTGAACCGCTCGAAATCAACTTTGCTGCAATGTCAGGCGGGGATACATCTGAACCACTGGCAAACTATTATATTCAGCAGTGGCAAAGTATCGGACTTGATATCGATAAACTTAACGGCAGACTGATTGAATACAACACATTCTACGATATGCTTGAAAATGATGATCCCGGTATTGATGTATTTTTAGCAGGATGGTCTGTAGGAACTGATTTAGATCCAACAGCACTGTACGGAGCAGATGCACCATATAATTACATTAGATACGAGTCTGATAAGAATACTGAACTTCTGACACGAGGAATGTCAGAAGAAGCACTTGATATCGATAAACGGATTGAAATTTATAAAGAATGGCAGGAACTCATGGTGGAAGATGTAGCTGTAATACCGACAGTCTACCGTTCTTCTGTCTACCCAGTTGGAGATAACGTTGTGAACTACGGCGTTGAAATAGGATTTAATGAAGAAACAGCATTATATAATGTCGGTCTTGCAGAAGAATAATTAAATCAGGAAACACGATGATTATTTTAATCATCGTGTTTTTAATTTGTTATAGTAGTTTCAAGAGAAGTTTTTTAACTATTCATAAAAGGACTGAAAGTTATGTGCGAAACATCATGGCAGGTGCTGGGTAAGAGTAAAGATTTAACTGCATCAAGCAAGCTGAACATGGCATTGGATGAAGCGGATGCTGTATTAATTGGCGTTGGTGCCGGTATGGGTGCGGCAGACGGGTTTACATATAGTGGGCCGAGATTTACACAGAATTTTCCGGATTTTATCGAGAAATACCGGTGGCTGGATATGTTTCAGGCAAGTGTGTTTGAGTTTGAAAGCCTAAATGAAGAGTGGGCATTTTTCAGCCGTTTTGTTGATTTAAATTATATGGGCCAGCCGCTTGGTGGATCCTATCTCCGTCTTAAAGAATTACTTGAAGGTAGAAATTATCATATTATTACATCCAATGCAGACAATGCATTTGAAATCGCAGGCTTTGATCAGGACAAAGTTTTTGATGTCCAGGGTAAATATAATCTGCTGCAGTGCTCAAAGGGATGTACTCCGAAACGGTTTAACAATGAAGGATTAATGAAAGATATGATAGAACAACAGCAGAACATGAAAGTCCCGGATGAGCTGATTCCGTACTGCCCGGAATGCGGTGCATCGATGGAACTGAACAGACGCAATCATACCGACTGGATGGTTGAGGATGATAAATTTTTTGAGGACCAAAAGCTGTTCCATAATTTTTTAGACCGTAATATAAATAAAAAACTGTTAATACTGGAACTGGGCTGCGGCTATATGGCACCGCAGGTGATTAAACATCCGTTTCAGCAAATGACGGAAAATCGAAATAATGCATTATATATGACTGTGAACTTAAAAGATTACAGAATACCGCCTGCAATCAGAGAACGGTCAGTATGGCTGCAGGAAGATATTAAAGAACTGTTATTAAATGTTCAAAAGGAACAGCAGTTTACTAAAAAGAAAACTTACGAAACGGAGTACTAGTCAATGTATCTTATAGAAGTTAAACGCAACGGAAAGTACATATACGACGGAGCAGTCGCTCTTGCTGTGCAGGTCTATGCCCAGAAAAATTTATTTTTAGGTGAAGACATGGTCTTTCCATATTTAACAAAACCGCTGGTCCAGGTCGGCCGCTATCAAAATGCACGTGAAGAAGCGAATTTAGAATATATGAAAGAAAATGATATTAATCTTGTCAGACGTGATACCGGAGGCGGGACGATTTACCTCGATATGGGCGGAGTGAATTTTTGTTTTGTCAGTGATAATACCGATGTGAGTGCCGACATTAACTTTGATCAGATGTATGAACCTGCGATTCAAATACTCAAAGAACTGGGTTTAAAAAATGTTGAGAAAAGCGGGCGCAATGATCTGCATGTAGAGGGAAGAAAGGTGTCAGGCGGGGCAATGAATGTGGTGAACGGCCGGACCTACAGCGGGTATACGCTGCTGCTCGATATCGATGATGAAAAAATGGAGAAATCACTGAAACCGAATAAAAAGAAAATGGAATCCAAAGGCATTAAATCTGTCCGCAGCAGAGTGATATCTTTAAGAGACTATTTAAGTGAAGAGTATAAAAATCTATCCAGCATCGAATTTTCAGAACTGATGATTTTAAAAATATTTGGAGCTGCCGACAGAAATGAAGTTAAAACTTATGAACTGACCGAAGAAGATTGGATTGAAATTGATAAGATGATGGCTGAGAAATATAACAACTGGGAATGGACTTTCGGTAAGTCTCCAAGATTCAAGTACTCAAGAGACGGCAGATTTTCTATCGGTACGCTTGATATTACTCTGGATGTAGAGAACGGGATTATCCAGGAGGCTAAAATTTACGGTGACTTTTTCGGGAATAAGGAAATCAATGCAGTCGAAGAAACGCTTGAAGGTGTCAGATTGAAAGAGGAAGATTTAACTTCAGTATTGTCATCAATCGATTTGCAAAAGTATTTGGGCAGTATTACAAAAGAAGAAATTGTAAAATTAATATTGGAATAAGTTCAATAATGAAGGGTACACATTAAGAAAGTACTTTAAAAAGGGGCACATCTACAGTGAATCATTTAAAAATTAATGAAGACAGACTATTAAATAGAATTAATGAACTCGGTGAGGTCGGCAGAAATGACGATGGACAGTTAATCAGACTGGCGCTTTCCGATGAAGATAAACAGGGCAGAGACTTACTGGTCAGCTGGTTTAAGGAACTGGACTTAAAAGTTGAAATTGACCGTTTTGGTAATATATTTGCGAGCTGGGAAGAAGAACACAACAAGGGAGAAAAACCCTTAATGCTCGGATCGCATATCGACTCGGTTATTGATGCCGGAAAATATGACGGCAGCTACGGCGTTCTTTCAGGATTAGAGACGGTCCAGACTTTAAAAGAGAATAATATTAAAACAAACAGACCGGTAACTATTGCTGCATTTACTAACGAAGAAGGGGTGAGATTCCCGCCGAGTATGCTTGGCTCTTTAGTATATTCAGGAGATTTAAATATAGACAAAGCACTGGATACAATGAGTATCGACGGACTCAGATTAGGAGATGAACTGGAACGTATCGGCTATGCAGGTGACAATGAACCTGGGTTTATCGAGCCTGAAGCGTATATAGAACTTCATATAGAACAAGGACCGGTGCTGGACAAAGAAGGTCTGGAAATCGGTGCAGTTCATAATCTGCAGGGGAACTCGAGACGGGAAATTACTTTTACCGGTGAAGCAAATCATGCAGGATCTACCCCGAACTATTTGCGTAAAGATCCGATGCAGGCAGTGACACATTTTATGTCGACACTTTATAACTACATTAATAAAAATAATCTAGATACTGTAGCGACACTGGGTTCGATTCAGCTGGAGCCGAACGCAGCAACGATAATTCCTTCGAAAGCAACATTCACACTGGATATGAGGAGTCCAACAGAAAAAGGATTCCATGAAGCTCAGAAATTAGTCCGTGATACGCTGGATGATATTCAAGCAGAAGGTAAGATAGTCGTTCAGGCAACTGAGTTTGCGATATTTGAACCGGTGACATTTGATAAGACAATCGTTGAAAACATCGTTGCAGCTGCAGGGGAATTGGAACTGAGCTCTAAATTAATGACATCGGGTGCAGGACACGATGCACAGATGATTAATAGAATAGCACCATCCGCAATGATATTTGTTCCGAGTAAAGACGGTGTCAGTCATAATCCATTGGAATATTCTTCACCGGAGCAGTTAGTTAATGGTGCGAATGTGTTGTTGTTAACGGCAGGCAGACTATTAAAGCTGTAATTGTTATATCTCGTGAAAATTGGGTATTAATACTTTAGGAGAAACTGAGGTGGTAACGATGGCAAAAAATGAGAAGAAGATTATTAAGCAGGCCTGGCAGGAAACGAAAAACTTAAAAGAAGGCGAAGTATTTCTGCTGAAGGATCTATTCAAAGGCTATAAGTGGAACCGGATTAAAACGGAAACACGCAGCAGTTTAGGGCGTCTGTTTTTAGAAAAAGTGCAGAATAAAAAATCAGTTGAAGCGATAGAGAAAACATCTTCCCATCAGCAGCAGTACAGAAAGCTGGGTTAATTTTACCTGTTCTCTACAATGTTAATACTTACTTTACTTCGTCAGACATGGCGCCAAGTTAATATTGTAAGTATTAATAAGATGGAGGCAAAAAATGAATATTTCAAATAAAAAACTGGGTAAAGATGTGCTGCTCCATGATAATACGAATATAAAAAACTGTGACTTCGGTGTCTATACCGAAGTTGGCATGTTTAATTTTTTAGAGAACAGCACACTTGGAGACTACTCCTACACAGGGCAGTTCTGCTTTTTGCAGAATACAATCGTAGGAAAATTTTCGAATATTGCTGCAATGGTAAGAATCGGTCCGACGGACCATCCGTATGACAGACCTTCACTGCATCACTTTACGTACAGACAGGAAATGTACGGTTTCAATAATAATGATGACAGCGAATTTTTCAATCACAGACAAGCGAGAGTGACATCAATCGGTCATGATACATGGATCGGCCACGGTGCCATTATCTCACCTGAGATTACAGTGGGGCATGGTGCGGTAATTGGTGCAGGCGCTGTAGTGACTAAAGATGTGGCACCTTACGCGATTGTCGTAGGTGTGCCGGCAAAAGAAATTAAAAAAAGATTCAGTGATGAAGTGATAACAGCACTGCTTGAAATTAAATGGTGGGACTGGTCTCACGATTTAATTAAAAATCGAATTCAGGATTTTCATTTGTCGATTGAAGAATTTGTGAGTCTGTATCATCAAAACTAGAGGGAACTCTGGTTTTTTTGTTATAAAATTATACGCTAAATTAATTGAAGATTTAAAATTAAAATTTAAATCTTACTGTACTACACTTATAGGTATTCTATTTGGGACTGCAGTACAAATAAAGAGGTGGAAATTTAATATATGACCCCGAGGACTTATACGGTTTTTGATATCATAGCTAAATATACTTATTCTTTATTTAAACAGCTGAATGTACTGCTTATTAATTAATAATATTAAATAGGGAGAGATTCAGCTATGAGTGTTTTGTCTATTATCTTATTTTTAGTAGTAATTATCAGCGTGGCATTGTATGCATTTTTCAGATCCAGAAAAGTAAATAAAAACAGTGCATCAGGATACTTTATGGGCGGACACAGCCTGACCGGTTTTGCTGTAGCATCTACAATTATTATGACCAATTCTTCAGAAGTAACTAAAGTTGAGGGAGATGATGGTTCTGGCGATGATTCCGGATCCGGTATTCTTCCAGATACTGGTGTAGCTGCTGCGCCGATTGGAATTGTTGCAACAATTCTTCTTGCTGCAGGTGCTGTACTCGCATTCTTCAGAAGAAAGCCTAAAAACTAAATAGTACAAAGTATTTTAAAGCGGCCTCCGGGCCGCTTTTTTTATATTTCTGAACAAAAAAATCCCTGATTCTTAATTGAATCAGGGAAATACTTATTAGCTTAAACAAACATACTGCCCACAATTAACCCGAAGGCAACTGCAACAAGGGTAAAGAACACCGTCGACAGCGAATATTTAAAGAATAATTTTGTTTTCTTTTCACGAAGGAGATTAAATTGATCTAAAGCAAACTGTGAATACGTCGTAAAGCCGCCTAAAAACCCGGTGACAATTATTAAATAATACTGGGTATTTTCTGCAACCAGCATTACGGTAAAACCCATTAAAAAAGCACCGGCGATATTTATGGCCATCGTACTATAAGGCATATCTTTATTTTTTAAAACAGGCAGCTGGTGAATATACGCACGCAGACTTGCACCAAGGGCGGCTGCAACCATCATCGTCAGTATATTAATCATTTAATTTTCTACCTCCGAGCGTAAATCCAAGGAACACAGCAACGACTCCGAGGAACAGATTGAGGCCAAGATAAATAATAAACATTAAATAATCTCCGTAAGAAAGGAGCAGGTAATGTTCATAACTCAGCATGGAAAACGTCGTAAAGCTTCCAAGGAATCCTGTAATTAAAAAACTGTGCAATGACGGCTTAAGCTCCTTGACGATAAAGAAACCGATTAAAAGTGCACCGGCCATATTAATTATTAATGTGCCGCTGTAAAAGGGCAGCTGGAGCGTGATGACTCCTATGGATAGTAAAAAGCGCAAAAGTGCACCGAGTGCTGCACCTGCGCCTATACTTAAATATTTAGTCATAAAAATTCCAATCTAATCTTAATTTTTAACTGCTTTTCGTACAAGTGCCAATCCTGCGATTACAGCAGCTGCAGCAGCGCCAGCTTGTACTTTTTTACTTGAAGTCAGAGACTTAACAACCAGATTAAGGTTTTGAGGTCTTTCTGCCAGTCTTCTCATAAAGTAAGCATACCAGTCAGTCCCGTATGGTACATACACACACATGTTATAACCACGTGCGACTAAATCCTGCTGATAATCTTTACGGAAACCGTACAGCATCTGGAATTCAAATTTGTCTTTTGAAATATTCTGCGTTTCAATAAAACGAAGTGTCTTCTCAATGATGTGATGGTCATGTGTCGCAATTGAAGTGAAACCATTTCCTTCTACTAAATGCGTTTTTATAATTTCAAAATAAGACTGATCAATATCAGCCTTCGACTGGTACGCAAGCGTATCTGGCTCTTTATAGGCGCCTTTTACTAAGCGCGTACGGATGTTCTTGTATTTTCTTACGTCTTTTTTAGCATCATAGAAATATGCCTGAATAACAGTACCAACATTGTCGTATTCCTCGAGCAGGTTATCAAGAATATTCAGTGACTGTTCTTTTGATAAATAGTTCTCCATATCCAGGTTTACAAACATATTTGTTTCTTTGGCTGTATCAAGAATTTCTTTTATATTGTTATAACAGAAAGTTTCATCAATATTTAAGCCGATTTGAGAAAGTTTAACTGAAGCGTGGGCATCCAGTCCTTCTTTTTGAATCTCTTTAATCATTTTAATAATATTATTCTTTTCTTTCTCAGCTTCTTTGCGGTCGGAAATGAATTCCCCGAGGTTATCGAATGTAACACTCATACCCTGATTATTTAAGTCCCGAAGGCAATTAAGAGTGTCTTTTACACCCGTTCCTCCGACTACTTTCTGTGCACCAAATCTAAGCCCCACCTGCTTTGATGCATCATTTAAAATCTTGTTTTCTGATAAACCGATGAAAATATCCCTAACTACTCCCATTGCTAATCCTCCTGTAAATAAAGCGTTTTCTTTTTAAGCTTAACTCATTATATCGCCTTTTAATAAAAAAGGGTGTAAAAAAATTTAATTTTTAGTTTTTGTAATTTGGAATGTGACCAACATATGTCTCATTGATGCGTTTCATTTCTTCAAGGTCTTCTGCTGTCAGCTCTCTGACTACTTTTGCAGGACGTCCGAAGGCCAGTGTGTTCGGCGGAATAACAATCCCTCCAGTTACTAATGAACCAGCACCTACAAATGCATTTTCCCCAATAACAGCTTCATCAAGCACGATTGAATCCATGCCGACTAATGCGCCTTTTTTAACAGTACAGCTGTGCAGCGTCACTTTATGGCCGATTGTCACATTATCTTCCAGCGTCAGCGGCAGGCCTGGTGTCTGGTGCAGTACTGAGAGATCTTGAACATTCGTATTATTGCCGATGCGTACTGGTGCGATATCTCCGCGGACGACTGTGCCGAAAAATACAGATGAGTTGTCGCCAATCTCAACATCTCCGATTATTGTTGCGTTAGGTGCGATAAAAGCAGAGTCACTAATTTTTGGTGTGTGATTTTTGTAATCTATTATCATTTTAAATTTCCTTTCCCATCTCAAATGTTATAATAAATTCATCATATCAAATTTGCATTTATTTGTAAGGAGAAAGCTTATGTGGAAGTGGGAGACAGAAAACGAACCAAAGGGTGTCGTGGTCATTGTTCATGATTTACTGGAGCACCATGAATACTACGATGAGCTCACAGTAAAGTTGCGCCGTGACAGTTATCACGTTATTATTGGTGATTTGCCGGGGCATGGTCAGACGACACGTATGAACAAAGGACACATCAACAGTTTCGAACAGTATGTGGAACGTGTGGCCGAATGGCATGAACTTGCGGGGCAATACGATTTGCCGACATTTATAATCGGACAGGGCCTTGGCGGTTTAATCGCTCTGGAAGCTCACAGGCAAAATAGAATCCAGTCTGACGGTATTGTCGCATTAAATCCGCTCTTGTCATTTAAACAGTCATTTATGAACCGTAAAAATACAATCCTGACAAGCGTGCGTGTAACGAGCGACGAATCCAGATTTAACCTGGGTATTAAAATGAATTACTTTACGCAGGATAAACGGTTTCTGGAGCGTTATAAAGAAGATGAACTGATTGTCGACAGAGTGAGTTACCAATGGTACAAGACGATTATTAATCAGATGAAATTAACATCGGAAAATATGGAAGATATCATCGGAGTGCCGATTCTTTCCGTAATGAGCAGTGATAATCAGATTATTAATTCTTATTTATCTGCGAAATACATTAAGAGAACACAGTCGGATGATTTCCGTTTTACGATGCTGGATTCCGATGAGCACAGCATTTTCCAAAGAGAGAATATTGAATATCCGTATTATTTAATGACGCAGTTCTTTAATGCGCAGTTATTTTCTATCGGTATAGTAACGGATTAATTGAAGTAAGATATTAAATATCTTACTTCAATTTTTCTATCACGAGTAAAAACGGCGCGCTGTTTTTCTGGTTAATATATTGATACTGCAGCACCTGTGCTTGGTCCTGCGGCCAAGCCGACAGTGTTTCTATAAGCATATCACGTTCAACTTTGCCGCTGTCGTGGCCGTGGTAAACGACAATTACAATTCTGCCGCCAGGTGTTAATAAATTAAACAATTCATTAACCGCGGTAATAGTAGTGTCGTACGCCGTCGTTATTGATTTGTCGCCGCCGGGAAGATAGCCCAAATTAAAAATACCGGCTTTAACAGGTGAGGAAATGTATTTGGATATATTTTCATGGCCGTCATGTATAAATGAAATATTAGGTTCACTATATTTTTCTTTTGCATTATTTATCGCGTCGGCCTGCACGTCAAAACTGTAGACATGACCGTCCGGTGCGAGACGCGCAAGAAAAGAAGAGTCGTGGCCGTTGCCGCAAGTCGCATCGACTAATATATCTTCGCTTTGAACGATTTCTTTAATGAAATCTTTTGCGGTAGGGAGAATTCTTTTGAGCATATAATCAATCCTTTCAATATACTATTAATTTTATCATAAGAAGGTTGGGTCTTTAATGATTACTGCCAGTAATTTAAGTAAAAATTTCGGTGGGAAAACTGCTGTAAATAATATAAATATTTCCGTAAAAAAAGGCGAGCTGTTTGCCTATCTTGGTCCGAATGGTTCAGGTAAATCTACAACGATAAAAATGCTGATGGGCCTGATTGAACCAACAGAAGGCACAGTTGAAATACTTGGCGAGCCGATGAATCTGAACAACATAGAATTGAAAAGAAAGATCAGTTTTGTACCGGATACACCGGATATTATCGGTAAGCTTACCGGCAACGAATATTTAAATTTCGTCGCAAGTATATATAAGATGGACAAAACAGCTTACACAGAGAAGCGCAAAGAACTGGTAAATATGTTTGAGCTGCAGGATGACCTCGGAACTTTAGTAGAGGAATATTCGCACGGCATGCGCCAGAAACTTGTCGTTATCGGTGCGCTGATGCATTCGCCAGAAGTGATCTTTTTAGATGAGCCGAATGTTGGGCTGGATCCGAAAAGTAATCGTGAATTAAAAAATTACTTAACGGACTACGTAAAACAAGGCAATACTGTATTCCTGACAACACACACGCTCAGTCTCGCAGAAGAAATCGCCGATAGAATCTGTATTATTTATAAAGGTGAGATTAAGGCGCTCGGTACGCTTGAAGAGCTGGGTGAACAGACAGGGAGCGACAGGAAAACGCTTGAGGATATCTTTTTAGCGCTGACCAGCGAGGAGGACGTGCATGTTCAAGAGCATACTGAAAGTTGAAGCACAGTCCAGACTAAACTATTTTAAAGTCCTCAGCACGGGAAAAATAATATTATATTTATTTTTGCTGCTGTTTATACTTGCTTTGATAGTGCCGGCAGTATGGATGGTTGTAAACTTATTTCTATTGAATGCTGAAGAAGTGATGATCGGTAAAGCAGCAGTACTGCTGACATTATTTATTATTCCAGTCTTATCGCTATTTTTAGTCAACGGTATTATTAAAGAAATGTTTATGGATAAAAATATCGATTCATATTTGGTTCTGCCGGTGACGCCGAAAGCTGTATTTTCTGTAAAATTATTTTATCAATTTACATTTAAAGTATTGCCGATTGTGCTATTTATAAGCATGGCGGCAGGCCTGACACTGGCTGCGAGGTATGAATCGCCGCTGCTGATTTTAAGCAATATATTATACTTTATTTTTATTGGTGCAGTCAGTACAGCATTTGCATATCTTATCGTTTTTATCGTTACGAAAATTTCATCGGCAAAACGTGTCGGGGAAATACTAACTTTGGCAGGCGGATTTGCGAGTGTGCTGCCGTATTTCATTATTATGGCGGGCAGCCAGTATTTAATCGGTATTATTGACTTCATGCCTGATGTTAGTTTTATCTTCTCAGGATTTTTATATAAGCCGGAAATAGTAAAATATATTCTGCTGTTAATTATTTTTCTTGCAGCAGCTGCCGCTTTAATTTGGCTCGTCTTGAATTACGTGACTGATGCCTTTGTTAAAGGGACAGCGAATACGAACCGGGTTCAGCGCAAAAAACCGGCGTCAGCTGAAGTAAGTTCATCTATAAGTGCGCTCCTGAAAAAAGATATTTCGATGACGAAACGAGATTTTAAGGAATGGTCAGCAGTGCTGCCGCAATATTTATTTCCTTTTGTCTTTTTATATTTACTGACTTCAAATCCGTTGATATACGGCGGGGAAGCATCATCAGACGATCAGGTTATGATTTCAATCGCATTCGCAGGCTCGATTATGATTTCATTGTTTGCTGCTGCGATGAATACAGCAAGAGATGCCCGCACATATGCGTTTTTAAAAACGATGCCCGTCAGCGGACTGGATGTCGCAAAAGCAAAATACTTATATAATTTAATAACGATTGCACCGATGTATATATTTATAACAATAATTATTTATTTTATACTGGATGTACCAGTAACAACGCTGATTTATGCCGTCCTGGTTTCGGTGCTGCTCGTTATGACTGCAGCACCACTCGGCATGCTGCTCGGTACGATGAACCCGGTGGTCTCAAGAAAAAATCCGGCGCAGAGGCTCGATACAGCAGCGAATGTTATTATCTCTGTTACGATTTTTGCGCTGATATTTTTAATGGGCTATATGACACAGTTTACAATTGAATTCGACGGTGAAGCCTTTGTGCTGAAACACGACACGATGCTTATGGTAATTGGAATACTAATCGTTTTGAGCATTTTATCCTATGTATTGCTTTTAAGAAAAGTCGGCAGGAAATATGATAAAGGATACAATATTACGTATAGGGACTGATAACTATGACTGGTAATGTATATTTTCAAAAATTTGATATTGGCTGGCTGCGTATAGAGTCTCTTGATGATTCAATCGTCAGAATAGATTACACGGATGAATCAGAGGAGCCGGCTAAAACCGATAAGGTAATTGAACAATGTGTCAGAGAACTCGGTGAATATTTTAAGGGAGAAAGAGAATTATTTGACGTTAAAATAAATCCGGGCGTTTACGGGACGCCATTTCAGCAGTCTGTCTGGCAAGAACTAAGGCAGATTCCCTACGGTGAAACGATCAGCTACAAGACGCTTGCTGAAAGGATTAGCGGAAGTAATTATTCCCGTGCTGTCGCCAATGCTAACGGTAAAAATCCAATTTCGATCATCATTCCGTGCCACAGAGTCATAGCGAGCAATAATACGCTCGGTGGATATACCGGCGGACTCGATAAGAAAAAACTGCTCTTATCCGTCGAAGGACGCTGACAGCCTTGCTATATTAACAAAATTCAGCTATATTATTAATATCAGAAGCAGTAGCAGAAACGTTTCTTTAAGCGAGCCGGTGGGCGGTGTGAACCGGTATTAACGTTAAGTGAACTTGTCTGTGTTAATTTCATACTATTTAAAGTTGCACATAAATGTGAATGCGGGTGGTACCGCGGTCGTATAGATCGTCCCATATCTTTTTTAGATATGGGATTTTTTTATTTAATAGGAGGAAAACCAATGACGTTTAAACACAGAGACATCGAAAAGAAATGGCAGCAGCACTGGGAAAACAACAAAACATTTAAAACAGAAGATGAGATCGGCAAAGAGAAATTCTATGCACTCGATATGTTCCCTTACCCATCAGGAGCAGGACTGCACGTCGGTCATCCTGAAGGTTATACGGCGACAGATATCGTCAGCCGCATGAAACGTATGCAGGGCTACAATGTGCTTCACCCGATGGGCTGGGATGCATTTGGTCTGCCTGCTGAACAGTATGCGATTGATACGGGAAATGATATTCATGCATTTAACGAGAAAAATATCGATACATTCCGACGTCAGATTAAAGAACTCGGTTTCAGCTACGACTGGGACAGAGAACTGAATACGACGGATCCTGAATACTACAAATGGACACAGTGGATTTTTATCCAGCTTTATAATAAAGGACTTGCTTACGTTGACGAAGTACCTGTGAACTGGTGTGAAGCGCTTGGAACAGTACTTGCAAATGAAGAAGTAATCGACGGAAAAAGTGAACGCGGCGGACATCCGGTAGTACGTAAACCGATGAGACAGTGGATTCTTCGTATTACTGAATATGCGGACCGTCTGTTAGAAGATCTGGATGATCTTGACTGGCCTGAATCGTTAAAAGATATGCAGCGCAACTGGATCGGTAAATCAGAAGGGGCTAATGTCACTTTTGACATCGATGGTTTCGATGAATCATTCTCTGCATTTACAACACGTCCGGATACGATTTACGGTGCGACATATGCAGTGCTTTCTCCTGAACATAAATTAATCGATAAAATTACGTCTGACAATCAGCGTGAAGCGATTAAAGCTTATCAGGAAAAAGCGGCGCATAAGAGCGAGCTTGAGCGTACTGATCTTGCCAAAGAGAAAACAGGAGTATTTACAGGAAGTTACGCAATTAATCCTTTAAGCGGTGAAAAACTGCCAATCTGGATTGCGGACTACGTTCTCGCTTCATATGGTACAGGTGCAATTATGGCTGTTCCGGCACACGATGAGCGTGACTATGAATTTGCTAAACAGTTTGACCTTAAGATTTTACCTGTACTTGAAGGCGGTAATGTGGAAGAAGCAGCATTTACCGGCGAAGGTGCACACATTAACTCAGGCGAGCTTGATGGTTTAGGACTTGCTGACGGTATTGCTAAAGCAATTGAACTGCTTGAAGCGAAGAATGCCGGAGAAGCGAAAATCACATACAGATTGAGAGACTGGTTATTTAGCCGTCAGCGTTACTGGGGCGAGCCGATTCCTGTAATTCATTGGGAAGACGGCACGATGACAACAGTTCCTGAAGAAGAACTGCCGTTAGAACTTCCTGTAATGACAGAAATTAAACCGTCAGGTACAGGCGAGTCACCGCTTGCAAACAATACTGAGTGGATTAATGTTGTCAGAGAAGACGGCGTTAAAGGCCGCCGTGAAACGAATACAATGCCGCAGTGGGCCGGCAGCAGCTGGTACTTCCTGCGCTTTATCGACCCGGACAACACGGAACAGCTTGCTGATCCTGAAAAACTGAAACACTGGCTGCCTGTAGATTTATATATCGGCGGCGCAGAGCACGCGGTGCTTCACCTTCTTTACGCAAGATTCTGGCACAAGTTCCTGTACGACCTGGGTGTTGTTCCGACGAAAGAACCATTCCAAAAGCTGTATAATCAAGGAATGATTCTCGGTGAAGGCAACGAGAAGATGAGTAAATCAAAAGGGAACGTTGTAAACCCTGACGATATCGTTTATTCACACGGTGCTGATACTTTAAGACTGTATGAAATGTTTATGGGACCGCTTGATGCATCAATTGCCTGGAATGAAAACGGACTCGACGGGGCGAGAAGATTCCTTGACCGCGTATGGAGACTTGTTATTAATGAAGAAACTGGTGAAACTGCAGCGAAAATCGTTGACAAAGAAACACCGGAACTCGATAAAGTGTATAACGAAACTGTGAAGAAAGTAACGGAAGACTTCGAGTCGCTGTTATTCAACACAGGAATCTCACAGCTGATGGTATTCGTTAATGAATCTTATAAGGCACAAGAAGTAAACAAAACATACATTGAAAACTTTGTGAAACTGCTGTCGCCTGTCGCACCGCATATCGCAGAAGAGCTGTGGGACAAACTTGGCAATAACGATACACTTGCATATGAAGAATGGCCATCATACGATGAAACAAAACTGGTAGAAGATACAGTTGAAATCGTAGTGCAGGTGAACGGGAAAGTTAAAAATAAATTAGAAATTGCAAGAGATCTGTCAAAAGATGAAACAGAAGAAATTGCACTGGCTGATGAAAAAATTAAAGCAGAATTAGAAGGTAAAACGGTACGTAAAGTTATCGTTGTTCCTCAGAAATTAGTTAATATTGTAGCTAATTAATTAAAAACACCGCTCCGGACTGAATTTAGTCAGGGAGCGGTGTATTTTTATAAAAAATTATCCGAGTTTCAATTATAAGCCGGATATAAGCCGGATTTTGCGCATCGAGTGCTCCCGGTTAACAACGGCGTTTTCCTGTTGTGAATCCAAGGCTCTCGGTTAACAACGGCATGTCCCTGTTGTGAATCCAAGGCTCTCGGTTAACAACGGCGTTTCCCCGTTGTGAATCCAAGGCTCCCGGTTAACAACGGCGTTTCCCTGTTGTGAATCCAAGGCTCCCGGTT
>NZ_KE384463.1:66168-275998 GCF_000425845.1 Jeotgalicoccus psychrophilus DSM 19085
CTGTTGTGAATCCAAGGCTCCCGGTTAACAACGGCGTTTCCCTGTTGTGAATCCAAGGCTCCCGGTTCACAACGGCGCTTCCGTGTTGTGAACCGGGGGATGAACCACGACGATATACCCATTAATTAAAAGAGTTTTAACCGTTTGAACAATGATATCCTGCTACGTAACCGGTCACGAGGGCACTTGTTATATTGTATCCGCCGGTGTAGCCGTGAATATCGAGAACTTCGCCTGCGAAGTGGAGTCCTTCGATCAGTTTGCTCGACATCTTAGAAGGGTTAATTTCTTTTAAGTTCACGCCGCCGCCGGTAACGAATGCTTTTTCAATTGACTGAGTGCCGTTGACGTTGAAAGTGAAGCGTTTGAAAAATTCAACAAGTGCTTGTTTCTGCTGATTTGATACGTGGTGGCCGCTGGTGCTGCCGTCGATTTTTAAATACTCGAGCACGAATGTAATCAGGCGTTCCTGATGAATATTTTTTAGAATGTTTTTAAGACTTTTATCGACGTTGTCTTTAATAGTCTTATTTATATATTCCTGCATTTCGCCCAACGTGTACTGGGGAAAAAAGTCGAGCTGCATTTTAATATTCTCTTTTTTCTGTGCCTGCTGTTCTTTATAAACGAACTGGCTGCAGCGCAGCGCCGCCGGGCCGCTGACACCAAAGTGCGTAAAAATCATATCCATCTGATGTGTAATACGCGGTTTGCCGTTTTTCTTTAAGACAGATAAAGCAACGTCGTCCAGGCTGATGCCTTTTAAGGAACCGTCTGTAAAGAATCGCTGATTGGATGTAATCGGTACTTCAGTCGGGAATAAATCTGTAACTGTATGGCCAAGTGATTTCGCAAATTTATGGCCGTCGCCGGTAGAGCCTGTCTGCGGCACACTCTTGCCGCCGGTCGTAATAATGACATTTCTGGAATTGTAAGTAGTACCTGTTGTCGTTTTTACGCCGGTGGTTTTATCGTCTTCGGTTAAAATTTCTGCGACTTCAGTTTCAAAATGGATGTCCACTTTATTTTGTTCAAGCTGTTCCAGAAATACATTCAGCACGTCTTTTGCTTTGTTCGAGACAGGGAACATCCGGCCGTGGTCTTCTTCTTTTAATTTAACGCCGTTGGATTCGACAAAATTAATAATCGATTCATTATCGAAAACCGAAAACGGACCGTATAAAAATTTACCGTTGCCCGGTATGTGTTTAATAATTTCTTCATAGGGCAGACGGTTGGTAACATTGCATCGTCCGCCGCCTGAAATCAGCAGTTTCTTGCCGAGTTTCTTGTTTTTTTCTATTAAAAGTACCTTGTTATTGTTTAAACTTGCCGCGGTCGCAGCCATAATTCCGCTGACACCGCCGCCAATTACTATCGTATCGTACATGAGTTTGCTCCTTTTAGTTTTAAAGTATTCTATAATCCATTATAATAATGTGTATGTTTATTATAGATAAGAAGGGTTAATATATGTCGGATCAGAAAAAGATGTTTCGCGGTACATTTCTTTTAACCGCAGCTACATTTACAACACAGATTTTAGGAATGCTTTATTTAATTCCATTTTACAGCATTATGGGTGGAGAAGAAAACCTAGCTCTCTACGGGTATGCATATACACCGTATACAATCATGCTGTCGATTGCAGCTGCCGGCGTACCCGGGGCTGTATCGAAATTCGTAGCGAAGTATAATGCGCTCGGTGCTTACGAAACCAGTCAGAAGCTTTACAAATCAAGTCTTCTTGTCATGATGGTCTCAGGTGTTATTGCGTTTCTTGCCTTATATTTTATGGCACCGGTCATTGCTGAAGCACAAAGTGCCGCTAGCGGCAGCGGGGATCACCGCTGGAGTACTGAAGATATTACTAGTATTATACGCGTCATCAGTTTCGCAGTCATTATCGTACCATTTATGGCAACTTGGAGAGGAATATTCCAGGGACACGAATCATTTGGTCCTACGAGTGTTTCGTCAGTTGTTGAACAGGTTTTACGTATTGCAGTGCTGTTATCAGGGGCGTTTATCGTTATTAATGTAATGGACGGCTCGATAAAAACTGCGAACGAGATTGCAGTATTTGCCGCCTTCGTCGGCGCCATCGGTGCTACGGTAACACTCGCGATTTTCTGGAAGAAAAGAAAACCGTATATGGCAGAACAGCGCAAACAGGATACGAGCGGCATCGATTTGTCTTACAGCCAAATGTATAAAGAAATTATCCGTTATGGACTGCCGTTTATAATTGTCAGCGTCAGTATTCCGGTTGTAATGTTTATTGACCAGCTGACACACAACAACGCATTATCGCTTGCAGGTGTGCCGGGGAATCTGCAGGACTCATGGTTCGGTATGCTGAATCTTACGACACATAAACTTGTAATGATTCCTACTGCATTTGCATCTGCATTTGCGATTACAATTTTACCGTTCATTACGAAAAACTATCAGCAGAAACAGTTTGATAATGTCCACAGCCAGGTAAAATCGATGATTCTAATGCTGCTGTTTTTCGTAATCCCGGCAGGTCTTGGGATGATGATTTTATCAGCACCAATCTATACAGCGTTTTACAGCTATAACGAAATCGGCATTATGATACTGACGTTTTATGCACCGGTCAGCATTATTATTTCACTATTTTCTGTAACATGTTCTATCGTACAGGGAATCGATAAACAGAATTTAACATTCTACGTGGTTATCATTATGCTGATTATTAAAGCAGCAGTGAACATTCCGCTGATTATGAATTTCTACACAGTCGGTGCAGTAATGGGCACAGCAATTGCACTGGGTGCAGGTGTAATTATGAACCTGATTATTATTAAAAAACATGGCAAGATCCGTTTTCGTGCATTCATTGCACCGATATTCCAAATTATCGTCTGTGCACTTGCGATGCTTTTAACAGTTGAAGTGGTGTACTACTTACTAATGATGAACATCGACGAGATGACAACAGTAACTTCTGTGCTGACATTATTAATAACAGTGCCGGCAGGGGTTATAGTCTATCTGTTTATATCATTTAAAACAGGACTTGCAGACGAAGTACTTGGTGAGCGTGCAGGGAAAATTCGCCGGAAAGTGAAGTTTTTATAATGAGACTTGATAAATATCTTGCGAATGCCAATTTAGGCAGCCGCAAAGAAGTGAATAAGCTGATAAAAAAAGGAGAGATTTACGTTAACGGCACTATCATCAAAAATCCTAAAACAGACGTCGGCTACGAAGATGATATCGTATATATTGACGTGCCGATTATACTGGAAGAATTTATGTATTTTATGATGAATAAACCGGATGGGGTGATCTCTTCAACAGAAGAAGGTCCGACAGAAACAGTCATTGATTTAATTGCCCACCCGCAGCAGGGAGAACTGTTCCCTGTCGGCAGGCTGGACAAAGATACTTTAGGGCTTTTATTTATTACGAACGACGGCAAACTTGCCCATAAGCTGCTGTCGCCTAAAAACGAATACTACAAAACGTATCATGTGACACTCCTTGACGAAGTGACCGAGGCGGATATTACACAGCTTGAAACAGGTATTGAACTGAAAGAATTTACGACGAAACCGGCAAAAGCTGAATTATTAAATCCGCACGAAGTATCGTTATCGATTACTGAAGGGAAATTTCATCAGGTGAAGCGGATGTTTTTAGCAACCGGCAATGAAGTGGTAAAGCTGAAGCGCACAAACTTTGCTGCACTTGAACTCGATGGGGCACTTGCTGAAGGTGAATATCGCAGATTAACTGAAGAGGAAATAAAAAAATTAAATAATTAAGTTTATAATACGCCGCTAAGGGTATAATTTATATTAAGTCCAAAGAAAAACAATTTTATAATACGAGGTGTATTAAAATGGGAAAATTATTTAATTTAGTATTTAGAGTCGGTGCGGTACTTGGTATTGCATATGCTGCAAAGAAACTTGCAGACAATAAAGATGTTGTAAAAGAAGAATACGCAAAAGCTAAAGAAGATCCGAAAGCTTATGCACAGAATGTGCAAGAAAAAGCGACTGCTAAAGCGCAGGACGTTCAAGCTAAAGCTCAGGAAGAATATTCTAAAGCTAAAGAAGATCCGAAAGCATACGCAGAAAACGTTCAGAACAAAGCAGCTGAAAAAGCAAAAGAAGTTCAAACTAAAGCTAATGAGCAAGTAAACGTTGCAAAAAACAAAGCGACTGAAGTTCAGTCTAAAGCTAAAGACGAGTACGCTAAAGCCAAAGAAGACCCTGAAGCTTATAAAGCAGAACTAAAAGAAAAAGGTCAAGAAAAAGTGGATGAAGCTAAAAAAGAAGCTGAAAAAACCAAGAACAATGTAAAAAAAGAAGCTAAAAAAGTAAAAAAAGAAGTAAAGGGTCCTGAAGCAGATGCCAAGCCGGATAAAGAAAATACCGACGATATTGATCAAAGAGAATCTGTTTTAGCAGACGAAGGCGGCATTTCAGAGAGTGAAGTAGAAAAATTTGAAGAAGAGCACAGCGTTGATGTAGTAGATGAAGCAGGCGCTAAAGATGAAAATCATAATGTGCATGTCGTTACAGATAACAAACAGAACAATAAAAAATAAGCAGTTATTTTGAGGAACCGCATCTGCGGTTCCTTTTTTGTCCTGCTGCCTGATTATTTCCCGTACAAACTGAAATAATTTACTAAAAAGTATATAATGGAAGAAAATCTATTGCTGGAGCTGATTTAAGTGGATGCGAAACATTTAGTAAGCCAATATAAAGATGATTTAATTGATGATTTAATCGGATTGCTGTCAATTGACAGTGTAAAAGGGGAAGCGGTTAAAGGTGCACCTGTCGGCGAAGGTCCGAAACAAGCACTCGAATATATGATTGACCTCGGTGTGAAAGCGGGTCTGCCGACGAAAGTTGTCGATAATCTTGCCGGTCATATTGAGTTTGGCGCAGGTGAAAAATTATTTGGTGTGCTTGGGCATGTCGACGTTGTTCCTGCAGGTAAAGGCTGGACGTCTCAGCCGTTTGAACCTGTAATCGTTAATAATGAAATTATTGCACGCGGTGTCCAGGATGATAAAGGGCCGACAATGGCTGCCTACTATGCACTGAAGATTTTACATAACGAAGGATATAAGTTTAATCAGCGTGTCCGTCTGATTGTCGGTACGGATGAGGAATCTGACTGGCAGTGTACAGAAGCTTATTTCAAGAGCGAAGAAATGCCCGACGCCGGTTTTTCTCCGGATGCTGAGTTTCCAGTTATTCACGGTGAAAAAGGGATTACGTCATTTAATATCGTTCAGTCTCATCTCGACGATGAGTATATGGACAGCGATATTGAATTGAAAGCATTTATTGCCGGTGAACGCTACAACATGGTACCTGAATCTGCGGAAGCAAAATTAAAAGTTCTTACACAGATGAGTTCGATTATTCAGGCGTATGAAGGGTTTATCCGCAAAACAGGAAACACAGGAACATATGAAATCGACGGCGGTTTCTTAAAACTTGAACTGTCAGGAAAAAGTGCACACGGTTCAACACCTGAAGAGGGTGTTAATGCTGGAACGGAACTGCTTAAATTCTTAAGAGAAATCGAGCTGGATAGAAACGCCAGACAGTTTGTCAGCTTTGCACAAAGTTATATTACCGGTAATTTAACGGGTGAACAGTTTAACATGGCGCATCATCACGAAGAGATGGGCAACGTCAGTGTTAATACCGGAATGATAAATTATACGGAGGTTGACGGCGGTATTTTCGGTGTGAACTTAAGATATCCAATTGGTCTCGATTTCGATAAAGGAATTAAAGACCTGGAAGAAATAATAAAAGAAACAGGCTTTACGATAGAAGATATCAGCGATCAGAAACCTCATTACGTCGATAAAAACGACCCGCTTGTGCTAACGCTGCTGGAAAGCTATCAGAAACACACAAATGACGACAGAGAAGCATTTACTATCGGCGGCGGAACTTATGCGCGTACGCTTGAAACAGGCGTTGCATTCGGTGCAATGTTCGAAGGTACGACGGATACGATGCATCAGAAAGATGAACGGATGAATATTGATGAACTGATGCTGGCAACAGCGATTTATCTGGAAGCATTATATAATACATGCGTAGTTAAATCTGAAGTTTAAAACTTCAATTTACACATTAAATGAATATCTGCTATCCGCAGGTCACAGAATAATAACAGATATTTTCAAAGAGCAGAAAAGCGGGTATAGAGTGTGCTAAAGAATGAAATCCTCTATTCCCAGAAAGCAGAAAACCTGTTATACTAACATTTGCTTCTTTGCCAGGTGCCCGCCATTAGAATTAAGCAGCACGGCAAAAAAATGAGCGTATAATATATTGCATCATTCAGTTAACTTTAAACAACATTTTGTTTAATGTATAATAATTTATCTGAACAACATCACAGTTAATAAGTACTAACATTCAGTTGGCAAAAGTATTCCATCTTTTGTCCTTGAAATAAAACAATAAACCCGATAAAATTTTAAACATGAACTAAATTTGCGCTATCAAATTAAATATTATAGCGCAAATTTTTATTTGACCGATGAAACGAGGTGTAAGAATTGGATCATTTCTATCAACTCGGCTGGCAATTAGATCCTTTGGGAGGTCCATCCGGTGAAGCTTATAAAGCAGAGCAGGACGGACGCAAATTATTCCTTAAAAGAAATGCCAGCCCTTTCCTAGCGGCGTTATCCGCAGAAGGCATCGTCCCGAAACTCGTTTGGACTAAACGAATCGAGACGGGCGAAGTGGTAACGGCACAGCATTGGAAAAATGGCCGGGAGTTGACACGTGAAGATATGGGAGGGCTGCGGGTCGCAGCGCTGATGAGTAAGATACACACATCAGAACCGCTCCTCACGATGTTAAAACGTCTCGGTATGAAACCGATGCTGCCGGAAATTTTACTTAATAAAATACAGTCATCATTATCTCCGAAAGTTAACGCCCATCACGTCGTTAGAAATGCCATCCAATACCTCGAAAACGCAGTGCCTGAAATTGACGCTGCAGATTTGAGAGTATGCCACGGTGATGTAAACCATCATAACTGGCTACTTTCCGACACAGACGAACTGTTTTTAGTCGACTGGGAAGGTGCAATGATTGCAGACCCGGCGATTGACCTCGGCATGATTTTATACCCGTACGTCGACCACAGTGAGTGGGACAGCTGGCTTCAAAATTACGGTGTCGAACTCGATAATGATTTACGTTCCCGCATGAAATGGTACACATTCGTTCAGGCGATTACAATGATTCAATGGTACGAAGACCGTAAACGTTTTACAGAGATGAACGAATGGATTTTGTTCTTATCGAGAGTGATCGACAAAGACCGACTTATTTAATAATTGAGAGTAGTGAATATTTTTGAGAATGCGCAATAAGCCGTGGGCAATTGATTATTTGGAATCAAATGACCATATTGTTGATGTCAACAATACGTACAGCAAAAAAATTAAAGAGTTTTTCAGTACAGTACAGCCGATTCATATCGAAGTAGGTACAGGAATGGGCACGTTTATCACGACGCTTGCACAGAATAATCCCGATATTAATTATGTCGGGATTGAAATCGATAAAAACGTCATGATCCGCGTTACGGAAAAAGTATTAGAGCTTGGACTGACAAACGTGAGACTGCTGCTGCTGGACGCAAATAAACTGATGGAATACTTTAATGAGAATGAAATCGATAAAGTTTATTTAAATTTCTCGGATCCATGGCCGAAAACGCGCCATGCGAAAAGAAGACTGACACACAGCAACTTTTTATCAAGTTATAAACAGCTGTTAAAAGAACATTCAATCGTTGAATTTAAGACGGATAACAGAAGATTATTTGAATTCAGCCTGATGTCGATGAACGCATACGGCATGAAATTTAATAACCTTAACCTCGATGTCCATGACGATGAACCGGAAGGAAATATCCGTACAGAGTATGAAGAGAAATTCTCTAAACGCGGCCATAAAATATACTGGATCCAAGCATCTTTCTAACGAAAGGTGCTTTTTCTTATTCGTGTATTATCCATTAAAGAATGTTAAAATATAAGGATACAGAACATTTAGAGTGGAGGAATATAATGACACAGTTCGATTTCAACAAAACGACGTCAAGAGAAGGTACATACAGTGTTCAGTACGACGGCACCGAAGCTTTGTTCGGAGCGACAGGACTTGAACCTTTCTGGATTGCGGACATGGATATAGAAACGCCTGAAGTGATTAGAGACGCGATTAAAAAACGTCTTGATAATGGGATTTTCGGTTATACAATGTGGCAGAATGAGCGTTTTTACGGTCCAATTAAAAACTGGTGGAAAACACGCTTTAATATTTCTTTAAATGAAGATGATATTCACTACGCAGCGTCGGTATTATATACGGTCGGCGAAGTGATGAGACAAACGACCAGCGAAGGAGACGGTGTAATCTTAACGACACCTTCCTACAATTCTTTTCCGAATTTAATTAAAGGAAATGACCGTAAAATAGTGGAGACACCGCTTGTTTACGATACCGAGAAAAAAGAATACTTTTTAAATATTGAAGAATTCACGAGTCTCTGTGAGCGTGAAGATGTAACATTATATATTCACTGCAGTCCACATAATCCAACCGGGAAAGTATGGACCAAGGACGAACTCTTGGAGATTAAAAAAATATGTGCTGACAATAATGTATATTTAATCAGCGATGAAATTCATATGGATTTCGTCAGACCGAAAGAAGATTTTGTATCTGTGGCGTCAATTATCGAGGACAACGATCTTGTACTTGTAACGACAGGTTTAGGAAAATCGTTTAACTTAGCGAGTATTCCGCACTCTTACTTTATTACAAAAGACAGAACCATAACGTCTGATATTGCCACTGCAATGGGGAGCAGATATAATGTCAACACTGCTTCAAGCTTAGCACTTGCTGCGATTGAAGCAGCGTATACGGAATGCGGCGAATGGATTGACCAGCTGAACGAACATGTTGAAGGAAACTTCCAGCTGATTAGTTCTTATATCGATGAGCACCTGTCTGAATATTTATCATTTGATGTGCCTAAAGCGACTTATCTCGGCTGGATCAGTTTTGAAAAATCAGGTCTCGATGCTGATACAGTGCATAAGGCGCTTGTAGAAGTCGGCGGAATTGCCGTATCACCGGGCAAGCTGTATCTGGATGCAGAAAATAAGCATTTCAGATTTAATGTAGCATCAAGCAGAACACGTATCGAGGATGGGCTCGAGCGTATTAGAAAAACATTTGAACATTTAGGCAAATAAAAAAATCATGGGGATTACTGAACAGTAATCTCCATGATTTCAGCTGTATAAGGATCTGCTAAAAAGTTATATTTCACCGTGTTTTCATCATTGCCCACATGCAGAACTCCGCTTACCGTATTTGTGTTTAAACCAAAACGGTTTTGGCCATCTGCCTGATAGTCAAGCGAGATGAATGAGATGTTTTCAAACTGCAGATGCAAGTTGTCTACAACTTTTTTAGTATCGACTCTGCGGTGCAGTACTAACCATACTAGCAGGGGAATAACCGTTACAGCTAACAATGTAAATATAATCAAATTACGCTTCATATGTACATCCTCCTTATGAAGTAGTTTAACATAAAATATTGGATAAATAACAATTTAAAGGGGTATTTTCATGGAACTGTCGAAAAAAACATTGGAAAGAATGAAAACTCTAACAGAACTGCACGGGGCACCGGGATTTGAAGATAAAGTGCGTGACTATATGAAAGCTGAACTGTCGGAATATGCTGATGAAATAATTCAGGACGGGCTCGGCGGGGTTTTTGCAGTTAAAAAGAGCAAAAATGAAAACGCGCCGAAAGTTCTTGTTGCAGCACATATGGACGAAGTCGGTTTTATGGTCACAGAACTTGCTGACAACGGCTTTATTAAATTTACACCGCTTGGCGGCTGGCCGACTGACGTATTACTAAGTCAGCGTTTTTCAGTACGTACATCAGCTGATGAAGAAATTACAGGTGTCATCGGGAGTGTGCCTGTGCATTTCAGAAGAGGCGAAAACAAGAATACTAAAATTGAAGATATGCTGCTGGACGTTGGTGCTGATTCAAAAGAGGAACTGCTTGAAATGGGAATTAACCTCGGAGACTCAATCGTGCCTAAAGTTGATTTTCAGGTGCTTAAAAATGAGAAGAAATTACTCGCTAAAGCATGGGATAACAGATACGGCTGCCTGATTGCCATTGAAGCACTGGAATCACTTAAAGATACTGAACTCGACTGCGACCTGTATATTGGTGCGAACGTTCAGGAAGAAGTTGGCTTGCGCGGAGCGAAAGCAAGTGCCAACATGATTAAGCCTGACATTGCATTTGTTGTTGACTGTTCACCAGCAAATGACATGATGGGCAAAAAAGATGATCTCGGAAAAATAGGCGAGGGCACATTGCTGCGCCTGTTTGACCGTACGATGATTCTCGCACCGAAAATGCGCGAATTTCTGCTCGATACTGCTAAAGCATCAGATGTTAAATATCAGTACTATCATTCGCCGGGCGGCACGGATGCAGGCAGCATTCACGTGTCAAACGACGGCGTGCCGTCAGCTGTAGTTGGTATCTGTTCACGCTACATTCATACAGCAAACTCTATTATTAATTATGAAGATTATTTCCATGCGCATAATTTATTAACGTCGCTGATTAAAAACGTAAATAATGAAACAGTTGATAGAATAAGAGGGTAGACAATGAAAAAATTACTGCACCGCTGGTTTATTGAAGCGATGAGTTCTATGGCACTCGGCTTGTTCGGTACTTTAATTATCGGCCTGATTATTAATACTATTGCAACATATGTACCATTTTTAAGCAGTTTGTCGGTGATTGGTGAGACAGCACAGAGTTTAACCGGTGCGGCGATCGGTGTTGCGATAGCATACGGCTTGAAGTCACCCCCGCTCGTTATTTTTTCTGTGCTTGCTGTCAGCCAGCATGCCTATGATTTAGGCGGGGCAGCTGCAAGTTTTATCGTGAGTTTAATAGTCATTGAAATCGCGAGACTGTATCAAAAGAGAACGAAACTGGATATTATCGTGACGCCGCTGCTCACTTTAATCATCGGTCTGCTGCTTGCCGGTTTAATTGGGGAAGCAGTGGGCGGTGTAATGACAGGACTCGGAGATGTAATCGTCTTCGCAACTGATCAGCGGCCGTTTATGATGGGTATTCTCGTCAGTGTTGTTTTCGGGATTACGCTGACAGCGCCGCTGTCCAGTGCGGCACTCGCATTAATGCTTGAGTTAAGCGGCGTAGCCGCGGGAGCTGCGGTTATCGGCTGCTGCTGCCATATGGTGGGACTTGCTGCGATGAGCTACAAGGATAACGGTATATCAGGCGTCATTTCAATCGGCGTCGGCACATCGATGCTGCAAGTGCCGAATATTTTAAGAAATCCGTTTGTTATCGTGCCGCCGGTTATCGCAAGTGCGATTATTGCACCGATTATGACTGTATTTTTTCCTATGGAGAACAACGCAGCCGGTGCCGGTATGGGGACGAGCGGTTTCGTCGGACAGATTATGGCAATTGAAACGATGGGGCTGTCAATGTCTACTGTTATGCTGATTTTAGTATTTCATATCGTTTTACCTCTAATTGTAACTCTGATATTCTATAAGCTGTTTAGCTTTTACGGCTTTATTAAACAGGGCGACCAAATTATTAGCTTAGGTAAATAACACAGGAGGTAAATTATGAATATATATAAAATGCGTGATTTGATTATTGAAGGAATCACTGCAAAAAGAAATGATGTTTCACATAAATTCGACCGTGAAAATGAAGAACTGCGCGTTGAACGTACAGATAACGGGCAGGGAATTACAATTGCTTTATCTAAAGCACTGAATAAAGCGAAGAATGATGATAAAATTATAGATGAACTTGTTTATTATATCGATGAATCGATAAATCGTATGGGAGAAGAGAAAATTGATGCGGAAACAGCGACAATTTACCCTGTTGTCCGTGCAACAAGCTTCCCCGATAAATCTAAAGCAGGGGACCCGTTTATCATTACACCGCACACTAATGAAACGAATATCTACTATGCGATTGATTTTGATAAAAGTTACCGTTTAATTGACGAAGCACTGCTCGAATCACTCAGCATGTCTGCAGAAGATATGAAAGTGCTCGCAGCCAATAATTTAAAAAAACTGCCGGTGGAAATAAAAAAACAGACGGTTCAGGACAATGATTTTTACTTTATTAATCATAACGACGGCTATGACTCGTCCCGTATTTTAAATACGGACTTTCTGCACGAAATGCTCGGTAAAACTGAAGGCGAAATGCTGGTCGGTTTACCGCATCAGGATGTGCTGATTATAGCGGACTGTAAAAATAATGTCGGTTACGATGTTATGGCGCAGATGATGATGCAGTACTTTGCAGAAGGACTGACACCGATTACATCGCTGTCGTTTTCTTACGACGGCACTAAACTGCAGCCGGTATTTATTTTAGGCAAGCAGAGAAATTATAATAATAAAAACAAAAAGTGAAGAAAGTAGTGAAGAATGTGAGACTCACATACAATGAAAACGTTGGAGATGTATTGTTTGTAACATTAAGAAAGACGGAGGAAGTATCGTACGAGCATAATGGTGATATTACTCTGATTAAAGATGGCGATGAAGTTATCGGTTTGAACATCTTTAATGCAAACAGCAATCTGGCACTTGAAAATACAAATATCGACGACTATGAAACAATGGTCCTGCGCATTAATGAACTGCTTCAGAAGAACGGCATTGAAACACTCGAATTCGATCTGACTCCAAAATTTATCGTCGGTAAAGTTATCGAAAAAGAAGCGCACCCCGATGCTGATAAATTGAACGTGACTAAAGTTGACGTCGGTACTGAAGTACTGCAGATTGTCTGCGGTGCACCGAATGTCGATGCGGAACAAAAAGTAGTCGTCGCACGTGTCGGCGCCATTATGCCTGAGGGATTATATATTAAACCATCGCAGCTTCGCGGCGTGGATTCAAACGGTATGATCTGTTCTAAAAAAGAGCTTAACTTAAAAGATGACGGGGTAAAAGGTATTTACGTTTTAGACGACAGCTATAATGTCGGCGAGCCATTCCCGGTCGGATAAAGGTGAGATTAAATGACAAGAAGACAAAATAGAAAATTTAATAAGGAACGCCACGATAAAGACGTGAGCAAAGAAGCATTTAAATTTCCTCTTGATATCGACATTTCAGATGATGCCGGTACAAAATCAAGTCCGCCATTATATTCAGAGCCTGAATATGTCAGACGTCCTGAGCGGCAAACGAAGTACAGGGCGTCGAAGCCGTCGGTAAAACGTCCAACAAGAATGACTATTTCAAAAGCACGCCAGGTGCCTTCTTCTATTCACGGTTTGAAAAAGCCGGAACGAACAGAGCGGGATGAGCGTGAAATTTATCTTGAAAAATTTAAAAATTATAATTCTGTAATTGTCGATAAAATTGTCCGGGAACGGACGGAGCGTGAAAGACGCAAAGATAAACAGAAAATGAAAGAACAGCAGCAGCGTGCAGAGCTTGCAGCATTGAAGAAAAAAAGAGATGCTGAGAAGGCAAATGGCGAAGTTGTCAGGCAAAAATCACCAGCTAGAGAAAAGAAGAATGATACACTGAGTGTGCTCGGTACAAAGCAGGAAAAACTGCGTGAAAAACAGCAGGCATCGACCGGTAAAAGAATCGGCCCGAATGCCACACAGCCGGGCATAAGTATGCTTGGCAATGCGCAGGCTGCTGATTACAAAGAACCGGACAAGGCACTGTCAGAAAAAATTGATGCAGCATTTACTAAACTGAATGTTGAAGGGCGTGTCATCAGCTATACTTCAAACGGCGTAATCGGCCGTTATGAAGTTAAACTGAATCGTGCATTCAGAGTCAGCAATATACCGCGTTTAAATGCCGCTTTGAAAGAAGAACTCAATCTCGGCGAACTGCGTATTATGAGCCCGCTTATCGGAACGTCTAATATAGGGCTCGAAGTACCGCTTGAAAATGTGCGTCCGATAACATTCCGCACGCTGTTTGAAGCCAGCAGTTTAAAACTGCGTAAAAGTGATTATAAATTTGTTATCGGGAAAACAGTTGACGATAAAATATTCAGTTATGAACTGTCAAAAGCAGGGCATGTTTTAATTTACGGCAATCAGCCTAATTACGATACAAATGTGATTGATAATATTTTATTATCACTTCTAATGAACCATAATCCTAATGACTTAAAAGTCGCCATCGCAGCTGATAATGACAATTATGATGACTACTTGGATATACCGCATTCATTCAGCAGCAGAGTGTCTCCAGGCGACCCGGAAGCTCTGAAAATTTTTATGCATGAATTAAATGAACGCAGTGTGCAATTCAGAAGAGCGCATGTAAGAAATATTCAAAGCTACAACAGCCGTGTAAAATTTGAATCCAGAAAAGCGACATTAGTAATTATCATCGATGATCTTTCAGCACTGCTGCAAAATAAAAATCCGGAAGCAGTACGCTCCCTGATACAGATTTTAAAACAAGGTAAACCTTTAGGTATGCACGTGATTGCAAATTATACGACTACTGATTCCGGGATCCGCTACGAGCTGTTACAGCTGCTGCAGACTAAAATCGCATTTTACGATGCATATAATAATACAGTCGGCGGCACGGATGAACTGACTCAGGGCAATGATGCACTTGCTGTCATTCCTACTTCCAACAAACCGAACCGGATATCAATCGGTGCGGTGAATAAAATAGTAAAACAAAGTGTGTTTGATCACATAAAACATAATAATCGATGAAAGATTGGTGTAATCGTGAAGAAATATCATTTTATCGGAATAAAGGGTGCGGGAATGAGCGCTCTTGCTCAGGTTCTCTTTGACATTGGTCATGAAGTGCAGGGTTCTGATATTGAAAACGAAGTATTTACAGAAGGTCCTCTGCGTAAAAAAGGGATAAAAATATTACCCTTTTCCGAAGATAATATCATTGAAGGCATGACATACATTGCTGGAAATGCATTTAAAGATGACCATCCGGAAATAAAAAAAGCAAATGAAATGGGCTTTGAAGTCATCCGCTATCATGTATTTTTAGCAGAATTTATGAGCAATTATATTTCAATCGGGGTAACCGGTTCACACGGTAAAACGTCGACGACAGGTCTTCTTGCGCACGTGATGAACGGGGATGTCGATACGACGTATCTTATCGGAGACGGCACTGGTTTCGGCATGCCCGAAAGCAAATATTTTACGTTTGAATCTTGTGAATATAAGCGTCATTTCCTGAGCTATTATCCGGACTATGCAATCATTACAAATATAGATTTTGATCACCCGGACTACTTTAATGATATTTCAGATGTAGTGGATGCGTTTAAAGAAATGGCTTCACAGGTTAAAAAATGCATCATTGCATACGGCAATGATCCGCATATTGATGACATTAAAAATCAGGTGCCGGCGATGCTGACTTACGGTATTGACAGCGATGATGATATTGTCGCGAAAAATATTAAAGTGACTGAAAACGGCACTTCATTTGATGTGGATATTAAAGGTGAGCATTTCGACACTTTTAAAATCCCGATGTTCGGCGATCATCTCGTATTAAATTCACTGGCAGTTATTGGTGTATGTTACTTGGAGAAACTGGACATTGAGCTGATTAAGGAATCATTCTTAAATTATAAAGGCGTAAAACGCCGTTTCTCTGAAACTAAACTTCATAACATGGTTATCGTCGATGACTATGCGCACCATCCGAAGGAAATCGACGCGACGCTTGAAACAGCGCGTAAGAAATATCCGAAACGAGAAATTATTTCGGTGTTCCAGCCGCATACATTCTCGCGTACAGAAAAATTCCTGCAGGAATTTGCAGATGTGCTGTCAACATCCGATAAAGCGTATATCGTAGATATTTTCGGTTCGGCGCGTGAAAAGAGCGGAACTTTATCGAGTAAAGATCTTGTGGATTTAATACCGGGAGCAGAACTGTTAACAGAAGCTGACCTTGAACGCCTCGATAAACATGCTGACGGCGTAATTATATTTATGGGTGCAGGCGATATCCAGAAATACGAGAAGCGTTTCACGGAATTACTATCTTAAAAATACAAAAAGTATTACAAAATAAATGTTTATATCATTGTGAATTAGGTTATGATAATTAAGAATACAGAAAAGAAATATTGGAGGCGTTAAAATGGATTGGCAAATAGTATTATATATTGCCGCGGGTGTTGCCGCGATTGCATTTTTAGTATTATGTATCGCAATTGCAGTAGTACTGTTCTCGGTTAAGAAAAACCTGGATCATGTAGCCAGCACATTAGATGGACTGGATGGTCAAATTCAGGGGATTACGCGTGAGTCAACAGATCTTCTGCACAAATCAAATCGTTTAGTTGAAGATATTCAAGGTAAATCTGAAAAACTTAATGCTGTAGTAGATGCAGTACAGGGTGTTGGTTATTCTGTAACTAACTTAAATGATTCTGTCGACCGTGTGACAAATTCTGTTACGCATAACATCTCTCAAAATGAAGAGAAAATTTCACAGGTTGTACAGTGGTCAAACGTTGCAATGGAAATTGCAGACAAATGGCAGGTCAGACAGCAGCAGCGCAACAGAGCTTACAATAAAGTTAATGTGGACGGACAGTCAGAGAATTTATAACAGCTCAATGATTGATCCTGTTTGGAGGTTAGATCATGGAAACGTATAACAGAGACAGACATGTAAAAGGTGTCGAGAGTTATGATGCTCAAATTGAAACATCAACGGGCCGTGATTTTACGGTCGGCCTCGCACTTGGTTTATTCGTCGGCGTTGTAGGCGGGCTGTTTATCGCTCCTAAATCAGGCGATGCTTTAAGAGATGACATTAAAAAAGTCCAGGATTCAATGGTCAATGACCAGCACGACGGACCTTCAATGTCAGCAAAGCTCGATGACAAAGTCAGCGACGTAAAACAGATGGTTAAAGACAAAAAAGCTGAAATGGATGAAAAATCAAGAGTGAAAAAACTCGATGAAACAGCAGTTCATATTCAGCAGCAGGCGATTAGAGAAGAAGCAGCGGATGATAATCTGCAGCGACCGAATGTAGTCGATATGTCTAAATATGCTGAGAAATCCGGCTCAGGACCAAAAAAATCGGATAAATAGTTCAGTCACTTCCATGTGACTGAATTTTTTTGTTATAATATTGTTACATATGCAGTACCATTGAGGGCTAAAATTTGGTATTATTAATTAAAACGTTTACATTTTCACATTAGACTCGGAGGGATATTATGACAGTTACTATATATGATGTGGCTAGAGAAGCAAAAGTCTCAATGGCAACAGTTTCTAGAGTCTTAAATGGTAATCCAAACGTCAAACCTGAAACAAGAAAAAAAGTTAAAGATGTTATAGATAGATTAAACTATCGGCCGAATGCGGTAGCAAGAGGACTTGCAAGCAAGAAAACGACAACAGTCGGCGTGATAATTCCGGACATTTCAGACCTTTATTATTCAGCATTGGCGCGAGGACTTGAAGACATCGCAGAAATGTATAATTATCAAATTATTATTACAAACACAGATCAGGATCCAAAGAAAGAACGCAATGCCTTTTTAAACCTTGTAAGCAAGCAGGTTGACGGCATTATTTTCCTTGGCGGAAAACTGGATAGTGAAGTGCTGCAGGATATAGAAAATTCTAAAGTACCGGTCGTTGTATGCGGATCAGGCGAAGAGGACAATGATATTCCGAACGTTAATATCAATTACTATGAAGCAGCAAAAGAAGTTTCAGCGAAATTAATTGCTGACGGCACTAAAAACATCTGCTTCGTTACAGCAGGATATTCACGCTTCCAGGAATCACGCATGATCGAGGGCATGAAAAAAGCATATGCTGAAGCTGGACTGAACGGTGACGACTATTTAACAACAGAAGAAGCTGGAGATTACGAAAGAGGTAAAGGAATATTCGGCAAACTGCTCGATACAGACCGTGATGCGGTAATTGTTATCAGCGATGAAGCAGCAATTGGCATACTTCACGGCGGACATGAACACGGTGTGGCAATGCCGCAGCGCCTGCAAATTGTCAGCTGTTCAAACACAAGACTCGTGACGATGGTAAGACCGAAAATCTCGAGCATCGCAGTACCATTGTATGATCTTGGTGCAGTAGGAATGAGATTACTGACTAAACTGATGAATGAAGAAGCAGTAGACTCTAAATCAGTAGAACTTCCATATAGCATTGACTACCGCACGACAACAAGATAAGTAATAAAAAACCGGAGAACCTGTCTCATTAATGAGACAGGTTCTCCGGTTTTTGTGTTTTATGGGTTTTATAGACAATGTTGATTTAACAGAGTCCATACAGCTGCAATTTCCACTTACTGTTCTAAATACATTATAATACGCTCAAGCGTACTTTTATTTTTTTCTGATATTTCAACTCTGCGCGGAATTTCTGTAAAGTCTTCAAGTGTATCTTCCCAAAGTACGGGGAAATCGACTTTACATTGTTCTTTGTATTTATCGATAAATTCTTCCGGCAAGTATCCTGACGGTGCATCGATTTGTTTCATTGCAAGCCATATCTGACTCCACATGCGCGGGACGACCTGCCAGATGTTATAGCCTCCGCCCCCGACCGCAATCCATTTTCCGGCAGTATACTTATCTGCCATCTCGCGCACGAAGCGGGGAATTTCTTCATAGGATTTTGATGTCAGAGACAGATGGGTCATCGGATCCCTGAAGTGGGCGTCAACGCCATTTTGACTTAGAATAACGTCAGGTTCGAATGATTGTATCACCCCTTCAAGACTCGTTTTAAATACTTCTAAAAACGATTCATCTTCTGTAAATGCATCAATCGGCAGATTTACAGTATAGCCGAAACCTTCTTCTATGCCGCGCTCTGTGGCACTGCCTGTGCCCGGGAATAAATATCGGCCTGTTTCATGTATCGAGTACGTCAAGATGTCATTACGGTTATAAAACGTCCATTGTACACCGTCTCCGTGGTGAGCGTCTGTATCGATATACAACACTTTCTTGCCGTATTTCTGTGCAATGTATTCACAGGCAATCGCAGTATCATTATAGACGCAAAATCCGCTCGCTTTACCGCTGAATCCGTGATGCAGTCCGCCGGCTAGGCTCAGCGCCTTATCGGTTTCGTCCGACATGACCAGATCTACTGCAGTCAATGTTGCTCCGACGAGTGCGGCGCATTTTTCATGCATATTTTTAAAGCTCGGTGTATCTTCCGAATCCAGTCCGTATTTTGCCAGTTCTTCTGCCGACAGTTTATCTTGTCCCGCTGCCCGCACTGCCTCGATGTAATCAGGAGAATGGACGAGTGAAAGTTCCTCATCAGTCGCAATCCGCGGTTTAATAATATCCACATCATTTAAAAATCCGGCATCCGTTAATAAATCCGTTGTTAATTTTAAGCGCATCTGATTAAAAGGATGAGTATCATTAAACCGGTATTTAAGCAGTTCATCATTATAAACATACAGGGGTTTCATTACGACATCTCGCTCGGATCCAGTACATTAAACCCGGATTCTTTTAGTTTTTCTATAGCAAATAACGGATTCATTGCATCGATGCGGAGGACGATAATTTTATGGTCTTTTTTATCAGGGTTCGGATAAATTGAAATGCTGACAATTTTAATATTCAGGTCTTTAAACACTTTGCCGATATCAAATATTACACCCATGCGGTCTTTAATATCAATTTCAATAATAGAGCCGGGTTCTTTAATACCAGTCAGTTCAAGAAATGTATTGAGCATATCTTTCTGGGTGACGATGCCGACGATTTTTTTACCGCGCATAACTGGAATTGCCCCGATCGCAAAATGATAAAAATCTTTCGCAATTTCTTCGACAAAGTCGAGCGGGTGGCAGGTCGTGACCTGCTGGCGCATAATTTTACCAAGTTCTAGATCCAGTGACAGATCTGCATCTTTACTCGCGATGGACGGCAGCGCGAGATTCACGTCTTTATCTGAAATAATCCCTGCTAAATTATTATCATCATCGACGATCGGAATATGGCGAATCGACAGGCGGCTCATCAGATTCATTGCCTCGTGAATCGTATCGTTGACGTGGAGTGTCTCCACGGGAGAAGTCATAATTCTTTCTACTAGCATATGCAATCGCACCCCTCGTTAAATTAAAAATCGGTTTTTAAAACGTATTTCATCAAACTGCTGCATCTGTTTATCATTAATATTTTTTCCTATACGGGCCATCAGTGTATTGGCGGGGTGGCCGGTAATTTCAGGATCATTCGTCTGAAACACTTCATAATCCGCACGCTGCATTAAACGAATCATCAGTTTTTTATAGTCGTAGACGTCGAGACCGCTGTTTTTTAAATCCCAGTGCCAGTAATATTCCGTCGTAATAATTATATAATTTTCGATAAAATCATCATATGTTGATAGTTCAAGCATTTTTCCGGCAAGGCCGTAACTCCGGTAGGGCAGTGCAACTTCTACTGCGCCGAGTTCCATAATGAATGAATGATTACCGTCCGACCAGCGCTCAAGCGGATCGGGATGAAGAAATATAATGTAGCCGACAATATGTTTATTTATATGACTGACAATAATTCTTCCTTCAGGAAGTTCTGCGATTTCAATCAGCGCCTGAAATTGTTCTTTAGGACGTCTGAATGCAGTTAAATTATCGTCAAATGTATATGTTTTCAAAATATCGCTGTCAACAGGACCTTCTATAATGACGGTGTCCGTCTCAGTTTTTGTTTCAGTTTTAAAATAGTGTTTTTGATGCCTCAATGGAACACCCCTTTTAAAAGTAATTAAATGTTATGAAAAAATAAATTCATTATCATTATATATTATAGTGAAATTATACTAAAGTGAAAGCGATTTTATTTCATAAAAAATAAAGAAAATAAAAGAAATCAGTCTTTTTCATAGAATTCTGAACTGTCTTTCAATATAATAGGCATATGAAAGCGAAATCATAATTACAAATAAGGGGTGTCGTTAAGAATGAAAGTAGAACTTTACGAAGCAACAGATCAACATGCAAACATGCCGAATTACGAAACGGCAAAAGAAAATTTCTCATGGGAAGATATTGAAAAGGAATTTTCATGGTATGAAACTGGAAAAGTAAATATGGTTTATGAAGCTATTGATAAACATGTGGACGAGGGATATGGAGATAAGATTGCGCTTCATTACAAACTGGAAGATAATATTCAGTCGTTTACTTTTAAAGAAATGAAAGAGAACTCAAATAAAGCAGCAAATGTTTTAAAGAATGCGGGTGTTAAAAAAGGAGACCGCGTATTTATCTTTATGGCACGGTCGCCTGAACTTTATTTTGCACTGCTCGGTGCACTGAAAATCGGTGCCGTAGTAGGACCGCTGTTTGAAGCATTTATGGAGAAAGCAGTAAAAGACCGTATGGAAGACAGTGAAGCAACAACAATTATTACAACGCCTGAACTGCTGCCGAGAATTCCGGTTGATGAGCTGCCGGACTTAAAAAATGTAGTTGTCGCAGGTGATGACGTTGATGAGCGTTACATTAATTTTAACGAGGAATTTAATAATGCTTCTTCAGAGTTTGAAATTGAATGGCTGGGTAAAGAAGATGGACTGATCTTACATTACACAAGTGGTTCAACAGGTCAGCCTAAAGGCGTGCTGCATGCACAGTATGCAATGGTGCAGCAGTATATTTCAGGTAAATATGTACTCGATTTAAAAGAAGACGATGTGTACTGGTGTACAGCTGACCCGGGCTGGGTAACAGGAACTTCGTACGGCATATTTGCACCGTGGCTGAACCGTGCGACGAATGTTATCGTCGGTGGCAGATTTTCTGCTGAATCATGGTATGGAGCGCTTGAAGAACTGAAAGTAACGATTTGGTACAGTGCACCGACAGCATTCAGAATGCTGATGGGCAGCAGTGACAATGCTGTTGAAAAATACGACTTATCAGCACTTAGACATATTCTGTCTGTTGGTGAACCGTTAAACCCTGAAGTAGTTAAGTGGGGGATGGAAGTATTTAATCTGCGCATTCACGATACGTGGTGGATGACTGAAACAGGTGCACATATGATTGTGAATTTCCCGTCCATGGATATTAAAGGTGGTTCGATGGGTAAACCGCTGCCGGGTGTCGAAGCAACAATCATCGATGATCAGGGTAATGAACTGCCGCCGAACCGCATGGGTAACCTTGCAATGAAAACAGGCTGGCCGGCAATGATGCGTGAAATATGGAAGAATAAACCGAAGTACGATTCTTACTTTATCGGCGACTGGTATATTTCCGGAGATTCCGCCTACCAGGATGAAGAGGGCTATTTCTGGTTCCAGGGCCGGGTCGACGATGTCATTATGACAGCGGGCGAACGCGTCGGACCATTTGAAATCGAGTCGAAACTGGTAGAACATGAAGCAGTGCAGGAAGCGGGAGTTATCGGTAAGCCTGATCCTGTGCGCGGTGAGATTGTTAAGGCGTTTATCGCTTTAAGAGACGGTTACGAGCCGACTGATGAGCTTAAAGAAGAAATTCGGGTATTCGTGAAGAACGGACTCGCGGCGCACGCAGCACCTAGAGAAATCGAATTTAAAGACAGTCTGCCGAAAACACGCAGCGGTAAAATTATGAGACGCGTGCTTAAAGCATGGGAACTCGATTTACCGGCGGGCGATTTATCATCGATGGACGATGATTAAGTTTACAAATTATCATAAAATTTAAATAGATTAGGAAATACAGGCCGTTTATAATGGCCTGTATTCTTTTTTTATGTCATAATGATTATGAAGTTGTGAAATCGTTTTACAACTGCAAATTATATTTAGGAGCTGAGAAGATGGCACATTTGACTGACCAAGAGATTGCGTCTAAAGCCTCAATACAACCAATTCAGGATATTGCTAAAAAAGCAGGAATCCCTGAAGAAGCGTTAGAAATGTATGGTAAATACAAGGCAAAAGTAGACATCCACCAACTTGAAGGAAACAAGGAAAATTCTAAAATCGTTCTTGTATCCGCTATGAACCCGACACCTGCAGGTGAAGGGAAATCAACAGTAACTGTTGGATTAAGTGATGCTTTTAATAAAATTGGTAAAAAAGTAATGGTCGCTTTACGTGAACCTTCACTAGGACCTGTTATGGGTGTTAAAGGCGGAGCAACAGGCGGAGGCCATGCACAAGTATTACCGATGGAAGAAATCAACTTACACTTTAATGGTGATCTACACGCAATTACTACAGCAAATAATGCATTGAGTGCATTCATTGATAACCACATTCACCAGGGAAATGCGTTAAACATTGACCCGCGCCGTGTATCCTGGAAACGCGTTATCGACATGAATGACCGTGCACTTCGTCAAGTCGTTGTCGGTTTAGGCGGACCTACAAGAGGGGTTCCGCGTGAAGATGGATTTGATATTACAGTTGCGAGTGAAATCATGGCTGTTTTATGTTTATCAAACGACATCATGGATCTTAAAGAAAAATTAGCTAAAATTGTATTCGGTTATACTTACGATAAAAAACCAGTAACAGTTGGGGAGCTTGAAGTTCAAGGTGCACTAGCACTTCTTCTTAAAGAAGCTATCAAACCTAACTTAGTACAAACTATGGAAGGTACACCTGCATTAATTCACGGTGGACCATTCGCTAACATTGCTCACGGATGTAACTCAATCATTGCAACAAACACTGCAAGACAGCTTGCTGATATTGTTGTAACTGAATCAGGTTTCGGTTCTGACCTTGGAGCGGAAAAATTCATGGATATTAAAGCACGCATGGGCGGATTCAAGCCAGATGCTATCGTTTTAGTAGCAACAATCCGTGCACTTAAGATGAACGGCGGAGTAGCTAAAGCTGATTTAGGCGAAGCTAACGTTGACGCTCTTAAAGATGGCGTTGTTAACTTAGGTAAACACATCGAGAACGCTCGTAAATTCGGCGTTGAACCGGTAATCGCGTTAAACGATTTTGTAACTGACACTGACGAAGAAAGAAATTTCGTTCTTGACTGGTGTAAAGATCAGGGCGTTCGCGTTGCATTAACACAAGTATGGGAAAAAGGTGGAGAAGGTGGCGTTGACTTAGCTAATGAAGTATTAGCAGCAGTTGAAGCCGGAAACGACTTCAAACACCTGTACGAAGATGAACTGCCAATTGCTGACAAAATCGAGAAAATCGTTACAGAAGTATACGGCGGAGACGGTGTTGATTTCTCAGCTAAAGCTAAAAAACAAATTGCTGATATCGAAGCTAACGGCTGGGGCAACTTCCCGGTATGTATGGCTAAGACTCAGTACTCATTATCAGACGACCCTAAAAAATTAGGACGTCCGACAGGATTCAGAGTAAGCGTTAGTGAAGTTATTGCTAAAGCAGGTGCAGGATTCGTTGTTGCACTTACTGGTGATATCATGACGATGCCTGGACTTCCTAAAGTTCCTTCAGCTGTCAAAATGGACGTGAATGCTGACGGTTCTTCAACTGGATTATTCTAGAACCTATATAGAGAAAGCCCAAAATCTCCGGATTTTGGGCTTTTTTGTATTGGATGAATTTTGGAGAGGAATTACCGATTTTATCGTCATCTGGTGGGCCAATTTAGCATGTGAGAACTTTACATTGTCCGACAAATCAGTTTATCAGACAATGTCGTTTTCACAGTGTCCGACAAATCGGTTTATCAGACAATATCGTTTTCACAGTGTCCGACAAATCAGTTTATCAGACAATGTCGTTTTCACACTGTCCGACAAATCAGTTTATCGGACAGTGTCAGTCACAATAAAATTCATTACAAAAAAACACCCCCACTCAAAGTGGAGGTGTCCATTTCAATTTTACTTAATTAATCATCATCATCGTCGTCATCGTCATCTGATGAGCTGCTTCTTGATGATCTGCCGCCGACTGTATATGTGTCATCATACGTCCGCGTGACACGTCCTCTTAAATCACTGTTTGAAAGGCCGCTGTCAACCGCTGCGCCCATACGCGCCTGGATTGCAGGATCACTTAGTGAACTCTTGTTCGAGAACTGCGTATCTTCTGCGATTAGTCCTTCAATTGGTCTGTCCATACTGCTTGAGCAGTCATCTTCCAGTTCCATGGTCAGTGCACAGAATTCTTCTTCTCTGACTGATGAAGGCTGCTGGAATTCTTCGTATGCCCCGAGCTGTTCAGGTGCAACGTTTGTTAATGCCTGCGCCATATTTCTCCAGTTGTACAGGTGATAGTACTGTTCATCGTCTGTGTAGTAGACCTGGGGAATGTTACGGTCGTAACCCATCCATATACCTAAAGTAACTTTCGGGTTAAAGCCGACCATCCATGAATCGACGAAACGCTCGGATGTACCGGTTTTCGCTGACCAGTCGTAAACACCCTGTACTGAGTCATAGTAATCTTTAATGTGATAAACAGAACCGGTAACAAATGATTCTTTCAGCATGTCAGCCATTAAGAATGATGTTGAATCTTTAAACACTCTTGTTGGATCCTGCTGCTGTTCATAAACTACTTCACCGCTTGGATCAGTAATTGATTCAATCATATAGCTCTCTGTCATTTCACCTTCGTTGCCGAACGTAGAAAATGCATCGACGTTTTCTACAACCGATACGTCGTTCGTACCGAGCGGCAGTGAAGCTGTGCTTAACAGTTCGTCCGATACATTCAGATTCATCTGTTCTAAATACTGTCCCGGATTATGGTTTTTAACTTCAGACCACAATCTTAAAGTACTTAAATTATATGAGTTGCTGAGTGCGTGTTTCGCAGATACTAAGCCGTATTCTTCAGTAGAGTAGTTACTTGGCTCATAACCGTTATCGTTGAACTCTTTATCAAGTAATACTGTATCTGGTACGATTAAGCCCTGATCGATTGCCGGAGCAAATGTGCTCAGCGGCTTCATCGTTGAACCTGCCTGGCGTTTTGTCTGGGTTGCATGGTTAACTTCGGATTCATCATAGTTGCGTCCGCCGACAAAACCAAGTATTTTACCAGTGCTATTATCTTTTAGAACCATGCCGACTTCGTGATCGAGTATTTCTTCTTCTTCGCCTTCAGTCGCGTTTAGTGCATCCAGACTGCTGCGCTGGCCGTAGTAGGTAAAGTTGTTATTTTTTGTGTCCTGCATCGTATCGTAAATCGTTTTATCGATTGTCGTTTCAATCTGATAACCCTCATTACGCATTGCTTCATTCGCTTTTTGAGTGTACTCCTGATTGAGCAGAGGCGTTGAATTAACATCTTCACGGCTGATGCCTTCTTCTTCGGCGAGGATATATTTAATAATTTCCACACCGCGACGTTCCACTTCATCTGTCAGGAACGGATAGTTCTGGTTTGGTACAACAACACTTGATGCCATATTGTCATAGATGTTGTATTGAAGTGCCTGATCATGTTCTTCCTCGGTAATTGCACCTTCAGTCAGCATTCTTGAAAGGACGAAATCCTGGCGGTTCTTACCGGCCTCGAGCAATTCAGGTTCTTTCATTGTACCGTCCTGATTAAATGGTGTGTATGCGTAAGGATTTTGCGGCAAGCCAGCCAAAAATGCACTTTCAGCAATATTTAAATCTGCTGCCGGCTTGCCGAAAACACCTTGGGCTGCTGATTCAATACCAGCGATATTTTGCCCGTTGGCATTACGCCCAAACGATACTGCATTTAAGTATGCTTGCATAATTTCTTCTTTGGACATGATATTTTCGACTCTGAATGCGAGCAGAAGCTCTGTTGCTTTACGGTCGAATGTCGGGTCGTTAGTAAGCATCTGGTTTTTCACCAGCTGCTGTGTAATGGTACTTCCCCCTGAACTTTCATCGCCGCCTGCTACTTGCTGCAGGGATGCGCGCATGAATGCTTTTGGAACGACACCGTTATGTTCATAAAAGTGTTCATCCTCAGTTGAGATTAATGCATCCATGACGTTTTCAGAGATGTTTTCATAATCGACAGTTTCCCGGATTAAGTCGGATCTCAATGTTCCGAGTTCTTCGCCGGAGCCGAATGATACAGTCGTACTTTCAGTCATTTCGGTAAGATCGGTTAAAATTTCTTCTTCAGCAAGCACTTCTTCATCTGAGACTAGTGCTGCAAAGTAACCGAGGCCGATGCTGAAAAGGAATATCCCAAGCAGGGTGAATGCTAAAAGTAAAAATAAAACTACATTCCATATAGTGTCATATGCTGTGAAGAATGACACCCTGATAGGGGAACCTGCTTTTTTAAAGCGGGCGACTGTATTATGATATTTGTCCTTAGCATTTGCTCCGTGAACTTTGTCTTTCTTTTTGTCAGGATCTTTGCGGGAGAACATCTTTTTTATATTATCAATAAAGTCATTTTTCTTATCCATGCCAACCTCCTATTAAAAAGATTATATCATATGTTCTTATCGCACTCATAGTGATAAAAGCCCGTGTAAACATATTGTAATTCAACCATGTAATCGTATATCAAAACGTATAAAAGTCAAAACAATAAGACTGGACTGCAGGATGTAAACTTGACATTTTATCATCCTGATAATATACTTGTTTAAAATTTAATGAATAATTTGAACGATGAGAGAAGTAGTACTGTTATTTGATTCAGAGAGCCGGCGGATGGTGCGAGCGGGTGATGATAATTTTACGAATACACTCATACTAAAAGTTCAGATCGTAATAGATGACGTACATTCTAATTTAGAGATAAATTGTTTGGTGGTACCGTGTAACGCACCCATACTGTATAAGTATGGGTGTTTTTTTATTCATTAAAATAATATTACTGGAGGAAATTATGACTACATTATTGGAAGACCTGCAATACCGCGGTATTGTGTATCAGATGACTGACGAAGAAAAGATTAACGATATGCTCGAACAGGAAAAAATTTCGCTGTACTGCGGGGCGGACCCGACGGCGGACAGTCTTCATATCGGCCACTTAGTACCATTTTTAACAATGCGCCGTTTCCAGCAATACGGTCATCGTCCGGTAGTATTAATCGGCGGGGGCACAGGAATGATTGGTGACCCTTCATTTAAAGCGGACGAACGCAAACTGCTCTCTGAAGATGAAGTGGATCAGAACGTCGACGCGATAAAAGGCCAGATGGAAAGAATTTTTGATTTCAGTGACGATAATGCAGCAGTGCTCGTAAACAACAAAGACTGGCTGAAAGAAATCAGCTTAATTTCATTTTTACGAGATTACGGCAAACATGTTGGATTGAACTACATGCTGTCGAAAGACGCGATTCAATCACGTCTTGAAACAGGTATTTCATACACTGAATTCACATACACTATTTTACAGGCAATCGATTTCGGACATTTAAACAAAGAGTTTGATGTCAGAATCCAAATCGGCGGTTCTGACCAGTGGGGGAACATTACAAGCGGTCTTGAATTAATGCGCAGAATGTACGGTACTACAAACTCTGAAGGACTGACAATTCCGCTGATTACCAAAGCGGACGGCAAGAAATTCGGTAAAACTGAATCTGGCAACATCTGGCTCGACAAAAAACTTACTTCACCGTACGAATTTTATCAGTTCTGGCTCAACCAGAGAGACGAAGATGTGATCAAGTTCCTTAAATTATTTACGTTTGTTGAACGCGATGAAATTGAGGAACTAACTGTATCAGTTGCTGAAGAACCGCACCTCAGAAAAGCACAAAAACGTCTTGCAGATGAAATTACTGAATTTATCCACGGTTCAGAAGGACTGGAAGAAGCTAAAAAAGTAACAGAAGCATTGTTCAGCGGAGATATTAAATCGCTTGATGCTGCACAAATTAAAGATGCATTGAAAGATGCGCCGTCGGCAGAAGTTGACGCTGAAGATAATACGCTTGTTAATGTACTTGTTAATGCGAATGTATCACCATCAAGACGCCAGGCACGCGAAGATATCGGGAACGGCGCAATCTATATTAATGGTGAAAGAATGCAGGAAGTAAACCATGAAATCACTGAAGAAGACAAAATTAACGGTGAGTTTACTGTATTCCGCCGCGGCAAGAAAAAATATACAATTGTTAATTATAAATAAGTTAGTAAATCAGCAGCAGAATTATTGAGATTCTGCTGCTGATTTTTGATTTTGAACAGTTCGGTGAGCCCCGGATACATATGAAACCCTGTCACGCCAGTCGGTCGGGCCCCGGATACATATGAAACCCTGTCATGCCAGTCCGGCGGGGTCCGGGTACATATGAAACCCTGTAAAACCAGTCCCGCGAGCCCCGGATACATATGAGACCCTGTCATGCCAGTCCGGCGGGGTCCGGGTACATATGAAACCCTGTCATGCCAGTCCGGCGGGGTCCGGATACATATGAAACCTTGTCATACCAATCCGTCGAGTCCCGGATACATATGAAACCTTGTCATACCAATCCGTCGAGTCCCGGATACATATGAAACCCTGTCATGCCAGTCCCGCGGCGACTCCCACCTTAAAATTTATAGAAAAAGTCCTCTGGAATTTAAATTTCCAAAGGACTTTTGACATATTAGAAAATAAGGAATGCTGCAACGATAATGATTGGTAAAGTAATCACAGTTCTCAATAAGAAAATTACAAAAAGCTTGCCGGTTCCAAGGGGAATCTTCGAACCGAGAATAACACCGCCGACTTCAGAAAGGTAAATGAGCTGTGTAATGCTCAGCGCACCAACGATAAAGCGGGTCATATCACTCTGTACATTTTCAATCAGGATTGCTGGTAAGAACATATCAGTGAAACCGATAAAGATTGTTTCACTCATTGCCTGAGCTTCCGGAATTCCAATCATCTCTAAGAGCGGAACGAATGGCATACCGAGCCAAGAAAAGATTGGTGTGTATTCTGCAAGAATGGTACCCAGTGTACCAATTGCCATAACAACCGGCAGTACGCCAAACCATGTATCGAATACTGTTTTAATACCTTCTTTAATTAAAGAAAGGATGCCTGGCGAATGTTCAGCCTTGTCCATTGCTTTCTTATAACCCCATGAAAATGGGTTATGGCCGGCAGGAATTGTTTCTTCGAGTTCAGAAGCATCATTGTAATACGTGTCTTCGATTTTGGATAAAGGCGGGATGCGCGGCATAATTAATGCTGCTGCAACACCGGCCACGATAATAGTTAAGTAAAATTGTCCGAACATATTCATTAAATCGATTAAATCGAGAATAACAATCGTAAATGTAATAGAAACAACTGAGAATGTTGAAGCGATAACGCTCGCTTCACGTTTTGAGTAAAAACCGTCTTCATACTGTTTACTCGTTAAAATAACACCGACAGTACCGTCGCCGACCCATGATGCAAGGTTATCAACAGTAGAACGGCCCGGCAGAGTGAACAGCGGGCGCATCACTTTAGAAAACAGCGTGCCGATAAATTCAAGCAGCCCGTAATTTAACAGAAGCGGCAGGAAGAAACCTGCAATAATGAATACTGTGAATAATGTCGGCTGCAAATCATTTAAAATCATTGCACCGGTATTCGCAGAAGTAATCATTTCCGGTCCAACTTGCGTATACGCAAGTACTGCGAAAACAGCACCGACTGTTCTGAGAACAACCCAGAAGTTTGATGTATTAAATACGTCATGCATAAAGCCTGAACCGGATTTAACTAACCAGCTGTATATAATACTGAACACTGCAGAGATTACAATTGTTATAACTGTTAGCAGTGTAATCGTTTCAATAGTAATGAATTCTATAATTGTGTTAGCGAGAAAGGCAACAGGAACAGTAGTTTCTCCATCGATCTTCAGCGGTATAAGGAACATGAACATACCGATTACTGAAGGGATAAAGAACTTTAAAAATGTAGGAAAACGCGACATAATATACCCTCTTTTTTATTGTGAATTTTAATTTTAATATGAATGTACTAAATAATTATACGAGATAATGAATAATAGTAAAGTAGAAAACGTTTTCATATGTATTAAATTCTATTATAATAGAATTAGAATGAAAAGGGGAGATATTTATGAATATTATTGATACACATTGTGATGCATTATTAAAACTGCAAGGTGATGCGCGTCGGACACACAGTTATTTTCAACAGGACCGTCAGCTGAATTATTTAAATTCTAAAGAACTTGATACAAATATGGAGCGGAGAATTGAAGGGAACGTCAAAGTACAATTCTATGCAGTATTCATATCTCCCGGCATACCGGATAATGAAAAATGGCAGCATGCACTTGAACAGATCGATGCATTTTACGAGGAAGTGCTAACGATGAAAAACATGGTGCATATTAAACAGCTGTCGGATATTCAAAAATTAAAAGAGCGTGAATACGGCGCAGTGCTGACGCTGGAAGGATCAGACGCTTTTGGCAATGATTTAATGAAGCTGAGAACATTATTCAGACTTGGGGTTTTATCGCTTGGACTCGTGTGGAATAACGGCAACCTGGTTGCTGACGGTGTAGGAGAAAAACGAGGCACCGGCCTAAGTGAATTCGGCTTGAAGGTTATAGAAGAATGTAACAAAAATAATGTGCTGATCGACGTCAGTCATTTAAATGTTGAGGGATTTGAAGATGTTATAGAGCACGGCAAACTCGTTTTTGCGAGCCACTCAAATGCCAGAAGTATTCATAATCATGCAAGAAACCTGCACGACGAACAAATAATTAAATTGATCAATAAAGGCGGAATGATTAATATCGTCTTCTGCCCGCCGTTTATCGGAGAAGACAAAGTAACGTTAGATGATGTAATGCTTCATATCGATAAAATTATCGAACTTGGCGGAGAGAGACATATCGGTCTCGGTTCAGACTTCGACGGTATAACGGAATTTGTTGAAGGGCTAGAAGACGCAGGACAGTACGGTAATTTAATAGAAGCTTTAAATTTAAAATACGGTAAAGAATTTACAGAAGGAATTGCTTCGCGTAACTTTACAGAACGATTCTGTTAAAAAAATCTCCGCAGATTTAATAATCTGCGGAGATTTTTATCTGAACACTATTCTGCTTCATTGTCTCCAATTAACTGATGGACATTATCTTTTGCCTTTTCCATATCTTCTTCTTGTGTACTGATTTTATCCAGGCTGCTGTTTAGCTGGTCATCGATGGAGTCATCACCCAGAGGATTAACAAAAAAGAACTCTTCATTAAATTTGCTGTACAGTTCCATTAAATCTTCAACTTCATTTAAATAATCAATCATCGCTTCTTGTACTTCAATATGCTGCTCATCGCTCAATGTATAGTTGTTAATTGTCTGGCGAAAGTCAGTAACTCTGGGAATAATATCTTCATTTATACTTTTTAAAGCTTTTTCCCGGTTGGATTCACTGCTAATGTTTTCTGCTGTTTCATTGAGCATCGTATTCAGTTCTTTATCGTTTCGCTCAAAAGCACCGAGCATCTGCGTATAGTTTTCTTTAGATTCACTGCTGCATGCACTGAGTAACAGTACGATAAACGGCACTAAAAACATTAATTTCTTCATATTTACACCTCATAAGTTAATTAAAGACAGAAAGTCATTTGAAACATTTCTACTTTATTGTATAATAATCAGGTTGCCTTTTTAAACTATATTATATTAAATGCGAGGAATACATATGAATAAAAAATTAATTATTACCTTTACAGTGGGGATTTTCCTGCTCGGAATGATGGAACTGATCGTTTCCGGAATTCTGGAATTAATGAGTAATGACCTTGGTATCAGCCACGCTTTAACCGGACAGCTGATTACTGTTTACGCAGTCAGTTTTGCTTTGTTCGGTCCGATATTAATACGCTTAACTGAAAACATGCCGACAAAAATTGTCGTGCTGCTTTCACTGATAGTGTTTATAATCGGTAACGTGGTCTTCGGACTTGCCAACTCGTTCTTAATACTGTCACTCGGCCGTGTTATTACGGCGATGGCGGCAGCGGTCTTTATCGTTAAAATACTTGATATGACAGTTGTCCTGTCAGAACCGCATATCCGCGGAAAAATGCTTGCACTTGTCTATATGGGATTCAGCGCGGCAAACGTGTTTGGAATTCCAATCGGAACGATTATCGGTGCACAGTTTGGCTGGAGAGTGATCTTCGCAATCGTTATAGTAATCGCAATTTTAGTCGGACTTGGCATAATGATGTTTGTACGTTCCGAAGCGCTTGTTGACCATACACCTGCCGGCGTGCAAAAGAGTAAAGTTAAATCGAGAAAAAACGTTGCACTTTATATTACGGTGACACTTGCTGTGTTAATCGGTAACTATATTATTCTCGGTTATATATCTCCGCTGATGACGTCTCACGGATTTACACTTGAAAACGTCTCGCTCGCTTTATTAATTACGGGAATCGGCGGTATGACAGGAACGTATCTAGGCGGTAACTTAGTCGATAAAATCGGTCCGAAGAAAACCGTTATGATAATGATGTCATTTTTCCTTGTCAGTTTGTTTATCATGCCTTTCCTTTACGGCACACCAGTATTGTTCTACATCAACATGTTTGCCTGGAGCTTGTTCCAGTGGGCAACTTCACCTGCAGTGCAGGGCGGACTTGTTGAGAATGTTGAAGGCTCAAGCTCGAATGTCTTCAGCTGGAATATGTCAGCACTGAACTTAGGAATCGGTATCGGCGCTGTAATCGGCGGACTGTTTATCAGTAACTTTGATATCAGCTACGGGCCATGGCTCGGCTTTGTTATTGTACTTTGCGGATTAATTGCTGCAACACAAATTAAACCGCAGACTGTGTAAACTCTTTGAATAATAGAAGGAATCCATTATAATTAAATGACGATAAGAGGGAGCGGTTAATGTGTTAATGCGTTTAGTAATGATAGTTTTAGCCAGCGTCGCATCGATTTTTGTTATTAATTACACTGGATTTTATATTCTGGATTATACATGGCAGAACATACTGTATGGTGCACTGATAATTATCGGCATCATGATTTTATATAAAATACTGACGAAGTTTTTAAAATTGTTTTTATTTGTAGTAATAGTTGTACCGGTCATCGGTATTTGTTTCTACTATATATATTCATATGTTACAGGTGAACCGCCATCATTCATGCAGTTCTAGCATGGCAGCCCGGAAATCTTAATTAAGATTTCCGGGTTTTTGTGTTTTTAGGGGAAGGGGTGGTGTTATCAACCGCATGTGGGTTCTTCATCGGGTCTGAGAAAGATATTCAACCGCATGAGTATCCTTCATCAGGTCGCAAACTGATAAACGACCGCATGTGAGTTCTTCATCGGGTTGCAAACTGATATTCAACCGCATGAGCACCCCATAGCAAGCACTCCAGCATGTCAGCTGTTTAAATTTTTACTTGTTAGAAGTATACTTACTGTAAATGGAGGGTGAGTTATGGGAGAGAATAATCCGATAGAGTTTAACAAAAGAATTTTTGAAATCGACGGCATCCGCGGATTTGCGCTGCTCGGCATACTGATGATGAACATTATGTCATTTGCCGGTCCGGATCTCGACGATAGTTTTACAAGTACACGCAGTGAAATTTACACCGGTTTCTGGAATGAATTATCACTGTTTTTTATTAATACATTTATCACGACTAATTTCTATACAATGTTTTCATTTTTATTTGGTCTTGGATTCTACATATTTTTATCGCGTGCTGAAAAGAAAACACAGTCGACTGCAGCGCTGTTTTTAAGAAGAATTGCATTGCTCTTAGTATTTGGACTGCTGCACGGCATTCTTTTATGGTACGGAGATATTTTATGGACGTACGCTGTAACAGGGTTATTTTTACTGCTGTTCTATAAATTTAAACCGAAGGTGAATTTAATTATTGCAGTAGGCTTGCTCTCACTTTCAACAATAATTGTTTTATTAAGTTCAATCGGTACTTATATGATGAATATGGCTGCAGTAAATACCGGCATGGAGTCTGAAGGGTATATATTTTCATTAAACATGACTGAGACAATTTTAAACGGTTCTTACGGTGATGTTGTCGGCATGAACGCGATTATCTTAGGATTGTCTGCAGCCGGTGCGATTTTTGTTATTCCTAATGTACTCGCAATGTTTTTGCTTGGTTTGTATGCGGGGCAAAAAGGCTATTTTAATAACTTGCGCGAACATACCGGCCTGTTAAGAAAAGTTGCAGTTATCGGTATTGGTGTCGGCCTGCCGGTAAAAATATTTACAGGCTACTTAACAACATACGAGGGAGACGATATTGTCTTCGTTCAGCTTGCCCAGTTATCCAGTACAATTGGCGGTCCGCTGATGTCACTCGGCTATGTTGCGGCGCTTGCATTAATTTTACTGAAGCTGCCGAAACTTGTCAGACTGCTTCAGCCTGTCGGCCAGATGGCGCTTACGAATTATATCGGCCAGACGGTAATTATGCTCGTAATATTTTACGTGTTCGGACTGTTTAACAGTATTGATGCAGTTTGGTTTATTCCAATTGCCACCGGGGTCTTTATCCTGCAGCTGATATTAAGTCATTTCTGGATGAAGTACTTCAGCTACGGTCCGCTCGAATGGATCTGGCGCAACTTTACGTATTTAAAAATGATGCCCTTTAGGAAACGATAAGGAGTTTTAAGATGAAATTACTTGTAATTGAAGATGATCCGGTGCTGCTGGGTGAACTGGCAGCACGTTTTAAAGAGTGGGATATCGATGCATACGGAGTGACGGATTTTAACGATGTGATGAATGATTTTATTAAATATAACCCTGAACTTGTTATCGTCGATATTACGCTGCCGAAATACGACGGCTTTTACTGGTGCCGCATGATCAGGAATGTCTCCAGTGTGCCGATTATTTTTCTCTCATCACGAGACCACCCGGCGGATATGGTCATGAGTATGCAGATGGGCGCGGATGATTACGTGCAGAAACCGTTTAATTTCGAAGTGCTGAATGCGAAAGTGCAGGCGCTTCTTAGAAGAACTTATGAATATCAGCATAAGGAAATTGATGTATTTAAATTCAGGGATGCGGTATTCGATTTTAAAAAGCTGACTGTAACGATAAAAGACAACAGTATGGAACTGACAAAAAATGAGTCATATATTCTGTCGATTCTGGCGCAAAATACCGGAGATACGGTGTCGCGGACAGAAATTATTGAATCTCTCTGGGATGACTCGAAATTTATTAGCGATAATACGCTGACGGTAAACGTTAATCGTCTTCGTAAAAAGCTTGAATCGATCGGTCTGACAGATGCCGTGCAGACTAAGACGGGTATTGGCTACACTTTAAAGGAGTAGATGAATATGTATGTTAAAGAAAATATTCCTGTATTCCTTTTGTTTCTCGGATTTAACTCGGCTATTCTTTTAATCGGCTATATCGATAACAGTATTCCGAATGTTGCTGTCATATATATTTTTTTCTTTAATCTGCTTATTTTGCTTGTGTATATTATTTGGGATTATACGAGAAAAAAATCATTCAGCAGCGACTTTTTAAATCTCGAAACGCTGGATGATGCGGTGGTAATGTCGGAAGGTAATACGCCAATGCAGCGCAAAGTTTATCAGAAACTTGATGAACTGCGTCTCGCTCATCAGCGTGAGCTGGATAAAGAATCGCAGAAGACGCGCGAAAATTTAGATGAACTGACCCGGTTTATTCACGATATGAAGATGCCGGTCACAACGATGAAACTGATGATCGATGATTTAAACGGCACCGAGCGGCATAAACTCAGTACAGAATGGACACGTTTGAACAGTACGCTGAACGAAGTGCTGTATTTAAAACGGCTGCCGAATATAAAAAATGATTTATATATCGAACAGATCAATCTGGCTGAGCTGTTAAACACATCGATTAAAAAACTCCGTGATATCTGCCTGCAGAAAAATATCGGTTTTGATATCAGACTGCATGAATCTGAAGTTCATACCGACAGCAAGTGGATGCAGTTTGTGCTGGACCAGATTATTACTAACAGTGTGAAGTATTCTAAAGACAAAGATATTGTAATCAGCGGGCAGGTCATTAAAAAACAGATGATACTGACGGTGACAGATTACGGCAGAGGTATTAAAGAGAAAGATATTGCTCGCATATTTGAATCCGGCTTTACGTCTACAAGTGACCACGATGATGATCAGTCTACAGGAATGGGACTGTATTTAACGAAAGAAGTATGTGACGTACTTGGAATTAATATCGATGTGCAGTCTGTGTACGGTGAATATACAACGATAACTTTAACGTTTAAGCAGGCGAATAAATTTACCGAAATCACTATGAAGTGACGAAAATGTCACTTTGTAGTGATTTTTGTTCGCTGAATCAAACGATACCGCATGAAAAACGGTATAAACTGTAGTTAATCAAGAAAAACAGGAGGCTTTCTTATGCTGTTAAAAGCGACAGATATTAAAAAAAGTTACGGGAATAAATTCAACCGCACAGAAGTGCTGAAAGGCATAGATATTAATTTAAACAAAGGTGAGTTCGTGTCCATTATGGGTGCTTCAGGTTCAGGCAAGACGACGCTCTTAAATGTGCTGAGTTCAATAGACAATGTGACAAGCGGTCATATTTATATCGACAACGTGGACTTTACGACATTAAAAGATAAAAAACTCGCGGACTTCAGAAAAAATGACCTCGGCTTTATTTTCCAGGATTATAATCTTCTCGACACACTGACAGTAAAAGAAAACATTATGCTGCCGCTGTCTATCCGCTCAATGTCGAAAAGTGAAGCGGAAACACAGTTTAAAAGTGTAGCGGTGCAGCTCGGTATCGAGGAACTGGCACAGAAATATCCGGGCCAGATTTCAGGCGGCCAGGCACAGCGTACAAGTGCTGCAAGGGCATTTATCCATCAGCCGAAAATCATTTTTGCAGACGAGCCGACAGGTGCACTGGATTCAAAATCAGCAAGTGAACTGCTGAAAAAACTTCAGCAATTGAACGAAACATTAAGTACAAGTATCTTAATGGTCACACACGATGCGACAGCGGCGAGTTTCTCACACCGTGTAATTTTCTTAAAAGACGGTCAGGTGTATACGAGCCTGTCGCGCGGTGAAATGTCACAGGATGCGTATTACAGAGAAATACTGGATACGCAGCGTGTATTAGGCGGTGTCGTCGATGAAGCTGAATAATTTAGTTATTAAAAACTTTATTAGAAACTTAAATAACTACGCATTATATATATTTGCACTGGTCTTCAGTGTGGCACTGTTTTTCTCACTCTTAACGCTGACGCTCGATGAAAATACAATGGAGGAAATTGCTGCGAGTACACCGATGAGTGCTTTATTTTCAGTCGGATCCGTGACCGTCGTCATTATAATTATTCTGTTCGTGATGTTTGCGAATATGATTTTTATAAAAAGACGTCACAAAGAGCTGGCACTGTTTCAGCTGATTGGAATGAACCGCAGTAAAATCTTTAGAATTCTGCTGCTTGAAAACTTCGTTATATATTTTGGCAGTTTAATCGGAGGCGTTGTTCTCGGTTTCTTTATTTCAAGACTGCTTCTGATGCTGCTCTTAAAAATTATGCGAGTTGATATGATGGTAGAAATGAACTTTTCTCCAACTGCTGTGCTGATTACAGCGGGGGTGTTCGTGTTTATTTTTATCGTGCTGATGATTCAGAACTATGTATTTTTAAAACGTTCATCTCTGATTAACATGCTGAAGCTGAATAAAACTTCAGAAAACACAGGGAAACCAATTGGGAAAATGACTATTGTCCTCGGGATTGCTGGTATTTTAATGATCGCTCTCGGCTATTACATGTCGCAGACGATGTTTGACCGTGCGATGGAAAATCCGATACTGCTGCCAATTTATATGGTAGCAATTTTATTACTGACAATACTCGGAACATATTTCACATTTAAATATTCCGTTGCATTTATTTTAAATATGAGCCGTAAAAGTAAAAACGGGCACGTCAATGTCAATGACGTGCTGTCAGTTACGAGTGTTATGTTTAAAATGCGCTCTAATGCATTTCTCTTAACGGTGATTGCTGTTATTACGGCAATCAGTATTACAGCAATGACACTGTCATACATTACGTATTATTCAACCGATAAAATGCTCGACAGCAGAACGCCGTATGATTACACGGTGAGTCATGCTGAAGATTTAGATTTCTTCGAAGACCTCTTGACTGAGAATGGTCATGAAATTAACAGAGTTGAAAAAACATTTATGCATTATAACATTGTCAGAACAGACGAAAATACCGACATTCCTGAAAATGAAAATTCTTCAATGAACAGCGGTGAAATGGGTATAGTCGTAGCAAGTGATGCTGAGTTTGACAATTTTAATGTTGCTCAAAATGAAGCTAAAGTTACAGGAACAATTGCGGTTCTCGATATGTTTATGTCATTTGATGAAGGAGCCCCGGTGACCTTTACGGATGGTCAAGAATTTGAAAGAACTGTAGAAATCACTGAAACGATGAGTGAAGGTGTAGTGCCGCCGTATCTGTCATTCGGACTGCCGACTTTAATAATCGACGATGCTGTATATCAGGAACTGGCGGAGAATAAGCCGGAAGAAACCGGTGGTTTCGAAATGCCTTCAGAACTGTTTGCCTTTGATATTATCGACGGAGATAGTGAAGAAGTTTATGAATTAATGGATCAAGAAGAACACCCGGGATTTAACTCGAGATTAAAAGAATATAATGAAATGATTCAGATGTCAGGAATGATGGCATTTATCGTTGGATTTTTAGGTTTCGCCTTCCTGCTGACATCGGGATGTATTTTGTACTTTAAGCAAATCGATGAATGTGAAGACGAGAAAGGCAGCTATAAAGTGCTGCGTAAACTTGGTTTCTCACAAGGAGAAATATTAAAAGGACTAGCGCTGAAAATGATAATATCATTCGGTATTCCATTAGTCATTGGCCTGCTGCATTCGTTATTTGCAGTCAAGTCAGGATGGTTCATCTTCGGAATTGAGATGTGGACACCCATGCTGATTGTGATGAGCGTATACACAGTGCTGTATTCAATATTTGCACTGATGTCGCTAGTATATTACCGGAAAGTTGTCAGAAATAGTTTATAAAATATGAAATCCTCCGTCTGCATTTTGCAGATGGAGGATTTTTTTAGTCACAATGAACGGAATTCATAGTAACCTACAGATTCAGAATCATCTAAATCAATGCAAATGCTGCGTCACGTTCATTAAAAGTGCACGTTCTTTATCGAGCTGCTTTCGTGCTAACGCGACAAGTAAGTAAACAAGCGGTGTATCCAGCAGCACGATAATAATTTTCGCGATGTACTGCATAAATATCATACTGATTAACACTTCATTCGGTACCGTGCCGATAAATGCAATGACGATAAATATACTCGTATCGGCAAATTGTGTAATGACTGCCGAAAAGTTATTGCGCAGCCATAAGTGGCGTCTGCCGTGACGTTCTTTTAGTTTATGGAATATAAAAACATCGAGGTTTTGGCTGACCAGGTATGAAACAAGACTCGCGATAATGACCTGGAAGCTGCCGCCTAAAATCATTTCGTATTCCCCCTGCATATTAAAGAACGGTGCAGCGGGAACTTCTATTGCTATGTAAATAAAAAATAAAACAATAATCTGCGTAATAAATCCTGCACGGATTGCGCGTGCAGCCATTTTCTTGCCGTAGACTTCGCCAATCACATCTGTAATTAGAAATGTTGCCATATAAACGATGACAGCGGCGGGTAAGTCAAAGCCGAAAATCGTAAATACTTTAACTGCAAGTATATTTGAAACCACGAGCAGTCCCGCAAAGAGTGCGGTCAAATAAAATATCATTGTGTTTCCTCCAGTTATAAATGGAAGAAATTCTTAGCCGTCTCTCTTATCTGTTGTCTATCTTTTCCGGATACATATCGTGATTCATCAAGCGGTGGTCTGCCATCTGCTCATACTTAGTCCCGGGTCTGCCGTAGTTCACGTAAGGGTCAATTGAAATGCCGCCGCGCGGTGTGAACTTGCCCCATACTTCAATATATTTCGGATCCATCAGTTCAACCAGATCGTCGACAATCATGTTGACGCTGTTTTCATGAAATCCGCCGTGGTTGCGGAAACTGAACAAATATAACTTCAATGCTTTACTTTCAACCATTTTTACATCGGGAATATAACTGATATAAATTGTTGCGAAATCCGGCTGGCCGGTCATCGGGCACAGTGTCGTGAATTCTGGGCAGTTAAATTTCACAAAATAGTCGCGTCCAATATGACCGTTTTCGAATGTTTCCAATATTTCCGGATTATAATCAAATTTATATTCTACGTTCTGATTTCCGAGTAAGCTTAAATCTTTTGAGTAATCTTCAGTCATTATAAATCCTCCTAAAAATAAAAAAACACGCGCCAACGAAGGCACGTGTTAATGTGTCTTAGTTTTTTTGAGAGGGTGTGGCTAAGAACCTCTTCGTCATTTTATTTGCATTGTTCATTATACATAGAGGCCCGGGAAAGGTCCATACCCTTAATTTTTTTAACGGGCGGATACACGATTCTTCATATCGTTCTCAATTTTTTGTTACTATTGAAGTAATAAGAGTACGGAGGCATAGACGATGGAAATTAAAAAGTTTAAAGTTGGTAATTATTATGCTGAGGTCACAGCAATGCTCGGGGATTCAGGTGTGAAATTCGAAGCGAAACCGGCTGTGGTTATTTGCCCCGGCGGAAGTTATATGTACGTCTCAAAGCGAGAAGCGGAACCCATTGCTTATGAGTTTCTGGCACAGGGCTATCAGGTATTTATCCTGCGTTATTCTACGATTGGCACGATGATTGAAGCGGAGGGGAGAACACCGGAAAGAGATGAAATGTACAAAATTGCATCGATGCTCAAGCCGGATAAAACGCTCGGCTCCGAATTTCCAAACCCGTTAATAGAACTGGCTTTAACGATGTCGCATATTCGCGAAAATATTCATGAATACAATGTCGATGCGGATAATATCGGTGTACTCGGATTTTCTGCCGGCGGTCATCTTGCAGCAAGTCTCGGCGTACACTGGCATCAGGACTGGCTTACTGAGCTCGTCGGTAAAGAGTCCAGATGGTACCGTCCGAACTTCCAGGTTCTCGGTTATCCAATACTCGATTACGATTTGAACAGAATTATTGCAGAAGAAAGAGGCATCGGTGATCCGCAGTATATGTCGATGGCAAGCCGGATGGTTTTCGGGAAATCAATTGAAGAAGATGTACTCGATAAAGCAACTGCCAAAAACTATGTATCTGAAAATACACCGCCGACATTTATGTGGCATACGGGAGAAGACAAACTGGTCTTTATCAAAAACACACTTGATTTCGCAAATGCGCTGGAACAGCATAGTGTGCCGTGGGAACTTCATACATTCCATAAAGGTGACCATGGTTTAAGTGTCGCGTCAAAAATTACAGGCAAAGTAAACCCGCACGTGCAAAAATGGGTGCCTTTAATGTTTGAATGGCTGGAAGATATTAAATAAAAAAAACAGCCGTTTAAATTAACGGCTGTAATCTAAATTATATTCCAAATATAATTCTGTATGGTCCGGGTAAATCAGCTCCACTAATAAATTATCCTCATCAAAGTCGCTTGTTTGTCTCATGCAGTTATATATAAAGGAATCCAGTGATGCTTTCTCAGCATCTAGATTAGTTATCAGTTTAAAGAATGATTTGTTATTACTGGAGTTCATACATTTCACTAATATATTCATTTTACACCAACTCCTCAATATATTAATAACCGGAATTGGCATAATCTAAACATCAAATACACTTAAGAAGGGCGGCAGTGCAATGAAATTTGTAAAACTTAACTTAAATGATATCGAGGAAATTCTGGAGCTGCAGGATTCGATTTACGAGTTTTTAGAACAGAAAGAAGTACTTGAAAAACTGACGAGAAAAGAATTTGAAACTTGCCTGGAGCAAGGATACGTCACGGGAGTCTTTCACGAAGATGAGCTGATAGCACTTCGTATGATGTACATTCCTTCATTAACAGAAGAAGAGCACCTGGCTGACGATGTCGGCGTTAATAGAGAACGTTCGATTTACTCAGAAATTTCACTGGTCAACCCTGAACACCGCGGACAGAAACTGCAGATGAAAATGGGCGAGTATTTAATTGAACAAGTACGTGAGAGCGGAGACTTCGATTATATTTTCTCAACAGTAATGCCGGCTAACCTGGCGAGCTTAAAAGATAAATTTAAACTCGGTTTTAAAATAATGCGCACGAGATTGAAATACGGGGGCAAGCGCCGCCATATTTTATATCTTCCATTGAATGAAGAAATAACAGTTAAAGGGGAAGCTTTGAATATTAAATTTGATAATTACGACTGGATGATGAATGCCGGACAGGATTATATCGGCAATTCTTTACAGGATGACTTTATTAAATATTACAAAAAATAGTTATTCGCTCGTGTATAATTATTTGTGAGGTGAAAAATAATGAAAATTAATAACAGCATTATTAATGATGCGATTGAGTTCAGAAGAGTGCTTCATCTCAATCCGGAGTTAAGCACTGAGGAGTATGAAACATCAAAACGCATCCAGGAAAAACTGGATGAATTTAATATTCCGTATGAGACGGGATATGCCGGCACGGGCGTCCTCGGAATTATAAAAGGGGAAAAAGAGGGCGGGATAATCGGTATCAGAGCAGATATCGACGCCCTGCCTATCAGTGAAACTTCAGGTGAAGAATTCACTTCGTTAAATAAAGGCGTTATGCATGCCTGCGGTCACGATGCGCATACATCGATGCTGCTTCATGCCGGAAAAATTTTAAATGAGAATAAAGATAAAATTAAAGGAACGATACTGTTAATTTTCCAGCCGGCAGAAGAACTCTCACCCATTGGCGGTGCCAAACGCATGCTGGAAGATGGTGTGTTTGATGAGTATACTCCGGACATGCTGCTTGCACAGCACGTCTGGCCAGACCTTGAAGTAGGGAAGTTCGGTATAATGGCCGGACCGATTATGGGTAACTCAGACCGCTTTAAAATTACTATTACCGGCTCGGGCGGACATGCGTCAATGCCGCACAGTACGACGGATGCAATTATCGTTGCCAATCAGGTCGTCAGCGCCTTGCAGACTATCGTCAGCAGAAACACTGATCCGATGCAGCCGGCTGTCGTAACAGTCGGTCGATTTGATGCGGGAACAAAACATAATGTTATTGCGGAAACGGCGGAATTGGAAGGAACAATCCGCACACAGTCAGATGCGACTAAAGTACTGACTAAAAAGCGCTTCTTTGAAATTGTAGAGCAGGTCACTTCGGCGATGGGTGCTGATGTTGAAATCGAATTTTACGATGGTTATCCAGCCACGGTAAACGATATTGAATGGGCGGCTCAGCTGAAAAAATCCATCACTAATCTTTACGGTGAAGAATCCACACCAGCACTCCTGCCGAGTCTTGCCGGAGAAGACTTCAGCAGATTTTTAAAAGAATATCCGGGTGTGTATTACTGGCTCGGGACATCTGTCGGCCAAGGACAAAAACCTCTCCATAATCCTGCGTTCAGGCTGAATGAGGATGCTTTTGAGTACGGCATCACTGCAATGGTTAATATGGCAGTGGATTCATTAAATAAATTGGCGGAGGCGTAAGAATGACAAACATTAAACACGAACTCAGCGAGATGCGCCGCAAATTTCACCGCTTTCCGGAAGTTGGTTTTACCGAATTTATAACGACTTATAAAATTTATAAAAAGTTAGAAACGATGGATTTCAAACTCTATCTTGGAGATGATGTGCTTTTAAGAAGCGCGAGAGTCGGTGTGCCGGATAATGAGGCATTTCTTCACAGTTATGACAGGGCAGTAAAACATGGAGTGCCTAAAGATTTCTTAGAACATGTTAAAGAAGGAACAACCGGTGTAATTGCTACACTCGATACAGGAAAACCCGGCCCGCATTTTGCAGCGCGTTTTGATATCGACGGTCTGCCGATTAAAGAATCAGCGGATGAGGACCATATTCCACACAGCGAAAACTTTAACTCACTGCACGAAGGTGAAATGCATGCTTGCGGACATGACGGGCATATTACGACCGGCCTGTTTTTAGCAGACTATATAAATGCGAATCAAGATAAGCTTAAAGGCAGATTTACAATTATTTTTCAGGCTGCTGAAGAGAGCGTCCGCGGTGCGAAAGCAGTCGTCGAAAAAGGCTGGCTGGATGATGTTGATTATTTCTTTTCAGGTCATCTCGGCATTAGAAATTTACCGGCAGGTACAGTAAGTGCCTCGACAACTGACTTTCTGGCCAGTTCGAAGTTCGATGTGAAGTTCACGGGAAAATCAGCGCATGCAGGTGTTGAACCTGATGCCGGTAATAACTCGCTTTTAGCAGCCTCAGCTGCTGCGCTAAATTTAAATGCTATCGCACGACACGGTGATGGGTCGACACGTATTAACGTCGGCACTATGAAAGCTGGCAGCGGCAGAAATGTTATCGCGGATACTGCATTTATGGAAATAGAGACGCGCGGAGAAACGACGGAGCTTAACCATTATATGTATAATAAAGCGAAAACCGTTATTCAGGCCGCTGCTGATATGTATGAAAATGAAGCGGAGATTATCGCCATGGGCGAAGCGCCTGATGCTGTCTGTTCAGATGATCTGATTGAAGTTGTGAAAGAAGCAGTTAAAAACAATACTCTTATAACAGATTTAAAAGACTCACTGCCTCTCGGCGCTTCGGAAGATGTGACGATGATGATGGAACGGGTCCACGAAAAAAATGGTAAAGCGACGTATATGCTGTTCCCATATGAGTTAAAATACGGCCATCACCATCCAAAATTCGATGTGGATGAGAGCGTTTTACACGTTGCTCTATCAACTTATATAGATATTGTGAACGTACTGATGAAAAGCGGCTAAATATTTAAAAAATTAATCTGAATCAGTTGGACAATTTAGTAAAAAATGTTATCTTAAAAATGCGGAATAAATTGAATAAGTTTTAAATAATCATCAAAAAACAAAGGAGAATTTATTTATGATACCGTACAAACACGAACCATTTACAGATTTCTCGTTAGACGAGAACAAAGAAGCATTAAACAAGGGGTTTGAAACAATTAAAAAAGACTTCGGATCGGATTATCCGTTAATCATTAACGGTGAACGTATCCTGACTGATAAAAAACTTGAATCATATAACCCGGCTAAAAAATCAGAAATCATCGGCAACATGTCACAGGCTGGTGAAAAAGAAGCATTAGACGCAATGGATACTGCTAAAGAAACATTCAAAGAGTGGAGAAAATCTTCATTTGAATTCCGTTCTGATATTCTTTTCAAAGCAGCTGCAATTGTGCGTAAAAGAAAATTTGAATTTACAGCAGTGCTTGTAAAAGAAGCGGGTAAACCTTGGAAAGAAGCGGACGCAGATACTGCAGAAGCAATTGACTTCCTTGAATACTATGCAAGACAAAACCTTGAATTAAAAGACGGACGCAAAATTGAATCACGTCCAGGCGAATTCAACAGATTTGATTACATTCCTTTAGGTGTCGGCCTTGTAATCTCTCCATGGAACTTTGCATTTGCAATCATGGCAGGTACAACTTCAGCTGCACTTGTTACAGGAAATACAGTATTATTAAAACCTTCATCTAAAGCGTCGGTAATTGCTTATAAATTTATCGAAGTACTAGAAGAAGCGGGTATGCCTAAAGGTGTCGTTAACTTCATTCCAGGTTCAAGCCGTGAAATCGGTGACCTGTTAGTTGAACATAAAGATACTGCATTCGTATCATTTACAGGTTCAAGAGACGTCGGTGTTAACATTTACGAAAAAGCAGCTATCGTACAGGACGGCCAGGTCAACCTTAAACGTGTTATCGCTGAAATGGGCGGTAAAGATACGATCGTTGTTGACAGCAGTGCAGATCTTAACCTTGCAGCAGATGCAATCGTTAAATCTTCATTCGCATTCAGCGGGCAGAAATGTTCGGCATGTTCACGTGTAATCGCACTGTCGGATGTCCACGATGAATTACTTGAAAAAGTAGTCACAAGAACGAAAGAATTAACAATCGGCGATCCTGAAGGAGATATCTACATGGGGCCGGTAATCGACCAGTCTTCTGTTGATAAAATCGAGAAATATTTCGAAATCGGTAAAGAAGAAGGTAAACTTGAAGTTGGCGGAACTGTCGACAATGAAACAGGACACTTCGTTAACCCGACAGTATTCTCAGGACTTAAGCACGATGACCGCATAATGCAGGAAGAAATCTTCGGACCTGTAGTAGGCTTTGCGAAAGCAGAGAACTTCACAGAAGCTATCGAATTTGCAAATGACACAGACTACGGTCTGACAGGTGCTGTTATTACTAAAGACAGAAAACACATTGAAGAAGCAAGACGCGACTTCATGGTAGGTAACCTATACTTCAACCGTGACTGTACTGGTGCAATCGTTGGATACCACCCATTCGGCGGATTCAAGATGTCAGGTACTGACTCTAAAGCAGGCGGACCGGATTACCTTCAGCTACACATGCAGGGCAGAACAACGTCAGAAATGCTTTAAGATATAAATTTAAAAGATAATCAGTTCTTAATTGAACTGGTTATCTTTTTTAATTTGAATTTATTGAAGATCTGAGCTTTCGGACTGGCATGAGACTCTGTCATGCCAGTCCTGTTGGTTCCGGATACACATGAGACCCGATCATGCCAGTCCTGTTGGATCCGGATACACATGAGACCCGATCATGCCAGTCCAGTTGGTTCCGGATACACATGAGACCCGATCATGCCAGTCCTGTTGGTTCCGGATACACATGAGACCCTGTCATGTCAGTGCTGTTAGCTCCGGATACACATGAGACCCTGTCACGCCAGTCTAGTTGATTGCGGATACACATGAGACTCTGTCACGTCAACCCCAAAAGTATAGACAATTAGAATTTAGTATAATCCTTTATATTATCGAAAACTTTTTGTTTGTTCCATAAGAATAATTAATGACTAACAAATAATTCTAAATATTTCAAGTCTTTAAATATAAAAAAACTTATCTTATAATGAAAACTTATTAATAAAATCTTAGGTTAGGTGGAAGGTTTATTAATAAAATATTATGAAAGCGGTTGCGATATTTTGTAAGCGCTATAGTAAATATGATTTTTTTCTCCATACATAGATACAGGGGGTAATTTTTTTGCTTAGTATTATCGGTTTATTAGTTATTTTAACGATTGTTATTTTACTGATCACTCAAAAGCTCAATCCGATTGTAGCGTTAGTGATTATACCGTTCGTCGGTGCGCTTGTTGCCGGTTTCGGTCCGGGAGAAATTACTGAGTTCTTTAATGACGGAATTAGTTCTGTAATTTCTGTCGTAATAATGTTTATCTTCGCAATTCTGTTCTTTGGAATTATGCAGGACACAGGAATGTTTAATCCGCTTATTACAAAAATGGTTAAGTTATCTCGGGGTAATGTAACTCTTGTTGCGATGGCTACTGTAATTATTGGTGCAATTGCTCATTTGGATGGTTCAGGTGCCTCAACATTCCTGATTACTATTCCAGCATTGCTACCTTTATATAAAAAATTAAATATGAACCCTTACATGCTTGTTATGCTCATTGGTATGAGTGCGAGTATTATGAATATGGTACCGTGGGGCGGGCCGCTTGGCCGTACTGCAGCTGTACTAGGTGTGGACGCGTCAGAATTGTGGCAGCCGCTTATTCCTCTGCAGGGTGTACTGATTATACTGCTTATCGCAATGGCGGCGCTCGTCGGCAGTCTGGAGAAAAAGAGGTTGCTTAAGAACGGAATGATAATTGAAGGTGTCAGCTTTGATGATTTTAATTTGGAAAATGATGATGAGGCAGAGTCATTAAAGCGTCCGAAACTGTTATGGTTCAACCTGCTGCTGACATTTGCAGTTGTCGGTTTGCTGATGTCGGGATTACTTCCAGCCGGTTTAATATTTATGCTGGCTGTGAGTATTGCCTTACCGGTTAACTACAGAGGCACAAATGTACAGATGGACAGAATTAAAGCACATGCACCAAGTGCTCTAATGATGGCAGCAATTATACTTGCTGCAGGATCTTTCCTTGGAATACTTGAAAACACTGGTATGCTTAACTCACTTGCAGAGGATATGGTAGTAATACTGCCTGCATTCCTTGTGCCGTTCCTGCACTATATTGTTGGATTCTTTGGTGCACCGCTTGAACTGGTACTGAATACAGACGCATATTACTTCGCACTGCTTCCTGTTGTGGAACAAATAGTATCCACTCATGGCGTGGACAGTATTACTGCAGCATACTCAATGATGATCGGTAATGTTATTGGTACATTTATCAGTCCATTTTCACCGGCACTGTGGCTTGCTGTAGGACTTGCAGGCATTGAGATGGGACGCTACATACGCTACGCATTCTGGTGGATATGGGGTTTCAGTATACTTGCAATGGCAATCGCGTTTATTATGGGAATTATTTAATAGTTAGATTTGAACCAGTATTGAACTGAAAAAGTTCAGTACTGTTTTTTTATTACAGTAATTTTTTCAGGGAGATTAATTAAGGTGAGTTTGTTAAAGTATTAATAAAGTGAAAATATACTGTGCTTTGGGGTGTTTGCTATGGAAACTATAAAAGATGATGATAATCTGAAAATTACTGTAAAACGCCGGACATGGTTTATAGGAAGTTTTACGCCAGTTAAGATTCAATTTAACGGCAGATTAATTGGTACTGTCAATTCATTTAAAGAAACAGAAATGAACATACTTGCAAAGAAAGGCCAGCTGATGTGTACATCTCCGATGGACAGAGAATCCAAGTTGAATGTACAGGCAGGGGACAGAATTCTGATAAAAGATACTCTGTTCAGCAGAACGGCAAATATACTTATCGCTGTCTGGACGATTCTGGTAATCAGTAACCTTATTTATACATCTCTCCCGGATACAAAACCGGAAGGATTATTTCCGGAATCCGGTCTGATTGTTTTAAGTGTGTATCTGATTTTATGTACAGGTTCATATTTTTCAAGACAGTATAAAATTGTTATAAATGATTAGAATTTTATAAATTCGGATGAATGTTGAAAATGAAGAGATTATGCAAAAGATTAGTCTTCCATCTCTAGGAGGATTTATGTTCATTTTAGTAACCTCTATTTTTTATAGGTTCTCACAAATTTATTAAAGTAAAAAAGTAGAATAACCCTAACACTCGGATTAGTACCAACTTAGTCAAATTATCCATTAATTGTTTATTCACAGATACTTTTTATCACGTATAATAAATAGACATGATTATTAATGGAGAGAAGACTAAATGAGTATTATATTCGGGTTTTTAATTTTTATAGCAATCATATCCACAGCAGTCTTGTTCGGTTTTGCAATGCATGCGCATTGGATGGATAAAGACGACAGCGCATCTTTTTGGAAGCCGGTAATTATTTTATTAACTGTTTCCGGTGTTCTAATGATTAACCGTGCATTGACTATTGAAGGTGCAACGATTAATGAAGCGTTTTTGATTTTATGGGTGCTGGTGTCGATTGCGATGTTTATATCGATGGCATCGAGCCGTTTTTATAATTTAAAGTACAAGCAAAAAGGTAAATTCAGTAAAATCACACGTAATTCATTTATCGTCGGTTTTATATTGTTTCTATTATTTATATTTACAATGCCCGGAACGAACGTAGAAGAAGGGGCAGCAGCGGTTGAATCGGAAACTGTAAAGACCGCAAAAGAAATTTCTGAAGATAATGAAGCGGGTTCTGATGCTGAAAAGCAGGCAGAGGAAGAACGCTTAGCTGCTGAGAAAGCTAAAGAAGAACAGGCTCAGGCTGAAAAGGAAGAACAAGCTGAGCGTGAAGCGCAAGAGCAGAAAGAAAAAGAGCAGGCTGAGAAAGAGAAACAGGAGAAGCTTGCTGCTGAAAAGGAAGCTGAAGAAAAAGCTGAAGTTGAAAAACAGGCTGAAGCAGAGTCTTCTGCAATAGATGGTCTTACAGCAGTAGAACTTTATCGTGTAGTGGATGGTGATACTGTTCATGTAATCGACAGCGACAACAATATGCTGAAGCTGCGTCTTTTGCTAATTGATACACCGGAAACGGTGCATCCGAACAAGCCTGTAGAAGCGTTCGGACCTGAGGCGTCGTCGAGAATGACTGAACTGATGAACAGTGCGGAGGAGTTACATATTGAGTATGATGAAGGCGCGCAGACGGATCATTACGGCAGACATCTAGTGTATTTGTATGCTGACGGTGTGAGTGTGCACGAAGTGCTGCTGGAAGAAGGGCTCGCGAGAGTCGGTTATATTTATGAACAGCAGCGTTATCTTGCAGATTTCCGTGAAAAAGAACAATATGCTAAAAATAATCAGCTTGGTATATGGTCAATTCCCGGTTACGTGAACGAAGGCGGAGAAGGTTTTAACAGTGAAGAGGAAGAAGAAACGTTGGTGGAAACAGCTCCTGAATCCAATGCGAACCCAGTTACAGCACCGGAATCAGGGGGCTCTTATAACTTTGCAAACTGTACTGAATTAAAAACTGAATTCCCGGACGGAGTAGCCAGTGATCACCCGGCATATCAGTCTAAAATGGACAGAGATAAAGATAATTGGGCGTGTGAAAGTTAAAATAATTTGATAATTGGGTTGGCTTATTGGTCAGACCATGGTATATTAAGAGTGTAGTTTTTAAGTCAAAGTTTAAATAGTTTCTATTCATATTCTGAAAAAACTCTTTTAAATGTTTAAAACTGCAAAAATAACACGTGCATAAGCACAAGGAGGTTTTTTCAATGAATGAAGGAACTGTGAAATGGTTTAATGGAGAAAAAGGTTTTGGTTTCATCGAGCAAGAAGCAGGAGACGACGTGTTCGTACACTTCTCAGCTATCCAAGGTGAAGGATACAAAACTTTAGAAGAAGGCCAAAAAGTTACTTTTGAAATCGAAGAAGGACAACGCGGACCACAAGCTGTCAACGTTGAAACTGTTTAATAAATAGTTTAATTTTTTAAAGGACACCTCCGGGTGTCTTTTTTTTGTCTGCTTACTTGGATAAGGAATAAATCTATGATGATTGTTTGCGATTTTTCTCCTCTGCCTGTGAGACTTTTATTTTTACCTCAATCTCGTCATTGTCGTCATCACAGTGACGGGGCAGGACCTTAATCTCGTCATTGTCGTCATCACAGTGACGGGGCAGGACCTCTAACTCGTCATTGTCGTTATCACAGTGACGGGGCAGGACCTTAATCTCGTCATTGTCGTTATCACAGTGACGGGGTAGGACCTCTAACTCGTCATTGTCGTCATCACAGTGACGAGGGACAGACTTTCTTGATAATATTTCAAAAAGAGAAGCGTAATAAAAACAAAAAAATACCCGAAACCATTGAATAATGATTTCGGGTATTCCAAAGTGCTTATCTTGAGTAGTACTCAACGATTAACTGTTCGTTAATATCGGCATTTAATTCACTGCGTTCTGGCAGTCTGTCGAAAGTAACTTCTAAGTTATCTTTGTTGAATGTCAGGTACTCAGGTGTGAAGTTGCTTAATTCAACAGCTTCAGCGATGATATCAAGGTTACGTGATTTTTCACGAACTCCGATAACCTGTCCTGGTTTAACGATAAATGAAGGAATGTCTACACGTTTGCCGTCCACAGTAACGTGACCGTGGTTAACTAACTGACGTGCTTGACGTTGTGTGCGAGCAAGACCTGAAGCACGAACTACTGCGTCTAATCTAGTCGCTAGTAAGATCATGAAGTTCTCACCGTGAACACCTTTCATTTTACCTGAACGGTCGAATAATGTACGGAATTGACGTTCGTTAACGCCATACATGTAACGAAGTTTTTGTTTCTCCTGTAACTGTTTACCATACTCTGATAATTTAATTCTTTGTGTTGGACCGTGTGGACCTGGTGGATACGGACGACGTTCCAATTCTTTACCTGTGCCAGTTAGGGAAATTCCTAAACGACGTGATTTTTTCCAAATTGAACCTGTAAAACGAGCCATATTAGCTCCTCCTTATGTTTTATTAATATATGCAAAAAACAATCATAAGGGAATAATCTCCTGCGAGGGTATACGATTTAAAGTGCCTTCGCCTCATAGCATTGGTTACGCAGCACACCAACCGCGGGGACCGCATACTTACTCGCAATGACTATCCGCTACTTATACTGTTCATTTACACAATAGTTTATTTTACATCTTTAGTTACTGAAAGTCAACGTTAAATATAGTTGATTAATGTATCGACGAATGCTTTCAAACCGTTGCGGTCTTCTTCTGTAAAACGGTCGTAAATCGGTGCATCGATATCAAGTACGCCGATGCCTTTGCCATCTTTATACAGAGGCACAACAATTTCTGATTTACTGTTTGCATCACATGCAATGTGACCCGGGAATTCATTCACGTTATCAACGATAAAAATATCGTTGCCGCGGAATGCTGTACCGCATACGCCTTTGCCGTTTTCAATGCGTACGCATGCAGGCAGTCCCTGGAAGGGTCCGAGTACTAATTCATTCGTACTTTCTTCATACAAATAAAAGCCAACCCAGTTGATGTCTTTAAGGAAAAAGTTAAGCAGACTCGATGCATTAGACAGGTTCGCAATTCTATTTGTTTCGTCTTCGATAAGGCTCTTGAGCATTTTGTTTAACGTGTCGTAATCTTTAATTTCTATATTCGTGAACATATTATGCCTCCATGATTATTATCTATAATGGTGATTTTAAAGAATTATACATTTATATGTTTTGCAACACAACGTTTTGAGCTATAATTGAGTATATATCTAGGAGGTAAAGTGTATGTGGGTGTATATATTAATCGCGATTATCATTTTGGTCATCGTGACAGCAGCTGTACTGCTGTACTTAAGATCTGTAAAAACACAAATGATTGATACTCAATACAGCAGACTGCATGAAGTGAATCAGCTTCCATTTAAATTGGATTTAGTTAAATTGAAAAATTACAACCTGCACGGTGAAGCTAAAGTGCTTTATAACAACTGGCAGGATGAATGGAATGAAGCATTAAATACTCATAGTACACATGCAGAAAATGCACTTGAACAGTCTAAAACAAACGTTGAGCAATTTAAATTTGCCAAAAGTACTAAAAATAATGAACTCGCAGGGGAGAATATAGAGGTCATTAAAAATAAGTACGATGAACTGACTGAAGAAGTTGCCAGGTTTGTAAAAGCTGTTGAAGAGGGGAAGCATCAGAATATTGAAAGTGAACGTCTGTACCGCGAAGCGAAACGCGACGTGCTTGCGAACGGACACAAATTCGGAGATGCTAAAAAGCCGCTTGAAGAAGTGATTAAAGCTTATGAACCGGAAGTTGCTAAGTATGAAAAAATGGTCAACGATGGGGATTATCTCCGGGCCAATGAGTTTATCTTCAGTACTTACAACGAGCTTTTAAATTTAAAAGACAACATGGACGAAATTCCAAAACTGATTAAAGAAGTGCAAAAAGAATTGCCTCAGCAGTTCCAGGAACTCCGTTACGGCTGCAGAGATCTGCGTGCGCAGGGCTACGATCTTGACCACATTAAAGTCGAAAACAGATTATCGACACTGAAAAGCAATTTAAACCGCGTTGAACCTCTGGTTGCAAAACTGGAGCTCGAAGAAGCGGAATCTATTTTAGACAATATTCACGATGAGCTTGATGACATGTATGAACTCGTTGAGCATGAAGTCAACGCGAAAAATAAATTTGACAGCGGTAAAGATGTTATTACCGACGAATTATTTAACGCTAAAGCATTGAACTATACACTGCGCACTGAAATCGATTATATTAAAGAGCACTATCATATCGATGAGTCTGATGTCCAAAAAGTAATGAACTATGAAAATGAGATTGAAAATCTGATTACGATTTACAGCGATATGATTACTGAGACTGAAAAAAATACGACACGCTACAGTGCGATTGTGGATAATATCGATTATTTAAAAAATAATGCACATACGATTCATGAAGAACAGAACAGCATTCAGGAGCATCTGGTTAACCTGAGAGAAGATGATGCAGAAGCGCGCGAAAACCTGCGTTACGTTAACGACCGTAAAGAAAAGGTCTACCGTGAACTGATGTCATCGAACCTGGTAACTTTACCTGAGCAGTTTATCGTTATGAAACATGAAATTGAAGTGAATATCAGAGAAGTTGAAAATTACTTCAGCCGGCGTCCGATGAATGTTGAATATGTTAAAGCGAAAGTAAATGATACTGTTCTGATGATGAACAAGTTTGAACAGGAAGCATATGCGGTGATGAGAGATTCACAGCTGACGGAACTGATGATTCAGTACGGAAACAGATTCCGCAGTACGGATTCGGATTTAAATGCTCACTTAAACGAAGCTGAACGGTTGTTTAAAGAAAACCGCTACAAGCGTGCCCTTGGCCTTGCGAAAGATGCAGTGGAAAGTGTTGAACCGGGCAGTGCAGCGAAGATAGAAAAACAATTTGATAATAATTAACAAAATGACTTAGGATATGTCATATCCTAAGTCATTTTATGTGAGAGGTGAATCAGGATGATATATTTTGATAATGCAGCGACGACAGCACCTTATAAAGAGGCGCTTGAAGCCTATATGACGGCCAGCGAGAAGTACTTTTACAATACAGCAAGTATTCATCAGAGCGGCAAAGATGCAGCGAGACTGCTAGAGGCGGCGCGTGCTCAAATACTGGAACTGATGGATTTGAAAAAATACGATTTAGTCTTTACATCGAGTGCGACAGAAAGTAATAACATTGCGATTCAGAGTATGCTGAAGAAAAAGAAACAATTCGGCAAGACAATATTGACGAGTGAACTTGAACATCCGAGTATCGTTAACGTCCTTGAAGAAATGAAAAAGGACGGCTTTACGGTTAAATATATAAACACAATGGCTGACGGGACAGTTGATATCGAACATTTAAAAATACTGCTGAACAGCGACGTGGTATTCGTTACAGTGATGGCACTGAATAACATAATAGGCAGTGTGCAGCCGATAAAAGAAATTACCGGGATGCTGAAAGATTATCCGAAAATCCATTTCCATGTCGACGCAACACAAGCAATCGGCAAAGCGGATCTGGGTTACAACGGGGCCGATACAATCAGTATTTCTGCACATAAATTTAACGGTGTTAAAGGCATCGGCGGACTGTTCGTCAGAGACCTTGCAACGCTCCGTGCTGTACAATACGGCGGCGGACATGAGTATAATATCAGAAGCGGTACGGTGAATCTACCAGGCATTGTAGCAATGGCCAAAGCACTTCGTCTGACGCTCGGTGAAGCACGTGAAGTGAATAAGCGCCTCAGCCGGTTTAATGAAAAGATAAGAGATGCAGTTAAAGATTTAAAAGCTGTTTATCTCCAGCCTGAAGCAGCACCTTATATTGTCAACATGTCATTTGCCGGAGCAAAAGGCGAAGTAGTGGTGAATGCATTATCAAAACGCGGTATCGCAGTATCGACGACAAGCGCCTGCGCATCTAAACTCGCAACATTAAACGAAACACTTCTCGCATTAGATAATGAAGATAAAATTATCGAGGGCAGCATCCGTATCTCAATGGGACGGAATACAGCTGAAGACGATGTAAATAAATTAATTACAGCATTACAAGAGGTTTATGAAGAATTAGGAGATGTACTGAAATGAAATTTGACCACATATTAATCCGCTACGGAGAACTGACGCTGAAAACAAAAAACAGAAAAATGTTTGTGAATGCGCTCCGTGACCGTATGCGAAAGGCACTGAAACAATACGACGTGCAGATTAAAGCGAACCGCGACCGTGCTTATATTGTTTTAAACGAAGAAGACCCGCATGAAATTATCGATAAGTTAACAAATATCAGCGGAATTTTAAGTATGTCACCGGTTGTCAGACTGGAAAAAACAGACGAGGCAATGAAGGAAACAGCACTTAAATTTGCACATGAAATCGAAGCTGGTTATTCATTTAAAATTGAAGTGAAACGTGCAGACAAACAGTACCATCTGGACACATACGGAGTGCAGCAGCTGCTCGGTGATTACGTAACAATGAATACGTCACACCTTACAGTTAATGTGAAAAAACCGGATTATAAAATACTTGCTGAAATTAGACCCGACGCGATTTACATGTACTATGAAACGATTAAAGGACTTGGCGGACTCCCGCTTGGTACAGGCGGCAAAGCACTGTTAATGCTGTCGGGCGGCATCGACTCACCGGTCGCAGGTATCGATATTATGCGCCGTGGAGTGGAAATCGAAGCAATTCACTTCCATTCTCCTCCGTATACGAGCCCGCAGGCAACAGACAAAGTCAAAGCACTTGTCGACATTATGAGTGAAAGAACAGGCTTCGATATTAAACTTCACATCGTGCCGTTCACAGAACTGCAGACGACATTATATGACCGCATTCCGGACAACCTGTCGATGACATCAACACGACGTATTATGCTCCGTATTGCTGAGAAATTGACAATGCAGATTGGCGGAGAAGCAGTCGTTAACGGTGAGAACTTAGGTCAGGTTGCGTCTCAGACACTGACGAGCATGTTTGCGATAAATGAAGTAACAACACTGCCGGTACTGCGTCCGTTACTCACTTTAGAGAAAAACGATATCGTTAAAATGGCGAAAAATATGGGCACATATGAAACATCAATCCTGCCATTTGAGGACTGCTGTACAATATTTAAACCAAAAGCACCGAAGACCAAACCATCATTAGAATCGGTTAAGAAATTTGAGAAAGCTGTAGATTTTGAACCGATGATTGAAAAAGCGATGGAAAATATTGAAGTCTATATGCCATCTAAAAAAGAAGATAGTAAAGAAGAATTCAGCGATCTGCTGTAGAAATATAATTACCTCCGAGAGTTTAACTTTCGGAGGTTTTATTATATAGTCGGAATTAAGTACGGGGGTAAAGTGGAGGGATTTAATGAAAAGCTTAGGGTTTTTATGTCTGCTTGTTGTCATTCTTTTATTTGTGACACTGGCACTTGATTTACATAATTTTGGTCTGCTGACATACGGTCTGGGATTTAGCTTAACAATATTAAGTATATTTTTCTTTAAAGCATCGGTTGAAGCTGGCCAGAAATAGGTGATATATACTGCTATATGAAGTTGATTCACAACGGTGAACCGCCGTTGTGAACCGAGAGTGCTGGAATGACAACAGGGAACCGCCGTTGTGAACCGAGAGCCTTGGAATGACAACGGGGAACCGCCGTTGTGAACCGGGAGGGCTGGAATGACAACAGGGAACCGCCGTTGTGAACCGAGAGTGCTGGAATGACAACAGGGAACCGCCGTTGTGAACCGAGAGTGCTGGAATGACAACAGGGAACCGCCGTTGTGAACCGGGAGCGCTGGAATGACAACAGGGAACCGCCGTTGTCATTCCAAGCGAGAGAACGCCCAAACTCCACCGCAATAACTCCGTATAAATCAAAAAAGTCAGCCCGGACAATCAAATCCCAGGTCTGACTTTAATTTTTCAGCTATACATCCCAGCGCTCGGGCAGCAGTTCGCTCAATGGAAAGAGTCTGTCACCAGGAAGGTGGACAGCGCAGTCATAATTCTTATTATGAATCTGCACGATAAATTCCCGGCACCTGCCGCACGGCGGAAGTATCCGCCCGTCACGGTGCACCGCGATAATTTCTTTTATCCTTGTTTCCCCTGCTGTAACCATCGCTGCGATTGCTGAGTGTTCTGCGCAGAAACCGATTGAGCATGCAACATCGATAGCGACGCCTGTATAGACATTATCGTCTTTAGTAAGCAGGGCGGATGCAACGTATCCTGCTTTGCCATTTCTCGCAAGCTTTCTCGGCCGCAGCGTATTTTTAGCTATTGTCTGCAAATCATATTTTTCTATCATATTAAACTGCCGCCTTTACAGGAAGTTTCTCTGTGCTTTGTGCCAGAATGTATTGTTGTGGAGTCTGATTGTGTTAATTTTTTTATCGCTTAATTTAACACTGACTTTTTCAGTGTTCTGTACGCTTAATGCTTCGTTATCCATACTCATGATTGGATAGTAATCGTCAGATTGATCGATAACGAGAGTGATTGGACGCTCTTTTGATAACAGAAAACTTGTGCCGAGTGTACGGTGGTTATTATTGTTTACACTGCCGAGTTCAGTGACCTGCATCGCATTGACCAGCGGGTCAACGACAGCACCGCCAAGCGACTTGTTATAGCCCGTGGAGCCGGTCGGTGTTGATATCACAATACCGTCACCGTTAAAGTGTTCGAACAGAAAGTCTTCTATGTAAAGATCCATTTTTATCGTGCGGACTAAACTCGAACGCAGCGTAAATTCATTCAGACAGTAGTTTGGCTGATTGTTATTTACCTTTACTTCAATTACAGGATAGCTGCGTGTTTCGAAGTTATTCAATTTAAAGACCTGTCTGATTTCTAATAGATTATGGTAATTAAAATCTACATACATATAGTTTTTCTCTTTAATACCGATGCCGATATACATGCAGTCGTTTCTGAAATCGTTCTTTCTAACCGCCTGTAAGAAGGCGCCGTCTCCTCCGATGGATGCTACAATACTCGCCTCATTACAGTTTTCAACAGTTTTAATTCCGATATCTGCAAAAAGATTTTCGAGATCACTGACAATCTTTTTTGAATTCTTATTGTTTGGTTCAAAGAAATAAATAGTGTTATTTGTCATATTTAACGTACTCCTATATCAAAATAATTCATTTATACATTTAAATTTTCGAATAATATTGGGAAATAAGTAAATTATTGCTAAAATTAATAGTTCTGTATTCTATTAAAAACTCATTAATATGATTAGTTCAAATTATATACTAGTGAGTCATTTTATGCATGACCGAATGCTGAGTATGTCCAAATATGAAAGGGGGGAGTTCTTGAAGAAAGAGATGAAAATAGCGGTGACTGTTTTTCTGATTATCCTTGCGATTGTCCTGGCGGCAGGTATAATTTACTTTGTTTATACAGACTACGGCAAGACCTCGGGGAATGAACAGGCAGAATCATCAGTTGATCCGGACGGCGAGATTCAGCGTCTGTTGGAAACTGATAAAAAAATCGAGTTTGACGACACTGCAAATTCAGAAGGGGAGCCTTCGGAATGGAACTTCTCTGATGATCTTCATAAAATGACACATCAGAAAGTTAAAGCGGAGATTAAATGGGGCAGTTTGGAAATTACAAAAGAGCGTATTAACAACATGCTTACAACGGCAGAGAAATCTGATTATCAGTACAAAGATTTTTACATAGAAACATTATCAGCCTGGCAGCAGGGTGATTTTACGAATGCTGTGCAGGTACATAACGTCATATGGAAATCACAAGACGGGAGTATCGGTATTGCGACCGGTCTTTTAACAGAAAAAGAAGAAATGGAATATAAGGCGAAACATTTTGATTAAAAAAGACATCTCCGGATGTCTTTTTTAATTTCTAATACATGTTAAGCGGTCATAAAGTTGATATAAACAAATCATGCTGCCAGGCGAAACACATACAAAAAAGTGTTATCATAAAACTGACTTTTAAATAGAGGAGGATGTTTCATGAAAAGAATTATCGCGTTAGTTTCAGCAATAGCGCTGGTCATCCTCGGTCTCGGTGCGTCATTTATGACGTCGCTGTGGGCGAGTGACTGGGAAGATATGTTTAATGAATTTTCAGGTGCAAATGAACCGGTGAGTCAGGTGCTTGAAGAAGGGGACGCCGGCAATAAAATTGCTGTTGTAAACTTTGATGGTGTCATTCAGGATACGGGGACTACCGGCAGCGGAATGTTCGCTACAGAAGGCTATGATCACCAAATGACAATTCAGGCCTTAAAAGATATTGCAGCTGAAGATACATACAGTGCAGTACTGCTCAATGTTAACTCGCCGGGCGGCGGTGTCTTCGAAAGTGCGGAGATACATAAATATCTGATGGAAATTAAAGAAAGCGGCAAGACAATTTACAGCTCGATGGGCAACATGGCAGCGTCAGGCGGCTATTATGTTTCAGCACCGGCTGATCAAATCTTTGCTACAGATGAAACAATCACCGGATCAATCGGTGTCATTATGCAGAGCATGAACTACACTGAGCTCGCTGAAAACGTCGGAATTTCCTACGATGTGTATAAGAGCGGTGAAATGAAAGACATGATGTCTGCTTCACGCGAAGCAACTGAAGAAGAGCAGGATTACCTGCAGAGTATCGTCGATACGATGTTCCAGGATTTCGTTGATGTTGTTGCGGACGGACGCGGCATGTCTGAAGAACAGGTAAGAGAACTTGCTGACGGCAGAATTTATCTCGGCGGCGAAGCAATTGAAAACGGTCTTGTTGACCAGCAGGGTTACTTTGACGATGCGCTTGCTGCATTGAAAGAAGAAGTCGGCGGCACTCCGCAAGTAGTGGAAATCGGCGGCGCACAAACAACATCATTCCCGTTCGGCGTTAAAATCCAAAGCGCAATAGAAAGTATTACAGGCGGCGGAGAAGTGAAAATGGTTCAGGAACTGATAAACAACCGTCAGGGTGTAGAGCCGATGTATCTATATGAATAAGGAGGAATTTCGATGGAAGAGAATAATGGAATTGTAAGAAAAGATACCGATTATATCCAGCAGCTGGATTACATGACGCATGCTTCCTTTTTCCCGAGATTCATCAGCTACATTATAGATATTATCGTGCTGTGGGCAGTGGCCCAGCTGACAATCGTACCGATTTTAACGGTGCTTGAAGTCAGGGACGTCTATTTTGGAATTGAAGCATTGTCGATTGAAAACATTTCGACGACGCTGCTGTACTTCATCTACTTTACACTGATGACTTATTTCCTTAAGCAAACATTAGGTAAAATGATTTTAGGTATCAGTGTTATCTCAGCAAAAGGCACGAAACTGACATTCAGCCAAGTGTTCTTCAGAGAAACTGTAGGCAGAGTCATTTCAAATGCACTGCTGTATTTGCCATATCTTGCAGTATTATTTACCGACTCAAAAATCGGACTGCATGACTTTATCGGTGATACGTATGCGGTTAATAATAAATATAAAGAATACGGCGACGTAATTAAGAGCGAAATGCATCCGGATACCGCTCACAAATTACAAGAAAAAGAAGAAATCAGCCACGTGTCGGACCGAACTTTCCAATAAAGCCGATGTTAAGTGTTTGAAGCGGCGACAGTGATATAATATAATCAAGTTAACTAGGGCTATCCTATTCGGATAGTCCATATTTTGTTTAAAGAGGGATATTTAATGGCCAAAACTACGATGGAACAAGTATATGAAGAACTGATTACCAGAATAGATGAGATTGTCAAAAACGATGAAAAACCAAGATTGGAAGCATTAGCAGAAAGTTTGCTGCAAGTAAATGCAGAAGGTTCGATGAGTGACCTTAGAAAAGCGTTCCAGTTTGCTTACCTCTACCAGGTAAAAGAAGAACCTGTACAAAGCAATCACCAGCTGACGCCGGATGCGATCGGTTACTTAGTCGCTCATATTATCGATTTATTTACTGCAGGAAAAGAAACTGAACTGATGGATGTCGGCAGCGGTACAGGACACCTTGCAATGACAGTGAAAGAAATGGTCGACAATGTAAACCTTTCAGGTGTTGAAGTGGACCCGGCACTCGCAGAAATTAATGCAAACTTATGTGAGTTCTTAAAAGTGCCGATGTACATTCACCCGCAAAACGTTATTGAACCGAGCAGGATTCCGTCAGCAGAAATTGCAATCGGAGACTTACCTGTCGGTTATTACCCGCTCCCGGCTGTGGATTACAAAACAGCATTTTCAGAAGGCCAGAGCTACGCTCACCTGCTTATGCTTGAAGCGGGCATGAACTTAGTGAAAGATGACGGCTTAGGTGTGTTTATCGTACCGTCAAATATGCTTGAAGAAAATAACGAGACGATAAAAAAATATATTTCCGAAGATGCGTCATTGCTGATGTTCTTAAACTTACCGGCAACAATCTTTAAAACGGAAAAACAGCGTAAATCAATTATTGTACTGAAAAAAGGATTCTCGCCGCTTGTGAACAACGAAGTGCTGATCGGCGATGTGCCTGATTTTAAAAATGCCGAGAAAATGCAGGAGTTTTTACGTCAGCTGAACGATTGGTATGAACAATACAGCGGAAAGCAGTGATAACACCATGACAAAAATTATTGCGATCAATGCCGGCAGTTCGTCCTTTAAATTTGAACTGTTCAAAATGCCTGAAGAAACTGAAATTGCCCGCGGTTTAGTCGAGAGAATTGGACTCGGCGGCGGGAAATTCACACTCGCCTATAAGGGCGGACGGGAAACGTTTGAAAGAAACTTTAAAGATCATAAAGAAGCAGTTAACGTCATGCTGGAAGCATTGATAGAAAAGAATATTATTAAATCTATGGATGAGATTGAAGGCACCGGGCACCGTGTCGTGCACGGCGGGGAAACATTTACCGAAGCTGTAGTTATCGATGACGAAGTCATCAGAGAAATAGACAAGCTTGCTGAATTTGCGCCGCTTCACAACCCGGCAAACTTAATGGGTATAGAGGCGATGATGGAACTGCTGCCGTCGGTAACTCACGTGGCAGTATTTGATACATCATTCCATCAGACCATGCCGGAAAGCTCGTACTTATACAGTCTGCCTTACAAATATTATAATGACTACCGTATTCGTAAATTCGGCTTTCACGGTACGAGTCATAAATATGTAACCGGCCGTGCGAGTGAATTGTTAAAACGTCCGATTGAAGAATTAAGACTAATCAGTTGCCACCTAGGCAACGGAGCAAGTATCGCTGCAGTTAAAGCCGGCGAATCATTGGATACATCAATGGGCTTTACCCCATTAGCAGGTGTAACGATGGGAACACGATCAGGAAACATCGATCCGTCTCTCATACCGTATATAATGGAGAAAACCGAGAAAAGTGCGGTTGAAGTACTGAACGTGCTGAACAAAGAATCGGGACTGCTCGGAGTCAGCGGATTTTCAAGTGATTTAAGAGACATTACCGATGAAGCGAGAAAAGGCAACAAACGCGCCGAACTTGCGTTAGAAGTATTCAGCTCGAGCATCCATAAATATATGGGCTCTTACGCCGCACGCATGGGCGGGGTTGATGCGATAATTTTCACCGCAGGTGTCGGGGAAAACTCTGCTTTGATTCGTGAGAAGGTTTTAGACAGCCTTGAATTTATGGGCGTTTATCTGGATAAAAAAACCAATAGCGAAACAGTCGGCATTGAAGCGACAATCAGCCATTCGTATTCACCGGTCAAGGTATTAGTCATTCCGACAGACGAAGAGGTTATGATTGCGAGAGAAGTGTTGAGATTGGCGGAGTAGTTTATCAAGAATTCAAATTAAATTTACCACCTTCATCGAAATAGATGGGGGTGTTTTTTATGTTTCAAGTCATAATTGGTGATATAAATTGATGATCGCAATGTTTTTATATATAGTTGATGAAAGTATTTAAAAAATCTGACTATAAAGGGTGGTTGTATGAAAGAATCGCCAGATAAGATAGCCTTGGAAGAATTTTTGAAGGATATTGAAGTGTTGCAAAAAGTTGAAGACGGGGTATCTACTTTTAATGTGTTTGATATTTTAGGAGTGGTGAATAATGAACTCCGTCACAGTAATATGCTGAGATGGTTAATGACACCGTCAGAAGCTCATGGATTAGATGATTTATTCATGAAAAAGTTAATACAAAAAGCTATTGTTAATGACAAAAACTCAAATCAACTCTACGATATGTTGAGTACTTTACTTAATGAATACAGTGACTTAGTCGTTTATAGAGAAAGAAAAAATATAGATATTCTAGCAGTATCTGAAAACAGTAAATTTGTTTTAGCAATTGAAAATAAAATCTGGTCTGTTGAGTCGAAGTACCAGTTGAAAAAATATGAAAAAATAGTAAGTAATGATTATCCAGATTACTCACAGATATTTATATACCTTTCACCGTATGGAACAAAAGCTAAAAATTCAAATGCATGGATAAATATGAGTTACCGGGATGTCATTGATATTTTAAAATTCATTATAGATCATAGAAAAAATAAAATAGATACTTCAATTATAAATTTTATAGAACAATACATAGAAATTTTAAGGAGGAATATTGTGGGAGATTCAGAACTTAAAAAGATATGCGAAGAAATTTATTTTAAACATAAACGGGCATTGGATTTAATATATGAACATAAGCCAGATTTGAGAACTGAAATCTCTGATGAACTAAAGGAATTTATTAAAGGTGAAAAAACCTTAATTCTAGATGATTCAAATAAACATTTCATAAGGTTCACAACAAACAGGCTCGATGAAATTATTCCAAAAATTTCTGATTGGACCAGCTCGAAACGTTTAATGTTATTTGAAATAGATAATTTGAATCCTTTAAAAATAGCACTGGTACTTGGGAAAGGGGATGATCAGGAAAGAAGAGAATTGTATGAAGTAGCAAGAAGAAATGAATTTAAAGGGATAAGTACATTGGAACGACATTTTCCAAGACTGTACTCCTCTCAATTATATGAATATAAAGAATATGAGAATTATGAAGAAACCCTGGATAAAGTAGTTGAACAGATGCAGTTATTCATTTCCATAAAACTCCCTGAGATAGAAAATACGATTATTAATCAGTATAATAAATAAAAGAATTAGAAAGTTGAAGGATCATATACAGCTTTAAAATGAGGAGAATTTTTAATATGAAAATCAGAGCGCTCGAAGAAACGGATTTGGAGTTCGTACATCAGCTGAACAATGAATATTCGATTATGTCGTACTGGTTTGAAGAACCGTATGAATCGTTAAGTGAATTAAAATATTTATATGAAAAACATATGATGGATGCTGACGAGAGAAGATTTGTGATTGAAGACGACGGTATGCTGGCGGGTATTGTTGAACTGGTTGAGATTAATTATATTCACAGAAACTGTGAAATTCAGATCATCGTCAAACCTGAGTTTAACGGTAGAGGCTATGCGAAATTTGCGTTTGCACAGTGTCTTGCGTATGCATTCAACATTCTGAACATGAATAAAGTTTATCTGTACGTCGATACTGAAAATGACAGAGCTGTTCATATTTACAAGAAGAGCGGATTTGAAATAGAGGGCACTTTAAAAGAGCAGTTTTATACTAAAGGTCAATATCAGGATGCCTATCTGATGGGGCTTTTAAAGCGCAATTGGCATCAAGAAGACTAGCAGCTCATTTGAGCTGCTTTTTTAATACTTAAAAATGGGTATATATAGAATATAAACAATTTAGACAGGATGTGGGAATATGCTTGTAGTAATAGACGTCCAAAATGATACGTTTGATAAAAGAGGTACGAACTTTGCCGAGTGGTCCAAAGTTATTGAAGACGGTATTGCGAGGAGAATTGATGAAGCAATAGAGAATAACGAATCCATTATCTATACGAAAAACTTATATCCCGACTTCGAATATGACGAACGTTCCGCGGAATCAATCCATTTTGATGAAGCGATATATCCTAAATTTTACGAACGTCTTGAGGGTTACGGCGACGAATATACAAAAACCTTTTACGGTATCCCGCCGGAACAAGGAAAAAACATTTACGAAAACTATAAAGATGAAGTCGAGACCAATCAGAAAATCGAATTCATCGGTGTCGAAACAAACGTATGCGTCCTCGCGAATATTATGGTAATTCAGAATATCTTCCCGAAAGCTAACATTACGGTGAATAAAAAACTCGTTGCCGCAGCCAGCGACGATCTGCACGATAAAACACTCGAAGTATTGTCGAACATGAATGTATTTATAGCAGAATAGGAGCTTGGGACATATGAGTGTCCTGAGTTCTTATTTATTTTTGACTTTTTAACGGAGTCGGATAACGTTGTGGCTTTGACATGGTCATCCGGGAGGCTTTGGACTACCATGTAGCTTTGACATGGTAACTCGGGAGACTTTGGACTACCATGTAGCTTTGACATGGTAACCCGGGAGGCTTTGGACTACCATGTAGCTATGACATGGTGACCCGGGAGGCTTTGGACTACCATGTAGCTTTGACATGGTAACTCGGGAGACTTTGGACTACCATGTAGCTTTGACATGGTAACTCGGGAGACTTTGGCCTACCATGTAGCTTTGACATGGTAACCCAAAAAGCTTTGGACTACCATGTTCATTCGACAAGGGCATCCAAACCAAAAAATTACCGCCTTATAATAAAAAAAGAGGGCATTCGCAAATGTCCCCCTCAAAAAATACTATATCTTTCTTTCAGCTTTTATCTTCGCAACTCCGTCTCTGACAAGCGGCGCGACTTTTTCACCAAACAGTTCAATAGTCCTAATGACCTGATTGTGAGGCATTGTACCGACAGGTGTTTGAAGTGTAAAACGCTCAACACCCATGTGTTCGTACAAAGCGATAATTTTTCTTGCGACGGTTTCCGGGCTGCCGACGTATAGTGCGCCCTCCGGATCACACATATTATCAAAGGCTTCCCGTGAATATTCTCCCCAGCCGCGTTCGCGTCCGAGCTTCGTCATCGACGTTGAAATTGATGGGAAGAACAAATCGCGTGCTTCACCGTCTGTATCCCAAACAAATCCATGGGAATTCGTTGCGACTTTTAATTTACTTTCATCGTGTCCTGCAGCTGCACCAATCTGCCGGTAAAAGTCAGCGATTCTCGCAAACTGAAACGGGCTGCCGCCGATAATCGCAAGGACTAAAGGCATTCCGAGCTCTGCTGCGCGTTTAGCAGATTGCGGTGTACCGCCGCTCGCTATCCAGATTGGAATTTCATCCTGCACGGGTTTTGGGAATATTTCAGTATTTTCGAGTGCTGGCCTGTGCGTCCCGGACCAGTTAATTTTTCCGCCTTCTTGCAAAGCCAACAGTAAATCCAATTTCTCATTGAACAGGGTATCGTAATCATTTAAATCGTAGCCGAATAACGGAAACGATTCGATAAACGACCCGCGTCCTGCCATAATTTCAGCACGGCCGTTTGAAATTCCATCCAAAGTAGCAAAGCGTTCGTAAACGCGAACCGGATCATCTGAGGACAGCACAGTTACGCCGCTCGACAGACGGATATTTTTAGAAACTGCAGCGCCGGCCGCAAGTACAACATCCGGGGCACTGACCGCATAGTCATTTCTGTGATGTTCACCAATTGAAAACACATCGAGACCAACGCGGTCAGCGGCTGCGATTTCACGTACAAGTTCCTGCAGGCGTTCTGCATGTGATATTGTTTTCCCAGTCTGGGGGTCAAAGACCGCATCACCAAACGTATTAATTCCAAGTTCCATAAGTAACCTCCGAAAGTAAATTTGAATTCAGTGTAGCTGATATAGTAGAAATAAAAAAGTAATGAGCCCGAAGAGCCCATTACTTTTAAAATTAAAACATTCTTTTAACCATTAGCGGTTTTGTTCCATAAAGTCTTCAGTCGCTACCAGCGGTTCAAAATCCGAAGGTAATGTTTCAGTGCGGACGACTAATACGTCACATTTTGCGTTTCTTACAATCGCTTCTGATACCGAACCGATAATGAATCGCTCAACAGCATTCAGACCGGTAGAACCACAGACGATTACGTCCGCGCCAATTTTTTCCACAGCTTTTTTAGGAATAATTGATTTCGGTGAACCATAGTCGATGATTTTCTCTACATGTTCAACACCTTTGTCTAATGCGACTTTCTCATATCCATCAAGGAGCTTCTGAGCAAACTCGTTTGCACGTGCTGAAATTGAACGGTCATACGCTTCAACAGACGCGAAAGAGCGTGTATCGATAACGTTGATAATAGAAAGTTTCGCATTGTTACGTTTCGCAGCTTCGACTGCTTTCTGGAATGCCCACTCTGCTTCATGTGACCCGTCTACTGCAACTAAGATGTTTTGATATTGTAACATTTAAAATCAACTCCATTTCCTTTTCTTACTTATATTATACCACATGTGTGCGCTTCCAAAACTTTAAATATTAAGATAGTTATAGACCAAATTGCGGATTATTGTGATACAATATATTTGTTTGATTAAAGGGGGATTTGGAAATGATTATTGGTATACCGAAGGAAGTAAAAAACAACGAAAACAGAGTAGGTCTGACACCAGGCGGCGTATACGCTTTTGTGCAGGCAGGACATACTGTTCTCGTAGAAACAAACGCAGGCAGCGGTTCGTATTTTGAGGATTCAGCGTACACAGAAATGGGTGCAAAAATCGTCGGTACAGCAGCGGAAGCCTGGGCTGCTGAAATGGTAGTAAAAGTAAAAGAGCCATTGGCTGAAGAATTCGATCTTATTAAGGAAGATTCAATTCTATTTACATATCTGCACCTTGCGCCGGAAGAAGCCCTGACTCAAGTGCTTGTTGATAAAAAAGTAACTGCAATCGCTTATGAAACGATTCAGCTGCCGGACGGTTCACTGCCGCTTCTTGCACCGATGAGTGAAGTAGCAGGACGCATGGCACCACAAGTCGGCGCTCAGCATCTGATGAGCATCAACGGCGGAAAAGGTATCCTTCTTAGCGGTGTACCTGGTGTTGAAAAAGCTAAAGTAACTATCGTCGGCGGGGGAGCTGCGGGTACGAACGCTGCCAAAATGGCACTCGGCCTTGGCGCAGACGTAACAATTTTAGACTTGAACCCTAAACGTTTAAGAGAGCTGGATGACCTGTTCGGCGCGCGCGTGCAGACTTTAATGTCTACGCCGTTAAATATTAAAATGGCTGTTGAAGCAAGTGATTTAGTTATCGGCGCAGTATTAATTCCAGGAGCGAAAGCACCGAAATTAGTATCTGAAGACATGATTAAAAACATGGCGCCGGGATCAGTTATCGTCGATATTGCAATCGATCAGGGCGGTATTTTTGAAACGACTGATAAGATTACAACACACGACGATCCGACATATGTGAAGCACGGCGTTATTCATTACGCAGTCGCAAACATGCCGGGCGCTGTACCGCGTACATCTACAAACGCACTGACAAACGCGACACTTCAGTACGGATTATTGATTGCGAACAACGGCTATAAAGAAGCACTTGTTAAAAACCCTGTAATTGCAGGCGGATTCAATACATTCCAGGGGCACGTCACTTATGAAGCAGTTGCCGAAGCTCAAAACAGAAAATTCGTAAGTATTCACGACTTATTAGTATAGAACGATAAAAAAACAGCCCTCGTGGCTGTTTTTTTGTTTATGCGGCGGTGTTTATCGTGTAGCTGGGCTTGAGTTATGCATCCGCCGAACGTCTATTGCTCAATTACTGCAACTTCAAAAGGTATGCTCTTCTTTAAATCCTTGAGCTGTTCCGGACGAATCAGCGGGATAATCGACAAACGTTTTTTAACGTGCATTTTTAATTTCGCAAGCGGCTGCAGCTGACTAAAGTTTCTTATATCAATATCTCGGAGGTCATACATTACGCCAGAGACATCATGGTCGATAAATATCTCAGCCAGCCGGCTGTGCAGGAAGTAGGGCACTTTCGTAAATGACGGGCCGATAATAAAATGTTTGTTCCGTATTTCACTCGACAGTGTTTCCAGCAGCACGGTATTCACATCGTGGAAATCGCGCGTAAATATCTGGTCGATGATAAAACCGTCGGCCGCACTTTCCTGTCGTATCGTTTCAATCAGAGTATTTTCAATCATGAAGTCGTTCGTTTCATAAAAGTTATTTATCGTTATATATATTTCACTGTCCGGTGTGAGTTCACGCTGCATTTTAGGCAATATTAAGTTCGGTGTATTAAAGTCAGGATATGAAAATAAAACAGCGTCAGATTCCATGTTGAGTGCATGTGTTAAATAAATGTGTTTCATCGTTTTATCTCCTTATATATAAAATGTCGTTTTAATGATTATTAAAAAGTTTTTCAGGGAATAGATAATTATTAATAATTTAAACAGGAGTGGTAATTTTGACTGTAAAATTTCATGGACATGCGGTACTTTCGCTTAATAACAATGATACAGATGTCATCATCGACCCGTTTATTAATGGCAATGATTTAACGGATTTAACAGTAGATAACGTTAAAGCTGATTATATTATACTAACACACGGTCATAATGACCATGTTGGCGATACGATTGAAATTGCTAAAAATAACAATGCTACGGTAATTGCACCGGTGGAGCTGGCAGCTTATATAGAAAGCCAGGGTGTTGAAAAAACTGTCGGCATGAACGTCGGCGGTGAAGGTGAGTACGATTTCGGTAAAGTAAAATTCGTGCATGCCTTCCACACGTCAAGCTACACTGACAATGATGGTGTTACGCATTATACAGGTGAGCCGATGGGCTTAATTTTAACAATCGGCGAGAAGAAAGTTTACGTGACAGGCGACACCGGGCTGTTCGGCGATATGGAACTGATTGCGAAAAGAAACGGACCGATTGATATTTGCTTTATTCCAATCGGCGACCACTTTACGATGGGAATCGACGACGCGGTTTACGCGGTAAACGAACTGATTAAACCGACAGTTGTTGTGCCGGTGCACTTCGATACGTTCCCGCCAATCAAGCAGAATCCTGAGGAGTTTAAAAAGAAAGTTAATACAGTATGCCAAATACTGAAACCGGGTGAAGCAGCGAAGTTCTCATAACACCAATGATGGAAACTCTCTATGATAGAAGAGTTTCCATTTTCTTTTATACACATCAATCATTCGTGCTATGATAAATTTAACGTGAAATATAGAAATTGGGTGAAGACATGTCTAAACATGAAGATATATTAAAATACATAAGAGGACTCCGGGAAGGCAGCAGTCTGTCAGTGAGACAGATTTCAGGCTTTATGGGCGTGTCGCTCGGCACGAGCTACCGCGCGATTAAGCAGGCGGAGCAGGACGGGCTGGTGAAGACAATTGAACGCGTCGGGACTTTCCGTATCGTACAGCGCGAAGTGAAGAGCCACGGAAAAATTATGTTCCGGGAAGTGAACCGCGTTATCCAGGGGACAGTCCTGACCGGTGATAACTACCTCGATAAAGAAATTTCGAGAATTTTAATCGGGGCTATGCAGACAGAAGATCTCGTAAAATATTTGGAGCCGAGCGGTCTCTTAATAGTAGGGAACCGCGAAAGATCCCAGCGTAAAGCACTCGAAAACGGTGTCGGTTTATTAATTACCGGGGGTTTTGGTACCGGTGAAGAGATACTGAAACTTGCCGAAGAAAAACAGCTGCCAGTTATTTCGACAACGCATGATTCCTTTACATGCGCATCGATTATTCACAGAGAAGTATACAGTTTATCGCTGTCGCAAAATATCGTCACGGCAGGCAGTCTGATGGTGAAACAGGGACAGTATACGATTGACATTAATGAACTTGGCACGGAAATTCATCCCGAAGATAAAAATATGATTCTCTTAGACGGCAACCGTTTCGTCGGTGCCATTCGTTCGAAGTTTCTAAAAGAAATGACGAAGGAAAATTATACGACTTATCTGCTGCCGGATTACAGCGCAGAGGAAGATACGACGCTGCTGTCACTAAGACAGATTATGAGCTGGCATCAGCTGAATATTATTCCGGTCGTAGAGTCCGGTGATTACAGAGGCATCGTGCACCGGAGAGAAGTATTTAAAAATATATCTTCACGCAATTTAAAATCCGGCATGTCGACAGATCAGCTGATCGACAGGGAAATTAAAATTGACAGTAACAAAATTAATATCCGGGTGATGCCGTTTATGGCAGATGAATTCGGGTCATTGTCCCAGGCAAACTTTATGCGCCTTGCAGAGCGGCTGATTCTCGTCGTACTGCAGGAAAATGACATCCACAGCTATCATATCGATACGTATAATATTATGAACTTTAAAATTGTTCAGCTCTATCAGGAAATCGAATTGAGCGGTGAAATTATCGACAGAGGCGAGCAGTTTATCCGCCTGGAGATCGTCCTGAACGTTCAGGGCACAGCATATTCAAAAGCGACCTTTATGATTCAGCATTTCAACGAAAAATAAAAAACATCCCGCTGTATATTTTACAGCCGGGATGTTTTTTATATGTATTACTTTTGTTTTTTGCGTTTAGCTTTATTTTCCTTCATCGCTTCAAACTCTTTCCATGCCTGTTCTTCAATCGGCAGATTTCCTTTAAAGTACTTTCTTGCTTTATTGAAGTAAAACACTTGATAGCCGCCTAAAAGAACGAATATACCGCCGATGATATAAGCGACGAGAGTGTGAAACTGAAGCATTGTGTTCAGCCCGAAAACGACAAGGAACAAGCCGAGCCAGATTCTCGCAATACTATTATAATACGCGCTTCTCACATCGCGGATTGTCCGTATCTTTCTAACTTTGAATACAACAAAAAGTATGAAAGTGGCGACAATCGCTGTGACGAGAAATGACACGGCAAACGTGAATAAGAATTCCATACGTTACAACTCCAATCTCTTATGTAGTATAATTGATTGATGAATGTAAGTAAATTAATATTGAGGAGTTTCGCCATTGTTTAATAAATTAACCGGACATCTGAACGACTTAAAAACGTATGCTTTTGACGTATTGAAACTAATAGAATCACATGATGAGATTGTTATCCTGAGACACCAGAAACCAGATCCCGACGCTTACGGCGCACAGCTCGGACTCCGCGCTTATTTACAAAATAAATATCCCGGCAAAAGTATTAAGGCACTCGGGATGGGCGAGCCGTCACTCAGCTTTTTAGGGGAGATGGATTCACTCTCAACGATTGAACGTCCGCTCGTAATCGTTGTGGATACAGGCAATCAGGAACGCATCGACGGGTCACTCGATTATGCAGAAAAAATTGTTAAAATCGACCATCACCCGAACGTTGAATTGTACGGAGACGTGTCAATTGTTGAAACTGAAGTATCGTCAGCAAGTGAACTGATTTATCTTTTAATTGATATATGGGACAGCTCGGCGATGAATGATGAGGCGGCAACCTTATTCTATATGGGAATTGTTGGAGATACCGGCAGATTTTTATATAACAATACGAGTACTTTAACTCACGCAGTCGCTTCAAAATTAAAAGAATTTAACTTTGATGCAGCAGCTTTAAATAATCAGATGCATAAATCATCGATGAATAAATTTAAATACAAAGGCTATTTAATTAATAATGCAGTATTTACGGATTCAGGCATCGCATATGTTTATGTGCCGAAAGCAATTATGGAAGAATATCATTTAAGTGTCAGCGAAGCGGGGCTTGACGTAAATATATTCAGAGAAATTGAAGATGTAAAAGTGTGGTTTATCGCGCTGGAAGGCGACGGTGAAATCCGCGTCCGTTTACGTTCAAAAGAAGTGGTTATTAACGACGTCGCAGCGATGTTTGACGGCGGCGGGCATCCATTAGCTTCAGGCGTCCGTGTAAAAGATATGGACATGCTGGATGAACTGCTCGTGAAAATTGAAGAAAAACTGTAAGAGTAGGTGTTTCAATGCTTAATTTAAATGTGCACAGTTCATTTGATTTTTTAAATTCAAATATTACATTGGAGCGGTTGTGTGAAAAGCTGACGGCGGACAGCCAGCGTGCAGTTGCGGTAACCGATTTAAACCGCATGCATGCAGTCTACCGGCTGATGGAGCTCGCACCGAAATACGATATTAAACCGGTGCCCGGCATGGAAATTATTGTCGAAGACGGCATGAACGGCGTGCCGCTTGTACTCCTTGCTAAAAATCAGCAGGGCTATCTCGAGCTTGTACGGACAAGTGCAATGCTATCTTACAGAAGTTTGACGAGAACCTCTCTTAAATTTGTGCAGGATAATATTAAAAACTGCATCGCTGTCGGTAAAACATCAGATGCACCGGCAATTCTCGGTGAACTGAATATCGCTGAAGAAGATAAATATACAGCGCACGACGTCGATAGCGATTATAAGAAAGTATTTATAAAAGCGGCGCATTACGTAAACGCTGACGAACGCGGTTCTTTAAAAGTGCTGAATGCGATACGCGATAATCAGAAGCTCAGTATCGACAGCGTGCAGAATCTGTACGGGGATGCATGTATTCAGACTGCTGATATGGTTCCCGCTGATGCACAGATGTATTTAAAAAATAATGAAGATATTATTAATAAGTGCAATGTGCCGATACCATCCGTTCAGCATACACTGCCGAAGTTTAATAATCCAAAAGGCACAAGCTCAAAAGATTATTTATGGCAGCTGCTGCTGGAAAAGTTCCAGCAGAGAGAACCTCAGGCTGGGCAGGATAAATACATGGAACGTCTGGAATATGAATACGGCATTATTACGAGCATGGGCTTTGAAGATTATTTTTTAATCGTTGCCGATCTAGTAAACTATGCCAAATCGAACGGTATCTACGTCGGGCCGGGCAGGGGGTCGTCCAGTGCGAGCTTAGTATCGTACATGCTGAATATTACCGAAGTCGATCCGCTCGAATACAATTTGCTGTTTGAGCGTTTCTTAAATCCGGAACGTGTCAATATGCCGGATATCGATATCGACTTTGAAGATTCGAGACGGGACGAAGTCGTTGCCTATTTAATTAAACAGTACGGTGATATGCAGGTCGCGAACATTATTACATACGGAACGCTGAGCGCCAAAATGGCTGCGCGCGACGTTGGGCGTGTCTTCGGTTTTTCAGACGATGAGCTGAAGCTGCTGTCGAACTTAGTTCCGGATGAGCCGAATGCATCGCTTAAAGATGCATTCACGAGCAAGCGTTTTAACACGCTTTTAGAAGCAGACGACAAGTATAAAACGTTTATGGATATTACTTTGAAAATTGAAGGGCTGCCGAGACATACGTCAACACACGCAGCAGGACTCCTGTTAAGCAGCGAAACGCTCACGAACAGCGTGCCGGTTATTTTCTCAGAAGGGCACGTCATGAGCCAATGGCCCATGAAAGATGTTGAAGCGGCGGGTCTTTTGAAAATAGATTTACTGGGTTTAAAAAACCTCTCTTTAATCCGCTATATGGTGCAGAGCATCCGCCGGACAGAAAAAAGCTTTTCACTGGATGATATTAAAGAAGATAAAAGAGTGTATAAAATGCTTTCAAAAGGACTCACGCTCGGTATCTTTCAGCTCGAATCTGCAGGGATTAGGCGGGTCATTGAAAACTTTAAACCCGAAAGTCTGAAAGATCTGGCTGCAGTGCTGGCATTGTACCGTCCAGGTCCGATGAAAGAAATTGATAACTTTATATACAGAAAAGAACATCCCGAAACAATCGAATATCCGCATGAAGACCTCAGAGGAATTCTAAAAGAAACATTCGGCGTTATCGTCTATCAGGAACAAATTATGCAGATTGCAGGTAAAATTGCCGGATTCAGTTACGGGGAAGCGGATATTCTAAGACGCGCCATGGGGAAAAAAGACCGTGCTGCACTGACTAACGAACGGGAACATTTTATCAGCGGTGCTGTAAAAAGAAATTACACTGCAGCGCTCGCTGAAAACATCTTCGATTTGATTATGGAATTTGCCGACTACGGTTTCGTTAAGAGCCACGCAGTCGCCTACGGCAAAGTTGCTTATACGATGGCTTATATGAAACTCCATTACCCCGAACATTTTTATGCGGTTATTTTAACGCACCACCGCAGCAATGATGAAAAAATCAGCCAGCTCTTAAATGAATTAAAAATGATGCGCATTCCTTTGCATCCGCCGAACATTAATAAATCATTTTGGCAGAATTCAGAGGGAGAAGGTATTCTGCTCGGCTTTTCAATGGTAAGCGGAATATCAAGACCGCTGTTCGAGGCGATCATTACAGCGCGGAAGCACGACGGTCCCTTTAAAGATATATACGACCTTGTATCGCGCACCGACTTTAAATTTAATGAAAAAATCTTAAGGAAACTAATTATCTCAGGTGCACTGGATGAATTTGAAGAGAACAGAAAAACGCTGCTGCAGACGCTGCCGGATATTTTGTCGGCGGGGGGAGACGGTTACCATCACGACTCGTTTTTAAGTTCGCTCGGATTTAATCTTAAAAAAGAATACCGGTATGCTTCAGAAATGGACGGTGCTGAGAAAATTGAAGGCGAGAAAGAAGCGCTCGGATTTTATATTTCAGCGCATCCTGTGCTGTTAAAACATGAGGAACATGAGTTTATTCCGTTTTCGCTGATTCATCACAAGCGTAAATACGGCACATATCTGCTTTATATCGAAGATCACCGCACGATTAAAGTGAAGAAGACCGGGCAGAATATGGCTTTTCTTACATTGACGGACGGTCATTCAAATATTGACGGTGTATTATTTGCAAAAGAGTATTTTAAATATCACCCTATGTTAAAAGAATCGATTGTCGCAGCTGAAGCTACGCTCGGTGAACGCCAGGGCAAACCGCAGCTCGTTATCGACAGATTGTTTCCGGTTGAGGAGTATGTCCGGACTTATATCGAAAAGACGAAGAAGATATATATTAGAGATGTTGAGCCGGAAGAAATTTCAGAACTCCTTGCTGACAGCGGTGTGCCGATTCACGATTTCACTACACAAAAACTCGCCGGGTATATAAAAATCAGCAATATAGAAACATTAATTTCGAAAATACATTTCGAAAATATTCGTTTAATTGTGTAAATCTATTGTAAATTAAAAAATAAAATGATAATATACCGTGGTATGACCACTAATAGGAGGAACTGATTTGTCTTTAAAAAGCGATGCATTAGAACTGCACAAAGTTAACCAAGGAAAGCTTTCCGTAAATTCAAAAGTAGCATTAAAAGATAAAGAGGCGCTCAGCCTTGCATACTCACCAGGAGTAGCTGAGCCATGTAAAGAGATCTATGAAGATGAAAGAAAAATATTTGATTATACGATTAAAGGTAATACTGTAGGTGTTGTCACTGATGGTTCGGCAGTACTCGGACTTGGTAATATCGGTGCAGCAGCAAGTCTGCCTGTTATGGAAGGTAAAAGTGCACTGCTGAAAAGCTTTGCAGGTGTGGATTCATTCCCGATCGCTTTAAAAACAAATGACGTCGATGAAATCGTCAATACAGTCAAACTGATGACTCCTGTTTTCGGCGGAATTAATCTAGAGGATATTTCAGCGCCGAGATGTTTTGAAATCGAAGAAAGACTTAAAAAGGAAACTGATGTTCCTGTCTTTCACGACGACCAGCACGGGACGGCAATCGTTACCCTCGCTGGTTTAATCAACGCGGTAAAATTAACCGGCAAGTCATTTTCCACCGTTAAAGTTGTGCTGAACGGCGCAGGTGCTGCAGGAGTGGCAATTGTTAAACTGCTTCACAGTTTCGGTGTGAAGGATATGATTATGTGTGATTCAAGAGGTGCGATTTATGAAGGCCGCGGGACGGGCATGAATGCGATTAAAGATGAAGTCGCGAAATTTACGAATATCGATAATATCGAGGGTAAACTCGAGGATGTGCTTACAGGTGCTGATGTGTTTATCGGTGTATCGGTTGAAAATGCTGTGACTGCGGACATGGTCCGTTCGATGAACACAGATCCGATTATTTTCGCTATGGCAAACCCGACACCGGAAATTATGCCGGATGTTGCAATTGCAGCCGGTGCCAAAGTAGTAGGCACAGGGCGCAGCGACTTCCCGAACCAGGTGAACAACGTACTTGCGTTTCCGGGAATTTTCAGAGGTGCTTTAGACGTTCAGTCGACGCATATCAATGAAGAAATGAAAAAAGCAGCAGTTCTTGCGATTGCCGAAATCGTTACTGATAAAGAGCTGAGTGCGGATTATGTTATTCCAGACGCCTTCCACCCGGAAGTAGCGCCGACAGTAGCAGAACGCGTCGCAGAAGCGGCAATGAACACAGGCGTGTCACGCAAAAAAGTAGAACCCGGCTACGTTTACAATAGAACGAAAAAACTAATTAGCGAATTGAACTGATAGTCATGGAAAATAAAAAAGGTCTTCAGACGATACTTGAAGGAATTAATAAAATTATCGAGGATCAGAATATTGGCATCGGCGAGAAAATTCCGAGTGAACGCTACTTAAAAGAACGACTGAATGTGAGCCGTCAGAGTGTTAGAGAAGCGCTCCGGGCACTTGAGCTTATTGGTGTTATATACGTAAAGCGCGGTGAGGGAACTTACCTTGCGGATATAGACAGCCACCAGCTCTACACTTTAATAGCGAAATATCTGCTCCGTACGGACAGACAATATGAAGAGTTAATTGAACTAATGCATATGATAGATTATTATTATGAGCATAAATCCAACGGTACAGAGACTGTTGATAATAGTAATAATCAAGTCGTGCAGAGAATTTATAAGCTGCTTAAAAAATATGCTGACGGTTACGAGCATTAACTTCGATGGGGTGTAAAAATGTTAAAAGATATATTTTTTAAACTGAACAAAAAAGCAAGTGATGAAAAAGCGGACGGCAGCACTGAAAAACAGGAAACGATTATGACGAAGTGTCCAAGCTGTAAAAAGATACTTTACTCAAAGGACCTGCACAAACGTTTGAATGTCTGCTCAAATTGTGACCATCACCTGCCGATTATAAGCACGGATCGTATGGATGCACTGCTTGATATCGACAGCGGCACAGAACTGTTCTCAAATATTACGTCGGTTAACCCGCTGAATTTCCCGAATTATGAAGAGAAACTTGCTTCGGATAAAGAAAAAACGGGACTGGAAGAAGCGTTAATCGTCTCTCATGGTAAAATTATGGGCAATGAAGCAGTCGTTGCGATTATGGATCCGCGTTTTCGTATGGGAAGTATGGGTTCTGCACTTGGTGAAAAGCTGGCGCGCAGTTTTAAGTATGCAACAGAACACAGATTGCCTGTCATCGTCTTCACAGCAAGCGGAGGCGCTCGTATGCAGGAAGGGATTTTATCGTTAATGCAAATGGCGAAAGTCAGCGTGGCAATCGAAAGGCATAATAAAGCAGGGCTCTTGTACATTGCCTATATGACTAACCCGACGACGGGCGGAGTTTCCGCATCATTTGCGTCAGTCGGCGATATTAACTTAGCGGAAAAAGGCGCGTTAATCGGTTTTGCCGGACGACGTGTTATTGAAGAAACGATTAAGGAAAAACTGCCGGACGATTTCCAGACGGCGGAGTTTTTACTCAAGCACGGGCAGCTTGATGAAGTCGTCAACAGAGTGAACATGAAACGCTATCTTGGCACGATTTTAAAGATGCATAAAGAGGTTGTGTAATTATGGTATTTGAATTTGAAAAACCAATTGTTGAACTGGAAAACAAAATTAAAGAGCTTGAAAAATATGCCCATAAAAACAAGCTGGATCTGACGACGGAAATCAGCTTTTTGGAGAGAAAAGTGAAGGATAAAAAAGCAGAAGTATACTCACAGCTCACACCGTGGCAGCGCGTAGAAATTGCACGCTACATAAAGCGTCCGACTTCAAAAGAATACATTGCAGCTTTATTTGATGAATTTATCGAGTTTAAAGGTGACCGTGCTTACGCGGATGATAATGCAATTATCGGTGGTATCGCGATGTTCAGAGGCCGTCCTGTCACAGTTATCGGCAACCAGCGCGGTATGGATACGAAAGATAATATCGCCCGCAACTTCGGTATGGCGCATCCCGACGGCTACCGTAAAGCACTCCGTCTGATGAAACAGGCGGAGAAATTTAAACGCCCGGTAATTTGTTTTATCGACACTAAAGGTGCGTATCCCGGTAAAGCTGCTGAAGAACGCGGACAAAGCGAATCAATCGCCCGCAATCTGGTTGAAATGGCTGGACTGACTGTACCGGTAATCAGCATTGTTATCGGTGAAGGCGGCTCAGGCGGTGCACTTGCCTTAGGTGTTTGCAACAAATTGTATATGCTTGAAAATGCAACGTACTCGGTCATTTCACCGGAAGGTGCAGCGAGTATTCTATTTAAAGATGCTTCGCTGAAAGAAATCGCAGCGGAATCGTTAAAAATTACTGCAGCGGACTTATTTGAACTTGGAGTCAGCGATGGCACGATTAAAGAACCGGCCGGCGGTGCCCACCACGATAAAACATTCGTGTTCAATGAAACGGATCAGGTACTGCAAAATGCACTAGCAGAATTAGTGCCGATGGACGGCGATAAGCTTGTTGATCAGCGCTATGACAAGTACATGGCGATCGGCCAGTTTAGTGAATAATATTATATAAAATTTTTAAGCGCACTTGCCCGTATGGAGGCGGGTGCGATTTTTACTTTACTGAGCCAAAGAGAGCCCTTCCTTGGACGGTATCAGAACGGCAGTCAAATACTTATATTTCCCTGTCAAATAGATAGACCGTGAAAGCATAATTATGCTATGTTTAAATGGACTAATAGGTGGGTGATGGACATGAGGAAGATTGCGGTTTTAACAAGCGGCGGCGATGCGCCCGGCATGAATGCTGCGATACGTGCGGTTGTGCGTAAAGCGGTTCATGATGATATGGAAGTTTATGGTGTGAATCACGGTTTTAACGGACTGATTAATAATGATATTTACAAAATGGATGTCGGTGATGTCGGTGATATTATTCACCGGGGCGGTACGTTTTTATATTCTGCACGCTGCGAAGAGTTTAAGACACTTAAAGGCAGACAAAAAGCGGCGGATAATTTAACAGCACTCGGTATTGAAGGGCTTGTAGTTATCGGCGGTGACGGTACGTATATGGGCGCCTCTGAACTTGGCAAGCTCGGCATTAAAACGGTCGGTGTGCCGGCGACAATTGATAACGATATTGCCGGCACCGATGTAACAATCGGCTACGACACTGCATTAAATACCATCGTGGATATGATCGACAGAATCCGTGACACGGCGACAAGTCACGAGCGGACGTTTATCATAGAAGTAATGGGCAGGGATTCAGGTGAGCTTGCGTTAAATGCAGGGCTTGCTGCTGGTGCAGAAACAATTTTTATTCCGGAACGGGATACGAAGATGGAAGATGTTGCCGGGCGTATTCAGGCCGGGCTTGACCGCGGCAAGAAACATTCTCTGATTGTCGTTGCCGAAGGGGTCATGTCTGCAGAATATTGTAGCACTGAACTGGCAAAGTATATTAATATAGAAACTAGGATCAGTGTTCTTGGACATATTCAGCGCGGTGGCAAACCGAGCGCTTCTGACAGAGTGATCGGCTCGAGGCTTGGTGCGTATGCAGTCAGTCTGCTGCAGCACGATCAATCGGGTGTCGGTGCAGGTATTTCCAAAAATGAACTCACAGCCACAGATTTTACGTACGTACAAGTACACGATAAACAATATGACAACAGTATTTATCTGCTTTCAAAAGAGCTTTCAATTTAGGAGGAAAAGAAGAATGAGAAATACAAAGATTGTATGTACAATTGGACCGGCTTCAGAATCTGAAGAGGTATTGGAAAAAGTAATTATGGCGGGTATGAACGTTGCGCGTTTAAACTTTTCACATGGTGACCACGCGGAGCATCAGGCGCGTATCGACACGATTAGAAAAGTTGCGAAGCGTTTAGATAAAACAGTCGGAATTCTTTTAGATACTAAAGGACCGGAAATCAGAACTCACTCTATGGAAAACGGCCAGGTTGAACTTGTCCGCGGACAGCAGATTGAAGTGTCGATGACAGAAGTTCTTGGAAACTCAGAACGTTTCTCTGTATCTTATGAAGGGTTAATCGACGACGTTGTGCCTGGAGACTTTATTCTTCTTGATGACGGTCTGGTTGAACTTGAAATCAGCGAACTGAACAAAGAGACGGGCATCATTACAACGACAGTTAAAAATAACGGTCTCTTAAAAAATAAAAAAGGTGTTAACGTACCGGGTGTCAGCGTTAAACTTCCGGGCTTAACTGATAAAGATAAGTCGGATGTGAAATTCGGCATCGAGCAGGGTGTGGACTTTATCGCAGCAAGTTTTGTGAGACGTGCACAGGATGTGCTTGAAATTAGAGAACTCCTTGAAACTCACGACGGTGAATATATTAAAATCATTCCTAAAATTGAAAACCAGGAAGGAATCGACAATATCGATGAAATCCTGAAAATTTCTGACGGCCTGATGGTTGCGCGCGGTGACCTTGGCGTTGAAATCGCACCGGAAACAGTGCCGATGATACAGAAAGAACTGATAAGAAAATGTAATCTGCTTGGTAAGCCTGTTATTACCGCAACACAGATGCTTGATTCAATGCAGACGAACCCTAGATGTACACGTGCTGAAGCTAGTGATGTGGCCAATGCAATTTACGACGGTTCGGACGCGGTAATGCTGAGCGGTGAAACAGCTGCAGGTGCATATCCGGTTGAAGCGGTACTGACAATGGCTAAAATCGCAGTGTCGGCTGAAGAAGCTCAGGATTATAAAAAGCTATTATCTGACAGAACGAAATCAACACAGACAAATATGGTTACAGCAATTGGTGTATCTGTTGCACATACAGCGCTTAACTTAAGCTGTAAAGCAATCGTTGCGGCAACTGAAAGCGGACATACAGCGAGAATGATCGCGAAATACCGTCCACATGCAAATATTGTAGCGGTTACACCTTACGGACATGTTGCACGCCAGCTGAACTTAGTATGGGGTGTAAACCCGATCGTTAAAGCAGCGGAAAAAGATACGGATGATCTGTTAAATACTTCAGTTATGGCAACGCTTGAAAAAGGCTACGCTAACGAAGGCGACTTAATTATTATTACTGCAGGTGTGCCGGCAGGCCGTGCGGGAACGACTAACTTAATGAAACTTCACGTTGTTGGAGATACGCTGATCAAAGCTCAGGGTATCGGCGATAAAAGTGCGGTAGGCGAAGTTGTTACTGCGAGAAATTATAATGAGCTTGCAGAAAAAGATACAACTGACAAGATTGTCGTGGTCCAGTCGGTCGACGCATTAATGACTCCGCTGTTAATTAAAGCGGCAGGATTAATTACAGTTGAAGGCGGACTGACAAGTCAGGGTGCAATCGTTGGATTGAACTTGGAACTGCCGACAATTGTCGGTGCGACAGAAGCGCTTGAAGTGCTGAAAGACAACATGCTCGTAACAATCGACAGTGAGCAGAGTGTAGTCTACAGCGGACACGCGCATGTGCTATAAAGATTAGAGGTGTATTAGATGAAAAGAACGCTCGCTGCATTATTCGGAAGTATATTAATTTTATCAGCATGTTCAGGCGGGGAAGAAGAACAGCCTGTTGAAGAGAGCACGTCAGAAGAAACTGCAGACCAGGCAGCCGATGAAAATGCTGAAGAAAATACAGAAGAAACAGCCCAGAACAGCTATATAACATCAGCAGAATTAATACAGAATGCGGTTGAAAACAGTGACGGCATTACGAGCTACGAAGCTCGGCAGTCATTTAATATCACAATGCCTGACGAAGAAAGTACGATACGTACGATTATGACTTACGGCGGACAAAATGAATTTAAACTGTCGGTTAATAACAACGGTGACATCGTTACACACTACGTCGTCGAAGGCGATCATTTTATGTACTCCGGCAACGAAGTTATCGATACTGAGGAAACAATGGAAATTGAGGGCAGCGATTATCAGACGATTGTCGCCTCGCTTGAAAACTATCCGGAAGGCGAAGTCAGCGAGCTCGAAGAAGGATATGCACTGACGATTAACGTGACGGACATGTCCGGCTTCAGTAATTTATTAGACGAAGAAACGCTCATGGCAGTTGAAGCGGCAGAAAGTATTAATGGCACGATGCAGCTTTACTTTGATGCGGAATATAAGTTTACCGGCAGCGAACTGACAGCGGATCTTGTTGATGAAGGCGAAAACATTACTATCCATTCGACAGTCGATTACACGAACATCGATAACGTTGATATGATTGAAAAACCGCACAATATGACGGAATAAAATTGTGAATTTGCCCCCGGGGCTGCAGCAAGCTGCGGTTTCGGGGGTTTTTAATATTTTTGGCGTTTATGTTGTGTAAGATAGTTCGGCTGACAACGGCGAGGTGGAGTTATGCTCAGCAAAGCACACGCTTTGTTATAATTAATTTATACTTATGATATAATATAAGTTAATTAACTGATTCTTATTACACGGCGAAAAATCAGTTAATTCATAGCTGAATACAGCAGCATCATGGGTTGTACTCATATTATGTATTCTTATTCACAAAGAACACCAGCAGGTAAGGGTAAACATAATTGTGACAATTTTGTTATACTTGATTTAAAGATTCTGTTACATATTTAGGAGGGGTATTTATGACTGGAAACAGCGGTTTAGAAGGTGTTGTAATTGGTGAATCAAGAATCAGTTCAATTATCGGCACACAGCTGACGTATTGCGGTTATGAAATTGATGATTTAGCAGAAAATGCTGAATTTGAAGAAGTAGTTTATTTATTATGGCACGATCATTTACCAAACAAAGAGGAACTGAAAGCTTTCAGAAAAGAGTTATATGACCATGCATTTTTAACAGAAGATGCGAAAGGTTTCTACAAAACTTTTGTAGATAAATCTGTACATCCTATGAGTGCACTGCGTACTGCAGTATCATTGCTTGCACACACGGATGAGCAGGCTGAAGATCAGTCTGAAGAAGCGACCCTGCGTAAAGGTATTCGCATTCAGGCAAAAATTCCTTCAATCGTCGCGGCAATTGCACGCACACGTGAAGGTAAAGAAGTAATCGACCCGAATCCGGAGTACGGTTACGCGAAAAACTTCCTGTACATGCTTAACGGCGAGGAGCCGACTGATGTTCAGGTTGAAGCGATGAATACGGCACTTGTGCTTCATGCTGATCACGAAATTAACGCATCAACATTTGCTGCACGTGTTATCGTAGCGACATTATCGGATGTATATTCGGGAGTTACTGGAGCGATTGGTGCACTTAAAGGACCGCTTCACGGCGGAGCGAATGAAAAAGTTATGGCAATGCTTGAAGAAATCGGTACTCTTGATAATGTTGACAGCTACATTCAGAAAAAATTCGACAACAAAGAGAAGATTATGGGCATCGGACACAGAGTTTATAAAGAAGGGGACCCGCGTGCGAAGTATCTTGAAGATATGGCACGCCGTCTGACTGAGGAGAACGGTCAGCCTGAACTTTATGAAATGTCTGTGAAAATCGCGAAGATTATTGAAGAAGAGAAAGGCTTACTGCCTAACGTCGATTTCTTCAGTGCATCTGTTTACCATTCACTTGGTATCGCTCATGATTTATTCACGCCGATTTTTGCAGTCAGCAGAGCGTCCGGCTGGATTGCACATATTTTCGAACAGTACGAAAATAACAGACTGATCAGACCGCGTGCGGAGTACAACGGCCGTACGAACATGAAATACGAACCAATTGAAAATAGATAATTTAAAAAATCAACGGGGGTTTTACTAATGGCAGGAGAAAAAATTCAAACTAAAAATGGTGTACTGAACGTACCAAATAATCCGGTTATTCCTTATATTGAAGGAGACGGAATTGGTGCTGATATTTGGGCAGCAGCGAGCAAAGTTATCGATGCGGCTGTAGAAAAAGCTTACAATGGTGAGAAGAAAATTGACTGGCTTGAAGTATACGCAGGACAAAAAGCATTCGATAAAACAGGCGAATGGCTTCCTAAGGATACTCTCGATAAGATCGAAGAGTATCTGATCGCAATTAAAGGACCGTTAACGACTCCAATCGGCGGCGGCTTCCGTTCATTAAACGTGGCACTTCGTCAGGAATTGGATTTATTCGCATGCTTACGTCCTGTAAGACACTACACAGGTGTGCCTTCACCGGTTAAACATCCTGAGCACTGCGATATGCAGATTTTCAGAGAAAACACTGAAGACATCTACGCTGGAATCGAATTTAACGAAGGAACGCCTGAAGTTAAAAAAGTAATCGACTTCCTGCAGGATGAAATGGACGTTAAAAACATCCGTTTCCCAGAGTCTTCCTCAATCGCTATTAAACCTGTATCTAAAGAAGGAACTGAACGTTTAGTGCGCTCTGCAATCAACTATGCAATCGAGCACAGCAAACCATCAGTTACTTTAGTACACAAAGGTAACATCATGAAATTCACTGAAGGCGGATTTAAGAAGTGGGGCTATGAGTTAGCTCGTAATGAATTCGGCGACAAAACTTTCACATGGGCTGAATATGATGAAATCGTTGAGCGTGATGGTAAAGAGAAAGCTGATGCAGCACAGGATAAAGCAGTTGCTGACGGCAAGATCATTATCAAAGACTCTATTGCAGATATCTTCCTGCAGCAGATCCTTACACGTCCTAAAGAGTTCGACGTTGTTGCAACGATGAACTTAAACGGTGACTACATCAGTGATGCACTTGCAGCACAAGTTGGCGGAATCGGTATTGCACCTGGAGCAAACATTAACTACGAAACTGGACACGCTATTTTTGAAGCAACACACGGTACAGCGCCTAAATACGCTGGACAGGATAAAGTGAACCCTTCATCATTATTACTGTCAGGTGTGTTAATGCTTGAACACTTAGGATGGCAGGAAGCTGCTGACCTGGTTAACCAGTCTATTGAAAACACAATAGCTAAAAAAATCGTCACGTATGACTTCGCTCGTCTGATGGACGGCGCTACAGAAGTGAAATGTTCTGAGTTCGGCGATGCATTAATCGAAAATATGCAATAATTCAGATTGTAAAATCTGCAACTAAATATTATAATAGTAAAAGTCGCTCAATTTGAGCGGCTTTTAATTTTGATACATATTGGAGGACGTATAAGCTGTGGACGAGATTAAAAAGAAACAAGGATTTTTTCAAAAGTTTTTAGACTTTGTAGAATGGCTGGGTAACAAACTGCCGCACCCGGTTACGCTTTTTGCTATTTTGGCGGTACTTACTTTAGTTTTATCATCAATTTTCGGAATACTTGGAATTTCAGTCACACATCCAGGTGAAGGTAACGAAGAAGTTGCAGTTAAAAACTTATTAAATGCCGAAGGTATTAGTTATATATTCGAAAGTATGACGGATAACTTCATCAACTTCGCACCGCTTGGCGTTGTACTTTTAACAATGCTCGGTATTGGAGTAGCGGAGCGTTCCGGTTTAATCGGCGCTGCTTTGAAGGCTTTTGTACTTTCGATTCCAAAAAACCTGATTACTGCAGGTCTTGTATTTGCAGGGATTATGTCATCGGTTGCATCCGATGCTGGTTATGTAGTATTACCACCGCTTGGTGCACTTCTGTACTTAGCACTTGGCAGACACCCGCTTGCGGGTCTGGCTGCAGCATTCGCCGGTGTCTCTGCAGGGTTCTCTGCGAACTTACTGCTGAGCGGAACGGACGTAATGCTTGCTGAACTGACAGCAGCGGGCGCAGCGTTAATCGACCCTGCATATGCAGATTCAATTAACGTGGCAATGAACTGGTACTTCATCGCAGTCAGTGTATTCCTGCTGACTTTTGTCGGCTGGTTCGTATCTGCTAAAATTGTTGAACCCCGTTTAGGTTCATTCAAAATGTCGAAGGAACAGGAAGAAGATTTATCAGGTGAAGATGTCGATGGAATTCAGACACTTCAGCCTGTCGAAAAGAAAGGTCTTATCTGGGCTCTAATCTCGGTTATTATTGGTTTGGTACTTGCAGCACTCTTAGTAGTACTGCCGAACTCGCCGATGCGGGGATCCGATGAAATTGGATCTTACATGGATACGATAGTTCAGTCGCCGTTCATGAGTTCACTTGTACCGATTATTGCGATTTTATTCTTTATCCCGGGTGTTGTTTACGGTATCGTAACGAAATCAATTAAAAACGATAAAGATGTCGCAGGACAAATGACTGACACGATGGCATCTATGGGAATGTTTATCGTCTTAGCATTCGCAGCAGGACAGTTCGTAGCTTACTTTACCGAGTCTAATCTCGGTCTTGTGATCGGGGTTTACGGTGCCGAGCTCTTAGACAGTCTGAGCTTGACCGGAGTACCGCTGTTGATCGGCTTTATGCTTGTGACTGCATTGATTAATCTGTTCATCGGCAGTGCGAGTGCCAAGTGGGCATTGATGGCACCGATTTTCGTGCCGATTCTAATGCAGCTTGGATACTCTCCGGAACTGACGACTATGGCTTACCGTGTAGCGGATTCAAGTACGAATATTATTACACCGCTCATGACTTATTTTGCAATCATCATTGCATTCGCACAGAAATACGATAAAAATATCGGTATCGGTACGCTGATTTCAGTTATGCTGCCGTACTCTATTTTCTTCTTTGTTTTCTGGGCAGTAATGCTTGTTGTCTGGACTCTTCTTGGAATTCCATTAGGTCCGGATTCACCAGTTTATTATTAAAGTGTTAAACACCTGACTTCTGATGAAGTCAGGTGTTTTTTTATGTGGAAGAGCTCTCGGTTAACAACGGCGTTCCCGTGTTGTAAATCGAACACGCCTTTATACCAAAAGCCTTTTTTTATTGGCTAATATTCACTGGAACTGTATAATTTAAAGTAAGAATGTATGACTAACTAAGGAGAGTATTATGGCTAAGTTAATTCTCATGGATGGAAACAGTATCGCTTTCCGAGCGTTTTACGGACTGCCTCTGTTAACGAATCAGAGCGGGCTTCACACGAATGCAATTTTCGGTTATGCGAGACTGCTTGAAAAAGTAATAAAAGAAGAACAGCCCGATTATTTTTTAGTGGCGTTTGACGCAGGTAAATCCACGTTCAGACATAAACAGTACACGGAATATAAAGGCGGCAGACAAAAGACCCCGCCGGAGCTCGGCGAACAGTTTGCACCGATCAGAAAATTAATCGATGCATACGGTATTAAACGTTTCGAGCACGAAGACTACGAAGCTGATGATATTATCGGGACGTGGACGAAGCTTGCTGACGAAGAGAAGTTTGAAACAATCGTTATTACAGGCGATAAAGACTTAACGCAGCTCGCTTCAGAATATACGAAAGTATATATTACGAAAAAAGGTGTCTCTGATATTGAAGTGTACACACCCGAACACGTCGCGGAAGTTTACGACGGTTTAGTGCCGATGCAGATTATCGACCTTAAAGGTCTGATGGGCGATAAGTCGGATAATATTCCCGGTGTTCCCGGTGTCGGTGAAAAAACTGCAGTTAAACTATTAAAAGAGTACAGCAGTGTGGAAAATGTTCTCGATAATATAGAGAACATCGGCGGTAAGAAATTAAAAGAAAACTTAACGAATAATAAAGATATTGCTTTAATGAGTAAAGATCTCGCAACAATTTACCGCGATATGACATTCGATTTTGAACTCGAAGAGCTTAAATTTAAGAACGAAGATTCAGCAGTGAAATACGAATTGTTTAAAGAGCTTGAATTTAACTCGCTTTTAGGAAACATGGAAGCAGCTGAAGTAGAAGAAGTGGCATCATTTACAGCTGAACCTACGGACAGTTTAAATGACTTCGGTGACGAGATCAGCATTTATCTTGAAGTTCACGATGACAATTATTTAAAAGCACAGCCTGAATATATCGGTATTGCGGATGCGGATTCTGTTTTAGTAAAAGCTGCGTCTGAATTTGATGCCGATGAGCTCAGCCAGTTTTTAAATACACGCGAGTCTGTAACGACTTACGATTTAAAACGTCAGGTGGCTTTGTTGAATCATCTGAATGTAGAGTTCGATAACTTCACAGAAGACATTATGCTCGGCAGCTTCTTATTAAATCCGTCGAAGAAAATTATCGATGTGGCGGAAACTGCTGCTTTATTCAACGTGTCGATTAACAGCGACGATTTCCATTACGGCAAAGGGCGCAGCAAGAAAGACCCGGATGCTGGTGAAACGAAAGATTTCGTTGCCGATAAAGTCCAGGCGATTGAAAAAGTCAGAGAGCCAATGTCAGCTGAGCTTAAGGCTGATGAAATGTATGACTTATGGCAGGACCTTGAAATTCCATTATCAAAAGTACTCGTACAGATGGAACTTAAAGGCATTAAGATTAAAACCGAACGTCTAAAAGAGATGGAAACAGAATTAAGCGGGCGTCTGCAAGATATCGAAGAAAAAATCTACGGACTTGCCGGGGAAGAATTTAATATTAATTCTCCGAAACAGCTCGGGGTAATTTTATTTGAAAAACTTGAACTGCCTGCAATTAAAAAAACGAAGACGGGCTATTCAACAGCAGTCGATGTTTTAGAGCAGCTCGCGGATAAGCATGAAATTATCGAACATATTTTAACTTACCGTACAATCAGCAAGCTCCAGTCGACATACGTCATCGGACTGCAGGGTGAAGTCACTGAAGATTCCCGTATTCATACACGCTTTAATCAGACGCTCGCACAGACGGGACGTTTATCGAGTGTGGAACCGAACCTGCAAAATATTCCTATCCGTCTTGAAGAAGGCCGTAAAATCCGTCAAGCATTCGTGCCGTCAAAAGAAGGTAATGTACTGCTCGGACTCGACTATTCACAAATCGAACTGCGTGTCTTAGCGGCGATTACGAAAGACGACTCGATGATGGAAGCATTTACGAATGATATCGATATTCACACAAAAACGGCGATGGAAGTGTACGGCGTCGAATTGGATGAAGTCACTTCATTAATGCGCCGTAACGCAAAAGCGGTTAACTTCGGTATCGTTTATGGCATCAGTGATTATGGACTGAGCCAGAACTTAGGCATTACGCGTAAAGAAGCGGGGCAGTTTATCGACACATATCTAGAATCGTTTAAAGAAGTGAAGCAGTTTATGCACGACATTGTGCAGGACGCTAAACGCGACGGTTACGTAACGACTATGCTGCACCGCCGCCGCTATGTGCCGGACGTGAACAGCAGAAACTTTAACGCACGTTCTTTTGCAGAACGTACAGCGATGAACTCGCCGATTCAGGGGAGTGCTGCGGATATTATTAAACTTGCGATGGTGAAGTATGCCAAGAGCGAAGAAGCACAGAAATTTAATGCAGAATTATTATTACAAATCCACGATGAGCTGATCTTTGATATTCCAGAGAATGAAGTAGAAGCCTTTATTCCGGTGATCAAAGATATTATGGAAAATGCTATAGACATCGACGTACCGCTGAAGGTAGATGCGGGGTACGGTACGGATTGGTATGAAGTGAAGTAGGTGGAATAGATGCCGGAATTACCGGAAGTCGAACTCGTTAAGCGGGAACTCACGCCCGTAATCAATTTAAAAATTACGGATGTCTTGTTGTCGGAACATATTTATAACGGGCATAAAAGCAATAAACGTACGATAGTAAAAGACGATCTTGAAACATTTAAAGAGATTGTGACCGGCAAAACGATTACGCATATCGGACGCCGCGGAAAATATTTATATTTTTTAATTAACGATGAGTACAAAACTACACACTTAGTGAGCCATTTAGGCATGTCGGGGGCCTACTTTATCGTGTCGGATTTTGAAGATATTAAAGAACTTAATTTTAAGAAGCACTGGCAGGTTATTTTCTCATTAGATAACGGTCAGAAGCTTGTCTATTCGGATATCCGCCGCTTCGGCGAAATGCATACGCATGACAGTCTGTCGGACTTTCCGCCGTTTGCTCGCATGGCGCCGGAGTATACGGATGCGCTCGGTTTTGATCATTTCATGCAAATGCTGCGCACGAAGAAATACGCAGAGAAGCCGATTAAAGTGGCGATTATGGACGGTGAAGTGATTCCGGGTGTCGGCAATATATACGCGGTTGAAAGCTTGTATCTGTCACACATTCTGCCGACCAGGAAAGTGAAAAATGTATCCGATAAACGGCTTCGTGAACTGTTCGACCGGATCACAGAAGTATTTGAGCTGTCATTATCCAGAGGCGGCTCAACGATTTCCGATTACCGGAGCGTAACCGGCGGCAAGGGTGAAATGCAAAACAGCTTTAGTGTGTATCAGCGGAAAGAATGTCCGCTCGGGCATCCGCTGACGACCCAAGTGATTAGTACGCGCAATACATTTTATTGCACAACATGTCAGAGGTGACCAAGTCTATGTATAAAATAATCGGATTAACAGGCGGTATCGCCAGCGGTAAAACGACGGTGAGCGACTATTTAAAAGAGCGGGGCTATACTGTGCTCGACGCAGATGCATACTCCCGTAAGACGACGGCGAAAAATGGTCCGGCGATTCCGGCGATTAAACAAGCTTTCGGCGATGATATTGTCAATGCCGACGGTGGTCTCGACCGGAAGAAACTGGGCGGTATTATTTTTAATGATGCCGATAAACGCCGCCAACTGAATGGAATTGTACATCCGCTAATCAGAGATATGATGAACAGTGATGAGCAGAAGTTTATCAAAAAAGGGCACGTGTTCTTAGATATTCCGCTGCTGTTTGAAAACGGCTTGAATGAACGCTGTGATTTTGTTGTTACAGTGTTCGTCGACCGTGATACTCAGATTAAACGTTTGACTGCAAGAAACGACTTAACTGTCGAAGAAGCAGAAGCACGGATTAACAGCCAGATGCCGCTGACAGAAAAAGTGCGCAAGAGTGAATACCGGCTCGATAATAACGGAAATCTTGAAGCGTTATATGAACAAATCGACAGATTTACTGAAGAGTTGGAAAGTATGTGAAACCGTGTTCAATGATTACTATAGTTGTGGTATAATATTTATGAAAATGAACTTTCAAAAGGAGCTCTAGTCATGAAAAAAGTTGCCATTAATGGTTTAGGTAGAATTGGAAGAATGGTGTTTCGAATTGTCTCAGAATCAAAAGAACTTGATCTTGTGGCAGTCAACGTAACATCACCTGCGAAAACAATCGCACATTTAATTAATTATGATACTACGCACGGTACATGGGACAAAAAAGTTGAGGTTAAAGGGGACAACATTGTAGTCGACGGTAAAGAAATTACTGTTACAAGTGACCGCAACCCTGCAAACTTACCATGGGCAGACCTCGGAGTCGATGTAGTTATCGAAGCAACAGGTGTGTTTAACCACGGTGATAAAGCCCAGGCTCATATTGACGCCGGTGCTAAAAAAGTATTATTAACAGGACCGTCATCGGGCGGAAATGTGCAGACATTAGTTCGCGGCGTTAACTGTGCAACATTAGACACGTCATCATACGATGTATTCTCAAACGCATCATGTACGACAAACTGTCTTGCACCTGTAGCGAAAGTATTGAACGATGAGTTCGGAATTAAAAATGGTCTTGTAACGACTGTACATGCGTACACGAACGACCAGATGAACCTCGACAACCCGCACAAAGATTTACGCCGTGCGCGCTCAGCTGCAGAAAATATTATTCCAACTTCAACAGGTGCTGCAAAAGCAACAGCTTTAGTACTTCCTGAACTTGAAGGCAAACTGGATGGTATGGCACTTCGCGTACCAGTTTCAAACGTATCATTAGTAGACTTAGTTGTAGATCTTGAAAAAGATGTAACTAAAGAAGAAGTTAATGAAGCGTTCAAGAAATACGAAGCTGACGCAATGAAAGGTATTTTAGGCGTAAGCGATGCACCATTAGTTTCAAGCGACTACAATACAGATCCACGCAGTTCAATCGTTGATGCAGACCTGACAATGGTTATGGCTGACAACAAAGTTAAAGTACTGTCATGGTACGACAACGAGTGGGGTTACTCTGTAAGATGTGTTGAATTAGCTGAAATGATCGCTAAAGATATTTAACAATAAAGTCACAGGAGGGTAGTTGATGCTATCCTCTTTTTTGCTACAATAAAAGTAATAATATGAACGAAGGAGTGCTGGTATGAAATTAGTAAATAACGACGGACAGAACACAGACCTGATTATCGAAGGCGAAACAGCCACATTTAAAGGAGAAGAATACGATATTCTTATCCATGACGGAGAAATCTCTGTTGCAGGACATATTGCAACGAATAACTTTATCGTAAAAGAAGAATATATTGAAGAAATGGTTGAGAGATTTAAAAGCCGTAAAGGCAACGTCGACCAGTACAACGGTTTTGCAGGCTTCATGCTCATTAAAAAAGAGAAGAAAATGTCAGTGCTGACAGGATGGGATTCAATCAAAGACTTCACAGCATGGGTGGAATCGGAAGCATTCCAAAACTCTCACGTTAAAAAAGAACAGCGCGTGAAATCACAAGGCAGCGATTACTTAGAAGCAATGCCTGTACGTGAAAGCTTCAGCGTCGAAGGATAAAGTTTTCTCTTCATAAGCAGTTGTGTCACCTCTGTTGGGGCTGGCGTGGCTGTTTTTATTTTGGATTGAACTTTTAAAAATCGACGATGACGGTATCGGGTGTTTATCCCGTCACTGTGACTTCGACGATGACGGGATTTGGTGTCTATCCCGTCACTGTGACTTCAACGATGACGGGATTTGGTGTCTACCCCGTCACTGTGACTTCGACGATGACGGTATCGGGTGTCTACCCCGTCACTGTGACTTCAACGATGAGGGGATGAAGTGTTTACCCCGTCACTGTCACTTCAACGATGACGGGATGAGGTGTTTATCCCGTCACTGTGACTTCGACGATGACGGGATTGGATGTCTACCCCGTCACTGTGACTTCAACGATGACGGGATTTGGTGTCTACCCCGTCACTGTGACTTCAACGATGACGGGATTTGGTGTCTACCCCGTCACAGCGACAATCTGCTTTCTTTTTTTATGTTTAGTGCTTTCGGTGTTATAATAATTGAAACTAATCTATTATTAACGAGGTGAACATCACATGAGATGTCCAAAGTGTCAGCATACGAATTCGAAAGTTGTGGATTCGCGTCATGCAGATGAGATGAATGCGATTCGCAGACGCCGGGAATGCGATGATTGTCAAACGCGTTTTACGACGTTTGAGCGTATTGAATTGTCACCCCTTGTCGTTATAAAAAAAGATGGGACACGTGAAGTATTCGACAGATCGAAAGTACTGGACGGTCTGTTAAAAGCATGTGAAAAACGGACGATTCCTTATGATGAAATTGAAAAGCGCGCGGATAATGTTGAAGCGGCCTTACGAAATTTAAACAAGGCTGAAATTACTTCCAATGATATTGGCGAGTCTGTTATGCATGAATTAATTACTCTCGATCAGGTGGCTTACGTGCGTTTCGCATCGGTGTACAGAGAGTTTAAAGATATCGATCAGCTGATGGATATCCTCCAAAATTTAGAAAAAGGTAAGGCTTAACATGAAATTTAATGAACGTTTAAAACCGAATACAGAGTTTATCGTTTACCAGCCGGGGACTCTTGCAAACGATGATTACGAAGTCTTAAATGCATTGTATTTACCGGTGATCGGCACAGAGGCCTTTAGTATTTACTTGTATTTATTTGAGTCGACGAAGGTCCACGATACGCTTGCGGTGCGTTTTCACCGTGAGCTCATGGATGAGCTGTCGATTAATTTGTCGAATTTTGAAGCGTCGCTCGATAAGCTGGAAGCGATTGGCCTCGTCAGAACCTATGTGTCGAACAAGGCGCACGATGATTTGTTTGTCTACAGACTGCTGCAGCCGCTGACGCCGGAAATGTATTTCAAAGATCCGATGCTGTCGATGTATTTATATTCACAGGTCGGATCGGCTAAATTTAACGATAAAAAAGAGCGTCTGATCTATCCGGAACTGCCGGCGGATATTACCGAGGTGACGAAGAAATTTACCGAGGTATTTTATCATTCGAGAGACGCTAAATTCCATACGCCGGACGATCACTTTAAACAAGATGATGTGTCCCGGGGGCCGGCGATTGATCTCGATGATTTCGATTTCGAAGTGCTGTTCACCCATTTAAAAGGCACGCGCATCGATAAGCAGTTTTTCTCAAAAGAAGTGAGAAGGCTCGTCGTACAGCTGAGCCAGCTGTTTAAACTGAACGCGTATGATATAAAACAAATTCTGCTTCAGTCGACGAGTCCGCAGTTCGGAATCGATAAAGAACGTTTGAAAACTGAAGCACGCAAGTACTATCAAAAGGAATACGGCGAAGTCATTCCAAGCTTTACGACGGCAGAAGAAGCGCTGAAGCCGTCGAGCGATGAAACGTATTTAGAAAGTCTCGATAAAGTCAGTCCGCTCGACAGAATTAACGATCTTAGAAGTTATAAACCGTCGGAGAATGATTTAAAAGTCGTGACGGAGCTAATTGTGAAAACCGGTCTTGAAAACGGAGTTATCAACGTGCTCCTGGAATATGCGATTCAGATGAAAGACGGTGATCTGCCGCTCAGATACGTCATGACTATCGCGGAAAATTGGGGTAAAGAAGGTTACCGCACAGCAGGCGAGGCGTACCAGTCGATTATGGAATTCCGTGAAGCTCAGGAAGAAAAACGCCAAAAACGCCAGTTTAAATATGCAGGTCCGGGCGAAGAACAGCCGGCTTGGCTGAAAGAAAAAACGACAGCGAAAAAACAGCCTGAAAAACCTGCTGCTGACAAGAGAGATGCTAAGAAGAAAAATAATGAACCGATGAAAACACTGAAAGACGATGAAGATTTCAGTAAACTTATAAATAAATTTAGAGAAAATTAGGTGAGGCGATGGAACCGTTAAGCAGTTTCGTTAAAAATTCTGAGAGGATTACAGAGAATAACGAACGTATTTATAACGAGATTATTAATCATCCGAAGATGAAGGCGTTCATGGATGCGCATGAAGGTGAAGTTACCCGCTCCATGATTCAAAACGATTTGATGATTTTAAAACATTATATTAATCAGCCGACAGAATGTGAATCGGCAGGGGAGGGCAAATGCCTGAGTCACCCGGACGGTTTTATTATTAACCTTGAAATACGCCAGGGTCGTTTTAATATGATTTATTCAAAATGCCCGGTTAAAGCAAAACACGAGGAATTCATTAAACGTGAAAGCCTGATTCAGAGTTTTCATATTCCGCGCGATGTGCGTGAAGCGACATTCGATACGATTTTCCTAAACGATGATCGCCGGGATGTTTTAAAAAATGCGATTGAAAAAGCTGATAAAATTGCGCGCGGCGAAGGTTTCCGCGGACTTTATATACATGGTGAATTCGGTATCGGTAAATCATATATACTCGGCTGTATAGCAAACGAGCTGAAAGAAAAGTCGATTTCATCGATGATGATTTACGTGCCTGAAATACTGCGCGATTTAAAATCCGGCTTTAACGACGGCACGACAAACGAGCGCTACGATGCTATCCGCAGCGCAGAAGTGCTGATACTGGATGATCTCGGAGCGGAAGATGTCACTGCTTGGAGCAGAGACGAAGTGATTACGAGTATTTTAAACTACCGTATGGTCGAACAGCTGCCGACGTTTATCAGTTCAAACTTTGCGATTAATGAATTAAAAGGCCGCTACAGCTACACGAAAACGAATGGCAAAGAAGAGACGAAAGCACTCCGCATGATCGAGAGAATTCGTGCATTGTGTGAAGAAGTTGAGCTCTCAGGCGACAATTTAAGAAACACATAGCTTGATTTTGACAGGGTCATCGTGTACTATATAGCTATATTTCATTAATAATCCAAGGACAATACAATTTTTAAAATGTTTATCAAAGAGAGTGCATGACCTGCTGAGACATGCATATAAACCGCGAATTGTTACTGCCTGAACACGGATGCTTTCTTAATCGAAAGCCGGGTGGACCGTTATCTCCAAGCTGAGACACGGGACATTTCTGTGTAAATCAGGGTGGTACCGCGGTAAAAGTCGCCCCTATTTTCTTAATAGGGACGGCTTTTTTTATTTTTTAAAACTAAATTGGAAACTGAGAGGATGTTTAGCATGGTTGAAAAAATCGAAGTAAGATTCCCCGACGGGAACGTAAAAGAGTTTGATTTCGGTGTAACACCGGAAGAAATTGCCTTTTCAATCAGCCCAGGGCTGAAGAAAGCGGCACTTGCTGCTAAAGTGGACGGCGAATATTACGATTTAACTCGTCCGTTGGAAACAAACAGCGAAGTGGAATTAATTACGAATAAGAGTGAAGAAGGCATTGAAATTCTGCGTCACTCGACTGCGCATTTAATGGCACAAGCGCTGAAACGTCTTTACGGCAACGTTCATTTCGGTGTAGGTCCGGTCATTGAAGAAGGATTCTACTACGACTTTGACATTGATGAAAACATCTCGTCAGAAGATTTCCCTAAAATAGAAAAAGAAATGAAACGCATCGTCGATGAAAACATTGCGATTGAACGCAGAGTCTTGTCACGCGACGAAGCGAAAGAACTCTTCTCGGACGATCCTTATAAACAGGAATTAATCGAAGCAATTCCAGCTGATGAGCAGGTTACTGTATACTCACAGGGCGAATTTACTGATCTCTGCCGCGGTGTACACGTACCGAGAACTGCGAAGATCAAAGTGTTTAAACTGTTATCGACTGCCGGCGCATACTGGCGCGGGAATTCCGACAACAAAATGCTGCAGCGTATATACGGTACAGCATTCTTCGATAAAAAAGAACTGGCTGCTTATATGACATTATTAGAAGAACGCCGCGAGCGTGACCACCGCAAGATCGGTAAAGAGATGAAACTGTTTGAAAACAATCAGCTGATCGGTGCAGGTCTGCCGCTATGGCTGCCGAACGGTGCAACAATCCGCCGCGAAATCGAACGTTATATAGTAGATAAAGAAATTTCACTCGGTTATAACCACGTGTATACACCAATTATGGCGAACACAAATCTTTACAAAACAAGCGGACACTGGGAACACTATCAGGACGATATGTTCCCGCCGATGGACGTCGGCAACGAAGAACTGGTACTTCGTCCGATGAACTGCCCGCACCACATGATGATTTACAAAAACGAACGGCACTCATACCGTGAACTGCCGATTCGTATCGCAGAACTCGGCATGATGCACCGCTACGAAGCCAGCGGTGCGGTAAGCGGACTCCAGCGCGTGCGCGGCATGGTCTTAAACGATGCGCACGTATTCGTCCGTCCGGATCAGATTAAAGAAGAATTTATCCGTGTAGTGGAATTGATTCAGGAAGTGTACAAAGACTTCGGTCTGAGCGACTATTCATTCCGTCTCAGCTACCGTGATCCTGAAGATAAAGAAAAATACTTCGACGATGATGAAATGTGGCAGCGCGCTGAAAGCATGCTGAAAGAAGCCGTTGATGAAATGGGACTTCAGTATGAAGAAGTGGAAGGCGAAGCAGCATTCTACGGACCGAAACTTGATGTGCAGGTTAAAACTGCGCTCGGCAAAGAGGAAACTTTATCGACTGTACAGCTCGACTTCCTGTTACCTGAACGCTTTGACTTAACTTATATCGGCAAAGACGGCGAAGAACACCGTCCGGTCGTTATTCACCGCGGCGTAGTGTCAACGATGGAACGTTTCGTTGCCTTCTTAACTGAAGAATACAAAGGTAACTTCCCATTATGGCTCGCACCGCAGCAGGTGGAAATCATTCCGGTTAACGTTGACCTGCACTACGATTATGCCCGTGAAATTCACGACGAAATGAAGAGTCAGGGACTCCGCGTGCATATCGACGACCGCAATGAGAAGATGGGGTATAAGATCCGCGAAGCTCAAATGAATAAAATCAAGTATCAGATCGTAGTGGGCGATAAAGAAAAAGATGAGTCGCTCGTTAACGTGCGTAAGTACGGTGAAGAGAAACAGGAGAGCTTTGACAAAGAAGAATTCCTTTATCAGTTAATCGATGAGATCAGATTAAAAAAATAAGTTTGACACAACTGATTTAGTGCTGTATAGTATTAAGAGTTGAAACAAACGGACAAGTTGAAGCTCCCGCTTCACACCCGCAAATGATTTTTTGTGACCGGGTAAATTGGGAAATGCAGACTCAGTAACTATTGTGCCTGCAAATTCTAAGGCGGGTGCAGTAATGCATTCGCCTTTTTTTGTTCGTTAAATATTCTTGGAGGTGCTAAACATAGCTAAAGATCAAACATTGATCAATAATCGTATTCGCGCAAAAGAAGTTCGTTTAATCGGAGAAGATGGTTCACAGTTAGGTATTAAAGCAACGAGAGATGCAATCGAGCTGGCAGAAAATGCTAACTTGGATGTAGTGCTTGTTGCACCAAACGCAAAACCGCCTGTTGCACGTATTATGGATTACGGTAAGTTCAAGTACGAGCAGCAGAAGAAAGACAAAGAAGCTCGTAAGAAACAAAAGGTTATTAACCTTAAAGAGATTCGTTTGTCACCGACAATCGAAGATCATGACTTTAACACTAAGTTAGGCCATGCAAAGAAATTCCTTGCTAAAGAAGACAAGGTTAAAGTCTCTATTCGCTTTAAAGGCCGTGCAATTACGCACAAAGAAATCGGACGTAAGGTACTTGAGCGTTTTGCTGAAGCACTTAAAGAAGATGGCCAGATTGAACAGAGACCGAAGATGGAAGGACGTTCCATGTTCTTAATCGTAGCACCATTTGCAGACAACAAATAAAAATTAATCGGAGGACTTTATCATGCCAAAAATGAAAACGCATAAAGGTTATGCTAAACGAGTTAAAAAAACTGGTACAGGCAAATTCAAACGCTCACAAGCGTTCACTAGCCACTTATTCGCTAACAAAACAACTAAACAAAAACGCCAATTAAGAGGATCAGCTTTAGTTCATAAATCAGATGCAAGAAGATTAGTTCACTTATTAGCTAAATCTGCTAAATAATATAAAAGGAGGAGTTAGAAATGGCTCGCGTAAAAAATGGATTAGTATCTCGTAAGAGACGTAAAAAAGTATTAAAACAAGCAAAAGGTTATTTTGGTGCTAAGAGCACTTTATATAGAACAGCTAAACAAGCTGTAATGAAATCAGGTCAGTACGCATACCGTGACCGTAAGCAGAAAAAACGTGAATTCCGTAAATTATGGATCTCACGTATCAACGCTGCAGCACGTCAGCACGACATCAGCTACAGCCGTCTTATGAATGGTCTTAAAATCGCAGAAATCGATATCAACAGAAAAATGCTTTCTGAAATTGCTATCGCTGACGAAGCGGCTTTCGGTCAAATCGTAGAACAAGCTAAAAAAGCTTTAGCTAAATAATATATTTTTAAAAGAGGGCACCCATAAAGTTGGGTGCTTTTTTTGTATGTGATTTTTTGGAAATATTTGTAATATATTATTGTTTTGTTAAATAATTAAAATAACTTGTACGATAAAAAAATAAATCGCCGATTTTCCGTATATATAGTATAAGAGCGTATTTTATATTGAGGAGGAAGATCATGATACTGTTTGACAGATTTGTCGGTATGGAATTAGCATACTATCGTGCCTTGAACAGGCGTGTACTATTATCCGGTAAAGATGCAAAAAATTTGTCGGCCCAGGAAAAAGGTTATGCCGGTGAGTGTACATACGACCGGATATTTGATGAAGTGGGGCACGGCTTTGTATTCGTATTCCGTGATGTATATTTGGGGATTGAGGGCCGCGCTGCGCAGTACGATAGTTTGATTGTCAGCGATGACGGGATAGTCGTTAACGAAATTAAAAACTACTCCGGTAATTACCGGTATGACAAAGGAACATGGTACATAGGTAAGTCTCCGGTATCTGATGATGCACTGTCGCAGCTCCGGCGGGCGGTTGGTAAATTAGTTAAGCTCCGTTATCAGGTGCGTGGCAAATTTAATATCTCCGGTAAAGTCATTTTTCCGAATATCGAATTTCGTTTGCAGAGCAATGACGACGAGCTGTGGGATAACGTTGTGATGCGGTCCGGCCTGCGAAGCTATTTAATGCAATTTCAAAATATGAACGCAGGCCGAGTTGCCGAAGACATCGCCGAGCTGATCCGGAGTCACATCGTACCGAATACCTATTTCGATAAATGTGCCGATTTTAGTGCGGTACGTAAAGGGTTATACTGCAGCGAGTGCGGCGGTTTTGAGCTGGAGAATCGAAAATATCATCTAGTCTGCGAATCGTGCGGCTCCAGGGAAACGAAAGAAACTCATATCATTCGTGCCATCAGTGATTATAAAGCACTGTTTTTAAATGAGAGATTGACTAACAAGCGATTTATGGAATTCATAGGGTATAAGGTGAGTGAAAAAACTGTCTTTAGAATGTTAAATAAGTATTGTGAGCAGCATTTGAAAGGACCAGCCACTCACTATACTTTTAAATATAAGAGTTTTGATGATGCATGTGAAAATAATGACCGTTCGTGGAGATATAAAGATTATATTGATGGCTTAGTAAGGGATTGATAGAAATTAATAGTTTTTTTAGCCTGTCCCGTCATTGTGCCTTCGACGATGACGAGATAGGCAGGTTATCCCGTCATTGTGCTTTCCACGATGACGAGATAGGCGGTTTATCCCGTCACTGTGCCTTCTACGATGACGAGATAGGCGGTTTATCCCGTCACTGTGCCTTCTACGATGACGAGATAAGGCGGTTTATCCCGTCATTGTCCCTTCGACGATGACGAGATAGGCGGGTTATCCCGTCACTGTGCCACACATAACGACGGCGCATTAAATCCCTTCCCAAATTTTAACTATAATAATTCAATCTCCGTTGCCCGCCCCTCCGTTTACCGCTACAATATTCATAAAGGAGCGTGTGCACAATGATTCCTCAATCAGAAATTGTAATTATGGCGGCTGTAGGGGTTTTATCAATTTTACTGCCGTTTATTTTTATGTTCATCCTCAGGAAAAAATTTAAAATCAGATGGCTGCCGTTCATTCTGGGTATCGGTGTATTTTTAGTTTTTGCCTTAATCCTCGAACAGATTCTGCACGTAATCGTGCTGAGCCCGCAACCCGACGGCACAATCGCATTAATTTCATCCTCACCGTGGCTATACGTCCTCTACGGAATTTTCGCAGCGGGTATTTTCGAAGAGACGGGGAGATTATTCGCATTCCTACTCACAAAAAAGCATTATCGTGATGTCGATAGCGCGGTATCGTATGGTATCGGGCACGGCGGTTTCGAGGCTGCCGCGGTCGTTGGTCTCGGGATGCTGAACGGCATTATTCTTGCTGTGATGATAAATTCCGGTTCTGACGCAATCAGCGCACTGCCGGTCGCAGCAGAAGATTTAGTCGTGAGCCAGCCGTGGTACATGTACTTAATCGCGATTATGGAGCGAGTTATTGCGATGAGTCTGCATATCGCCTTGTCGGTTATCGTCTTCTCAGCTGTAATGATGAAAGGGAAGTGGTGGCTGTATCCGCTGGCGATTCTTCTTCATGCACTCGCTAACACGGCGGCAGCGATGATGCAGGCGGGACTGCTCACTAATATTTATTTAATGTATGCAGGGTTAATCATTATGGCTGCGATTACAATCTTCATAGCGGTAAGATTGGTGAAAGATTACAGAACAAATATTTATTCGCTGTAGGATAAAACTGGACACCCGGCAGAACGGTTTTCACATCAAATAATAATATACTGATAATTCAGCCTTATCCATTTAATGGATAAGGTTTTTTTACAGCTCTCAGCCTTTACGCCCCAACGGTTTGAGGAGATAATGTTGATATATCAATGTTGTAAGCGGTAACAATTTTATAAAAAGTTATAGACAATGATTAGTAAATAGACTATATTTGAGTGGTAATTTCTTATTATAGAAAGAAAACAAAGGGGAATCATTTAATGGAGACAGTTGTAACGTTTTTTAACGACATCGTCTGGAGTGCGGCACTCGTCATACTTCTCGTTGTCACAGGATTGTACTTCTCAATTCGCATGAGATTGTTCCAGGTGCGATACATAGTCGACATGGTCCGTTTAATGTTGAGGGGTGGAAAATCAGAAGAGGGGATTTCCAGTTTCCAGGCCATTGCCGTATCACTGGCAGGCCGTGTCGGAACAGGTAACATCGTCGGGGTGGCTACCGCAATCTTTATCGGGGGTCCAGGTGCAGTATTCTGGATGTGGCTGATTGCCTTCCTTGGTGCAGGTAGTGCGTTTGTAGAGTCAACGCTGGCACAGATTTACAAACAGAAAGAAGACGGTCAGTACCGCGGGGGGCCGGCGTACTACATCGAAAAGGGGATCGGTGGAACGTTTGGTAAATACTATGCATTGCTGTTCGCAGTAGTAACAATACTTGCCTGCGGACTTTTACTTCCGGGCATTCAGTCCAACTCAATTTCAAGTGCAGCAACAAATGCATTTCCGTTTATTGAATCATGGATGATCGGTCTTTTCTTAATCATCATTTTAGCAGTAGTAATTTTCGGTGGAATCCGCTCGATTGCCAACGTTGCAACAGCAGCTGTTCCATTTATGGCAATTGCGTACATCATCGTTGCAGTAATTATCGTAATTATGAATATTTCAGAAGTACCGGCTTTAATCAGCTTAATCTTCAGAAGTGCGTTCGGTCTTGAACAGCAGTTCGCAGGTACGGTTGGTGCAATGATTATGATCGGTGTTAAACGCGGATTGTACTCAAACGAAGCAGGTCAGGGTACTGGCCCTCACGCAGCAGGTGCTGCGGAAGTTTCACACCCGGCTAAACAAGGTTTAGTTCAGGCGTTCTCAGTATATATCGATACTTTATTCGTATGTACAGCAACGGCACTGATGATTTTAATAACAGGTATGTATAACGTGTCTGACGGCGACGGCGGACTCATTGTCGATAACGGTGTATATCAGACTAACGTAAACGGCGACAGAGATGTCAGCGGTACGGTAGTATTTACACAGGCTGGTATTGACAAAGCATTCCACAGTATGGAAAGCTTCCAGGAAGGCTTTATCGGATTCGGTTCATACTTCATCGCATTTGCGCTCTTGTTCTTCTGTTATACGACCATGCTCGCGTATTACTATATAGCAGAGACCAATCTGGTCTACATGCTGAAAGGCAGAATGCCGTGGCTGAAATATGTGCTCGGTATCGTATTAATCGGTTCAGCATTCTACGGTACGGTTTCTACAGCTGGCCTTGCATGGCAGATGGGTGACCTCGGTGTAGGACTGATGGCGTGGATTAACGTTATCGCGATTCTTATCCTGCAAAAACCGGCACTCAAAGCGTTCCGGGATTACGAACGACAGTACAAACTTCAAAAACAGGGTAAAATTGACGAAATCGTTTATACACCTGATCCTGAAGACTTTAAAGATCACAACTTCTGGGTGGATGAATATCCAAGAAGAGATGACCCGGATTACACGTATCCGGATAGAAACTAATTACTAAAGAGCACTCTCCTCAAGGAGGGTGCTTTCTTATGCAGTATATATATTTCGAAAGCTGAAATACTTTATGGTAAAATTGAGACACAACAACTTTAAAAGGGGATTTTTAAATGGATAAACAACTTGAAATGTTAAAAGACTTAACAGATGTCAATGGTATTGCAGGGTTTGAAAATGCAGTAAAACATAAAGTGAAAAACTACCTTGAGCCCTTAAGCGATGAAATTATTGAAGATAATTTAGGCGGCGTATTCGGCAAGAAGGCTGCTAAAGATAGCAGTAAAACGATTCTAATCGCAGGGCACCTGGATGAAATCGGCTTTATGGTAACTGAAATTGACGATAACGGCTTTCTTAAATTTACGCCGGTCGGCGGCTGGTGGAATCAGGTAATGCTGTCTCAGCGCATGAACATTACGACAGGTGAAGGCAGTGTAATTACAGGGGTCATCGGTTCTAAACCGCCGCACGTATTATCGCCGGAAGAGCGTAAAAAACCTGTTGATATTAAAAATATGTTTATCGATATCGGTGTTGCTTCAAAAGATGAAGCACTTGAAGCAGGCGTGATGCTCGGTGATATGGTAACACCTGCATCTGAGTTTGAAGAGATGACGAATAAGAATTACCTGCTTGCAAAAGCATGGGATAACCGTTTTGGCGTGGCATTGTCAATCGAAGTCATGAAGAATCTTGCACAAGAAAATATAAATATTAACCTGGTAAGCGGTGCAACAGTGCAGGAAGAAGTAGGTCTGCGCGGCGCTAAAGTGGCGGCGAATAAAGTAAAACCGGACTTAGCAATCGCAGTAGACGTTGGTCTCGGCATGGATACACCGGGAATGAAATCTTCAAACGGTACAGGCGATCTTGGTAAAGGGCCGCTCGTTATTTTACTTGATGGTTCAAATATCGGACATGTGCCGTTCAGAAAACATATATTAGAAGTTGCCAAAGATAAAGATATCCCTGTACAATTACAAGTGATTCCAGGCGGAGGCACAGATGCAGGTTCATTCCACGTATCAAACGACGGTGTACCGTCGGTAGCAATCGGCGTACCGGTGCGCTACATGCATTCGAATGTGTCAATTATGCATAAGGAAGACTACAACAATGCAGTTAAACTCGTAACGGAAGTAATCAAATCATTAAACGACGATAAGGTGGACGAAATCATTTGGTAAAAGAAGTTATTGCTTCAAAAGATAACACGCGCATTAAAAATTACCGTAAGCTCCATACGGCAAAAGGGCGCAAAAAGACAAATCAGTTTTTAATCGAAGGTGTTCATTTAGTTGAAGAGGCGATTAATTATAACCAGCCGGTCGAGACGATTATTATCGAAGACGGGTTCAAGCACGATTTAAATATCGATAAATTTAAAACGCTGTACGTTTCCCGAGACGTGATGAAATCTTTATCGACATTGGATACACCGCCCGGCATTGCGGCGATAGTAGATCAGCAAAAGCAGGGAAAGATTGATTTTCAAAGAGTACTGCTGCTGGAAGACATTCAGGATCCAGGCAACCTCGGCACACTTATCCGCACTGCGGATGCGTTCGGCTTTAAAACAGTGCTGATCACGCCGAAGAGTGCAGATCCGTACAATCCGAAAGTTTTGCGCAGTGCCCAGGGGAGTCATTTCCACCTGAACATTTTACAGCGTGAAGCAGCGGAAGCTGTCGCAAGCTTTAAAGGAATTAAAATTGGTACATCGTTGAATGATGCAGTCTATATTGATGATTTCAATAAGCCAAAAGGCGATATTATGCTTGTCCTCGGTAACGAAGGCCAGGGACTGACTGATGAAACGCTGCAGCTGATGGATATTAATGCGAAGATTAATATGCCCGGGTCAAGTGAAAGTTTAAACGTTGCAATCGCCGGTGCCATCATGATGCATCATTTTAAATCTTGATTTTAAGCGCAGTTGGGCTATAATGGATGTAACAATATTATAAATCTGCTTCGGTTGAAGTTAGGAATAAATGATTATTATGACCAGTCACAGAGAACATTAATAGCAGCTGAAAATTAATGTATGGTTTTAATCAGTGTTCACCTGATTGATGAAGTAATACGGGCTTGCGTCACCATATAGACGCGGTAAGTGTCTGCATATGCAGAAAATTAGGTGGTACCACGGAACTCCGTCCTTTTATTTAGGACGGAGTTTTTTTGTTTTTAATAATATACTTTAAAAATATGAGGAGTGACGGGCATGACACAGGTGATGGAAACAATGCAGCTTGAATTTAACGATAAATTAAGCGGAATCGATAACAGTAAAGCACTCGCTGATTTACGTGTTGAATATTTAGGTAAAAAAGGTAAAGTAACAGGTTTAATGAAAGAGATGAAAAACCTGTCAAACGAAGAGCGTCCGGCTTACGGCCAAAAAGTTAACGTGCTGCGTAACGACATCGAGTCGAAACTCAGTGAACTTGAAGCGGAACTGTCTAAAAGAGCGCTTGAAGCAAAACTTGCTGAAGAAACAATTGACGTAACATTACCGGGACGCACGCTTGAAATCGGCGGGTCGAATCCGATTGACCGTATCGTTGAAAATATCGAAGATTTCTTTATCGGCCTCGGCTACGAAATTAAAGAAGGTTACGAAGTTGAGCAGGACTACTATAATTTTGAAGCGCTGAACTTACCGAAATCACACCCGGCACGCGATATGCAGGACAGCTTCTACATTTCTGAAGATATTCTCTTACGTACGCACACATCACCGGTTCAGGCGCGTACGCTTGAAGCTCAAAAAGGCGAAGGTCCGGTTAAAATTATTTGCCCTGGTAAAGTTTACCGCCGCGACAGCGATGACGCGACGCATTCACACCAGTTCACCCAGATCGAAGGACTTGTAGTCGATAAAAACATTCACCTCAGTGACTTAAAAGGCACGCTCGAATTATTTGCGAAAGAAATTTTCGGCAACGACAGAGAAGTTCGTTTACGCCCGAGTTATTTCCCTTTCACTGAGCCGAGTGTTGAAGTCGATATTTCATGCTTTAAATGTAAAGGGTCAGGCTGTAACGTTTGTAAGCAGACAGGCTGGATTGAAATTTTAGGTGCCGGCATGGTACATCCGAACGTACTTGAAATGGCAGGCTTTGATTCTGAAGAATATTCAGGATTTGCATTCGGAATGGGGCCGGACCGTGTGGCAATGCTGAAATACGGCATTGAAGATATCCGTCATTTATATACGAACGATTTAAGATTTATCGATCAATTTATTCCGACAGAAGATGGAGGCGAACAGAATGAGAGTATCTAGAGAATGGTTAGAAACGTTTATCGATATTAATGTGCCGACCGGTGAACTTGCTGAAAGCATTACACGCGGCGGGATTGAAGTGGATGACATTATCGATTACACAGCGGATATTAAAAAACTGGTTGTCGGCTATGTGAAGTCGGTTAAGCCGCATCCTGAAGCAGACCGTTTAAACTTGTGCGAAGTGGATACCGGCGAAGAAACAACGCAGATCGTCTGTGGTGCACCGAACGTTAAAGCAGACAGCTACGTTATCGTCTCTAAAGTCGGCGGGAGACTGCCAGGCGGAATTAAAATTAAACGCGCGAAACTTCGCGGTGAAGTATCGGAAGGCATGATTTGTTCGCTGGAAGAAATCGGCGTAAAAGAAGAATATGTGCCGGCTGAATATCAGGGCGGAATTTTCATGTTTAACTCAAAACCGGCTCCAGGTACTGCTGCGCTTGAAGCTTTATATTTAGATGATCAGGTGCTCGAGTTCGACTTAACACCAAACCGTAAAGATGCCTTATCGATGATCGGTGCAGCATATGAAACGCGCGCCTTATTCGGCGGTGAAGTTGCAGTGCCGGATACATCTGTTAAAGAAATTGACGATGTAGTTACAGTCGCAGTTGAAAATGAAGACAGTGAAGCGGTGCCGTTTTACGCTGTCAGAGAAGTCAGAGATTTAACAATCAAACCGGCACCGTTATGGATGCAAATTCGTTTAATTAAAGCAGGCATCCGTCCGATAAACAACGTCGTTGATATTTCGAACTACGTGTTAATGGAATACGGTCAGCCGCTCCATATGTTCGACCGCGATAAAATCGGCTCGGACAAAATTGTGACGCGTTCCGCTAAAGCAGATGAGAAGTTCACGACGCTCGACGGCAAGGAACGCACGCTGACGCTTGATGATATCGTTATTACAAACGGCGAAGTGCCAATCGCATTAGCTGGTGTAATGGGCGGTCAGGATTCTGAAGTAACCGGGCAGACGGTAAATGTTGTAATTGAATCTGCATTATTTGAACCGGTTAGAATCCGCAAAACGAGCAGCCGTTTAAACTTGCGCAGTGAAGCATCACAGCGTTTTGAAAAAGGGGTCTCACACGAATTTATTTTACCTGCGGTAAACCGCGCAGCATATTTATTAGAAAAATATGCAGGCGGCAAGACGCTAAACGGCATTGCATCCGAAGGTCAGCTTAATTTAGAGCCGGGTGTCATTCAGACATCTGTGGACTTTATCAACAATCGTCTCGGTACTGACTTAACAGTAGCTGAAATTCTCGGCACACTGCAGAAACTTGGATTAGGCGCTGAAGAAAAAGACGGTTCGATCGACGTCATTATTCCGTCACGCCGCGATGACCTGAAAATTCCTGAGGATATTTCTGAAGAAGTGGCTCGCATATTCGGCTACGACAATATTCCTTCGACATTGCCGGAATATTCGACGATTACGCCGGGCCGTTTATCGGATGAACAGCAGGAAGTGCGCGTAATTAAGCGCCAGCTGAATGCACAAGGCTTCAGCCAGGCGATAAACTACGCGTTAACGAGCAAAAAACGCATCGGTGAATTCACGACGCTGACAGATTCACTTAAATTATTAATGCCGATGAGTGAGGACCGCGCAGTGCTGAGAACGTCACTCGTGCCGCACTTAGTGGATAACGCGACGTACAACGTGAACCGCCAGCAGAAAAACGTGTCACTGTTTGAAATCGGTAAAATATTTGTGACTAACGGGCAGGATAAACTGCCGGATGAAGTAGAAATGCTCGCTGGAATCGTTACAGGCGAACAGCATAAAACAGCATGGACAAACACTTTTGTGCCGTCAGATTTCTATACGGTAAAAGGTGTGCTCGAATCACTGTTTACGAAACTCGGTCTTCTTGACCGCGTGACTTATAAACAATCGTCGGCACACGGCGAACTTCACCCCGGACGGACAGCTGAAGTTTATCTTGACGATAAAGCGATCGGTTTCGCAGGCGAAGTGCACCCGCAATATGCTGCAGACCATGACCTTGGCCAGACGGCAGTATTTGAAATTAACTTGGCAGAAGTACTGCGCGTTAAAACGGGCAGTATTCTGTATGAATTCCTGCCGAAATATCCGTCGATGTCACGCGATATCGCACTTGAAGTTGCGAGCGACGTAAACGTGTCTGAAATTATCGCGGTGATTCGTGAAGCAGCGCCGAAATATTTAACAGACGTATACCCGTTTGATGTGTACGAAGGTGAACACATCGCAGACGGCAAAAAATCTGTTGCGCTTCACTTAACTTATTTAAACAGAGAAAAAACGTTGACAGATAAAGACATCGAAGCACTTCACACACCAGTTGAAGAAGCATTAATCGCAGCAGGCTATGCAGTCAGAGGATAAAATTAATATATGAGCAGAGACGAAATTTGTCTCTGCTTTTTTTGGTTTGTTTTGATTGGGTGGGCGCTGAATAATGAATATATAAGACATGAGCAAGGTCAGTTGGAAAATACGTATCCTGCTCATTATGAAGGGGAAAATGAGCAAGGTCGCATCGAAAAAGGCAATCCTGCTCATAAACAGGATGAAAATGAGCAAGGTCGCATCGAAAAAGGCAATCCTGCTCATAAACAGGATGAAAATGAGCAAGGTCTCTTCGAAAAAGAAAATCCTGCTCATTATAAAGGGCAAAATGAGCAAGGTCGCATCGAAAAAAGCAATCCTGCTCATTATAAAGGGCAAAATGAGCAAGGTCGCATCGAAAAAAGCAATCCTGCTCATTATGAAGGGAAAAATGAGCAAGGTCGCATCGAAAAAGGCAATCCTGCTCATCGAAGGGGGCAGATTACGAAAATAGTGGCAATTTGTCTTATAAACGGTGACAAGCCCCCCAAAATCCGCTGACTTATCACCTGCCACCACCAAAAAATCTCAGAATCCTCAACAAGCTCAAAAACAGCAACATTTTAATTGCTTGTATTAACATTCGTGGATAAGTATAATAAAATATTGAAATAGATAAATGTGTGAGAAATTTTATCGATATGGGGGCAATGTAATATGAGCGGGAAAAAGACACGCATTGCTGTAAAAATATATAATGAATATTACACGCTGGTGGGTAATGATAACGAGGATCATCTGAGACAAGTGGCGGAGGCGGTCGACAGTAATATTACGGCGATTGCTGCAAAGAGTCCGGGTCTCGATACGACGAGAAAAGCGGTGCTTACCGCTTGTAATATCATGGATGATTATATAAAGTTAAAAGAAAAATACGAGGCGCTGGAAAAAGAAAACAGCGCGCTTAAAAAAGGGAACTAGCTTATGACTTTAATACTTTTAATTATACTTTTAATCGGACTGATTGCCGGTTACCGGCGCGGGATTATATTACAGTTCCTGCATTTGATCGGTACAATATCGGCTCTCGTTATTGCTTCATTAAATTATGAAGCGCTCGGCAGCAGGTTTTATTTAGTGATGCCGTATCCATCGACTGCACAGCTGAATCCAAATGCAGTGCTGGGCGATGTTGGAAATCTTGAATATGCATATTATTATATGTTTGCTTTCTTTCTTATTTTTATCATCAGTAAAATTGTTATTCAGATTATCGTCAGTGGATTTGATTATCTGCAGCAGGTCACAACAGGCGGCTTGGTTACAAGTATCGGTGGTACAGTGCTCGGCTTAATCGAGATTGTCTACGTACTTGTGGTTATACTATTTTTCACAGCGACGATTCCTTACGCACCGGTTCAAGAAGCACTGGCGGAATCAGGCATTGCCACATTTATAATGGAACACACATTTATAATATCGGAAAAATTAATAGAATGGATACAAGTAGGGTCATAGAGATATGGCTCTTTTTTTGGAGGCAGACATGAATAAAAAAGATGTAATCAGACTGCTTGAGAAAATCGCAGTATATATGGAATTAAATTTAGAGAATCCTTTTAAAGTATCCGCATACCGTAAAGCGGCAGCGGCTTTGGAAACGGATGGGAGAACACTCGATGAAATCCCCGATTTCAGTGAACTCAAAGGAATCGGTAAAGGCACGAACGAAGTTATCGCAGAATTTGTCAAAACAGGAGAGTCCACAGTCCTTAAAGAACTTGAGGATAAAGTCCCCAGCGGCTTAATCCGCATGCTGAAACTGCCGACGCTCGGCCCGAAGAAGATTGCTAAAATTCACGACGCACTCGGCATCAGTACGCTCGAAGATTTAAAAGCAGCGTGTGAAGAACAGAAAGTCAGCGCTCTTTCAGGCTTCGGCAAGAAAACAGAAGAGAACATATTAAAATCAATTGAAACGGTATTAAACAGACCGGAGCGCTATCCAATTTCACGTATATTAAAATTCAAAAAAATCATCACCGATGTTATCGACATTATCCCGGGCGTTGAACGTTACGACATGACGGGCAGCGGCCGCCGGACGAAGGAAACATCTCGAGATCTGGATTTTATCGTCAAAGTGGAAGATTACGAACTCTTCACGGAAACGATGGTCAATCAGAGTTTCGTGACGGATGTCGTCGCCAGAGGCGATAAAAAACTCTCAGTAGAAATCGAGCATGATTTCGATGAAATTAACGTCGATTTCAGATTTGTAAACGGCGAAGAATATATTTCAACGCTGCAGCATTTTACCGGTTCAAAAGATCATAACGTGAAGATGCGCCAGATCGCCAAAGCACGCGGTGAAAAAATTAGCGAATATGGCGTTGAAACACCGGACGGCGTAAAAACGTTTGACTCGGAAGCAGCATTTTACAACTACTTCGAGCTGCCGTACATTCCGCCGTCCATGCGTGAAACGGGTAAAGAGACAGACATCGATGTCGCACAAATCGTTAAGCCCGAAGACATTAAAGGCGATCTTCATATGCACACGGTGTACAGTGACGGGGCATACAGCGTGCGTGATATGGTGGAAACCGCACGCACGATAGGCTACGATTATATTGTTATTACCGACCACTCGAAAAATTTGCGTGTTGCTAACGGCTTAAGCGATGAACGTCTTCTTGAGCAGCTTGCAGAAATCAGAGCAATTAATGCAGAATACGACGACATTGACGTCTACAGCGGAACTGAAATGGATATTTTAGCTGACGGCACGCTGGATTATTCAGATGAAATTCTCGAACAGCTGGATTACGTCATTGCTGCGATTCATTCGAGCTTCCAGCAGTCGGAAGAAGAAATTATGCACCGCTTAAAATCAGCTATGGATAATCCGTACGTCCGCCACATTGCGCACCCGACGGGACGCTTAATCGGCGTCCGAGACGGGTATCAGGTTAATATGGATGAATTGTTCCGTTATGCCAAAGAGACGAACACAATATTAGAAATTAACGCCAATCCTCAGCGGCTCGATCTATCGAGCGATGTGATTACGAATAGAGACGTCATGTTTACGGTAAACACCGATGCGCACCATACCGACCACTTTGATTTTATGAAATATGGTGTGGCGACGCTGCAAAAAGCATTCGTCAAAAAATCACAGGTACTAAACACGTTAACAAGAGCAGAATTTAAAGCATTTATTAATAAAAGTAAGCAGAGTGATATAAATGAATGATAAAACATTCACCAAACTGGAATTCGATAAAATTCTCGAATCTGTCAAAGCATTTGCAGTCAGTGATCAGACGAAGGAGAAATTAAATTTTTCCATCGTTGAAACTGACATCGATAAAGTAGTTAAAAATATTGAAGAATCCGACGATGCATCATCGATGCTCCGTTACCGCCACGTTGAACTCGCTGGTATCAGCGATATTAAACCCTTTGTAAAACGGGCGGAAATCGGGAGCATATTAGGTGTGAGCGATTTTAATAAAATAAAATCTTTATTAAACAGAAAGCATATGCTGCAAGGTCTAATGAACGCCTTTGTAGAAGATGAAATTTTTCTTACCAGCCTTAAACCGTACATCTTAGAACTTGAAGATATTCATTTTCTGTACAAGAGAATCACTGAAACTGTCGATGAAGTGACGGTCTTAGACCATGCATCAGCAGAACTGCTCCGCATCCGCAGAAAAATCGGTTCAGAAGAACAGAAAATCCGCGAGCGTCTAAACGACATCGTCAGAAAAAATCAGCGTAAATTAAGCGACAGTATTATTACGATGCGTAATGGACGCTACGTCATTCCGGTCAACGTGGATTACCGCAGCGAATTTAAAGGAATTATCCATGATTCATCGCAAAGCGGCCAGACCATTTACGTCGAACCGACGGCGATCATTGATATGACGAATAATATTACACGCTTAAAAGAATCCGAAGAAGCGGAAGTTACTAGAATACTCAGTGCACTGACAGAGCAGGTAAACGAAGTGGCGCACGATTTATATGAACATAATATAAACCTGCACCATATTGACCTGGTCTTTGCCAAAGCAAAATACGGTGCGCATATTAAAGGCACAAAACCCATCATTACCGATGATGAATCCATCCGCTTAATCGGCTCCTTCCACCCTTTAATCGACAGCGAGTCAGTCGTGAAAAACGATATCGTTATCGAACCGGAAACAAAAGCGGTTATTATTACCGGACCGAATACCGGCGGTAAGACCGTGACAATTAAAACGGTTGGCTTATCGGTCCTAATGGCACAGGCCGGCATTCCAATTCCGGCGCGTGACGGTTCATCGATTTCAGTCTTTAAAAACGTCTATGCCGATATCGGTGACGAACAGTCGATTGAACAGTCACTGTCGACATTCTCGAGTCATATGACAAATATTGCTGACATTCTAAAGCGTGTCGACAATGAATCACTGGTTATTTTAGATGAGCTCGGTGCGGGGACGGACCCTGAAGAGGGTGCAGCACTCGCAATCAGCATTATTGAATACTTGCTCGAAAAGCAGGCGAAAATTATTTCGACAACCCATTATCCGCAGCTGAAATCATTCAGCTACACGCGTGAAGACGTGATTAATGCGAGTGTTGAGTTCGATGTGAGCACTTTATCGCCGACGTACAGATTATTAATGGGAATTCCCGGGAGATCAAATGCGTTTGAAATCTCCAATAAGCTGGGACTAGATCACGGCGTAATCGAACGTGCGAGAAGCTTAACGGGCCGTGACAATATGGAAGTTAACGAGATGATTACAGCGCTCGAACGCCATACGACGTCAGCGCGTGAGCATGAACATGAGACGCATGAACTGATGCGTGAAGCTGAAAAGCTGCAGCAAGAACTTACAGAGAACAATGAACAATTCGCTAAATATAAAGAAAAACTGATTCAGAAGGCGCAGGATGATGCGAACCGCATCGTTAAGCAGCGCGAGCTTGAAGCGGCGGAAATTATTAAAGAACTTGAAATGATGAAGGAACTTGGGGCCGACAGCATCCAGGAACACGAACTCATCAATGCTAAAAAAGAATTATCCGACAGCTACTACCAGCGCGATATTAAGAAAGACGTCCGCAATGAAAAAGTTGAAACACTCGCCGTGGGCGATGAAGTCGATGTGCTGACTTACGGACAAAAAGGCGAGATTATTGCACTGAATAATGATGAAGTCACAGTGCAGATGGGCATTATTAAAATGAAGCTCGACAAGTCCGAAGTGAAAAAACGGAAAGCTAAAAAAGCACAGAAACCTGTTACAATCCGTCAGAACAAAACACACGTCAACCGCACGCTTGATCTCCGCGGTGAACGTTACGAAGACGCATTGATCCGTCTCGAGCATTATCTTGATCAGGTGCTGCTGTCGAACTTCTCTGATGTAGAGATTATTCACGGCAAGGGCACAGGGGCGCTGCAAAAAGGTGTGCAGCAGTATTTAAAACGCCACCCGAAAGTATCATCATTCAGAGGCGGCATGCCGAGTGAAGGCGGCTTCGGTGTGACGATAGTCGAAATGAAGTAGGTGAGTCTCCGTGGATAATTTTGATATGTATAAACTTGCAAAGGTACTTATAGTGATTAGTGTGTTAATGTTTATAAGCGGTATTATTTATCTGATGTACTTCGTGTAAGCAATACCGTTGAGTGACAAAATGAATTGTTGTATAATAAAAGCAATACAAATATGGAGGTAGTTTTATATGGCATTATATGAAGTGAACGATGCAGGATTTAAAGAAGAAATTGGTAGTGGACTTACATTAGTAGACTTTTGGGCACCATGGTGCGGGCCTTGTAAAATGATCGCTCCAATCCTTGAAGAATTAGCACCTGAAGTTGAAGGTAAAGCTAATATTGCTAAATTAAACGTTGACGATAACCAAGCTACAGCAAGCGAGTACGAAGTGATGAGTATTCCAACTTTAATTCTTTTCAAAGACGGCGAGCCTGTTGATAAAGTTGTTGGATTCCAGCCTAAAGAGCAGCTTGCTGCATTAATAGAAAAACACGCTTAATTTTTTAAAAGCCGCCATTGAGGCGGCTTTTTTTATGAAGAAGGGATGAATCATGTCAGAACTTAAACTGAAATTGTCAGTCCTGCCCGTCGAACCAGGCTGTTATTTAATGAAAAACAGCGGCGGTGAAATTATTTATGTGGGCAAGGCGAAAAATCTCAGAAGCAGGGTGCGCTCGTACTTTACCGGTGCGCACGATGAGAAAACAATGCGCCTCGTTGCCGATATCGTCGACTTTGATTTTATCGTTACGCAGTCGGAAGTCGAATCGCTGCTTTTGGAAAATACATTAATTAAAAAACATCTTCCGAGATATAATATTTTATTAAAAGACGACAAAAGCTATCCATTTATCAAAATCACCAAGGAAAAACATCCGAAACTCGTCGTAACGCGCACAGTTAAGCCGAAGACGGGAAAATACTTCGGACCGTATCCGAACGCCTACAGCGCGCACGAAACGAAAAAACTGCTGGACCGTATTTATCCGCTTAGAAAATGTAACGTTATGCCGGATAAATTATGTCTGTATTATCATATTGGCCAGTGTCTCGGACCATGTGTATTCAATGTTTCAGACGAACAAAACCAGCAGATGATTGACGGCATCACTAACTTTTTAAACGGCGAAACTGACGGGGTAGTAGCAGAATTAAAAGAGAAAATGCACGCTGCCGCGGAAGAACTCGAATTTGAAAAGGCAAAAGAATACCGTGATTTAATGGGGCACATTGAAAATACCATGCTGAAGCAGAACATGCTGACAGCAGATATGACCGCACGCGACTGCTTCGGCTACGCTGTCGATAACGGCTGGATGTCGGTGTCTGTGCTCTTTATCAGAAGCGGTAAATTAATCGAGAAAAAAGCGGAAATGTTTCCGATGAATGACTCGGCAGAAGAAGAGTTCTTTAGATTTATCGTGCAGTTTTACGACCTCAGCTCAAACCTGATGCCGAAAGAGGTCCATATTCCGAAAGAATTCAACGTTAAGCTGCTGGACGAAGCGCTGCCGGCAAAAGTGAAGGCGCCGTCACGCGGTGCTAAGCGTGAAATGGTGGAGCTTGCGTCGAAAAACGCGAGCATTGCTGCGGATAATAAATTTGAAATGATTGCACGGGACGAGGCGCGGACGATTAAAGCGATTGAAACGCTCGGTGATATTATGAACATTGAAACGCCGCGGCGCATTGAAGCGTTTGATAACTCGAATATTCAGGGCGTGGACCCGGTCAGTGTGATGGTGGCTTTTATCGACGGCAAACCATCCAAAAAAGATTACCGTAAATATAAAATTAAAACGGTTAAAGGTCCAGATGACTATGCGTCAATGGCTGAAGCGGTCAGACGCCGCTATACGCGCGTCTTAAAAGAAGGGCTGCCGCTGCCGGACATGATTATCGTCGACGGGGCAGTCGGCCATATGAACACGGTTAAAAACGTGCTCTTAAATGAACTGTCGCTCGATATACCGGTCGCCGGTCTTGCTAAAAACGACAAGCATGCAACGGCGGAACTGTTATACGGCGATCCGGCAGAAATCGTTCCGTTGAAAAAGAACTCGCAGAGCTTCTATCTCTTACAGCGGATTCAGGACGAAGTCCACCGTTTCGCAATTTCATTTCACAGAAATACACGGCGGAAAACATCCATTGTATCCCAGCTGGATAATATCGAAGGTGTGGGTCCCACACGGAAGCGAAAGTTACTTTCAAAATTCGGCTCAATCAAAAGAATGAAAGAAAAGAATGTGAGTGATTTCACAGAGGTGGGTATTCCAAAAAATGTAGCTGAAAACATAGTTAGAAAACTAAACGACCAGGCATAATCACGCGAATGTAAAATTAAAGTGTAAAAGATTAAACGCTGTCTTGATTTGTAAAATTATTACGGGTAAAATAAGAGTTAAAGTTTGTTGACAAATAGTTAGGGGGTCTTTCAGTGTCGAATCAAGATTCAGGTTTTTACATTCGCAGATTACATTCATTACTCGGTGTAATTCCGCTGGGTGTCTTTTTAATCCAGCATTTGCTGGTTAACTTTACAGCTACATACAGTGAAGAAGCATTTAATATTGCTTCAAGTATTATGGGTAACCTGCCTTTCGTTATTCTGCTTGAAATTTTCATCATTTACTTACCAATTCTGTTCCACGGTATTTACGGTATTTATATCGCATTTACTGCTAAAAATAATGTGGGCAGATACGGAACATACCGTAACTGGATGTTCGTGCTTCAAAGAATTTCAGGTGTGGTTGCGTTTATCTTTATCGCAGTCCACGTGTACCAGACGCGTTTCCAAGTATTCTTAGGTGAAGAAGTAAACTTCCAAATGGTAGAGCAGATTGTTGCGAATCCATTCTGGTTAGTATTCTGGATTGTCGGAGTTATTGCGACAGTATTCCATTTTGCGAACGGTTTATGGTCATTCATGATTACTTGGGGTATTACACAGTCAAATAAATCGCAGCAAATTATGAGTTATGTTGCAATTTTAGTTTTCTTAGTAATTTCTACAATCGGAATAATGGCAATCTTAGCGTTTGTATAAAAGGAGTGTAAATAATGGCGGATAATAAAGTAATTGTTGTCGGCGGAGGTCTCGCTGGTTTAATGGCAACAATCAAAGCAGCAGAATCTGGTGCTAACATAGATCTATTTTCAATCGTTCCGGTTAAACGTTCACACTCAGTGTGTGCACAGGGCGGAATTAACGGTGCAGTAAATACGAAAGGTGAGGGTGACTCACCTACAATCCACTTTGACGATACAGTATACGGCGGAGACTTTTTAGCGAATCAACCGCCTGTTAAAGCAATGACGGATGCAGCACCGAAAATTATTCACCTGCTCGACCGTATGGGTGTAATGTTCAACAGAACACCTGAAGGACTTTTAGACTTCAGACGTTTCGGCGGAACGCTTCACCACCGTACAGCATATGCAGGTGCAACGACTGGCCAGCAATTACTGTATGCTCTTGATGAGCAGGTAAGAAGCTTCGAAGTTAAAGGACAAGTCGACAAGTATGAAGGATGGGAATTCCTTGGAGTAGTTGTAGACGACGAAGGCAGAGCACGCGGTATTACAGCACAGGAAATCACAAGCGGAGAAATTAAAACTTTCAAAGCTGACGCTGTAATCATGGCGACAGGCGGCCCTGGAATTATCTTCGGTAAATCGACGAACTCGATGATCAACACAGGATCAGCGGCTTCAATTGTTTATCAGCAGGGCGCAGCATACGCAAACGGTGAGTTTATTCAAATTCACCCGACAGCAATTCCCGGAGACGATAAACTTCGTCTGATGAGTGAATCTGCACGCGGAGAAGGCGGACGTGTCTGGACTTATAAAGACGGCAAGCCTTGGTACTTCCTTGAAGAGAAATATCCGGACTACGGTAACCTAGTACCCCGCGATATCGCAACACGTGAAATATTTGACGTGTGTGTGAACCAGAAGCTTGGCATCAACGGCGAGAACATGGTTTACCTTGATTTATCACATAAAGATTCGCACGAACTCGATGTAAAACTCGGCGGGATTATTGAAATCTACGAGAAATTTACAGGCGACGACCCGCGTAAAGTTCCAATGAAAATTTTCCCGGCAGTACACTACTCGATGGGTGGTCTATACGTAGACTACGACCAGATGACGTCTATTCCGGGATTATTTGCAGCAGGAGAATGTGATTACTCACAGCACGGCGGAAACCGCTTAGGTGCAAACTCATTACTGTCAGCAATTTACGGCGGTATGGTTGCAGGACCAAACGCGATGGAATACGTAAAAGGACTTGAGACTTCTTACGAAGATCTTGATGAGTCACTTTACGAAAGACATGCTAAAGTTGAGCAGGATAAATTCGACAACATTCTTGCGATGGACGGTACGGAAAATGCGTACGTCATCCACAAAGAACTTGGAGAAATCATGACAGCAAACGTTACAGTTGTTCGTCATAACGATAGATTGCTTGAAACTGACAAGAAAATCTTAGAGTTAATGGAACGCTACAAACAAATCAACATTAACGACACTAAGAAATGGAGTAACCAGGCAGCATTCTTTACACGCCAGTTATGGAACATGCTTGTCCTTGCACGTGTAATTACAATTGGTGCATACAACAGAAACGAATCACGCGGTGCGCATTACAAACCGGACTTCCCGGAACGTAATGACGAAGAATGGCTGAAAACAACTAAAGCATTCTTTGAAGGACCAACTGAAGCGCCAAGATTCGAATACGAAGACGTTGACGTAAGCTTAATTCCGCCACGTGTTCGCGACTATTCAGCTAAATAATAGTAGAAGGGGATGGCTAAATAAAAATGAGTACTACAGCAACTGAAACAAAAACAATAAAGCTAAGTATTAAACGCCAGGAAAATCCGGAAACTAGCAGTTACTGGGAAGATTTCGAAATTCCATACCGCCCGAACATGAACATCATCAGTGCGTTAATGGAAATCCAAAGAAACCCGGTCAACTCAAAAGGCCAGAAAACAACTGCAGTAACTTGGGACGCAAGCTGTCTTGAAGAAGTTTGTGGTGCCTGTTCAATGGTAATTAACGGTAACGCGCGCCAGTCATGTACTGCGCTTGTGGACCAGTACCAGCAGCCAATCAAATTAGAACCAATGAGCACTTTCCCTATCGTGAGAGACCTTCAGGTAGACCGCTCATTCATGTTCGATAACTTAAAACGCGTTCAAGCGTGGGTGCCTATCGATGGTACATACGACCTTGGACCAGGACCAAGAATGCCTGAGAAAAAACGTCAGATCGCTTATGAATTATCAAAATGTATGTCATGCGGCGTATGTTTAGAAGTTTGTCCGAACGTCAATGACAAATCTAAATTCATGGGTGCAGCACCAATTTCTCAAGTTCGTTTATTCAACCTTCACCCGACAGGCAGCATGTCGAAGAACGAACGTCTTGACGCACTAATGGGTACAGGCGGAATCGCAGAATGCGGTATGGCACAAAACTGTGTCGAAGCATGTCCAAAAGGAATTCCTTTAACGACATCAATCGCAGCAATGCAGCGCGAAACAACATTCCACATGTTCAAATCATTCTTTGGCAGTGACCACGAAGTAAACTAATACTTTTAATATGATTTAGGCAGGACCCCTTTGCGGGGTCCTGTTTTTTTGTTTGATAATTAGCTCATTTGATGGCTAGTTTGGTGGGTTAGCTCGTTTTTGCTTTCAAAGTGACCAGGATTAAGATTTTCGGAGGCACCTTGCTCATTTTAGTTGTCATTATGAGCAGGATTGAGATTTTTGAAGGTACCTTGCTCGTTTTTGTTGTCAAAATGAGCAGGATTGATATTTTCAAAGGCACCTTGCTCATTTCAGCTGTCATTATGAGCAGGATTGAGATTTTTGGAGGCACCTTGCTCATTTTAGTTGTCATTATGAGCAGGATTGAGATTTTTGAAGGTACCTTGCTCGTTTTTGTTGTCAAAATGAGCAGGATTGAGATTTTTGAAGGTACCTTGCTCGTTTTTGCTGTCAAAATGAGCAGGATTGATATTTTCAAAGGCACCTTGCTCATTTCAGCTGTCATTATGAGCAGGTTTATCATTTTAAAGCTAATCTTGCTCACAATAATGCATTAGTGTTGTAGAAAGTGGCTTAAGTAATGCATTTATCATACAAAAGAGCATTAGTATCAATAAAATTCAGCTCACCAATGCTTTTTTACCTGCACACCTGTATTTCCATCCTAATCTGCGGTACTATTTTCATAAGGAACCAACTCACTCTAATAAAGGTCGTGATTCCGCAATGATTATGAGATTAACTTATTCAATTATAGGATTGGCAATATTCGCATCTTTGCTGATCATTTCTATTCCTTTCCTATTTAATAATCCAATAGGGAATACATTGTATATTATTATGGCTCCGCTATTAATAATTTGTGTAGTTTTCATAATCACTGCCATCAGAGCCCGACGAAAATTAGACAAGGAGTTTAATAAGAAGTTTCATTAAAAAGGCGATAAATTTATCGTCTTCGTTTAATTTTTCACATTAATGAATACGAAACGCCACGGCTAACAACTCAATCCACCCATCTTCCTATTTTTTTCTTTCGATTTACGTTATTATATTTATAAAGGATTTTTAAGGGGACTGGCAACTATGTATGATGAGCAGGAGACTAAATCAATTGAAAAATCATTGCGCTACATCGCATCGCACGTCAGGGTAAACGGCAGAGAAATATTAAAGCATCACGATATTTCGCCGCTGCAGTTTGTAGCACTCCAATGGGTAGGCGACAAGGACGGCATTACGATTGGCGAACTGGCGAACAGACTTTACTTGGCGCATTCGACGACGACGGATATTGTCGATAAGCTGGAGGCTGGCAATTATGTGAGGCGCGATCGTTCCGATAAGGATAAACGCCTCGTGCTTGTCAGCATGGAGGATAAGGGCAAGGAAATTATTCAAAAGGTAATCGATAAGCGGATTGATTACATTGCGAAGATTACGGCCAACCTGAGCGAAGCTGAACGGGAAATACTTCCCGGTGCCCTGGAACATGTTCTAAGGGAAAGCGAGCGGATCAATTATGAATAAACCGATAGGCATTATGGATTCAGGAGTCGGCGGCTTAACAGTAATGAGAGAAATTATTCACGCGCTGCCGGCGGAAGAAGTATATTACTTTGCAGACAGTCTGAATTGCCCGTATGGGCCAAAGAGCCAGGATGAAGTAAAGCACTATACAAAGGAAGCTGTGCAGTTTTTAATCGATAAAGGCGTCAAAGCTGTTATTATCGCCTGTAACACGGCGACAGCTGCGGTCATGCCGGAATTAAGAGATGAAATTGATATTCCGGTATATGGTGTGATTAACCCTGGTTCGCTTGGCGCACTTCGTAAAAGCGATAACAACGAAATACTGCTTCTAGCGACCGAAGGGACGATAAAATCCGGCGCGTATGAAGCGGGTATTTTAAGCTTCGATAAGGATGTTAAAATTTATAATCTGGCATGTCCGGAGTTCGTGACACTTATAGAGAGTCTGGATTATGAAAATCCGTCAATCACAAAAACAGCGGTCGCGGAAAAACTTGCACCTTACAAAGATACAAAAGCGGATACGGTCATTTTAGGCTGTACGCATTTTCCTATTATCGAAAAGTATATCGCTGAGTTTTTTAATGGAGAAAAACATATCATTGATGCAGGATTTGAGACAGTGACGATTGCGCTGGTGCAATTACATAAGAAGAAACTGCTGACAGCAGATAACAACACACCGCACCACCGGATTTTTATTCACGGTGAAAACAATACTTTTGAAAAAGTAATGAACAGCTGGATTCCGGATATCGAATACAGCATCGAAAATATTTTATTACAGGAGACTTACTAATGACAAAAATAGTTATAGCGAGCGGCAATAAAGGCAAAATCAACGACTTTAAAGCAATATTTGAAGATTTCGAAGTTGTCGGCATTAAAGAGATTCTGCCGGAATTTGACGTTGAAGAAACAGGCACGACATTCAGAGAGAACGCGATCTTAAAATCAGAAGCAGCGGCAGAAGCGTTAAACTTACCGGTAATCAGCGATGATTCAGGGCTGTCGGTTGAAGCGCTGGAAGGCAGACCAGGGGTATATTCAGCACGCTATTCAGGAGAAAATGCGACTGACGAAAAGAATAACGAAAAACTGTTAGAAGAATTAAAAGGCATTGAAAACAGAGCAGCATACTTCACATGCGTGCTGGCTTTATCGATTCCCGGTGAAGAAACAATTACTTATGAAGGTACATTAGCAGGCGAAATCCTGACTGAACCGCATGGCAGTGCAGGCTTCGGCTACGATCCTCTGTTCAAAACGCTGAAAGGAATTTACCTGGGTGAGATTACTTCTGAAGAAAAAGGGGAAATCAGTCATAGAGGGAAAGCGCTTGAAAAGTTAATGAGTGATACTGAAGTATTCAATAAGTTGAAAAAATAGGGGGATTCACAGATGAAAGTTTTAGTCATTAGTGATAATCACAGTGAGAAAAATATTTTAACTGAAGTATATGACACGGTAAAACCTGATGCAGCGATTCATTTAGGCGACAGCGAATTTCCGTACGATGATCCTGAAATGGAGAAATATTTGCGCGTAACAGGTAATACCGACCGCGACGATAACTATCCGGAAACAGGCTTGCTGGAAGAAGCGGGCATGTTCTATACGCATGGCCATTTGTTCGGTATTAAATCAGACCGCAACACGCTGGCAGAAAAAGCAGCTGAAACAGGTGCTAAATATGCATTATACGGGCATTCGCATGTAGCGAAAATCGAAAAAGTGCAGGGTGTCTACGCGATAAACCCCGGCAGCATTACATCTTCACGAAATGAATATCCTGAAAGTTATTTAGTCATTGATACGGATGCAAAAATCGCATCTTACTACAGCCGTAAGCATAAACTGATGGATGAATTTAACCTCGACAACTAAAAAGGGGACTGAAACATCATGAAAATTAAAATTGATGACGAGCTTGAACTAAAACAAGTTCAGTCACATGAACACCAGGAAATGTATGAGCTTGTCGATCAGAACAGAACCCAGCTGCGCGAATGGCTGCCGTGGGTGGACTATATGTCAGCGCCGGCGCAGTATATCCCAATTATAAAAGATTGGGTTGAAATGAACGACGCCCATGAAGCACTGACGCTCGGCGTGTATTATAAGGGGGAGCTCGCCGGCATGTGCGGCTTCAACAGAATTGTCGGACTCAGCCGGCGCGCTGAGATCGGCTACTGGCTGGCAGAAGAATATACCGGCACAGGCATCATGACGAAAGCCGTAAAAGGATTAATCGATTACGGCTTTAACGAGCTCGGCCTGCACCGGATAGAAATCATTGCAGGCACAGAAAATAAAAAGAGCAGAAAAATTCCCGAACGGCTGAAATTTACAGAAGAAGCGGTTATGAAAGATTATGAATTTTTATACGACCATTACCATAACTGCGCACTTTATCGTATGCTGAAAACGGATTGGTTAACTTAAAATTAACATTATATTAAAAAAACCGAAAAATGCATTGACTTTATATATGCATCCTGGTTATAATAACTATTGTGTTAATTAAGTCCTGGTAGCTCAGCTGGATAGAGCAATGCCCTTCTAAGGCATCGGTCGGGGGTTCGAATCCCTCCCAGGACGCTAATGTTTAATAAGTAAGCTTCTGCATCTGAAAATGATGCAGGAGCTTATTTTTTTCGCTTTATTTAAAATGAATGTTAAAATTGTAAATATTCAACATCGTTTATAATGCTGTATAATATATGTTTGCAGAGTGTGATTTCTCTTTATCAGAATTACATTAAAGGAATGATTAATTTGAAAATAAAAACTATAGAAGAAAAAGATTTTATAACAGTAAAAAACTTAATAACCGATGCATTTACACACGACGAGCATGGCTATAACGACGAAGCAGAATTAGTCGCTAAAATAAGAAATACTAAAGAATATATACCTGAATTAGAAGTAGTCGCTGAAGATGAAGGAATACTTGGCTACGCTCTGCTTAGCGAAGTTTATCTGAACAGTGCCCATCAGCAATATACCGGACTGGTACTTGCACCAATTGCGGTAAATCCAGACTCTCAAAAAAGCGGCGTAGGGAAGCTCTTAATGAATGAGCTTGAAAAAAGAGCCAAGGCACTCGACTACGAGTTTATAAGTATTTTAGGACACCCGGAATACTATACTAAATTTGGCTATAAACCGGCGAGCAAATATAATATACTCTCACCATTTAAAGATGTTCCTGACGAAACATTTATGATTAAGGAAATTAAAGATGATTACTTGAAAAATAAAGAAGGAACTATTCAATACTCTGAAGCATTTAATTAAAAACAAACCTCTCATTTCAAAAAAGAAGTGAGAGGTTTGTTATAATAAAACCGAAGAAAGATATTATTTAACCATGTCCCGGTAGCTCAGCTGGATAGAGCAGCGCCCTCCTAAGGCGCAGGCCGCGGGTTCGACTCCCGCCTGGGACATTATATTATTTAACTAAACCGAAATACATAAATGACTTTGAAAAAACTTTTATTATTAAAGATAAACAAATTTTTTATTAAATTTTGTAAATTCCAACAATTCTACATTTAAATCTACAATCTACTATAATAAGTAAGAATACACTTTTATGGAGGTTGAAAATGAAGTACAAAAATCGTTTAATTATACCGACACTTGTTTCGACTAGTCTGCTTGCCTCAACTATGGTGGCTAATGCAGAAGAAGTAAATCAGGATGACCAATATTCTGGTCAGAACACAGAAGAATATTCAGTTAATGATGAAACATCAGAAACAGACTTAGACTTTATTGAATCAGAAGAAGAGGCATCCGCAGAAGAAGCAGAAGATGAAGATTCAGATGAGAACAGTGAAGAAGAAGCGTCAGATGAATCTGATGAAGAAACTAACGAACTTGAAGAAACAGAAGAGACTGAAGCAGCGCCAGCTGAAGAAGTCGTTGAGAATAATTTAGATGAAACAAATATTGAAACAGAAACTGCTGAGACAACGGAAATCCCTGTTGAAGAGACTGTCCCTGCAGAAGAGATTGCAGAAAACGAAGAAGATCTTGAAGCTCCGGCAGAGGCACAGGCTTCTGAAGAAAATATCGCTATGGAAACATACGATCAGGAAGCTGAAGTAACAGCGGAACCTGAAGAGCGAACTGAAGCTGTAGAACCGGTTGAAGAGACCGTTCCTAGAGAAGAGAACAATGTTGAAGATGTAACAGTTGAAACAGTTGAAGAACCGGTTGAAGCGGCCGAATCTGTAGAACAGTCTGCAGAAACCGAGCAGAATACAGAGGTAACTGCAGTAGAAGAAAATACTGAAGAAGTTGTTGCAGAAGAATCAGATAATCAAGACACTGAAGTTCAGAATACTGAGTCTGAAAACGTGGCGCCAGCTGAAGAACAATCGGTTGAAGTCGATGAGAATGTTTTAGAAGAAGCCGACCCTGCAGATGAAGACACTGAGCCAGTTGAGCAGCCTGAACAACCTATAGATAGTGAACAGAGTTCTGAAGATAACAATGAAGAAGTTAGCGCTCTAGAATCAACTGAAGAAGCTGCAGAGCCCGCTGAATCAGACGAGCAGAAAAGTGAAATTCCAGAATCAGCAGAAAAAGATACATATAAATATGATTCTGAATCCCTTAAACAGGCGATCGAAAATTTATCTGAAGAGGAACAAACTGTATTTTTAGAAGAAAATGCTGAAGATATTGAAGTAGACGAAGAGATGTTAAACAGCTTAAGTGAAAGTCTTGCTGCAAATAATGAAGAAATAAATGCAGATGAAGTTGTTGCTGCTGCAAGTACTATAAGTACAATGTCATTGTCACAGACAATTACAGACATCAATGACTATATCGCAGAGAATGATTTTGATGTTGCAGACATTCAGTATGATTATATACCTGGACTGCCTGAATATGCATATCATTCTAATTATGGCTCGGAGCCGGAGAACGGCGAGGTTGGAAAACCTAAAGGTGTCGTACTTCATGATGTAGGTAATGAGAACTCAACTATCTATGGTGAAATTGAATATATGTCACGTAACTGGGAGAATGCTTTTGTTCACGCCTTTGTAGATGCGGATAATATCATCCAGGTGGCAGATACAGATTACCTTGCATACGGTGCAGGTCCATATTCAAATGATTTGCACATGCATGTTGAATTAGTCCGTCATGATAATGCGCATGACTTTGCGAAATCGATTAACAACTATGCAGACTACATTGCGAATTTATTATACAAATATAAATTACCTGCAGTCAGTGCTGAGGAAACTGGCGAAGGTACATTATGGTCTCACGTTGCAGTTTCAAATCATTTAAGCGGGACAGCTTCACCTGACCCGTATGAATACTTTGCACGCTTCAATTATGAATATAGTGATGTAATCAACCTGATTGGTGAACGATACTCTGCCATGTTTAATAAACAAACAACGCCGCAGATTTCTATGCCAGTTGAACAGGGCACAACAGATCTGATGGCTGAGGTTAATTCAAATAACTTAGGGCTGTATGAAAGTGTTATGGACGTTAAAACTAAGAATGCAGACAACCTTTTAGGTCAGCAGTTCCGTGTCGTCAGAACAGCGACTTATAACTATGATGAATATTACCTTCTTGAAGACGAGAACGGTGTTTCACTCGGCTGGATGTATGCTGGTGATTTAACGACATCAGAATATGTACCTGAAGTTGAACAAGAAGAAGATCTCGAGGATCAGACACAGGCAGAACCGGAAGTTCCGGCAGAGCCCGAGCTGGAAGAATCGGATGAAACTGCTGACGAGGACCAAGCGCCAGAAGAAGATGAATCGAATGAATCTGCAGAAAAAGATAACACAGCTGACGAACAGCAGCAGGTTGAAGAAGATACAAATACTGGCTCAGAAGAAGGTTCTGTCGAAGAATCTGATGCGGCTGACGAAGAAGCAACAGATGAACAAGCAGCAGAACCGGCAAATCCTGAAACGCCTGAAGAACCGGCTCAAACTGAAGACGACGTTCCTGAAGCTTCCGAGGAAACAGAAAACAGTACTGAGGAGTCTGCAGAAGAATCAGCAGGTAATGAAACTCAAGAAAAACCAGCAAATACAGATGCTCCTGAATCTGCCGATGATGCAGAAGATGAATCTGATAATGAAACAGAAGACAACAGCAATGAAGAAACAAATGATTCTGATCAGGAATCGGCAGAACAAGAAACGGTAGTTTCAGATGAAAACGCTGAGGATACGAATCAAGATTCAGAAGAGAACGAAGAACCAACTGAATCAGATACAAATGCAGATGGAGAAGTTTCATCTTCTTTAGTAGACTCGGCGACGGGCGTTAGAGTTGTTAGTGCAACTGATGAACTTGAAGGGAAATCTGTAGTCGTTACAGTGATGAATCCTTCAAATGCAATTGGTGCTGCTCATGATCTATATGACATCCATATTCTTGATGAAAATGGTTCGTTATACAGCCTGAACAACCCGGTGACTGTGTACTTACCTGCTAATGGTTATGTCTCGAATGTTTACTATCTTGGTGACATTGGTGAAACACTAGAAGCAGTGAATTACAGAACGGAAGATGGTTACGCAGTATTTGATGTCGATAGCTTTAGCCAGTATGCGGTGGTTTACGGCAACGACAATGAAGACAATACAACAATCACACCAGTTTCAGGCAAGCAAAACATTGTCGGAGAAGTAGAGACAGCAGACCAGGCAAACGAGCATCCAACTGTTTACACAGAAACAGATGTGACTGCAGAAGATGAAGCGGCAGTTGCTGGTTCGGATGATGCAAACCAAAATGGTTCTGGTGCAGCGAAAGAAGCACAAGAAGCTGAAATACTGCCTGATACAGGGGTGGCAGAACAAAGCACAACAATATTTGCTGCGATCTTAGCAGCACTTGGACTAGGATTCCTAGTGAAAAGAAGAAAAACAACAGAAAAATAATTGATTGAATAAGCCTCCAGAACGGTCGGTGATGTATATCCAAGTAGTTGAAGAACTTGGATGCACATTACTTCCGGTTTGAGAGGCTTAATTTTTGTGGATTTAAAATTAAAGCTAATAGAACACTAACAGAATATATTTATTACATTCGTTTAACAATTGGCATATCTAACAATGCCTCAGCGGGATTATCTTTTACATCACTACCTTTAAATTTATGAGTAATAATTTTACTGTGATTCATTTTTCTCCCTATTATAGGAAGGAATGACCAGAAATTAGCTTTTATAAATGTAAGTGAAATTGTAATTTCATTTTCTTTATAAGGAATAATTGGATTACCATAGCCTGTAGATGCGATAGATAATCGTACTTGTGAACGTGAGGTTATATTACCGTTACTAAGATCATTAGCGTAAGAAATTGGAACTTTTCCTCCATTATCTTTTACATACAATGGATAATTTTCATTTGGATTCATCCGTGATAATTGTTTCCCGTTTAAGTACATTTCATAAGAGTAATATCCAACATCATGATTTGAAGCATTAGTGACATAAATCCAAGTGAAATATGAACCGCCGTGTGGACTTATTATCTCAGCATTATTCATTTCATTAATATAAACAGTATCACTGTAATAAATAGGGTTAGCAAACCTCACTTCTACATAATCTTTGTCTTTAAAATGGTTATATAGAAAGTTTATTAGTGCTACTAATAAAGATATTATTAAAGCTAATCCACTCATAATTAGTTCGGCATTAATCTTTATAATTGTCCATCCTTCAAGAAGTGTTTCTATTTTAACCTTCTCCTTTTTCATAAGTTATTTTTTAAATATCTAATGTAAGTATAGACAGAATATATTACATAAACTATTAAATAAGCATGATTTTATATCTTGCTAAATATATTCATCCGCATCCTTTTTCCACCTCCCACTTGAATAATGTCCATAATTCGTCTACAATTACTTCTCGAGAGACAACCGAATAATCTTGGAGAATGTTGTTTATTCGTGTCGTACGTGGACCTTAGGGTTAATTTATTAATTCACAAGCGGACACAGAGCGTGGGAGAGGAAAGTTGTTTTCCGCTCCTGTTAAATTTTATAGACATCTTAAAGCTCTCTAAGTTCTATTTAGAGGGTTTTTTAATTACAAATAAAGAGAATTTTTCAGCCTGCGAGGAGATTAATCATGAGTAAATTTGATGAACAGATATTAGTAGTAAAACGCGATACTTTATTTGACGGGGAAACGAATGCTTTTAACGGCTTCATTTCTAAAGACGATAATCGCTATAAAGAAATAGTTAAGACTTTCGGTGAGTTCGAAGTGAAACGCCGCGGTGATATGGAAGAGGATCCAAGCTTCAAGCAGCTGATCAGCTACTGTATTATTAGAAACAATGATGAAACGCTTGTTTATAAACGCCTGGACGGCGGCGGGGAAACGCGTCTGCACGGACTGCTTTCTATCGGCGTCGGCGGCCATATGAACGATGTTGAAAGTGAAGGGGACATCGACGGCAAGCTCCGTGTGAACGCTGCACGTGAACTTGAAGAAGAGGTTGGCCTGAGTACTGACGATGTTAAAAATATCGAAATCCACGGCTTGATCAACGACGACGATAACGAAGTCGGCAAAGTTCACATCGGGCTCGTTCTTAAAATCGATATTGAAAAAGATAAAGTGATTAATAATGAAGAAGACACGATTGCACTCGAATGGGTTAAAAATGATGTCTTAGAAACGATGTCACCTTATGAATCGTGGAGCGAACTGATTATACGTGATGCTTATGGACAATAAGGTCACAACGCATTACCGGTTTGTTAAAAAGTTTGAGCGTGACCTGAAGGTGTATTATGACGCCGGCGATGACATGCATTTCTTAAAAACGTTTAACAAGTATATGGATTTATCGGAACCGTCCGAGCTCGCTGAAGAGATGCTGTATGAAACATTGCTCCGGGCCAAGCGCCCAGGTGAGCTCGTCGACTATTCGCTCGAGCAAATGAACAACGGCGACGGGGATTACGAAACGCACATGGTCTACATGCTGCAGGCGTTATCTGATATGGGCAACTACGAAGAGGTGCTGGAGTTTTCCGGCCATCTGCTGGAAGAACCGATACCGCAAGGTTTCCGTGTGGATATTTTGTCTTTAAGACAAAATGCATCGAACAAGCTGAGAGGAATGCTCGCTGCGTCAGAGCCCGTTATCTCTAAAGAAGACTTTGACAAATTAAATCTGTTTCAGCAGCTTGAGTTCATCGAGAAGATTACGGAAAGTCATGACATCACGTACACGGATTTTATTATAGAAGCTTTCGGTAAAGCAGAGCGCAATGAATTACAGACCGCTATGCTATTATATTTGCGAAGCGTACGTTCTAATGGTACGCTAACCATTGAGAAATGCGGCGTGAAGATGACGGTGAAGCCGTCTGAACTCACGAGTCTGGAAGATTACTTTATCGCCCGGGATGTCCTGCCGAAAGTACTTGATGAAGTTGAACAGTTCAACCCGTCATTTACCGAAGCGACAACCGAGCTCATAATGGGCCATGCGATATATATGTATCCGGTGCAGCCTGATTTTACGAGTGATGCCGTGGTTAAAGCATACAGTGAGCGTATTGAAGAAATGCTCGGTATGGAACCATCGTACGAAGCGGATCCAAATGTGAAACGCTGGCTCAGTGAAATCGAGAACGATATTGCGAAGAACTCGCTGTAAATCAATCATTTGAATCAATATTTGTATGTGTTATAATATACAGGTTAATTGAAAAATCGACTTAATGGAGGAAAATGTATTATGTCTCAAACATGGGAAAAACAAGAAGGTAACCAAGGAATTTTAACAATTACAATTCCAAGTGAAGAACTAAACACTGCTTTGGATGAAGCATTTATAAAAGTATCTAAGGACATTGATATGCCTGGATTCAGAAAAGGTAAAGTACCGCGTCAAATGTTCGAAAAACGTTTTGGTGTAGAATCTCTTTACCAGGATGCATTAGACATTCTTTTACCTGTACATTACGGGAAAGCTGTAGACGAAGCTGGTATTACACCGGTTGCTCAGCCTGACGTAGATGTTGAACAGATTGAAAAAGGCAAAGAAGTTATTCTTAAAGCAACTGTTACAGTTGAACCTGAAGTTAAACTAGGCGAATACAAAAACCTTGAAGGTGAAGAAGTCGACACAGAAGTGACTGACGAAGAAGTTAATCACCAAATCGACCACATTCTTACTGAGTACTCTGATTTAGTAGTTAAAGAAGAAGGTACAGTTGAAGAAGGCGATATCGCGACAATCGATTTCCACGGATTCGTTGACGGAGAAGCTTTCGAAGGCGGACACGCTCACGACTACGAAATCGAAATTGGCTCTAACTCATTCATCCCTGGCTTTGAAGAGCAAATGGTAGGCATGGAAATCGGCGAAGAGAAAGACGTTAACGTTACTTTCCCTGAAGAGTACCACGCTGAAGAGTTAGCTGGTAAAGAAGCAGTATTCCAAGTTAAAGTGAACTCACTTAAACAAAAAGAAACGCCGGAATTAACTGACGAGTTTGTAGCTGAGCTTGAAAACCGTGAAGCTAAAACTGTAGACGAACTTAAAGCTGAACTTCAAGAAGAAGTTAAAGCTAAAAAAGAAAGCGACTACGAAGTTACATTAAAAGAAAGCTTAGTAGCTAAAGCTGCTGACAACGCTGACATTGATGTACCGGATGCAATGGTGGATACTGAAACTGACCGTATGCTTCAGGAATTCGAACAGAACTTATCACAGCAGGGCTTAACTCTTGAACTTTACACACAGCTGTCAGGTCAAGACGAAAACGCTCTTCGTGAACAAATGAAAGAAGATGCACTTAAACGCGTTCGTACGAACTTAACGTTAAGACAAATTGCAGAAGAAGAAAATATCGAAGTAACTGAAGCAGATACAGACGCTGAACTTAGCCGTCTGGCTGAGCAGTTCGGTATGCCTTTAGAAGATGTTAAGAACGCTCTTGGCGGCGCTGACATGCTTAAAGAAGATGTTAAAATCCAAAAAGCTTTAAACGTATTAGTAGACAACCGTAAAAAAGCTGAATAATCTATAAATTGAACCACATACATGAAAAGCTCTGCACCTAAAGTGTAGAGCTTTTCATCAATATGCAGCTCAATTGATTTAAGGTAGATTTTCTAGTATATTTTATTAGAAGTATATAATGAGGTGTATATAAATGTTTAAATTTAATGAAGAAGATACAGATTTAACCTGCTCATTCTGTGGTAAAGATCAGGAACAGGTTAAGAAACTTATCGCCGGCAGCGGTGTATACATTTGTAACGAATGTATCGAACTATGCTATGAAATTATAGAAGAAGAACTTAAGATGGATCACACTGCAGTTTTCGATTATATTCCGAAACCGCAGGAAATTTTAGAATCACTCGATGAGTATGTTATCGGCCAGCTGAACGCTAAACGCGCACTCAGCGTAGCTGTATACAACCACTACAAGCGTATTAACAACATGGGCGAAGATGAAGTTGAAATTGCTAAAAGTAATATCGCTTTAATCGGTCCTACAGGAAGCGGTAAAACACTTCTTGCACAAACATTAGCCCGTTCACTGAACGTGCCATTTGCGATTGCTGATGCGACGAGTCTGACTGAAGCAGGTTACGTGGGTGACGACGTTGAGAACATTCTTCTCCGTTTAATTCAGGCAGCGGACTTCGATGTTGAACGTGCTGAACAGGGCATTATTTACGTTGATGAAATCGATAAAATCGCACGTAAGAGCGAAAACACATCGATTACCAGAGACGTATCCGGTGAAGGCGTACAGCAGGCACTGCTTAAAATCTTAGAAGGCACAACTGCAAGCGTTCCTCCGCAAGGCGGACGCAAGCATCCGAACCAGGAGTCTATCCAGATCGATACGACGAACATCCTGTTTATTCTCGGCGGTGCATTCGACGGTATGGAAGACATCATTAAACGCCGTCTAGGCGATAAAGTGATTGGTTTCGGCGGCGCAGGTGAAGACTTTACGGATAAAGACGCACTTATGGCGAAAGTCCGTCCGGACGACCTTCAGAGCTACGGTCTGATTCCTGAATTTATCGGCCGTGTGCCGATCATCAGCTACTTAGAGGAGCTTGATGTTGACGCCTTGAAATCAATTTTAACTGAGCCGAAAAATGCGCTCGTTAAACAATATACGAGAATGATGTTAATCGACGACGTTGAACTTGAGTTTGAAGAAGACGCACTTGACGCAATCGCAGAACTTGCTATTGCACGTAAGACAGGTGCCCGCGGACTGCGTTCAATCATTGAAGAGCGCATGGTGGACATTATGTTCAAAGTGCCTTCAAACGACGACATTAAGAAAGTCGTTATTACCCGTGAAACGATTATAGATGAAAAAGATCCGCTGATTTTTGATGCGGATGGCAAAGAAATTACAGAAGATAAAAAAAGTGCATAAAATATAAAGGCTGTCATTGCGACAGCCTTTTTTAAAGGAAGTGACCAGCATGAAAATTAATCCAAGTAACGTAGATATTATTACTTCTGCAGTGAGTCCGGAACATTACCCGGAGACCGGTTTAAAAGAAATCGCATTGAGCGGGCGTTCAAACGTCGGTAAATCATCATTTATTAACGCTATGTGCGGCCGTAAAGGCGTCGCGCGTACTTCATCAAAACCGGGGAAAACAATTACCCTGAATTTCTACAACGCAGATAAGAAGTTTGTCTTTGTCGATGTGCCGGGCTACGGCTACGCAAAACAGTCGAAGTCTGAACGCGAGAAGTGGGGCGGCATGATCGAAGGCTACTTAAAAGACCGTGAAACACTCACATGTGTTGTACAGTTAGTCGACCTGCGTCATCCGCCGACAGCAGATGATATTTCGATGTACGATTTCTTGAAATATTACGAACTGCCGGTAATTATCGTTGCGACAAAGGCGGACAAAATTGCCCGCGGTAAAGTTCAAAAGCACATCAGTGTTATAAAAAGAGAGCTGGAAATGGAACCTGAAGACCAGATTTTCCCATTTTCTTCCTTAGACAAGCGAAATCTGCCTGAAATTATGACAGCTTTACAAAAGTTTGTCTAGAATGCTTGATATATACCTAATTTATAATTAGTATAAATAGGGAATAGATAAAGTGGTCCAACTGAGCACCTTTATTTGTGAGTTAAGTTTTGAGGGGGCATTATAGTGCATATTATTGCATTAAGTCTAAATTATAAAAAAACCGGCGTTGAAGAACGCGAACAGGTGACATTCCAGGACGAAGAAGTCGTTGAAGCACTGCATAAATTACGCGAACAAAAAAGCATACTTGAAGCGACATTGCTGTCGACGTGCAACCGCACAGAATTGTATGTAGTGAGTGATCAGGAACATACGGGGGCGTATTATTCCAGAAAATTCCTCGCTGACTGGTTCGATGTTGAATACGAAAAAATTAAAGATATGACAGATATGAAAGTAGCTGACGAAGCTGTTTCTCATCTGTTTAAAGTGACTGCCGGACTAGATTCGATGGTGCTGGGTGAAACGCAGATTCTCGGCCAGATCAGAGATGCGTTTTTAACTGCGCAGGAAGAACATACGACAGGGACAATCTTTAACAAGCTGTTTAAAGAAGCGATTACTGTCGCTAAACGCGGCCATAGTGAAACTGATATTTCGAAGAACGCAGTATCGATTTCATATGCAGCGGTAGAGCTTGCCAAACGCATTTTTGCCAATGTTAAGAAAAGCCGTGTGCTCGTTATCGGTGCAGGTGAAATGGCTGAAGAGTCACTCTTAAACTTAACGTCAAACGGTATCGAAGACGTCGTGGTCTTAAACCGTTCGGTTGAAAAAGCAGAAGAGCTGGCAGCACGCTTTAACGGCCGTGCAGCAAATCTGCACGCTTTAGAGTCTGAATTAAAAGAAGCTGACATCGTAATTTCAAGCACATCGTCACCGGATTATGTCATTAAAAAAGATATGATCGACATGGTGAATAAAACACGCGGCGGTTCACCGCTTATTTTAATCGATATCGCAATGCCGAGAGACATTGATCCTGAAATTGATTCAAGCGGCAACGTCTATATGTACAATGTGGATGATTTGCAGGGCTTAGTTGACTCTAACCTCGCTTCACGCGAACAGGAAGCCGAAAAAATCAAAGCGATGATAGACGGCACGACTGCGGAATTTGAAGATTGGCTCCGCGTTCAAGGTGTCGTGCCTGTTATTCAGGCGATGCGTACGAAGTCTTTAAACATTCACGATGAGACACTGGATTCACTGGAGCGTAAACTGCCGGATATGACAGAACGTGACCGCACGGTAATCTCAAAACATATGAAGAGTATTATTAATCAAATGCTGCGCGATCCGATTATTTTTACGAAAGAAATCGCCGGCGACAAAAAACGCGATGAGAAACTCGAAGATATTATGGCAATGTTCCATATTGAAGAAGAGGTTGAACTGGCGCGCGAAGATTCAAGTTCGAAACAAAGAGAGAAGCTCAGAGCACGTAAAGAACAGCTTAACCTTAATTAGCAAGGTGGATATCTTATGGATATGATGTTCCGCATTCAAGAAATTATATTACTGCTTTACTTTATCAGCCTTTCTGCACTGTCATATGATTTGTTTTTAAGAAATCGACAAGTCAGAAAGGTTTCTCTGTATGTACTGACCCCGGCGGTAATACTGCACTTTCTGTCTGTTGTGCAGCTCGGAATCCAGCTTGGCAGAATTCCGATATTAACGCTTGCTGAAAGTATATTCAGCTTAAGCCTGGTATTTATACTGCTCGGGCTTATACATTTTATGAAGACGAAATCGGAATTTATACTACTGTTTTACTTAATTATTACGATAGTTTTAATGACGTTCTATACATTTTCAGCGCTGAACTTCAGTTCAACGGCACTGACGCTTGAAATTGTGAACGAGCTCTTAATCGTCCATGTAGGCAGTGCACTGGCAGCCTATGTTATGTTCTTTATCGGCATGCTGAATGCCGTTATATACTTAGTTCAGCGCCGCAACTTAAAACAGAAAAAATTCAACAGAAGTTTCTTTTCGCTTTTCAGCATTGGCACCGCCGAAAAAGTAATGCTCAGGCTGACCTTTATCGGTGTGATTTTAATGAGTATAAGTATTATAATAGGAATCGTCTGGGGACTTCAGATCATTGGTCCAAGTGTCGTCTATGATCCGAAAGTCATCGGCACTGTATATGTTATTATTATGTACAGCATTATTTTAACAATGGTTAAATTTAAAGGTGATACGGCGAAATTTGCAGTATACAGCATCGCAATTTTTGTCTTTGTCATGCTGAATTATTTAATTCTTTCAGAATTATCGAGTTTTCATTTTTGGTCACTTTAAGGAGAGTATAAATCATGAGAAAAATTATCGTTGGTTCACGCAGAAGCGGACTTGCCTTAACGCAGTCGAAACAGTTTATTAAGAAACTGCAGGCACAGTTCCCGGATGCTGAAATTGAAATAAAAGAAATCGTCACTAAAGGTGACCGCATCGTCGACGTACAGTTATCTAAAGTCGGCGGCAAGGGATTATTTGTTAAAGAAATTGAAGAAGCACTTAAAAATAAAGAAATCGACATGGCGATTCACAGCTTAAAAGACGTACCGAGCGAACTGCCTGAAGGCTTCACAATTGCATGTGTGCCTGAACGTGAAGATATGCGCGACGCCTTTTTATCGAATAATAAAGTATTATTTAAAGACCTGCCGGCTGGCAGCATCGTCGGCACGTCAAGTCTCCGCCGCGGTGCACAGCTGTTAGCAATGCGCGATGATATTACTGTGAACTGGGTCAGAGGCAACATCGATACTCGCATTAAGAAAATGGAGTCGGGCGAATACGACGCTATTTTACTAGCGGCTGCAGGACTTAAACGTATGGGCTGGAGCGACAACGTTGTCACTGAATACTTCGACCCTGAAGAGTTTATTCCGGCAATTGCACAAGGGGCTTTAGGCATCGAAGTGCGTGAAGATGACACTGAATTAATAGAAATGCTGCAAACTGTCCACTCGGACCATGACGCGACGTGCACGACTGCTGAGCGTACGTTCTTAAAACGTATGGACGGCAGCTGCCAGGTGCCAATCGGCGGTTACGCAACGCTTGAGGACGGCGAATTGTACTTAACAGGATTAATTATGTCCGAAGACGGCAATGAACGGTTTGTTGTAAAGAAATCACATCAGGATCCGGTTCAGCTGGGTAACCTTGTTGCTGATGAAATGCAGAAAATCGGTGCGAAAGATATTATCGACATGATTAATGAGAATAATGCCGAGCAGTAAACCGGTTGTTTACGTGACACAGTCAACATTTGAAGAGGGGGAGGACGAGGCCTTAAATCTCGTCCATGCACCGCTCATTACGACTGAACGTCTGCCTTTTGACGAGACAGTTTTAAATACACACTATACGTGGCTCGTTATGACGAGTAAAAATACGGTGAAACATTTTCTGCCGTTTTTTAAACGTGTCAAAACGGATCACATTTCAAGCATCGGCGTAAAAACGACCGAAGCATTGAACAGTTACGGCATCGATGTGGACTTTGAGCCGTCGACCTATACACAGGAAGGGTTTATCGAAGAATTCACGATTAAGCCCGGCGATAAAATACTGTATCCGGCGAGCACGAAAAAACGTCCGCTGATGCGGGACTATATGCGTGAATCGGGGGCAATCGTTACAGAAATCGAATTGTATTACCCGAAAGTTCACGAAGGTTCGATTGAACAGATCAGAAAAAACATAAATCATATCGATTATTTAACGTTATCATCACCGTCTGCAGTCGACAGTTTAATGGGCCATTTTAAAGCTGATGAACTGAAGAATATTCATTTAATCGCGATTGGTCACGTGACTGAAGCGAGATTAAAGGAGTACGGCCTGACTGCATCAAAACCGGAGCATGAAACACTCGGACATATGATTGATTTTATAAAGGAGAGTATTCATAATGAATTTTGACAGACATCGCCGTTTAAGACAAAGCGGCTTTATGCGCGACATGGTACGCGAAACAAAACTATCAAAAGATGATTTAATCTATCCGATTTTCGTCGTTGAAAAACCGGACGTCAAACAGGAAGTATCATCGATGAAAGGTGTATATCAGATTTCATTGAACCTGCTTAAAGAAGAGCTGGACGAGGTCGTTGCACTTGGCATTAAGAGTGTTATTTTCTTCGGCATTCCGAATGAAAAAGATCCTGAAGGTACAGGGGCTTACCACGATCACGGTATCGTGCAGGAAGCGTGCCGCCTGTCGAAAGAACATTATCCTGAACTGCTCGTTATTTTAGACACGTGCTTATGTGAATATACAGATCACGGCCACTGCGGCTTAATTGATCCTGTAACTAAAGACGTCGACAATGATGCATCACTGCCATTGCTCGTACAGACTGCAGTATCACAAGCTAAAGCCGGTGCTGATATTATTGCACCAAGCAATATGATGGATGGTTTCGTTACTGAAATCCGCCAGGGGCTGGACGCTGCGGGCTACTCGCATATTCCAATTATGAGCTACGGCATTAAGTATTCGTCTAAGTTCTACGGTCCGTTCAGAGATGCAGCGGAATCAACTCCGTCATTCGGCGACCGCCGAACGTATCAGATGGATCCGGCGAACCGTCTGGAGGCACTCCGTGAACTAGACAGCGATATACTTGAAGGTGCGGATATGATGATCGTTAAACCGGCCTTGTCTTACCTCGATATTATTCGCGATGTGCGCAATAACTCAAATCTGCCGATCGTTGCTTATAACGTGAGCGGTGAGTATGCAATGACGCGTAATGCAATTGATCAGGGACTTTTAGATGAAGAAGTAATCGCTGAACAGATGATTTCAATGAAGCGCGCAGGCGCTGATATGATTATTACTTATTTCGCAAAAGAACTTGCGGAAAAAATTAATAAGGGAGAAATTTAAGATGTATAACAAGTCAAAAGAATTATATGCTGAAGCAGTTAAAGTAATGCCCGGCGGTGTGAACTCTCCGGCACGTGCCTTTAAATCTGTCGGCGACCACCCGTTATTTATCGACCACGCTAAGGGTGCGCGTCTTTACGACGTCGACGGCAATTCATATATCGACTATTCATTAAGTTTCGGCCCTTTAATTTTAGGCCACGCAGACGAAAAGACAGTTAAAAGCGTCCAGGATGCCGCAGTTAAAGGCACATCTTTCGGTGCGCCGACAGAGCTTGAAACAACAATGGCTGAACTTGTTATGGAACGCGTGCCATCTATCGAGATGATTCGTATGGTATCGTCAGGTACTGAAGCAACGCTAGCAGTATTACGTCTAGCGCGCGGCTATACAGGCAGAGAAAAAATACTTAAATTTGAAGGCTGCTACCACGGCCACAGTGACTCGTTATTAATTAAAGCAGGTTCCGGTGTTGCAACGCTTGGACTGCCGGACTCACCGGGAGTACCTGAAGGCACTGCGAAAAATACAATTACTGTACCTTATAACGACGAAGCCAGTCTGAAAGAAGCATTCGATAAATTCGGCGATGATATCGCAGCAGTTATTATGGAGCCTGTAGCAGGCAACATGGGTGTCGTACCGCCGGTTGAAGGCTACCTTCAGTTCGTGCGTGATATTACAGAGAAAAACGGTTCACTGTTAATCTTCGATGAAGTCATGACAGGATTCCGTGTCGGATTTAACTCAGCACAGGGACACTTCGGTATTACACCGGACTTAACTTGTCTCGGTAAAGTAATCGGCGGCGGACTGCCGGTCGGTGCTTACGGCGGCAAGAAAGAAATTATGGAACGTATTGCCCCTGCTGGCGACATTTATCAGGCTGGAACACTTTCAGGTAATCCGCTGGCAATGAGTGCAGGCCTTGCGACCTTAAGCCAGTTAACAGAAGACAGCTACAAATACTTCGGCAAGCTGGCGGATCAGCTTGAAGCGGGACTGAAAGAAGTATTTGCCAAACACAAGACACCAATTACGATTAACCGTGCAGGCTCAATGATCGGCTTCTTCTTAACTGAAGGACCTGTAACTGATTTCGACAGTGCGAATAAGAGCGATTTAGACTTATTCAAAGCAATGTACCAGGCCTTATTAGCAGAAGGTATTTACCTTCCTCCATCACAGTTCGAAGGCATGTTCCTATCAACGAAACATACTGAAGAAGATATAGAGAAGACAATTACTGCGTTTGATAATGCATTAAGTAAAGTTACGGGTAAATAATTTAAATTTTGTACTTCATGCGGGATAGAATATGTGTATAATAGTAGTACTAGTATAAATGGGGGTAGACATAAATGAGTGATAAGAAAAAACGTTCACGCGGCGTAAAAGTCGATGGCCAGCCTCGTGTCATCGAGAAAAATCCAGATAACAGTACAAAAGGCACGGTACACCTTTACTGGGTAATACCGGTTATAATCGTTTTCCTAATTGTTCCATTACTTATTTTCCACTTGGGCGGCGGCGGAAGCGACACTGCATCTGAAGAAGAAGCTGCAACAGAAGAAACAGCGGATTCAGGAGAAGAGTCAGGTGAATCTGAAGAAGGCGGCGAAGAAACTGCATCAAGCGGAGATGTTGATGCTGAAGGAATCGCCCGCGATAACTGTGCGTCATGTCACGGACAGGACTTCTCAGGAGCTATGGGTCCGGCTTTAGCGGGAACTAGTCTTGCTGAAGATGAATTTACATCAATCGTCCGCGACGGCCAGGGATCTATGCCTGCATTTAGTGCAGACCAGGTTGCTGACGAAGAACTGACAGCAATGTACCAGTTCTTCAGTGAACAATAATATTTGAGATAAAAAGACAAACTCGTATTGTATGAGTTTGTCTTTTTCTATATATACAGAGGTTGGGAGACGGAGTATATGAACAAGACAGGGGAAAAAGGGAATTTAAACGGCAGAAATCTGGTCATTGCGATTTTAATTATCGGTGCGTTTATTTCGATTTTAAATCAGACGCTGCTGGTCACGGCCGTACCGGTCATTATGAAAGATTTGGACATTCCGTTCAGCACAGCGCAGTGGCTGACGACCGGTTTCTTTTTAGTGAACGGAATAATGATTCCGATATCTGCATTTTTAATTAATAAATTTACAACGCGGAAACTCTATATGACCGCGATGATTTTATTTACAATTGGAACGATTGTCGCAGCACTGTCGACAGTGTTTCCAATGCTGCTCGCCGGGCGCATACTGCAGGCATCAGGCGCGGGTATTATGATGCCCTTATCACAGGTGATTTTACTGCAGATGTTCACGGTCGAAAATCGGGGCAAGGCGATGGGACTGTTCGGGCTGATTATCGGCTTTGCACCCGCCATCGGACCGACACTGTCAGGCTACATAGTTGAATTCTGGCCCTGGCGCACGCTGTTCATTATCATTACACCGCTTGCAGCATTGAATATAGTATTTGCATTCTTCTATATGCGGAACGTCACTGAACAGACGAATCCGAAAGTGGATATCCTCTCAATCGTGATGTCGACACTTGGCTTCGGCGGACTGTTATACGGTTTCTCAGTTGCCGGAGTCAGCGGCTGGCTGAGTGTGGAAGTCCTGCTGCCAATCTTTGCAGGATTATTTATTGTCGGACTGTTTGTCAGAAGACAATTTAAACTGACGCAGCCGATATTGGAAATACGTGTCTTAAAAAATCCGTATTTCCTCATGGCGTCACTGATCGGGATTATCGTCTTTGTGTCGATGGTCAGTGCGAACAATATCGTTCCTGTCTTAATGCAGGACATGCTCGGCTTTACCGCATTCCAGTCAGGACTGTCACTCTTACCGGGTGCCCTGGTCATGGGTGTCATCTCACTCATCGCCGGCTGGCTCTTTGACCGCTACGGCATCCGGCTGCTGACATTTACGAGTCTGATCTTAATATTAGTGACGTCGGTGCTGATGTCGTTTTTAAGCACAGAAACAACATTTACCTATATTACAATCGTTTATACTGTGCGCCTTGCCGGCGTTGGACTGTCGATGATGGCACTCACAACATACGCGATGAACGCGCTCGAGAACCATATGATCTCCCACGGCACATCGCTGAACAATACGATGCGCCAAATCGGCGGTTCGCTCTTCACGGCACTCTTTATTACAATCATGACCGGCGTCGCGTTTAACATGTCCGGTGGAAATCCGACAACTGCGGATGAAATCGCAGGGGTAAACGCCACCTTCATCACATCCGCAGTGCTGGCGGTGATCGGTTTAATATTTGCCTTCTTTTTAAAAGAACAGGAAAGAGTTGTGAGCGATAAAGACCGCCCGGACGAGCTGGAATGACAACGGCGTTTTCCTGTTGTGAACCGAAGTTAATAACAACGAGTATTAACGAAAATTAAGGGTATTTGAAAGTATTGATATGTGATTCATCTAGTTAAAGTACGACGGGGAAACGCCGTCGTAGTCGAAGCGGTGTTAAAGTACGACGGTCAAACACCGTCGTATTCGAAGCTGTGTTAAAGTCCGACGGGGAAGCGGTGTCGTATTCGAAGCGATGTTAAAGTACGACGGGGAAACGCCGTCGTACTCGAAGCGATGTTAAAGTCCGACAGGCAACCGCCGTCGGCCTCCAAACGCCAGCCAGCACTCAAAATCAACACAAATCACTCTAAACAACACCAAATCACGCTGCAGCACAGTTTTCTGAATAAAGTGTAAAATGCAACTTACTTTATTTCAGCCATAATATAAGTTATTATTATAGATGAATCTCCAATAGATAAGGTGATGTTATGAAAGTTCTTCGTTTTCTGCTGCTTGTAGCCGCTGCGGCTCTTATTTCTTACGGACTGTCTTCACTCGGCATGATTTTACCGTGGCTGTTTGGTTCGATGATCGCAACCATTCTTTATATCCGGCTCGTCAAACGCGAGTTATATTTCCCGCGCTGGCTCGGTGATCTCGGTGTTATTATTATGGCTATCGAGATCGGCTCCACATTGACACTAGATGCACTTTTAGACATGCGCGCTGATTTATTTAATATTTTTCTTATGACGATTCTCGTTCTTTTACTTAGTCTCGCATTATCGAGACTCTTCATTTATTTAACCGGCAGTACACCGGAGACTGCGGTGCTTGCTTCCGTGCCTGGTGCCTTGTCTCAAATGCTGATTATGGCCGAAGAGGAGAAGCGCGCTGATATTCTGCTCGTCACGCTGACGCAGATGTCCCGCATCATACTCATCGTACTGATCGTGCCGTTCGTTTCAGGCTTCTTCAAGCCGGCATCAGAAGCGAACGCACTGCCAATCGAAGTCGATTATATTTCGACGATTTTCACACCGCAAATGCTCATTATTCCGCTCGCTGCTCTCGCGCTGATTTACCTGCTCAACAAGATAAAATTCCCGGCGAGTTTAATGCTCGGCCCGATTCTCGTCTTAATTATATGGAACTTAACAACGGGCATTGAGTTTTCGCTGGATCTCACATTTATTAACGTCGCTCAGATTCTGTTTGGTATCCGTATCGGACTGCAGATTGCCTCTCTGATGACGCAGCTCAACAAACGTCTGATTTTCTCGATATTACTGCAGAATTTAATACTGATTTTCGGCACCATGTTCATTGTCTTTGTCTTCCAGCTGTTTACAACGCATCAGTTTAACGACTTGTTCTTAAGTGCCGCACCAGGCGGGCTCGGACAGATTATCGTGATTGCGATTGAAACCGGCGGCAACATCGCGATGATTTCGAGTTACCACATCTTCAGGATATTCTTTATCATTATCGTCGTCGTCCCGATCGTCGGCTACTATTTAAAATATCTGAACAAAAAACGCGCCAAATAGTCTGTCACTTCAATCTTGACAGTTATTTAAAAGTCGCATAATATTAACTTATATAAATAAGAGACGTAGAAGAGTAGCTGTATGCAGGCGATAATCAGAGAGTAAACGATTGGTGAAAAGTTTACCGGTGCATGCTGTGAACGTAGTCTATGATAAGTTTTGTGTGAACGCCGGCCAACCAGCCGATCAGTAATCCAAAACGTGCGGTGAGCGTTAATCACCAAGTTGAGATGCAGGCTTAAAGCCTGAATTTAGGTGGCACCGCGGAACTCCCGTCCTATTTATGGACTGGAGTTTTTTTGTTTTTAAAATTATGAGGAGTGATCATATGGAAATGCCGAAAAAGTATAATCCGGCTGAAGTTGAAAAAGGTAAGTATGAGAAGTGGATTGAACAGGGACTATTTAAATCAGATGTAAACAGTGATAAAGAACCATTCTCCATCGTCATTCCGCCGCCGAACGTTACGGGTAAACTTCACCTTGGGCATGCATGGGATACGACGCTGCAGGACATCATCACGCGCATGAAGCGTATGCAGGGATACGACGTACTGTATTTACCGGGCATGGACCATGCGGGTATCGCAACGCAGGCTAAGGTGGATGCGCGTCTTCGTGAAGAAGGCATTAAAGCGTCGGACATCGGCCGCGAGAAGTTTTTAGAGCACGCATGGAACTGGAAAGAGGAATATGCGTCTCATATTCGTGAGCAGTGGGAGAAACTTGGCTTAGGTCTCGATTACGATAAAGAGCGCTTTACCCTTGATGCAGGACTGTCGAAAGCAGTACGCAAAGTATTTGTTGATATGTACAACAAGGATTTAATTTACCGCTGTGAATATATTATTAACTGGGATCCACAGACACAGACAGCTCTAAGTGATATCGAAGTGATTCACAAGGATATTGAAGGCAAATTCTATCACGTGAAATATCCGTTAACGGACGGTTCAGGTTTCTTAGAAATCGCAACGACGCGTCCCGAGACAATGCTCGGTGATACTGCGGTTGTTGTGCACCCGGATGACGAACGCTATAAAGATTTTATCGGCAAAACTGTAACGCTGCCAATCGTCGGCCGTGAACTGCCGATTATTGCGGATTCTTACGTGGAACAGGAATTCGGTTCAGGTGCAATGAAAGTCACACCGGCACACGATCCGAATGACTTTGAAATTGGTAACCGTCACGATTTAGAGCGTATTAACGTTATGCATCCGAACGGTGTCATTAATGAGCTTGGCGGCCAGTATGAGGGTATGGACCGTTTCGACTGCCGCAAGCAGCTGGTAAAAGACCTTGAAGCAGCAGGTTATATGATTAAAATCGAAGCACATATGCATTCTGTCGGACATTCTGAGCGCAGTAACGCCATTGTTGAGCCGTATTTGTCAACGCAGTGGTTCGTCAGCATGAAGCCTTTAGCTGAGAAGAGCTTGCAAAACCAGGAGACGGATAATCGCGTTGATTTCGTGCCAAACCGTTTTGAGCATACGTTTAACGGCTGGATGGAAAACATTCGCGACTGGGTTATTTCACGTCAGTTATGGTGGGGCCATCAGATTCCTGCCTGGTATCACAATGAAACAGGGGAGTTATATGTCGGTGAAGAAGCGCCTGCAGACAGTGAAAACTGGACACAGGACGAAGATGTTCTGGATACGTGGTTCTCAAGTGCCTTATGGCCGTTTTCGACAATGGGCTGGCCGGACGAAACACCGGATCTTGCCAAGTACTTCCCGACGAATGTACTCGTAACAGGTTACGATATTATCTTCTTCTGGGTGGCACGCATGATCTTCTCATCTCTTGAGCAGACTGGTGAGAAGCCGTTTGACGATGTGCTGCTGCACGGCCTTGTACGCGATGAGCAGAACCGTAAAATGTCGAAATCACTCGGCAACGGTGTCGACCCGATGGATGTTATTGAGAGATACGGCGCAGATGCGCTCCGCTACTTCTTATCGACAGGTTCAACACCAGGCCAGGATCTCCGCTATTCAGACGAAAAAGTGGAAAGCGTCTGGAACTTTATCAACAAAATCTGGAACGCATCACGTTTTGCGCTCATGAACATCGGTGAAGACTTTACGCTGGAAGATATTGATCTTTCAGGCGATAAATCACTCGCTGACAAATGGATTCTGACACGCTTAAACGAGACAATCGCTGACGTGACTCGCTTATCTGAAGACTACGAGTTCGGTGAAGTCGGGCGTTCATTATATAACTTTATCTGGGATGATTTCTGTGACTGGTATATTGAAATGGCGAAAGTGCCGATGACAGATGGTACAGATGAAGAGAAACAGATGACACGTTCAGTGCTGCTTTATACGCTGGATAAAATTCTGAAAATGCTTCACCCGTTCATGCCGTTTGTAACGGATGAAATTTATCAGACGATCAACAAGAAAACGTCAATCGTCGTAAGCGAATGGCCGACAGTTGACGAATCGTTAAACTTTGACGATGCTTCAGCTGACATGGAACTCTTAGTAAATATTATTAAATCGGTTAGAACGACGCGTAACGAAGTCAATACGCCTTTATCTAAACCAATTGATATTAAACTTGAAGTGAAAGATGAAGCGAGACGTGCTGCGGTAGAACGCAACAAGCACTATATCGAACGTTTTACTAATCCTGAACATTTAACAATCGCTGCAGCAATAGAAAAAGGCGATGACGATAAGACAGATGTGGTTAAAGGCGCGACAGTAATACTGCCGCTTGCCGGACTCATCAACAAAGAAGAAGAAATTGCCCGTCTTGAAAAAGAACTCAGCCGCCTGTCAGGTGAATTAAAACGCGTTGAAGGTAAATTAAACAACGACAAGTTCGTCAGCAATGCACCGGATAAAATTGTTGAAGAAGAACGTCAAAAACAAGCAGGTTACGAAGCGCAGTATAAAGAAGTAGAAGCGCGTATCGTAAGCTTGAGGGGTGTGAAGTAATAAATGGAGTATCAGGACAGCCTGAATTGGATACACGAACGTGCCAAATTCGGTATTAAGCCGGGTGTGAAGCGGATGGAATGGATGCTGGATAAGCTGGGCAATCCTGAGAAGAAAATTACGGGTGTCCATATCGTCGGCACGAACGGCAAAGGATCGACATTGTCTTATATGCGAAGTGCACTGAATGAAAACGGCTATACAGTGGGGACATTTACGTCCCCCTATATCGAAGTATTCAACGAGCGTATTTCGATTGACGGCAGACCGATATCTGACGAAGACATTGCCATGCTGGTTAATATCGTGCGCCCGGTGTCGGAACGTATGGTGGAAGAAACGGATTTAGGCACGTCGACGGAATTTGAAATCATTACGATGATGATGTTCGTCTACTTCGGCAACGTGCATCCGGTGGATTATGTGCTGGTTGAAGCGGGTTTAGGCGCAACACACGACTCGACAAATGTCTTTAATCCGGTGATGACGCTCTTAACGAGTATCGGTCTTGATCATATTGATATTCTCGGAGACACGCTCTTAGATATTACTAAAGATAAATCCGGTGTGATTAAAGAAAATATTCCTTTAGTCTTTAACGTCAAAGATGATGCCTGCCGGGATTATATTTATAAAGTGCTCGATGAGAAAAATGCGAAAGGCATAGAACTGACACGCGACGTTATTTTAGTCCCAAACGGTGAGGAATTCAGCTTTAAATACGGCAAGTACGACTTTGATGATATTAAACTTGAAATGCTCGGCCGCCATCAGCAGGAAAATGCATCGATTGCGATTGCTGCACTGCTTGAAATGATGGACCGTGATCTGGTTAAACTGGACGTCAATAAAATGATCCAGGGTGTAGAAAAAACATTCTGGACGGGGCGTATCGAACGCATCAGCGAAGATCCGGTAATCATTCTGGACGGTGCACATAACAACGAAGCAGTGGATGTACTTGTGGATACGATGCGTGAGCATTACTCTGATAAAAAGATTACGGTATTATTCTCTGCAGTCAAAGGCAAGCCACTAGATAAGATGGTGTATAAAATCGGTATGCTGGCAGACACCTTTAACGTCACGGAGTTCGACTTCTTTAAAGCAGAAGACGGCGAAGTGCTGTTTAACGCCATCGAGCATCCGAATAAGCACTTTGTCAAAGATTATATTGATTATATTAAGAATTTTGATGGAGAAATGCTGCTTGTTACAGGAAGCTTATACTTTATAAGTGAAGTGAAGCAGGGTTTAAGAGCAAAATAGCTTATTTAAAGACAGCAGGGGGAATCCTCTGCTGTCTTTTTTCTCGTTTAGGTAAAAACAGCTAATTGTCCCATTGAACTGACTACATTGGGGTGATAAACACTATTCAACCTAATGAAGCCGCAACGATGGGGTGATAATTGGTATTTGCCCCAATGAAGCCGCAACGATGGGGTGATAACTGCCGCGCTCCGCTTGGCTGCCTCCCCACAGGAAGTAAGATTAAAATTTTATGTCCTGTGGGGAGGTTAATGGGAGATGGATATACATGAGCCAGCCAAAAGGATCCCATAAAAAAAGAGCACCCAAGGTGCTCTCTAAAAAAATTTAATAAGTGAAAATTATAAACCAGTACCATCTTTTTTGTTGTCTTCCATACCTTTTAATGAATCTCTCATTTCGCGTAAGAGAACCAACTGTTCGTCTTCAACTTCTTCTTCAACGAATTTGTTCTTAGTTAATTTGTTAACGACTTTAACAAATACGAATACTGCTGCACCGATAATAACGAAGTCGATAATTGCCTGGATGAATACGCCGTATGTAATGCCCATATATACCCAGTTTGATGCGAAATCAGTATCACCGAAAATTAAAGCGATTAACGGCATAATAATAGTTTCTACTAATGCCTGAACAATTTTTCCGAATGCTGCACCGATAACTACTGCGACTGCCAGATCTATAACGTTGCCGCGCAGCATAAAGTCTTTAAATTCCTGCCACATAAAATGACCTCCTGAGTGTTTGACATAGTAACTTTTTATAATAATACATGAATATTTCACGATATCAAGTGTTATTTTACATATTAATAATATCTTAACACAAGGACTTGCAAGCAAATCACTAATAATGTTTAGTTATGAATGTTATAATTAAAGATAATTAAATGTTATTCTTATATCAAGCTTATTCATATCACAAGTTTCGATGAAAGCATTTACTTTATATTGAGAGTAAGTATACAATTAGGATGACTAAATTTAGAGGGGGCTTTTAATGATGTCAAAGAACGTTAAAGACAATTCTCGTCAGACATTATCAGTGAATGGTAAAGATTATACTTATTACAGCCTGCAATCACTAGCAGATTCAGGCATGAGCAAGTCTGAGAACTTGCCGTATTCAATCCGCGTATTACTGGAGTCAGTATTGAGACAGTATGACGGCAGTGTGATTAACGATAATCATATTGAAGCATTAGCAAACTGGGACAAAGGGGAAATTAAAGGTAAAGAAGTTCCATTTAAACCTTCCCGCGTAATTCTACAGGATTTCACAGGAGTACCTGCTGTAGTTGACCTTGCTTCACTGCGTACAGCTATGGAAGCAGTCGGCGGAGATGTACAGAAAATCAATCCTGAAGTACCGGTTGACTTAGTAATTGACCACTCAGTACAGGTTGACGAGTACGGCAGCACGAGTGCATTACAGAAAAACATGGACCTTGAGTTTGAGCGTAACATGGAGCGTTATGAGTTCCTTCGCTGGGCAACTAAAGCGTTCGATAACTACCAGGCTGTTCCGCCTGCAACAGGTATCGTTCACCAGGTTAACCTTGAGTATCTTGCTAACGTAGTACACGCTAGAGGAGAAGAAGGCGAACAGGTTCTTTTCCCGGATACATTAGTGGGAACTGACTCTCATACGACGATGATCAACGGTCTCGGCGTTCTTGGATGGGGTGTCGGCGGTATCGAAGCTGAAGCGAGTATGCTTGGACAGCCTTCATACTTCCCGGTTCCTGAAGTTATTGGGGTACGTATGACTAACTCATTACCTGAAGGTACAACTGCAACAGACCTTGCTTTAAAAGTAACTGAGGTTCTTAGAAAGAAAGGCGTTGTCGGTAAATTTGTAGAGTTCTTCGGACAAGGGGTAACAGAATTACCGCTTGCTGACCGCGCAACAATCGCAAACATGGCACCGGAATACGGTGCAACTTGCGGATTCTTCGCAGTTGACGATGAAACACTTGATTACATGAGACTGACAGGACGCGACGCAGATCACATCGATGTTGTTCGCGAATACCTGAAAGAAAATAACTTATTCTTCGATCCGGCAGTAGAACCAACTTATACTGACGTTGTTGAAGTTGACTTATCATCAGTTGAATCATCACTTGCTGGACCGAAACGTCCACAGGATTTAATCAGCCTGTCAAACATGAAAGATGAATACAAAAAATCAGTTACAGCACCGAGCGGTAACCACGGCCACGGCTTAACTGAAGAAGAATTCGGTAAGACAGGTACTGTGAAGTACAACGACGGCGAAGAGCAGGAACTTAAAACAGGTGACCTTGTAATCGCTGCAATCACTTCATGTACTAACACATCGAATCCGTACGTTATGCTTGGTGCCGGTTTAATTGCTAAAAAAGCAGTTGAAAAAGGTCTGACTGTACCTAAGTACGTTAAGACTTCATTAGCACCGGGTTCTAAAGTTGTTACAGGATACCTTGAAGACGCAGGTCTTCAGCCGTACCTTGATCAGCTCGGATTCAACTTAGTTGGTTACGGCTGTACAACATGTATCGGTAACTCAGGTCCATTACGTCCTGAAGTAACGAAAACAATCGTTGATGACGACATGTTAGTGTCATCTGTATTATCAGGTAACCGTAACTTTGAAGGACGTATCCACCCGTTAGTTAAAGCGAACTACTTAGCTTCGCCTCAGCTTGTTGTGGCATACGCACTTGCAGGTACTGTTGATATCGATCTTCGCACTGAGCCATTAGGCCAGGACAAAGACGGTAACGATGTATTCATGAAAGATATCTGGCCTTCAATCAAAGAGGTTAGAGACACTGTAATGTCTACAGTAACACCTGAACTATTCAGAAAAGAATACGAAACAGTATTCGATTCAAACGAAACTTGGAATAACATTGAAGTTACCGATGCACCATTATACGATTTCGGTGACGAATCAACATATATCCAAAACCCGTCATTCTTCCAGAACTTATCTAAAGAAGCCGGTAAAATTGAGCCGTTAAATGGCCTCAGAGTACTTGGTAAATTTGGAGATTCTGTAACGACTGACCACATTTCACCAGCAGGTGCGATCGGTAAAGATACGCCGGCAGGTAAATGGTTAATCGAACAAGGCGTGTCACCACGTGACTTTAACTCTTACGGTTCACGCCGCGGTAACCACGAAGTAATGGTACGCGGAACATTCGCTAACATCCGTATCCGTAACGAAATTGCTCCGGGTACAGAGGGCGGATTCACAACTCACTGGCCGACAGGCGAAGTGACAAGCATCTATGAAGCATCAGAGAAATACCTTGAAGAAGGTACAGGACTGATGATCGTAGCAGGCGACGACTACGGCATGGGATCAAGCCGTGACTGGGCTGCTAAAGGCACAAACTTACTTGGTGTTAAAGCAGTATTAGCAGCAAGCTACGAGCGTATCCACCGTTCAAACTTAGTAATGATGGGTGTTCTGCCATTACAATTTGTTAACGGCGAAAACGCTGAAGACCACGGACTTGACGGTTCTGAGTCTTTCGATATTAATATCGATGAAAGTGTTACAGCTGGAGAAATTATCGATGTTGTTGCGACGAAAGTCAACGGCGACAAAGTTAAACTTAAAGCTAAAGTACGCTTTGACTCAGACGTTGAAGCAGACTACTACAGACACGGCGGTATTTTACAGCTTGTGCTCCGTAAGAAGATTGCATCAGCTTAATAAGAATTTAAAAACAGATTTCATAAATCCATCAAAGCGATGCTTTGATGGATTTATATTTTGAGCTGACCGATGTCGCATGTGTTACATTCATCGGGTCGATAAAAACCAATTGACCGCATGTGTTCCTCTCATACGGTCGATAAAAACCAATTGACCGCATGTAGCTCACTCATCCGGTCGATACAAACCATTCGACCGCATGTACCACACTCATCCGGTCGACGATATAACCACTAAACCTAGCAACACAGGCAGCAAAAAAACGGCCTGAAAGTCCAAATCAGACTTCAGGCCGTTCTCTTATTTGTCAATTACATAAACGTAATCTTCGGTTCAGTGCCGTCTTTAATACGTTGCATGTTGGAAATATGTTTTACAACAACGATAATTCCAAGTACAACTCCAAAGCCGATCATAAAAGGGTCGCCGGTAAACATCACACTGATGATTAATGCAATGGCTGCAAATACACTTGAAAGTGATACGTATTTCGATACTTTTAAAGTGATTAAAAACGTTGCAATCAGCACCAGGAAGATAATCGGATTTGCTGCTAAAATAGCACCGCCGCCTGTTGCGACTGCTTTGCCGCCTTTGAATTTTAAAAATATTGAATAGACGTGGCCGATTGCCGCGACAACCCCGAATATTACTACAGGGAAATCAACGTCAGTACTGACGAGCATTGCAACCCATACCGGTATTGCACCTTTTAACAGGTCGAGAATCAGTACAACAATACCGGCTTTCTTGCCGAGTATACGGAATGTGTTCGTCGTGCCGATATTGCCGCTCCCATGTTCACGCAAATCAATTTTATAAAATGTTTTGCTGATAAACAAGCTGAATGGAATTGAGCCGAAAAGGTAGCTGAAAATTAATAATAAAATAACTGTATACACTAAATAATCCCCTTTTGCTATCAGGTACTAATAGTTTACCATAAAAAAATATTTTCGCCATATAATTATAAAGTAGTCTATAATATAATTATGTAAACTTTATATATTTTGTTGCAAAACTTAGAGATTTATATAAAAATAGATAAGTAGATTAATTTAACGAACATACGTTTGTATTGTTTGTAGGAGGATACAGACTTGGCAAAACAAACTGGATATACCGATGAGTCCATTCAAATATTAGAAGGCCTGGATGCTGTTAGAAAGCGTCCGGGTATGTATATCGGTTCTACAGATACGAGAGGTCTGCACCATCTCGTATATGAAATTACCGACAATGCGGTCGATGAGATTATTAACGGCCACGGCAATGAAATCAATATTACGATTAACAAAGATGAAAGTATTACAATTCGCGATAACGGCCGCGGGCTGCCGACGGGTATGCACTCGTCGGGGCGTCCGACAGCAGAAGTTATTTTTACAGTGCTGCATGCTGGCGGAAAGTTCAGCTCGGATAACTACAAATCCGCAGGAGGACTTCACGGCGTTGGGTCATCTGTCGTTAACGCCTTAAGTGAATCGATGAAAATCCGTGTCTTTAGAAACGGCAAGATTCACGAGCTGTCGTTTAAAAACGGCGGCAAGGTCGACGGCAAGTTAAAAGAAGTCGGCAAAACAAAAGAGACGGGGACAGAAGTCACGTTTAAACCGGATCCTGAAATCTTTAAACAGACGATTGCGTTTAACTTTGAAACAATCGCTGAGCGTATGCGCGAGTCTGCATTTTTAACTAAAGGCTTAAAGATTACGATTAACGACAAGCGTACTGATGAAGAGGAAATCTTCCAGTTTGAAGACGGGCTGAAATCATTCATTGAATTCTTAAACGAAGGCAAGGATGATATCGGCAATATCGTCATGTTCGAAGGGAAATACAATGAAATGGTTGCCGAAGTCGCGTTCCAGTTTAATGACCAGTACTCGGAAACGATTATTTCATTCGTGAACAACGTCCGCACAAAAGACGGCGGAACGCACGAAGTCGGTTTTAAAACCGGCTTTACACGTGCCTTTAACGAATACGCGCGTAAAATCGGTGAATTAAAAACGAAAGATAAAAACCTGGAGGGCAGTGATATCCGTGAAGGATTGACTGCGGTTGTTTCTATTAAACTTCCCGAACACCTGCTCCAGTTCGAAGGCCAGACAAAAGGCAAGCTTGGCACTTCAGAAGCCCGCAACTTAATGGAAACATTGTTAACTGAACAGCTGCCTTACTATTTAGAAGAGAACGGCGCCTTATCAACACAGCTCGTTAAAAAGGCAATTAAAGCCCGCCAGGTGCGTGAAGCTGCCCGTAAAGCGCGTGAAGAAGCCCGCAGCGGCAAAAAGAATAAATCGAGAGATACGCTGCTGTCAGGTAAATTAACGCCGGCACAAAGCAAGAACGCGAAGAAAAACGAATTGTTCCTGGTAGAGGGTGACTCTGCCGGCGGTTCAGCCAAGCAGGGACGCGATAGACGTTTCCAGGCTATTCTGCCTTTACGCGGTAAAGTGATTAATACTGAAAAAGCGAAGTTCGAAGATATCTTTAAAAATGAAGAAATCAATACTATTACTCATACTATCGGTGCCGGTGTCGGGACTGACTTTAAAGTGGATGATACGAACTACGACAAGATTATTATAATGACCGATGCGGATACGGACGGGGCGCATATTCAAGTATTGTTATTAACGTTCTTCTTTAATTACATGCGTCCGTTATTTGAAGCAGGCAAGATTTATATTGCACTGCCGCCGCTCTATAAACTAGAGAAAAAAGGCAAGAAAAAAGATATTAAATATCTCTGGACTGAAGACGAGCTTGCTGCAGCACAGGAAGAAATGGGTGGTAATGTCGAGCTGCAGCGCTACAAAGGTCTCGGTGAGATGATGGCCGAACAGCTGTGGGAAACGACGATGGATCCGGATACGCGCACTCTGATTCAAGTGAGAATTGAAGACGAAGCATTATCCTTAAAACGTGTGACAACGCTAATGGGTGATAACGTTGAAATCAGACGTAAGTGGATCGATTCAAACGTGTCATTTACGCTGGAAGAAGGTAACAGCATTCTTGATAATCAGGATGTAGAAAAATTAGCAGAGAGTGATGAAGATTATGGCCGAGCATAACCCAATTCAGCAATTAAAATTAGAAGATGTAATCGGAGACCGCTTTGGGAGATACAGTAAGTACGTCATTCAGGACCGGGCAATACCGGATGTGCGTGACGGACTGAAACCCGTGCAGCGCCGTATTTTATACGCGATGTATAAAGAGGGCAATACGTTCGATAAAAACTACCGTAAAAGTGCAAAAACCGTTGGTAACGTCATTGGTAACTATCACCCGCACGGTGAAAGCAGTATATACGATGCCATGGTTCGTCTGGGCCAGGATTGGAAGATGCGTGAAGAGCTCATTCTGATTCACGGTAACAAAGGGAGCGTCGACGGCGACCCTGCAGCTGCGATGCGTTATACGGAAGCGAAACTCGCTGAGATTTCAAGTGAGCTGTTAAGAGATCTCAACAAAAATACTGTGCCGTTTATGGATAATTTCGATGATACGGAACAGGAACCGTCAGTACTGCCGGCAAAATACCCGAACCTGCTCGTTAACGGCGCAACGGGGATTTCTGCAGGGTATGCAACGGATATTCCGCCGCATAATTTAGGCGAGGTAATTGATGCGACCTTAAAAATCATCGATAAGCCAAGTGTTTCTATCGATGAACTGCTTGAAATCGTTAAAGGCCCGGATTTCCCGACAGGGGCAATTATCCAGGGTAAAAACGAGCTTAAAAAAGCGTACACAACAGGCAAAGGCAGAATTGTTGTCCGCAGTTTAGTCACAAAAGAAGAAACACGCGGCAACAAAATGAACATTGTAATCACTGAAATTCCATATGAAGTGAATAAAGCGAATATGGTTAAGAAAATGGATGAAATCCGTGCAGACAGACAGGTGGACGGTATTATCGAAGTCCGTGATGAAACGGACAGAGAAGGTATGAGAATTGTCATTGAAGCGCGTAAAGATGCGAATATCGATGCGATTATTAACTACCTGTACAAGAAGACGGATTTACAGATTTCATATAACTTCAATATGGTGGCAATCAGCGACCGGGCACCGAAGCAGATGGGCTTAAAAGATATACTTGAAGCGTATATTAAGCATCAGAAAATAGTGGTAACGAACCGCTCGCAGTATGATCTTGAACATGCCGAGAAGCGTATGCATATTATCGAAGGGCTGATTAAAGCATTATCCATTCTCGATGAAGTCATTCGTACAATCAGAGAGTCTGAGAATAAACGTAATGCCAAAGAAAATCTGGTGGAACGTTATGACTTCACCGAGCGTCAGGCAGAAGCTATCGTTATGCTTCAGCTGTACCGTTTAACGAATACGGATATTGCAGAGCTTGAAACAGAACAGAGCGAGCTCCAGTTCCAGATTAATCAGCTGACTGAAATTTTAGGCGATGAGAAAAAATTAAAGGCTGTTATTAAATCAGAACTCAGAGAAATTAAGAAAAAGTATGCTTCAGAACGTTTAACTTCAGTAGAAGATGTCATTCAGACGATTGAGATTTCTAAAGAACAGTTAATCGCCAAAGAAGATACAGTCGTTTCTCTGACAAAAGAGGGCTACGTGAAACGTACGAGCCTCCGGAGCTACAATGCATCAAAACCGGAAGAGCTGGGAATGCGTGAAGGAGATAAGACACTATTCAGCAGTATGTCGAATACACTGGAACAGCTCTTAGTCTTCACAAACTTCGGCAACTATATGATTATTCCGGTTCACGGCCTTCAGGATACTAAATGGAAAGATATGGGGCAGCACTTGTCGTCGAGATTCAATTTAAAACATGCTGAAGAGCCGATTTTTGCCACGACGATCGCTAAGTTCGATGAAAATGTCAGTGTTGTGATGGCAACGAAACTGGGCCAGGTGAAACAGACCTTGTTAAGCGAATTTGAAGCGACGCGTATTTCACGTCCGATCGTCAATATTAAGCTGAAAAAAGATGATGAAGTCATCGGTATTTCTATAACAGAAACTGGTAAAGAATCATTACTGTTCGTCACTGAAAAAGGCTTAACGCTGAAGTATCCGGCAATTGAAGTATCGGCAACAGGCTTGAAATCTCAAGGTGTTAAAGCGATGAACGTAAAAGCAGATGATAATCTCGTCTTCGGTGAACTCATCCCTGAAGAAGGAAACCTCGTTACAGTATCAAACAGAGGTGCGGTAAAACGCACGAGTCTCGATACGTTCGAACCAGGTGCAAGAGCACAGGTCGGTTCAATGCTGTATAAAGATATTAAATCTAAACCGCACAGAGTGGTTGCAGCTTCTGTCACAGGGGCAGGCAAAGACCAGTCAATTGAACTCATATCAGAAACGAACACTCACATACTGCGTGCCAATGAAGTGCGTTTAAGCGGTAAGTATTCCAACGGCTCCTTTGTCGTTGAAGAAGAAAGCTTCGGCGTAGTGACAGATGCACACTTCAGCGCCTTATAAATATAAAAAAATGCAGGAATGGGTGAAATAAATGGAACAAGCATTTAATATTTTTGAAACTGCGGTAAACTTTGCCAATGATCTACTGTGGCAGGAAGTATTAATCGGGCTGTTAATTGTTGCCGGCTTATATTTTTCTTTCACATCGAAATTCGTCCAATTCCGCTGGCTGAAGATCATGTTTTCTTCTCTTGGGGAAAAACGGGCGAAAATGCCGGATGGTTCGAAAGGAATTTCATCTTTCCAGGCGTTTACAATCAGTGCCGCTCAGCGTATCGGTACTGCGAATATCGCAGGGGTCGCGACAGCTATCGTTGTCGGGGGTCCCGGTGCGGTCTTCTGGATGTGGGTAGTTGCACTCTTGGGTGCGGGAACTGCATTCTTTGAAGCAACACTGGCTCAAGTTTATAAAGTACGCGATAAAGAATCAGGCTTCCGCGGAGGTCCGGCCTACTATATGACTAAAGGTTTAAATCAAAAAGGCATTGGTTACGTATTTGCGGTATTGATGACGATTACGTTTGGTATTGTCTTTGTTATGCTGCAATCTAATACGATTGCGAATGCATATGATGAAGCATTTGGGATTAATACAGCGGTCAGCGGTATTGTCGTTGCGATTATTGTCGCGCTTGTAATCTTTGGCGGTGCAAAATCAATTGCCAATGTAGCCACAGCGATTGTTCCGGTAATGGCAGGCTTGTACATAATTCTGGTCACAGTGATTCTTGTGATGAATTACGATATGATTATTCCGATGCTGCAGACGATTGTAGTGAATGCCTTCGGACTTGAAGAAGTATTCGGCGGTGCGATAGGGGCTGCGATTATTAACGGTTTCCAGCGCGGATTACTGTCAAACGAAGCGGGTATGGGTTCAGCACCTAACGCGGCGGCATCAGCTGCAGTGCGTCATCCGATTCAGCAGGGCTTAATTCAGTCGCTTGGTGTGTACTTCGATACGATTATCGTGTGTACGGCAACAGCGATTGTGATTCTCATGTATACAGACTTAAGTTTTGGTGCGGATGCACCGCAGGGAATCGCAGTCACACAAGTTGCAATGGATCAGCAGTTCTTTGGTTACGGCGGTATTATTATCGCAGTATTCATTCTGCTGTTTGCATTCTCGACAATTCTTGGTAACTACTTCTATGCACAGAGTAACTTAAGCTTTATTGTGGATAATAAAAAAGTGACATTTGCATTTAGAGTTATTGTTGTGATTATGACAGCAGTCGGTGCAGTACTCGGCGTACAGCTGGTATGGACACTGGCCGACTTATTTATGGCCTTCCTAGCCATTATTAACTTAATGATGGTCGTGGCACTGAGTCCCTTAGTATTTGAACTGATGAGGGATTATAAAGAGCAAAAAGACAGAGGAGAATCTCCGATATTCTATGCGAAGAATATTTCTTACAAACTGCCGGATGATAACCAGTGGGGCGATGAGGATTACCGTAAGGACGGTCCTGAAGATTATAATAAGTAAATAAATTCAGGACATAAATTTTACTGTAAATAAAAGACTGTCCCGGGCGCATTAGTGCACCGGGGACAGTCTTTTATATTATTACTTAACTTTTAGGCTTAATCATCTTACTCTCAAATCTGTTCAGATTTTCAATTTTACCAATTATGACGAGAACATCATTCTCCAGAATGTTCATCTGGGGATCCGGCGGTACGATGACTTCTTTATTACGCTTAATCGCAATAACATTTAAGCCGAATTTTTCACGTATACCAATATTAATCAGTGCAGAGTTAATAAATCGTTCATTGGCATCATATTCCACTATGGCAGTATCATCTGATATTTCCATATAGTCGACAAGGGACATATTAACCAGCTGATTTGCGAGACGTATGCCCATTTCAGTTTCCGGGTGCAGGATATTGTTTGCGCCCAGTTTTTTCAGCACCTTGGCGTGGTGATTACTTTGAGCTTTTGCAGTAATACTTTCAACACCTAATTCTTTTAAAATTAATGTACAAAGAATGCTGGTTTGTATATCTTCGCCAATCGCAATAATCACCTCATTGTAATGTTCGATACCGATAGCCCTCAGCATATTCTCATCGGTGGCGCTGCCGACGATGCATTCAACAGCGTAGTCTTCATAGTCCTTGACCTTACTTTCGGATATATCTATTACAGTGACATCTGCTGAGAGCTTATGTAATTGTTTTACTGCACTGCCCCCAAATTGCCCGAGACCAATGACCGCAATTTCTTTAGTCATACTGTTCACCCAATCACTTTAAGTTTTATAGTATTAGTTCTTGAATCTTCTATATTATCCAGTATAACTTTTTCGTCAGAAAGAATGAAATGTTCCGAATAGTATAAGCACACCTGCTTGATATGTCAGACAGATAAATAATACTTTAATGTTATTGCCGGCACTTTAATTGCGGTGTAAAATTGAATTATGATAAGGTATCTATTATGTCTGCAGCCGGAAGGATATACTTATGGAACTTTGGGATTTATATGATAAGCACAGAAGACTGACAGAACAGACGATGGTGCGCGGTGATGCAATGATTAAAGATACATATCATCTCGTTATTCATGTAGTCATTTTCAACAGCAAAAACCAAATGCTGATTCAAAAAAGAAAATATGATAAAGTCAGCAATCCGAATATGTGGGATATCTCAGTAGGCGGCAGTGTAACAGCAGGGGAAACCAGTCAGACGGGTGCCATGCGTGAAACTGAGGAAGAACTGGGCTTACAAATCGATTTACATAATCAGCTGCCGCACTTATCGATGACCTTTGAGCGGGGTTATGATGATATATACATCGTGAACCGTGAAGCGGAAATAAACGAACTCGCAGTACCGAACGATGAAGTATCGGATGCGAAATGGGCAACGATTGATGAAATTTACGAAATGATCGATGACAGAACCTTCATCAATTACCGTAAAAGCTTAATTCAGCTGCTGTTTGATATGAGATATCAGTATGGTGGAGTGATAAGAGATTAATATTAACAATTATATAGAGGAGAGATTACATGACCAAGTGTGCAAGCTGCAATAAGCAGTGGACCGGCATGTTATTGTTTAAGGCGCATTTTGCTTCAGAAAAAGGAGTGGAGTGTGATTACTGTCATGAAAAGCAGTATGTATCGGAGAAATCAAAAAAACGTATGATCATCCCGCTACTGTTAGTGACAGCAATGTTATTAATAGGACTGTTTGCACCGCCGTCTGTCACACAGTATTTCTGGGTGTATATTACGATTACAGCGGTCACAATAATATTCATGTATGTGAGTCTGGAACTCACGAATGTACCGCCTGAAAACCAGAGAAATTAAATGTACATTATTAACAGAGACAATATTAAATTGCCTCTGTTATTTTTCTGAATTTTTGATATACTTCTGTAATACATAAAAAGAAGAAGGTTATTATATGTCCAATCAACTGTGTATCGGCTCAAGTATTTACATGAACTATATACTGCTCGGCATGATTAATTTAATCATTGCTTTACATATGGGCTTTCTGACTGAACAGCTCAATACAGATGCAGCGGCAATTTCCGCTCTAATATCGGCTATCGGCATCGGTAAGCTGATTGCCTTATCTTTTGCGGGTAAGCTGTCGGATAATCTCGGCAGAAGGCCAATGCTGATTACAGCGTGTTTCCTGTATGTTGTATTCCTGGTTGCCATACCATTTGCACCGACCTATACCATCGCATTTATGTTTGCACTGCTGGCAGGAATGGGGAATTCAATTCTCGATACGAGTTCGTATCCGGCACTGATTGAAGTGTTCAGAAAACGTTCGAGTTCAGCAACGGTGCTTGTTAAAGCATTTATGTCTGTCGGGTCAACAATTCTGCCGTTAATGATTACGTTCTTTATGGCACGTGATATGTTCTACGGTTATACCTTCTTTATAATGGCGGCTATATTCTTAATTAATGCTGTGCATATAATGACGCTGAAATTCCCAGAAGCAAACGTACTTGAAGAAGTGCCGCAGACGGCTGAAGAAAAAGAGCAGGATATTAAACCGGTTAAAGCTGCATTGATCTTCAAGGAAAAACCGAAGTTTATGCGTGAGGGAATTACAGTTATCGCAATTGGCTTTACGTCAGTCGGGTTATTCTTAATTATCCAGACGTGGATGGCGACATTTGCACAGGAAGTCATCGGACTTACGGAAGCTCAGGCAATTAACCTTTTAAGCATTTACAGCTTAGGTGGATTTTTAACAGTAATCATTTTAGCGACACTGCTGGATAAATTATTCAGACCGATTACGGCACTGATTATCTATCCGATGATTGCGATCGCAGGATTACTTACTTTACTGTTCGTGGAGAGCTATACAATACTAATCTGTATTGCATTCATTCTCGGTATGGCAACATCTGGACTGTTCCAGCTGGCAGTGACTTTAATGGCCCAGTTCTTCCCGGAGAAGAAGGGGACAAGTACAGCCTTCGTTACACTGTCATCGAGTATCGCATTTATTACACTGCCGTATGTGACGGGACTGATTAACCGTCACATGGGTGTCTCTTATGTATTTATGTTCGAGATCGTTATTGCAGTAATCGCAGTAGTGCTTGCAGCATTCATTTCGTTCCGTTACCGTAAGGTGTTCGATCTTGAAACTAAAACTAAAAATAAAGTGTTGTGGAGAAATCCGTAATTATATTGCCCTGGTCAGAGACGACTGTTATATTTAGTTGAGAGATTTAACAGAGTGAGAGGTGACCTGTATTGGCAAAGTTATTCAATATCGTTTTAATTATTTTGGGGATCTCATCTCTGATAAACGGATTTTCACATATCCCTTCAAGTATGTTTCTTGCTGCAGTAAATATAATCGCAGCTGTAATATTACTGTATGTGGGTATTAAGATGCTTAGCGCAGGTAAAGAAGATAAGCAATCTGCTGATAATTAAATAATATAAAAAAGAGCCGGATACATTGAAAAATGTATCCGGCTCTAACTCTATTTAAAACAATCCTTTAAAGAAATCTACTATACGTTCCCAAAAGCTTCTGAGTGAGTCCATGAATGAAGATGCTTCTTCCGAGTTAACAATGTCTTTACCGAGTTCTGTTGCTTTGTCTTTAGCGTCCTGGAAGCTGTCGCTTGAAGTAATTCTGTCTAATAAGTCTTTTGAGCTGTCGACCAGTCTGTCTGCTTCTTCACCTGTAAAAAGGCCAGAATCTTTAATGTTCATAATAATGACGATGATACGGTCAATCTGTTGCTGGCTGAGCATGCCGTCGAGGCCGTTTTCTGCCAGCTTCTCATCGACGATAGTACGCACCTGCTCTTCAGTGACATCACCGTTAAAGTTATTTACAATCTCAACTTTAACTTCAGTGATTACTTTGTTGAGCTGAACTTGTGAGAAGCCTTCAACACCAGAGTTTTCTTCAGAGATGTCTGTGATGGTTTCAAGTTCGTCCTGGGCGTTTTGTGTTTTTGCAGGGTCAATTGCTTCGCCTTGAGCTTCAAATGCTTTGTATACACCGGCTAAGGCACTTTCGCCTGTAACATCCTGGGCTGCTGCGATTGTGACGTCAGCGTCTGTAATGCCTGAAGTGAGTAATGCGTTCTGATATGTTTCTTCAGAGATTAACAGTATCTGACCCATTTCTTCGTTAATATCAATGTTTAATCCGCTGCCTTCAGCAGTCTGGATAATACGGATACTTGATTTCAGTACGCTGTTATCATAGCTCTTGCCGATGTATTGATTAACTTCTTCTGAGTAAACGTAATCGGTAATATCAGTATCTTCAACACCGAGTAATTCCGCTGTTTCATTTTGAAGATTTGAATCCTGTTCCAATGCTGCACCGTATACGGTTACTGCATTGTCCCATTCACTTGCTGCGTTTGCATTTTGTGCACCGAATGGAAGCATTGCAGCGATTAATGCGAATGCAAGTATTTTTCTAATCATAATTTTAACTCCTAACTGATTTTTTTCTTATAATACTATAAATACAGTATTGTCTCCATTTTAAAGAGTATTTATTAAAGGATGATGAAAGTCATAGGAAGATTTATATTCATTTCGATTAGAAATGGTTGATCATAGATGAAAGGTATAGAGGAGTATGTCATACTTTAATAAATAAACTCGGATTGTAAAGTGTTTAAACAAATAGGAGGATTTCAAGGCATGAATATAAAAAAATCTAGTGGAGAGGCATGGTTCGATAGTAGTGAGAATCCAAGGAAGAGATATTTTCTTGAAAAAAGATGGAATGATGAGGGTGAAATTTTGGGAGCAATAATGATGAACCCTAGTGTCGCTGATGAAATTCAGAATGATCCCACAGTGGATCGTTTGATTAGATATGCTAAAGCAAAAGAATACGTTGGTATAAATGTAGTAAATATAATCCCATTTATAAACTCAAAATCCAAAGAGTTTGATAGAGTAGATATTCCGGAAGTACAAGAAATACAACAAACAGAAGCAATTAAACACATGTTCAATCATGCCAATAAGATATATCTAGGCTGGGGCAAGATTGGACATAGGCATTTACCAGTATTACTGGAAAGTGAAGAAATAAGATTAAAATTTATGGACCAAACTAAAAAATTCTTTGCTACAGGTCTAAGCCCTAAAGATTTCCCATACCATCCTCTACAAAGAAATCCATTACTGCCAAGTTTACATGAAGATGCAGATTTAAAAGATATTACTGAAGAAGTAAGGAAATGGGTAAAAAAATAGAGTGTGCTTTCTTTTATTCTTAGTTCTATAAAGTAGATTATGAAACATAAACGAAAGTCACTCCGTGTGGAATGACTTTCGTTTTTATTTATTAGGTCTGTACGATAAAGTCAGGATTTTCTATAAGGTTTTCCTGAATTTCAATAAAGTGGAATTCCTGATTAATCTTTTCCTGCAGTTGTTCTTTCTTATTATCATCTAAATCGTCTTTAATTATTTTCTGTTCGTACTTCCATATTTTCTGCTTGGCATTTTCAATATGCTTTTCATGTGCATCGATACGTTTTTGTTCTTTCTTGTCAAGTTTAGCCATGTATTACATCTCCTTACTGATACTTTAAATATAACAAGAGTAATTTCCGTAAACAAATAATCCTACTTTAAATTTAAAATATAAATATTGAATGATTCATCGTGTGAATAGTTTAACGTTATATTTACAGCTTTTGCTTTATAAAAAATTCAAGAAAGCGTACAATGAGTGCTTAAGAAAAGTTTAGGGGCATTGCAATGGACAGAGAGACGATGAGAAGGTCAGATAAGGAAGAGTATCAAACCGTTAGGAAAACACGGATTAGAAAAAGAGGATTTATAGTTTTAGGTATCATTGCATTTATAATAATTTTAATACTATATATAATTTTCAGCTTCAGAACAGGTTTAAATACCGCAGCTGAGAATGGTGTGGAAACAAAAGGTGAAGAATTTAACCCAATAGACAATCATGATGGTAAGAAGACGATGATGATTATTGGTAAGGATCGTATGTATGAAGGTGCAGAACGTACTGATGTGATTATGATTGGTCAGTATGATTATATGCAGAAGGAAATGAAAATGGTATCGGTAATGAGAGATATTTATGTGGAGATACCGGGTTATCAGAGTTATAAAATAAATGCGGTGTATTCACTCGGCGGAGTGGAACTGCTGCGTGAAGTCATTGCGCATAATTTTGATATCAATGTAGAAGAATACGTGACTGTGGATTACGATGCATTTATGGAAACAGTGAATGTTGTTAACCCTGATGGTATTACTATAGATGTAGAAAAAGATATGTCGGAGAAAATTGATACGGAATTAAAACAAGGTGTGCAGCAGTTAAATGGTAAAGATCTGCTGGCTTATGCGCGCTTTCGTAATGATGAAGAAGGCGACTTCGGGCGTGTTCGCCGTCAGCAGCAGGTGCTTGAAGCAATACAGGATGAGGTAATCAGTGTCGGCGGTATTGTGAAACTGCCTAAGATTTTAGGAACAGGTATGGGATATGTGGACACTTCAATGCCGAATAAGGAAATGTACCGCATGATTTCCAGTTTCCTCATTAGAGGAGATAAAGATATTGCAACGATGACATTGCCGCTGGAAAACACGTATCAATTTATGGATACGAGTCACACTGGTAATGTAATTGATATGGACTTTGAGACAAATAGTGCTGCTTTAAAGGAATTTTTAAATAATAACAACTCTAATGTGCAGGGAAAAGAAGAAAATGAAGAAACAGCAGAATAGATATTTAGGGCAATTTCAACGTATATTTAGTTGATATTGCTTTTTTTATTGAGAAAAATCTAAAAACTTAATGTGTTTTATCTATATTCGATATATACTTAGTTCACATTCGAACTTGCAGTTACTGATAATGTTGAGGTAATGATTATGCCTAAGAGTAAAGACATTTACCCGCAGAGTACAGAATTCGCATTGGCGCTCGGTATACCGGCAGATGCGATTATTGAAGAATATAATGCCACGAGTACGTATACGAATGTTGTTGAGTCATTAGAGCTCATGGGTGAATACGGCTTTGACAGTGCGCTCGTCGTGATGAGCGATTATCATCTCAAGCGGTCCAAAGTGATTTACGACAGAGTGAATGATGGACAATATGAGCTGAAGTACATCGCAGCACTCGGTGCAGACGGTGAAACGTGGAAAGAAAAATCCTATTCAGACAGAATCTGGTTCACTGAATTTTACAAGCTGTGGGGATATTGCTTAGGTTTATATAATTTTATAGATGTGCCGGATAAGGCGGATCAGTAAACTGCAGAAGGTAGATGATACTCATGATAGACAAGACAACTCAGATTAAAGTATTACTCGGCGGGAACGCATACGACTTCGCATGTCAGACACTCGGAGTCGACAATATGAGAGACAGCAAGTACAGTGATGTGTTTACTGTGACTGAAAGACAGGTGCATGAATACGTCTTTTTAAACGGCTTTCCAAACGGTGAAACGCCTAAGGAAGAACGGGGTACTGAAGGGTTTCATTTTTACCAGGAACGTGGCACATGGCATACTTGGTATAAGGAAAGAAACATCGTTTCTGACGAGATAAAATTTGAAGACAGCAGAGAAGCAAAACGTTATATTGCAACGACTCTGTTGAGAATGGCAGGGACCGGAGTGTATTAATAGTTTTCACACCTATGAATCATCATAGGTGTATTTTTTATGAGGGAAATGCTTCTTGTAATGTTACTTTTTAAAAACTCTATTATTCACTTGCGTTGCAGTGTTTGATGTCACCCAAATCGGATAAGACATAAAAATGCCCCCACATTAAGTTATGACTTTTAATGTGAGGGCATTTGATTTTAGTTGAGAATTTTATTCCCATTCTATTTTAATTAACATACAGAGTCATTCGATTTTGGTACGGATAAGCCGAATAGGGGTCTCAAGTACAGTGCAAGGAATGTACCGCCAATGGCAACGATGCCCCAAATGTAGCCGTGCAGGCTGAATGAAGCAATGCCGCCGAAGTAAGCTCCAATGTTACAGCCGAATGCGAGGCGTGCACCGTAACCCATTAAAAGACCGCCGATGATTGAAGCCATGACATTACCTTTGCTGAGTTTACCGAACTTAAACAAACCACCTGCTGCTGATGCTAAAAATGCTCCCAGGATGACTCCGAAGTTAAGTACAGTCGTAGAGTCAGCAAATATTGATGCGTTTAAAGCAGTGGCCGCTTCTCCCTGCCAGTAACCCCAGCTCGTGACGTCAAATCCGATGAGTTTTGCAGCTTTAGATTCCCAAAGCGCAAATGCTGAAGTGATTCCCCACGGTTCACCGCGCGTCATCAGTGTCAGTGCATTTAAAACTGCAAGAGCGACAGCTGCAGCCATTAATGGCCACGAGCCTCTGAAAATTCTTCTCCAGCCGTGTGCAGTTGGCAATGGTGCAACTTTAGGAGAGTTTTTCTTTTTCTCAACGACTTTACTGATATAGGCAATTAAACCGAATATTAATAACGAGACGACCAAAGCACCACCGTATACCAGATTAGTCGAAGTTGCGAGTGAAAACGAGCCCATCGAAGGCATCTCTTCTGTCCAGAATGGTAAATGTGCTGCACCGATTGTCGTACCGATTATAAAGAAAATTAAAGTAATGAACATGACCGAACGACCGGCACCGATTGAATACAGTGTACCGGACGCGCAACCCCCGCCGAGCTGCATACCGATACCGAATATAAAGGCACCGACAATGAGGCTGACACCGATTGGCGAAACATAACCTGTAACTTCTGCACCGAAAAATGAAATACCGAGTGCTAAAATAGGTGCGAATAATACAGTGGCTGTGCCAAGCATTACCATATGTGCGCGTATTGCTTCACCGTTACCGACAGACATCAACCGTCTGAAAGCGGAAGTGAAACCGAAGCGGGCATGAAATAAGGTGTAACCAAGCAGTAAACCAATAATCATGAGAACCGGCTGCATGATTGACTGGGTGATAGCTAAAAATATAAATAGAACTAAACTGACTATAATGCCACCGCCGATAAGCAGCTTTTGAGGATCTTTCAGTGTGCTTGCGCGATGCTGGACCGGGTCCATTGATTGACTCACAGTATTAATATGACTGACCAATTGAATTCTTCTATTCAGAGTTATTTAGTATGATTTAAACAGTGTAAGAGGACAGCGGACATTTGTCAAAGAGTGTAATTATGCGGGGGTAACTGACAGCAAAATAAAATATCAATTATCTTTCCCTTTTAAATTGTAGTAATATTATGACAACTCACAAAGTAATTAGTAAAGGGGAACAGATATGACACTTGAAGAGATGGATTCAGTTTTACTGAAACAAAAAGACATGTATATGGAGCAGCTGTTTAACTTTCTTAAAATTAAGAGTATCAGCACCGATAGTGAGGCAATCAGACAATGTGCCGGCGTCCTGAAAACTGATATGGAAGCACTCGGTATTGATACCCGGATTATGCAAACCGGCGGCAATCCGGTCGTGTACGGCGAGCTGATGAACGATAATAACCGCTTCACCTTATTAATCTACGGCCACTACGATGTTCAGGCTGTTGAACCGCTGGAACTGTGGGAATCAGATCCATTTGAACCCGAAATACGGGACGGGAGAATTTACTCCAGAGGTGCTGGAGACAACAAAGGACAATTAATGGCACAGCTCCTTGGTGTTAAGACGTACCAGGAACTCTACGGGGAGCTGCCGATTAATATCAAATTTGTCTTTGAAGGCGAAGAAGAACTCGGCAGTGTGCACCTGCCTGAATTTGTGAAGAAAAACAAAGAGCTGCTTGAAGCGGATCTGGTCTACACAGCCGACGGCTCATCCCACAACAGTGGCAATCCGTTAATACTGCTCGGTGTCAGAGGTATACTCAACTTTGAAATGACCGTCAAAACTGCAGACTTTGACAATCACTCCGGCAATACCGGGAACGTTGTACCAAATCCGATGTGGAAGATGATTGAACTCCTAAACACGATGCGGGATGAAAACGGGAAAGTACTCGTGGAAGAATTCTACGATAACATCAGGGAACCATCACAGACGGACATGAGACTTTTATCTTCTTTACCATATGACCAGAAAGACATCGGAGAGAAGATCGGCTATACAGACTTAAACATGGACGGGGAGACGTACTACCGTAAGCTCACTATGGAACCGACGTTTAATATCGCTGGGATGGAGAGCGGTTATACAGGAGACAATGCGAAAACAATCATTCCGTCGACGGCAACTATCAGTATCGATATGAGGCTCGTCGCCGACCAGGACCCGGCAGATATATTCCGGAAGATTGAGGCACACGTCGAGGCATTCGACCCGGATATTAAAGTGACTTACAGAGGCGCAATGCATCCGTCGAGAACACCATCGGATCTCGAAATCGTACAGGTGGTGACAGACGCTGTGGGGGAGGCATACAAGAAGACACCGTTAGTGCAGCCGAGCATGCCGGGATCATTGCCTGACTATGTATGGACCGATTACCTGAAGACACCATCAATCATCATGCCGTACGCCAACTTCGACCAGCACAACCATTCACCCAATGAAAACTTAAAAGTAGAGAACTTCTTTGGCGGCATTAAATGCACGTGCAATCTGGTGAAGACGTTAGGGGACTACAGTAAAGACTTATAATATAAAATTTGTAAGTTTAGAGCATAGAAAAAGGAAGCGGGATTCTTATCCCGCTTCCTTTTGTGTTTAAAGTTTACTTATTTACATTTACGTATGCAGTTACAGCATCACTGACATACTCTGCAGTGCCTTCACCAAACTGATCGATATTCTTTTTGAACCGTTCATCCTGAACATAACCCAGTCCGATACTCTCGAATACTTCCAGCGAACAGTCGAATGAATACTCACGTATATGCTGGTGCAGTGCTTTCGCAAGTTCAACATTTTTTGAATCGGACGGTGAAATACCTGACGAGTGATTATTAGCAAAAGCAAAGAACAGCTCATTAAATCCATCTGTCATTTCCTGCTCTTTACCTTGATGTTTCTTAGCTGCTGTATCAATCACTTCTTTACCGTATTTTTCAGCCGCTTCTTCTTTGTACTCCTCGTTATCATCGTAATTTAACCCTTTAAAACGTTCCTGACTTGTCATACTAATCCCTCTTTCCTTCGCCAGAATCGTAGACTCCAGCGTATTAATGATTGTCAGTATTCTCCGGTTTTCATCATGCATCAGTTGCAGCTGTCTTCTTAAATGAGTCAGCTGATTATCTTTACTGTCTGCAAACATCTCTTTAATTTCCTGGAGTTCAAATCCCAGATGCTTATAAGCCAGAATGATTTGAAGCTTATCGAGATCTTTATCAGTATAGTAACGATAACCATTGTCGCTCCTGTTAGCCGGTAAAAGACCAATGGAATCATAATGATGCAGCGTGCGCACGGAAACACCAGTCCATTCACTGAGTTCTTTAACATAATACATTTTTAAACCTCCTGACAAATTAAGAATAGAGTATGACGTTATGTAAGGGTCAACCGGTATTTTAATATTTTTATGGACTGAGTCTTTATTATGTACTATAACGTGACAAAATGAATAATTCTATACATTGATTTGACGCAGGGGCAGAGGAGTATGAAGCGTCCTGTTGGGGTATAAGTAAAAGCAAAGTGTAAATTATAGAATCTGTCATCGAACGTATAAAAATGAGACGGATAACTGGGGGATATATTATGAATGCAGCATTGATGAACCAGCTTAAAGCAGTCATTGCCAGTGAGCAATTTAAAGAAATCGTTAAAGAAACAAGTATGGTTGTCGGCAGGGAAGTCATGAAGAATGCTGGAGACAAGCTGAAAGCATATGCCCAGCAAAGATCAGAGAATATGGAAGACGGTATGAACAGTGATCAGTCATTTAACCGTGAGTTACGTCAATTTGATGATCTGGAAGAAGTATCTACAGAAGGACTGGATTTATTTAATAATACTTTTTCACAGCTGGAAGATCATTTTGACTTAGCTGATAACGCGCTGTATTCGAGCTTTAAAGAATATAAAGCATATCTTGAAGGCAATATGACCGATGAAGAGGAAACGACACTGATTAATAAACTGTATCTTTTAGCAGATGAACTGCTCGACAGCCGTGATCTTGACAAAAATATCGGTGAAGATAATTACAAGATGCTGCTTACTATGATGATTAAACATAGTATGAGTGTTTCACATGCAGTGTATGAACATGGGCAGAATAAACTCACTGAACTCCAGCTGAAAGAGAAGATGAAACAGCTGTATGAGAATTATATTATTGCCATCATGGACTTCGTCAAGCATAATCCGCTTGTCAGAGAACATGGACTGACTATTTTAATGCTGGCATTCGGACCGAAATCAGCGCTGATACAAGGTGTTGTCATTACAGTCGCAGTGACTGCACTGGACAAAGAAAAGCGTGAAGAGATGGTCGATGCTCTGAATACAGTGAAATCTAAATTACTTGTGAGAAACAGAGCATCAGAACGTAAAGAGACAAGCAAAAATAAGGAGTCGGATTATGAGAACTTTGAGTCCTAAAATTTCATTCAGAAACAATTTGATACATGACATACCAGGATTAATTAAATACAGAAATAAGTTGGAGCTGTATGAGAAATTTAAATCGGATGATTTGAAGATATGGGCAAGTAATCATTTAGCTGTTGAAGTTGTTAATAGTGATGACACGATTGAAGGATATTATCAGTTTATAAGTATGCTGGATAACAGTGTGTCCTATACTTCGGAAAAAGAGGCATTTCAGCAATTGTTAAATACACTCTGGTCAGAGAGAAATGATGATTTTAAAACTGTTTTAAATCTTATAACAGAGATTACTTTGGATTATGAGTTATTCTTTGCCGAGCTTTCTGATGGTGAGAAATCAGCACTCATGAACAGCAGTCTGGATTTTTTCCTTGGCTTCTCCATTACTATCGATCACTACTCCGGTGAGATATCCGAGCAGTTTATTAGAAATATACTTGTATTTCTTAAAGACGGATACTGGGGAGACGATGATGTATCCAGTCTGGAGATACACCGTGCAGATGATTTCACACAGATTACAGAATTAAGGACTAAATTTATAATCACGAGCTGTAAAGGACCATTAACACTGGAGAATCTCACTCCGGCATATGAAGGTGCTGAAAGTGCACGTTCGTTTGTTGATATTTATAACAAAAGAAGTGAGCAGCAGGTGGTCAACAGAATTTATGCACCTGGCGCTAAAATAGATTTAAAAGACTCAAGTGCTTATGCAGAATATATAGAGGTGAAATATGATGAATAATAACAGAAGACTGGAATTTGAAGTGACCAAGTTTATTCAATCAAATATTCCCCTTATTTTCCTGCAGAGATTCAGTCTTGATGAAGTCGAAAAAACGATGAGAAGTTTTAAAACCAAAAGTCAGATCGAACATGTATTTTCTTTTAATATTACTCAGGGGTTTAGTGAACATCCGAGCGTTGAACTGAGCGACTATGATGTACTCCTCGGCGCATTAACTGAATTACTGAAGACAGACAAAGGTCAGATTGTTGTTATTCACGGTGCAGAATCATTATTCAATGGTAACCGGACCGATGAGTCTGACAAACTGAGTGAAATCCTGAGTGTTTTTGTACATAGAGTACAGACGAATAAATATTATAATACGACAATTATTTTTAATGGCAGTCATTATGATATTCCACCTCAATTAAGAGACGGTGCAATGATTATTGAAAATCCGCTTCCGGATGAAAATGATATTTACGATATTATTAAGGAATTTATCAGCACGAATAATCTGGAAGCATATACAGATGCCGGGAATATGGACCCAAACTTAATAGAGAACCTTAAAGGATTATCCTATTACGAAATAACGCAGGCGCTGTCGTTTATATTTTACGAATTTGGAATTAAAGTATTCAATAGTAAAATAGACAGCAGCATATCGAGAGAAATATATACGATCAAAGAACAGATGCTTAAAAAAATGGGGACATTATCCATTGTTGAAACTACAGAGAATGTTGACGATATTATCGGTCTGGATCATTTAAAAGCATATATTGAAGAAGAACGGGCCGCATTTTCGAATATGAATCTGCTGACGACGAATGGTGTGGAATTACCGAAAGGTATACTTATTTTAGGTGAGCCTGGTACAGGTAAGAGTATGACAGCAAAAGCCGCTGCGAATGCTTTAGGATTAAAGCTTATTAAATTCGATATCAGTAAAATCATGGGGAAATACGTTGGTGACAGTGAAAAAAACATTATGGAAACATTGAAAATCATTGAGCATATGAGCCCCTGTGTACTGTGGATTGATGAAATAGAAAAAGCATTCTCCGGTGTCAATGATAGTGACAACCAGGTATTAAGAAGAGTATTTGGTATACTGCTCAGCTGGATGAGTGATGATAACAAAGGCGCCTTTGTTGTCGGTACTGCCAATAACGTTGACGGTGTGCTGCCGCCTGAGTTTTTAAGAAAAGGACGGTTCGATGAAATCTTCTATGTAAGTAAACCTGGTAAAGAGGCAAGATTGCTACTGTTTCAGGATAAGCTTAATAAGCGGGCAATTCCGTTAAAGCTCCATGATGATGAATTGGAGCAGCTGGCCCGGGAATCAGCAGGATTTACCGGTGCAGATATAGAGTATATATGTAACCGTACAGCCAGAAAGTTTCATTTATCCAAAACTGAAATCGGTACGAACAGGTATTCAGAGACAATCAGAGCACTGCTTTTTAAAGAAGTACACTTTGTCCGGGATAAGAGAGAAGTAGAACTGACAGCTGAGACTTACAATGAACTGGATGCTTACTATAAAGAAATATACGGGGAAGAACTAAAGTATTTAAGTAATAATGAGCAGAGTAAAGATGCTTTGGAAAATAAAATATCAGAAGTGCTTGAAAGTAAAATCTCAGAAAAAATCGATCAGGATATTGAAAAAATGCTGAACAGAAAACGAAACCGCAGCAAATACAGGAATGCGGATGGTTAGAACGGAGGGTGTTCATGAGTGACGAAAACATTAGTAATATGCAAACATTCATCAATCAGGTCGCTGAATTTAAAGAATTAAATACTGCTGATCAAATCATTGCGGAACAAAACCTCCGTAATCTAGTTGGAGAATTTAATCTGATTATAGATTGTGAGCTGACACAGTCAGATGATTTTCTGGAGAAGTTTTTCTTTGAGCTGTTCGGGATTGATCACATAGAAGCGCGTAATCTCTCTGAAGAAGTTAAACATAAAGACACACTTCATTTGCTTAATTACCGAAGCGGAATTAAGAGTACACAGTATTTAAATTATCGTAATTTTATACAGCCGGTTAATATTCTGGTTATCAATTTTATGGCGCTCTTTAACAAAGAAGAAATCTATGCAGAACAGCCAGTTAATATAAATAATGAATCATCAGATAAAACATTAGTTTTACTTGCAGATTCATCACAAACACAAAATATTTATGACAACTATATACTTCCTGACTACGGAGAGAACGTATATGTTATTGTCGTCGATAAATTCAGTTTGCCAAGTGCTGTTAAAACGTTTAACAACCAAAGAAGCAGCGTTCTGATTCACGACTTTGACAGTTCATCTGTTGCACCGGTTATTGACTACGGAAGACTTATTGATAAATATGACTCATTTTATAAAATAATCAGTGAAGACATTAAAGAGAAATCAGCAAACACAAAAACGTTCAACGAACGGCTGACAGACTTTGAGAAGCATATATCACGAATTCGTGAGAAAAAAGAAATGCTGAAAAATCTGGCGGTAGAGAATAAACAGTCGATTGATCAGTTAATAAAGCTGCAGCTTTATGATGACTTAACAGTAGAAAAATTACTGGAACAGATTGAAACTCAAGGTGTTAAAATGAAGAAAAAGGAACAGAAAGCATTTACGGAACATGTGCTGATGGAGAAAGTGGAAATCATCAATGCTGAAGTCCGTAGTAAAATAGAGCATTTCAACGAGAAAACAGACGAAGCGATTGAAAATATAGAGCATGAATTTATCAACGTATCCGGACTTAAGTTCGGTAATAACTCAAAAAACTGGTTTGTCACCGGACTCGCAGGACTCGGGTCATCGGGCGCACTCGCTTTATATATGTCCTCATTCGGAAAACTTGGAAGCACGGCACTGCTGACTAAAGCATCCGGAATACTCGCGAGCTTTGGAATGTTAAAAGCCGGTGCAGCTGCAGCCTTTTTAGCAAGTCCTTTAGGTCTGACACTCAGTGCTGCGATTGGTGCGGGTATGGTATTTAAATCCATCACAGGATGGAAAAAAGGACTGACCAAACATATAAGGAAAAACGCAGCGAAAAAAGTAATTCCGGATTTTAAAAACTACAACCACCAGTTATGGGGCGAAACAGAGGAAGCAGTTGTCGCCGGGTTTAATAAGATGATCTCAGAAAGCCGTGAGCACTTTATCGAACAGAACAAAGAACTGATAGATAAAGGCAGAATGGGAGAAATAGACGGAATTACGAGTGTGTAAGCAAGTTCTGTTATAATAACAATGATTTAAATTTCGAGGAGATGATCAGATGAGACACAGTAAGATGTCAGTCATCATACGAACGAGCACTTATTTTATAAAATACGAAGTGCTTTAATGGAATAATAATGTCATTTCATAAAGTACTTCTAATAAACAGGAGGAAATTAGAAATGAATCAGTTGAAAGTATATGAATTCAACCAGGTGAAAAGTCTGGTGACTGAATTAGTGAGATTATATAAAACAAAAATCAAGAAGGATACAAGACACTTGAAGACACGGTAGAGCTTTCCAAGTGGATGACTGAAGACAACACAGGCTGGTAATTAATTAAAAAAAATTCCTGTTTAAGATTGCTCCAATCATTTAATAAGAGCGCTCGGGGAGTACAGTAAAAACGAATAAAATAAATACAGTCAAAATTACAATGAGTCCGGTACTGTACCGGACTCATTGTTTATATGCAACGTTTTATCAGCTGGACGTCGGACTGGATGCATATTTCGCATACTTGGAATCCAGCGTATTTGCGAGTATTCCCGTTTCAAATCCAAATGCGCGCATGACCAGTAAATGCACCTTAGCTTGAGTGAGCGTGTAGACGAACCACGGCAGTGTCGGTTCATATTCATGAATCGCAATTAATACTTCATTGGAGTCCAGTACTCTTCTAAACTCCAGCCGTGCACGGCCGTCTTTTGTGACTTTAGAAAATCTGCCGCCTTTAATATAGTACAGTATCCGGTCTTCATACGACCGCTTCTCCGAGCGTTCCAGTATGAGTATCGGTGTCTTGAAGAAGGGCAGTGTAATCGACGTTTCAGCATCGTTGACTTTCGTAGTGATAAACTTCCCGCCTATTCGGGACAGCCAGTTGACATAGTAATTCGCAACATCATCCACAGACCACTGTTCCGGGATGCGGATACGCTGTACTGATTTTACATCATTTTTTTCAAGGTCTTTTTTGAGCACAAACTCCGGTGCGGAAGGTGTGTCCTGATCCATTTCCCCGTCCAGCGCAATGCGGACACTTTCTTTAAACGTCGTCGGGGCATTCGAAATGCCTTCCACATAGTTTTTCTGCTTCATGACCATATTATGAGTCAGACTTTCCAGGAGCGGGTAGACCATTTCTTTAGGTTTCTGGGCAATCAGACGCACCCATAATTTTGACAGGAAGATAGGGATGATCGGCAGATCCATCATCGGCAGTTTTTTACCGACCATTTCTGCGGTTTCCTGAAACAGCTCTTTATAAGTTTTTTCATCCGGTCCGCCGATATCGATTGACTCATTCTCTTTTGGCTGACGTTTTACCACTTTAGATAAACCTGTGATCACGTCTTTAAGCGCAACCGGATGCGTGCGGTTATAAGCCCATGCCGGTAATACTAAAGCCGGCAGACGTTTAACGAGATTATAGAGAATCGGGAAGGACGAACCCTTCGGTCCGACAATTAATCCAGCTCTCAGCGTAGAGACCGGAATACCATATGAGCCGAGTATTTTCTCGCACTCTAGGCGGCTGTTCAGATGTTCCGACAGTTTATCATCATCCGGAATAATTCCGCTCAGATAGATAATCCGTTTAACACCTTGGCGTTTCGCTGCCCATGCAAAATTATCCGCGAGTATCGCATCCATATCTCTGAATTTTGCCTGGGACAGTTTTGAAGAAGGCTGCATAGAATGGACTAAATATATTGCGATATCAATATCTTCCATGACATTTTCTATGTCAATCTGGGAATATAAATCCGCTTCTTTCCAAGTGACATTCTTTTCATCTTCTTTATTTTTTGTATTCCTTGAAATGGCAACAATCTCGTGATCATCTTTCAGACTCTCTAGTAAATTGCCGCCGATATAGCCCGACGCACCGGTTAACAAGATTTTCATCTACTCACTCCTTAAACTTAATATTTTATACTCATACCCGTATTTTTAAAAAACAGTCTTTATAGAGTGAAGTGCGTAGCGGTATATAAACTGCTTTGTTTGCACGATTTTATTCTTATGTTCTGACTCAGCTAAATTTGCTAATGCACAGACATTCACTGTCGATGGCGGACAAACAGCGCATTAATTGAATATCAGCCTCCGATTCAGAACACTGGATTGGAGGTCTTTTCGTATTTACTTGACGGGTAATTTCTCCAGCGATAAAATATGATAGAAAGACTATCAAAATATAATTTGTATTTATTATTGGGAATGAGGAGAGGGAGACATGGGAAGATTAACAGATAAGGTTGCCGTCATTACAGGAAGTGGCTCGGGCATCGGCAGACAAATTGCTTTAACTTACGCAGGAGAAGGTGCAAAAATTGTCGTTGCTGATTTTAATGAAGAGGGTATGGACCAGACCGTCAGCCAGCTGAAAGAAATGGGTGCTGAAGCCATTGGAATTAAGGTGGATGTGACCGTGGAAGATGATATCGCGTCAATGATTGATCAGACAGTCGAAGCCTTCGGGACAGTCGATGTTTTAGTCAATAATGCAGGAATCTCCGATAACATGCTCGCAGCAAGCAACGTTACCGATGATGTGTGGGAACGCGTCATGAATATCAACGTAACAAGTGTCATGCGAGCTACACGTAAAGTACTGCCGATTTTCCAGGAGAAAGGCCAGGGAAATATTATTAATATGGCATCAATCTCCGGTTTAACAGGCGGCCGCGGGGGATTGGCTTATACTGCATCCAAACATGCGGTGGTCGGCATGACAAAAAACGTCGCGTCACAATACGGACCGGACAACATCCGTTGCAACGCCATCGGACCTGCACATGTGCCTACACCGCTGACAACGAATATGTCGAACATCGACACCTTCGGTATGGAAGTCGCGACACGCGGTGTGAATATGATGACTAAAGCAGGCACTACAGAAGAAATCGCCAATATCGCGCTCTTCCTCGCATCCAATGAATCCGCCTATATTAACGGTGTGACAATCGCAGCTGACTTTGGTTGGAGTGCATATTAACTGCCCATTATAATTTATAATAATTCATTTATAGTGAGGAACTAGTTTTTCAGAATTTATGTATCGAAACTATTATAAAAAATGTCCCGAGTATAACTTATTATACTCGGGACATTTTTTACTTTATATCATTGGGTATTAACCCTATAACGTTCTATTTCATAACTAATTTTACCTTCTGGAAGAGGATATAAACGTTTCTCCCTCTCGAGAGTATTTAGAGGAACGCCTGTTGAAGTTAAAATTACGTCTATTAGATTTGCTATAAAATATCCAACTGAAAGATCCTGTATATCATAAAAGTCATAATATCCTGAAGTATGATTGTTATTATCCCAGTATTTAACGAATATATGTGGTCCTAAACAAATATGATTTACTCTGCCCGTCGCCTCTTCAAGACCTTTAACTAAAGAGTGAGCTAGTTTGTTAGGTTGTCTTTTTAAACTATTGCTTCTCTTAGTGTGTTTATCTTGTAAGTCTGTGATTTTATTGAGGTCCGGTCTGGATGTTTTAAAAAGTTTGTTATCAATGCTCGTACCGTCCTCATAGATAAAAATGCCATTGAAATACTCCCTATTGTTCATTAATTCCGAGATTTCTGAAGACTTTTTAATTGTTTTTGCTAAGCTCATTGCGCTTTGTTTAGATTTAACTTCAATTACTCCAACAACACTTCTATAATCAATAATAGCAAAATCATTTAATGAAAAAGGTAAAGGATAGGAATTATTATAAATTATAATATCTATTTGTTTTGATATTTTATTCTCATCATCATTATTAACAATGAAACCTGTACATACACTTACAGAACTTGGTAGCATTTCTTCTAATTTCTCCATCAATATTACTTCTTTGAATCTTCCATCTTCACCCCAATGCCTATCTCCAATGAAATGTCTGACTCTGTCTTTAACACTTAGTAACTCAAACGATAGTGAACGGATATAATCTATACTATACATTTAATTAGCCTCTTATCTTCTGAATTTTTAATCATATCTATATAGTGTATTCTTAAATTATACCTCATATTTTTAATTTCATTAAAAATACTGAAAGCTTAATTATTCTTTAAAGAAGGTAATCATAGTCTAGAGATTTTCATAAATATAATATTTAAAACAAGATGACTATTCTTTATTGAAGTGAGTTTATAATATAATAAATTTAGTAGAAACTGGAGAGGATGAACATGTGAAAAAGACATAAATCTTAGAACTATATACCAATTTCCAGAATTGAGAGAGATTCCTGACAAAGAATAGACAATCATAAAAAGTAAAATAGTCTAAGTAATCTTAATCCCTAATTGTATATCAGGATTTAATTTTATATTCTCCTGCACAAATAATCCCAACTGAACTGTATACTTATAAGGTTAACTTAATTATGTATTGAGAAAGTAAAGCTTTTTGGAAATATGAGTATAGATAATTTAAAATACTGTAACTTTTATCTCAATATTAAATTGAAATGTTTTTAGATGATTTAAGAGTTTAATATTTGCGAAACTATATTCTTTATAAATGCATTAAAAAAATTTAAAAGTATTGGAATGAGAACTTATTATAAGACAATGTATATATTGTGGTACCTCTAAAGATTTATCTAATTCAGATATAATTCCGGACGCATTGACTAATAGAAAAGTTATTAATCCAAATGTCTGTAAGATAGAGCATAACAACAAATTTAGTAATCAATTTGAATATAAAATAATTAAGGAACTAGCATTTATTACAAACTCGTTAAGTGTTAAATCGAGTAAAAGTAAAGATTATCTCCCTTATGAAATAACATATGAGATTGAAGGTGAGTCATTTAAATCTAAAATGGGGTCTGAAGCAAAAAAATTTCATAATAAAAAGATGAAAAGTATAGATGGAAAAACTCTATTGGCACCATTAGATGAGTTACGAAAAATTAATAATATTAACGAAAATGATATAAAAGAAATTGATGTAAACAAAATAGAAATTACTGAAAGTATTAATTTTGATTTGAATATATTTTTTAGTAAAGAAATGTATAGATTAATGGCAAAAATTGCTTTTGAATGGTATTGCTTAAAAAATAATATTAATTTTAAAGTGAATGACTTTGAACCAATTATTCAATATATAACTCAAGGTATAGGAGACAAAATAGTAAATATCGTTAAGAATGAAAAAATTATGAATTTAATAAAAAGTAGAATTAGTTTTGGAAGTCATACATTTTTGTCATATGTAGGACAAGATAATTCTGTTAATATCTTAATCAGTTTTTTTGGTATCGCAATTTACAATGTGAGAATTTGTGATTCCGTGTTATATAAATACAATTTTACTGTCCAAGAATTAAAACTGGATGGAAAAAGTGATGAATTTAAATATGATTTTCCTGAAAAAGTTTTTTGTAATTTTTCTAATAATCTTGAAAAAAGTAACAGCTCTAAGGACTTTAAAATATTTTTCATCAAGAATGGGAGTCATTTATTTTATTGGAAAGCTTTATTGTATTTTAATAACTATAAAATTTTTCAAGATAGCTTAATGTATGGTTGCAATCAAGATTATGAAGTTGCATCTTTTATTTGCAAAAATATTCAAGAGATTTTAAGTTCACAATCAATACATCTTAAAGGTTTAAAAAGATTTGTAACAGAATTTTTTGAAGATTTTGACCAAGAAGTAAGATTAAACCCCAATAGTGATAATAGCAAAGGAATATTAAAGCTTTATATGATATTTCTAGTGGGGCACTCAGAAAATAATATAGAAAACTTATCAGATTTACAAAAGGTAATTCAAACTAAAATTTCTAGTGAAATAGTAAATGAGGACGTAATTAGCAAATTATATTCTGAAATAATTTCCCAAGAAAATTATTCAGATATATTGATCAATGGGGGACAGAGAATTAATCGATGGAATCATCAAAACTAACAGTGTTTTTTTAAATAAAAGTTGTTAGTGATAACAAAGTTTATAATCAAAACCTGATGGCAATTGGATACTTATAAGAGTTTTAATAATATAGATGCGAAGTAAAGGGTATCGTTATATTGGTCAGTCTAAAGTCCTTCATAGAGCCATTTCAAATATATGTCTGAAAGTGTGTACTGTAATATAAATTAAACCGTCAAATACGGAACCATATGTTCGGTGGTGTGAGAGGGGAGAAAATAACTCTGTTTTTCTCTTTCTATTCAATTGTATTGGAAGAGCTCCAGTTAATTTTCATCATTTTATCATTTCTAATAAAATTGTGACCCCGGGGCATTTGCTGATTTAATGGCATCTTTTATATATAACTTTATAGATGTACCGGATGGGGGATGTTTATCATGTCGACAAAGAAACGCAGATTAAAGTATTACTTGGCGAGAGGGGACGTGCTTACGACTATGCCTGTCAGACACTCGGTGTCGATAATATGATGCATCACAGCTATGGCGATGTGTTTACCGTGAGTGAAGCAGATGTATATGAATATACACTGATGAATAGTCTTCCGGAGAGTGAAGATACTAGCAAAGACTCATTAAAAGAAGGCTTTCACTATTATGAAGAAGACGGCAAATCGCACACTTTCTTTAGAGAAAGAAACTATATATTTGATGAAAAAGTTTTGAAGATAGTTCGTAAGCCAAGAAATATATTGCCGCCCGTCTGATCAGACTGGCGGGGACGGGGTTGTATTAAGAATTGAAGAATCGTTTTTACACTTATGGTGATTCATAGGTGTATTTTTTTATGTTTTAATTCAAACATTTATCATTCACCCTTAAATTGTAGTAATATTGTGACAATAAAGATTTGTATAAAAAATTGGAATTCATGTTAACACTGTATTTTGAAGTACAGCATTTAAATTTATATTGAATAGGGGAATATGGATGCAAAATCAACTTCATAAAGATGATTTGAAAAGTAATTCAATTAATAAAATGAAAACACTAAATATATTATATGATGCTGACCAGTATTCCGATGTGACCAAAGAAGGTGGCATAGTATTAGAGTTTTCTTTTAAGTATCTAATTTGTAAGAATCTTAATAGTAATTATTTTCCTTCTGATAAAAAATATAGGAGTCATAATCTCGAAAAATTATTGATTTTTTCTGGGATTGAACAGTATCTAAAAGTTGAAAGTGCTAAAGATGAAAAATTTCAGGCTAACTGGTTATATATAAAAAACTGGAACATAAACTTAAGATATGAAAGTGTAGATAAATTTAAAAAAATGGATGCTGCAGAAACGTTGGAAGTACTTGATGGTAAAAGTGGGGTGTACAAATGGACAAAGAAGTATTGGTGAATAAAATCAGGAGTTTTACACTAGTCTATACTCTCTTCCACCCGAAAAATATATTGATAATGCTTGTTCCGGAAAATACTTTTTTCGAGAATGACAAACTTTCCTATACTTTATTAGTATCAGGAAAAGAATTAGACAATATTGGTGAATTATCTGCGATAAGAAAAGTTATATCTTTTCTAGATTTTAAAGAAATCTCTGATGTAGTAACATCAGTTGTTCCGGTGAGTACAAAAGATGCAGGTATACGCTCAATGTTAGCTGGTACCATTCGAGTATCTCCTGGAAGTGACGCACATCTTTATGATAGTCAATTAAATAATGTCTTTATTAAAGAAGCAATTATATTTCATTCGCAATCACCTATGTCTGTCGAATAAAAAAAGAGTAATATCTTTTTGGATTTATTGTATAAGTACTAAGTGGAGGGATGACATGACACTTGAAAAGATGGATGATTTTATTCGACAGCACCGTGACGACTACCTGAATCAGCTGTTTAACTTGCTTAAGATTAAAAGTATCAGCACCGACACTGATGAGATTAGAAATTGCGCCAATGTATTAAAGGGCGACATGGAGAGTCTCGGTATTCATACCGAGATTATCGAAACAGCCGGAAATCCGGTCGTTTACGGAGAAATTCTAAACGATAAAAACCGCTTCACCTTATTAATATACGGCCACTACGATGTCCAGGCTGTGGAACCGCTGGAACTGTGGCATTCTGATCCGTTTGAACCCGAAATCAGAGAAGGCAGAATATACGCGAGAGGTGCTGGTGATAACAGAGGACAGCTGATGGCCCAGCTGCTCGGACTGAAGACTTATCAAGCGCTCTACGGCGAGCTTCCGATTAACGTGAAGTTTATCTTTGAAGGGGAAGAAGAACTCGGCAGTGTGCATCTCGCCGATTTTGTCCACAATCACAAAACGCTGCTTGAAGCGGATTTAGTCTATACTGCAGACGGTTCATCTCATAACAGCGGCAATCCTTTAATTCTGCTTGGTGTCAGAGGGGTGCTGACTCTTGAAATGACTGTCAGTGGCGCGGATTTTGATAATCATTCCGGTAATACGGGAAATATCGTGCCGAATCCGGTGTGGAAGATGGTTGAGCTCTTGAACACCATGCGTGATGATCAAGGCCAGGTGCTGGTGGATGGTTTTTACGATCATATACGCGAGCCGAGTGATAAAGAAATAGAACTCCTGAAGCGGCTGCCTTACGACCAGGCAGATATTGCAGAGAAAATCGGCTATGGAGATTTGGATATGGACGGGGCGTCCTATTACCATAAGCTGACCATGGAACCGACTTTTAATATTGCGGGCATAGAGAGCGGTTACATAGGTAAACATGCAAAAACAATTATTCCCGCGAGTGCGACTGTCAATATGGATATCCGGCTGGTGGCGGACCAGGACCCGGAATACGTATTTGAGAAAATTGAAGATCACGTGAAGAAAGTAAATCCAGACGTGGTTGTGACTTATAAAGGCGCCATGCGGCCATCCAGAACACCGGCGGAACTGGAGATTGTACAGGTCGTGACCGATGCTGTTGGTCACGCCTACGGTAAAGAACCCTTAGTCCAGCCGAGCATGCCGGGCTCACTCCCGGACTATGTGTGGACAGAAATATTAAACACGCCATCCATCATTATGCCGTACGCCAACTTCGACCAGCACAACCATTCACCCAATGAAAATTTGAAAGTAGAAAACTTTTTGAATGGGATTAAATGCACGTGTAATTTGGTGAGAGAGTTGGGAGAGAGGTCTAGGGAGTAAATTAAAATAAAGTGATATTTTCGAGATATTTAGAATATAATATTAGGTTTTGACAACTACTATAGAATCATGGGAAATAGGGCGTTCTACCCCTAATGGATCTGCTACCAGAGTAATGCAGCTGATGGAAAAGAACCCGCCGCTCAAAAAATCTCTCAAGAAAGCGATTGAAAAAGAGAAATCAGATGAAAATGATAAACATTTAGTTGATAGAAATAATTTAAAAAGAAACGGCTGAATTTTTGTATTTGTACGATGTCTGATGATATAATTAACTCACAAAAAGGAAATCCATTGCTTTCACCGAAGCCCTAATCTATGGTCGTAGATTGGGGCTTCATTTTATATTTTAAACAATAAGATTGTCTCAAACTGGCAATTAGATTCACATTATGCTAAATTAAAGGTAACAAAAATAGTACACATTACTTCACCAAACCCCCAAGTGCTGGGCTGAGCGCTTGGGGGTTTTTTGGTGTTTTATCGCCTATTCTTTTCTTTGCTGTTCAAGCCAGTACCTAAACAGCTGCACGATGCACCCGACGATAATCGGGCCAACGAGATATACAAAAATAGTACACATAATACTCCACCTCCTCCCGGTCGATATTTCGCCCGGGCTGGATAGGCGATATACTAATTATACCAAAAATAGAACGTTTGTTCGATATATTTTAAATTTTTTAAAATGAAACCCCGATATTTTCCGCACTTGTATGATAATATAGAACATACGTTCTATATAGGAGTGGTATTCATGTATGACTATAATTTATGTCCGCACTATGATATTCTGTGCATCGATTTAAAGAGTTTCTTTGCCAGCGTGTCATGCAGGCTGAAGGGGCTGGATCCGAAGACAACCAAACTCGCTGTGGTAGGGGACACAAAGAGTATCGGTTCTGTTGTGCTCGCAGCGACACCTGAATTGAAGAAACTCGGCATTAAGACGGGGTCCAGGCTGTTTGAGATTCCCAGCCGCAGCGATATTTACATTATCAATCCTTCAATGAAAATCTATTTGGATTACTCCATGCGTATTACGGAAATTGCACTCAAATACGTCGCACCTGAAGATTTTCATCAGTATTCTGTCGATGAGTTCTTTATGGACGTCACGCACAGCTACAAACTGTTTGCCGCTTCACCGAGAGAGCTTGCCAGGAAGATAAAGACCGAAATCTATGAAGAGACCTTAATCGAATCTGCGGTCGGTATCGGTGATAATTTGTTATTAAGTAAGGTTGCCTTGGATATTGAAGCCAAGCACATGCCGGACGGGATTACCGAATGGCGGTATAAGGATGTGGTAGAGAAAATGTGGCACATTAAGCCGCTCAGTAAATTCTGGGGCATCAATAAGAAAAGTGAAAAGAAACTGAACCAGCGGGGAATTTTTAATATTGGGGATTTGGCCAACTATCCGCACGAGTACCTGAAGCGGGATTTCGGCATTATCGGTGTCGACTGGCATCTGCACGCCAACGGCATCGATTTCAGCAAAATCAGCGAAAAGCATAAGGTCCATTCGCCGTCGATTGCAAAGAGCCAGATACTCATGCGGGATTACAAGTTCAGCGAAACTTATGTTGTTTTGTTTGAACATGTCGATGAAGTGACACACCGTATGCGGCTCATGCACCAGCTCGTACGTACCGTGCAGTTTTCCCTCGGCACGAAAGACGGTCATATCTACCGCAAGCAGTTTACCATTAAAGAAGGCACCAACAGCGAAGATGTGATTATGAGAAGACTCTGGCAGGAGCTGAAGAAACTCGCAGATCCGTACGCCCTGTACCGGACGATTAGCGTGACATTGACGAACTTTATCCCGGACAGCCAGAAACAGGTCTCACTTTTTCAGGACGTCGATAAAATGCTGAAAGAAGAAGCGCTGATGAAGACCATCGATGCACTGAAAGTGAAATATGGCCAGCTGAGTGTAATGCGGGCCATCAGCTGCACCGAAGCCTCTACACTCAAACTCCGGGAAGGTTTAATCGCCGGCCATAAAAGGTAGAATATGGATAAGGAGTGATATGATACTGATACTTATTTTATCAATATTGAACTTAATCTACTTGATTACGGCGATTGAGGCGAATGAAGCGGGCAATATTTACCTGTCACCGTTGGGTCTGCCGTATTATATAGCCATCGGTCTCGCGATCTTAAGTGTCGTTATACTCTTAATCACGCAAACCGGGAAGGCAGAGCGAAAAAACTGAGTTTGTCAGCGATCCTGGTTAATGTTGCAGGGATGTTTTTAATCACCTGTGTCTGTTCCTTTCTGTGATTTTTAGACGGTTATTTACTCTCCTTACGTTTATTTCGCCAGTAACGGTAAGAAATACAAATGGCTGTGAGCGCTGTCATCCAGGCTGTAACCAGCATGATGCCGTTAAAGAGAGACTGATGGGCTGCGAAGGTGCCAAGGGGGACAAGGGAAACCTGCCCCGGGATGGAAGCAATCAAGGTTGCTGACAAAAAGACGTACTGGCTGATACCTAAAGCGCCTGAGCCGTAATTGACTGGCCAATAGGGCAGTCCCGGAATCAGTCGTGCTGTACACATGGCTAAGAAACCTGCATTATTCAAATATTTTTCAACCGTCGGTCCATGTCTGCCAAGGAGTTTGAATGTCAGGTCTTTACCTGTGAACCTCGCTAACCAGTAGCCAATCCAAGAACCGAGTAATATACCGGTAAAAGAAAATAAGCTGCCGGCAATGACACCGTATAGAGAACCTGCGACTAAGGCCGGAATAGTGACAGGGATCGGGGTAATAGCAATCAGGGCTGTAATGCCGATAAAAATCAGCCAGCCCAGCCGTATCCTTGAATCATCTCTTTTAAAACTGCAGGTTTTGGAATATGTACATTAAAACTTAACCATATCAATATGCCTATGAATACTACTAAAGTTAATAGGGAAATGATTGAACGGAGAGAAAAATCATCGGTATAATCTTTTTCTGAATTCATTATGTTTCCTCTTTCCTCGAATTTTTATCGGATGATATATCTCTTTACTTTAACTAAGGTCTTAAGAAAAGGGAATAGATATTTAAAAATTTTAAAACTACAGGAGGCAGCTGTTCTATGCGTATTTATACTGTCGGTCATTTTGATTATTCACTCGATAAATTTCAGGAAATGCTGCAAACAGCAGATGTGACATTCGTGATGGATGTGCGGTCATTTCCTAACAGTAAAAGCCATCCGCAATATAATCAAGAATCATTTCAGGCGTGGCTAGAAGATAATGATGTAAAATATTTTCATAATAAACTGCTCGGCGGACGACGAAAACGGTCAGGCACTGTAGGAGAAAATTTGAATGAAGGCTGGAAAAATCAATCATTTCATAACTACGCAGACTACACGCTGACAGACGACTTCAAACAAGGCATCAAGTTGCTGATGGAAGATGCGAAAGAAAATACAGTCGCTATTTTATGTGCTGAACGTCATCCATCCAGATGCCACCGTTTAATTGTTAGTAACTGGTTAGTTGCCCACGATGTGAATGTCGGTCATATAATAGTGAATAATAAAGGTGAAATAGAAATAGTCCCGCATCAGCTGGGACAATGGGGTGCCATGCCGATCATAGAAGAGGATGGGGAGGTCGTTTATCCTAAGAAAACAACGAATAAGTAAATTTAAAAGAATTGACTATTAATATTGCAAGACCCGCCTAAGTCACAGAACGGGTCTTTATATATGGGACTCATTTGAAGAAGATATGACTAAAACCGGGGATTCGAAGCCGTTTATATCAATTGCTCACATAAATGTATATATTATAAGTAATAGAGCAAACTTAATCTGGGAGAGGAAGAAGCTACTTGAAAAGAATCAGTGTGTTACTTATGATTCTGTTTGTCAGCGCCTGCGGTGATGGACAGGCTGAACAAAGTGAAGCGGACAGTCAGGAAGAAACAGCGTCAACCGAAGAACAATCCAATGATGAGTTGACGGAATTAGAAAAAGAAAATGAAGAGCTGCGGAAAGAACTGGCAGAGAAAGAAAAAGAAGAAGCCGAAGAAAATACGGCTAGTGAAGCGGATAAGGCAGAAGACTCAGAAGGTGAAGCGGCATCGCAGAATGACAATAAGAAAACTGCAGCTGTTGAAGAAGAAACAGCTGAACTCGCTGTACAAGAGTTCACTATGGAAGAACAGCAGGAAATGACCCAGCACTTCTATGACTGGGCGATAGAACGCGCCGAAATTGGAAATATGGCAGTAACCAATATGTACTTCAGTCATGGAGCAGCAGGACGCGGGGATTGGTATGCTATGACGCCTGATGGTGAAGTACAAACTCAAAATCAGGATAACCCCGGCTTCGATCATTTTGATATACATGCTGTCGGCGGCGTGGCATTTTATCAGCCTGCAAGCGGTGACTTTGGAGAAGATACGGATGCACCATTCCCAGGTACAGCTGAAGGTTACTCCAGATTAGCGCTGGCGGATACAAATATCCACAAGTATATGCTGGCCAACAACGGCGTGGTTTATGAACTGATTGGTAAAAAAGAAAATATGAGTTTCTCATCAGGATTCGGAGAGTACGATGATGAAGGTACATATGGAGAATACCCGCCGGGACGTGAGTTTGAAATATCAGGAGACCAGGATGCCCAGCAAGAGTGGAAAAGAATACTGAGAATGTATCAGAGATAGTTTTTTGGAAGGGAACATTTAATATCCGCATCTTAATTGAGCGAAAATTTAGTAAATATAACATGAAAAGTATATAATATTATATATAAACAAACTAATTGGAGGCTATATATCATGACATTAGACAGAGTTGCAGTAATTACAGGTTCGGCTCAAGGTTTAGGTAAAGGTATTGCAGAAAAATTAGGCGAAAACGGCTTTAAAGTTGTATTAAGTGATATTAATGAAGAAGTGCTTAATGAGACTTTAGAAGAACTTAAAGGTAAAAACTACGAAGTGACAGCAAAAGTCGCGGATGTTTCAAAACAGGATGATCACACTGCCCTGGTTAAACATGCAGTAGATACGTTTGGTAAATTAGATGTTTATATAAATAACGCTGGTGTTGAAGGCGCAGTTGAGCAGATAGAGAATATTACTGAAAAAGATATTGATTTTGTTTTAGATGTTAACGTTAAAGGTGTCCTATTTGGAATTCAGGCAGCAGCCAAGCAGCTCAAAGAGCAGGGCCACGGCGGAACGATTATCAATGCATCAAGTATTGCCGGGCACGAAGGTTTCGACTTCCTGTCAACTTACAGTGCATCTAAATTCGCAGTGCGCGGCTTAACTCAAGTTGCGTCGAAAGAATTTGCCAAAGACGATATTACCGTTAATGCATATTGTCCTGGTATTGCGGCAACAGGAATGTGGGAACGTTTAGATGAGAAGTTTATGGATGTTATTGGTACTAAGAAAGGCGAAGCATTAGAACAATACGCTTCTTCTATTTCTTTAGGACGCACCCAGGAACCAAAAGACGTGGCGAACTTAGTAGCATTCCTTGCTTCTGAAGATGCAGGATATATTACTGGTCAGGCTATCTTAACTGATGGCGGTATTGTCTATAGATAATCTTCAAATTTTTAATCTGTAAAAGCGAAGCACCCCTAATCAGATATTTCTGATTAGGGGTGCTCTTTGATATTTGAGGTATAGCAATGAAAATGGTCAGGTTAACACTACTGGGGAAATGCTGAGGCGAATTGCTCAAGTTTTCATTAAACATGGTAATAATATTTTGTAATTATCATTATCAACTTAAACTTATATTTCTTTAAAACTCTTACATAATATTTTAATAATGTTACAATGATCTATTGCAGGATATATTTGTAAATACGATTTTTATGAAAAGATACGGGTGTAAATAATAGGAGGATAAAGAAATGGCAAAAGAGTTAGAGAAAGTAGACGTTGTAACGATTGGGGCCGGCTGGACAGGCGGAATTGTTGCTGCAGAAACTGCGAAAGAAGGATTAAAGGTTAAAAGTTTAGAGCGCGGGGGCTACCGTGATACGACTGACTATCAGCATATACATGATGAATTGAAATATGCTCAGCGCTATGAACTGATGCAGGATACTTCAATTGAAACTTTAACGTTTAGAAATACTAGGGATGAACAAGCACTTCCTGTTCGTCGTTTAGGTTCATTTTTACCGGGCAGTGGACGTGGCGGAGCCGGTACACACTGGAATGGGCAGACTGACCGTTATATGCCATATGATTTTGAGATAAAATCAATGACAGAAGAGAAATACGGCAAAGAAAAACTGGGAGAAGATTCCGGTCTTCGTTATCGTGACTGGGGCATCACATTTGATGAACTGGAAAAATACTATGACAAGTTTGAAAAAACTGCCGGAGTCAGCGGTGAAGAAAACCCGCTTGGTGAGGAGCGCTCCAGTCCTTATCCAAACCCGCCAATGCTTAAAACTAAATCTTTAAGACTGTTTGAAAAAGCGGCGAAAGAACTGAATCTGCATCCCATTATGATGCCGTCTGCCAACATGTCACAGAGTTATGAGAACCCTGATGGCGAGGTTTTAAACCAATGTCAATACTGTGCATTCTGTGAACGTTTTGCATGTGAGTATGATGCAAAAGCAACACCTGACGTGACAGTGTTAAAAACAGCAGAAAAAACTGGAAACTATGAAATACGTTATAATTCAAACGTTACTGAAATTGTTACTGATAAAGATGATGATAAAAAAGTAACTGGTGTGAAGTTCATAGACACTATGACGCATGAAGAATTTTTCCAGCCAGCAGATGTTGTTGTACTAACAAGCTTCTTATTTAATAACTATAAGCTGCTCAGAGTTTCAGATATTGGAGAACAATATAATCCTGAAACAGAAAAAGGGACACTCGGAAGTAATTATTGTTACCAGACTGGTTTAGGTGCTACCGGGTTCTTTGATGAACAGTTTAATACATTCATGGGTGCAGGTGCACTGGGTATGATTCTGGATGATTTTAACGGTGATAACTTTGATCATGAGGATCTTGATTTTATACACGGAGGATCAATCCACTTTACTCAAACAGGTGCCCGTCCTATTTTATCGAACACAGTTCGTAAAGATACGCCTGAATGGGGAGAAGAATTCAAAGAAGAATCAATTAAAAACTTTACAAGAACATTAGAAGTATATTCTATGGCGCATACAGGACCGCATAAAGATCACTACCTGGACTTAGATGACACATACAAGGATGCATTTGGAAAATCACAAGTGATGCTTACATATAATTGGACAGAAGAAGACAATGCAAGAAATAAATATCTGACAGGGAAATGTAAGGATATTATGGAGAAGATGGGTGCAAAACATATAGATGTATCAAATGATGATATCGGTGCATATGATATTGTGCCTTATCAATCAACAAATATTTCAGGTGGTACTCCGATGGGTACAGAACCTGAGAACAGCGTAGTTAACACTTGGCTGCAGCATTGGGATCGTGATAACTTGTTTGTTGCAGGATCCAGTGCGTTTGTACACAACTCAGGAAACAACCCGACAGGAACAGTCGGTGCGATAGCGTATCGTTGTGCTGAAGGAATAATTAAATATCATAAAGATAACCAGAGATTAGAAAACTAAGACAGACACAAACACACGCAATTTTGCGTGTGTTTTTTTATCTTTTTAAGTTAATAACTTAATTAGAAAGCAGGAAATCATCGGGTCGTCTTTTTGTAATGATTTCAAGAGAAAGCTCCCCCTAAAGTAGTTTACTTTAGGGGGAGCAGATTAAAGGACGATTTTTCTTCTTACTGTTCGCTGAAGAAAGTGTAGAGTGCAGAGAGCTCTTCGTCTTTAATTTGATCTTCGCTGAAAGCAGGCATCTGTCCTTGGCCATTTCTTACAATTTCGCTGAACTCATCCTCGCTGAGACTCATACCCGCAAGCGCTGGACCCATACCGCCTGAGAAGTCTTGACCATGACATGAAGCACAGTTATCACGAGCGATACTTTCAGCATCGACATCACCGCTTGAAGCGCTGCTGTCTTCTTCTGTTGCAGGTTCTTCAGATGCCTCTTCTTCGCCACTCCCGCAAGCTCCGAGAATGAGAACCATGGAAAGACCGCCGGCCATTAGAAATTTCTTCAAATTCATAAACTGACCCCCTCAAAATTTTAAATACTGATACACCTTTAATATATCACAATTTTAAGCATTACCGAATAATATCTGCAATTGTTTTCATTAACTTTGGATTTATTCGACCGAATCATGAATGTCATTCTTAAAATCTTTAATATGTATAAAAAAACAAGGCCTTTAAATATTGAAAAAGAGCAGGATAATTCCTGCTCTTATATTATTCATCTTTCACTTTTATCAGTCTCAGACTGTTCAATGCCACTAATATCGTTGCGCCCATATCAGATAATATCGCAATCCACAGTGTCAGCCATCCAGGGATAACTAACAAGAGAGCAAGAACTTTAATCGCTATGGCGAACGTAATATTCGCTTTAATGATATTCAAAGTCTTTCTGCTCAGCTTCACAGTAAATGGCAACTTCTGCAAATCATCTCCCATTAAAGCAACATCTGCGGTTTCCAGTGCAGTATCCGTTCCAGCACCGCCCATCGCAATACCAACCGTTGAAGCAGCTAAAGCGGGGGCATCGTTCACGCCGTCGCCAACCATACCGACATGTTTGTACTTCTCTTTGAGTTTATTGATCACATTCAATTTATCTTCCGGCATTAATTCAGACTGTACGTCTGATACACCAACGTGTTCAGCTATAGCTTTCGCCGTACTCTGGTTGTCACCAGTCAGCATCACCGTCTTATCGATGCCCACTTCATGCAGTTTCTGAATCACACGTTTACTCGTCTCGCGGACTTCATCCGCCACTGCAATGAGTGCGAGCACTTTATCGCTTGTACCAGCAAGCATCACTGTTTTACCATGTTCCTGAAGTGCTGTCACTTCTTGCTGGAGCTCTGAATTGAAGTTTGGTGTGTTTAACTCTGTGAATAAAGCCGGGCTGCCGATGTAATACGTTTCGTTATTCATATCACCCTGAATACCCCGTCCTGTAATAGAGGAGAAGTGATTAATTTCTATCTTGTTATAGTCCGCATTCATGTGGTCCGCTTTTTTAATAATTGCTGAAGCCAGAGGATGCTGCGAACGGTTTTCCAGTGCGCTGACAATAGACATCAGTTCAGTTCCATTCGTGTCGCTGTCTAGAACTTTGTAATCAGTTAAGGCAGGAACACCTTTTGTCAGCGTGCCAGTTTTATCAAAAGCGATGGCTTTTAAGCTGCCCATTTCTTCAAGGTGAATACCGCCTTTAATTAAAACCCCGTGTTTTGCTGCATTACCGATCGCTGAAACGATTGAGATTGGAGTTGAAATTACAAGCGCACATGGACAACCGACAACGAGTACAGCCAGTCCCTGATATACCCAGGTAGACCATTCTGCATTAAAGAATAGAGGAGGTACCGTTGCAACTAAGAGTGCAAGCACCATAATTGCCGGCGTATAGTACTTCGCGAACTTATCGACAAAGGCTTGAGCCGGTGCACGTTCTCCCTGTGCTTCTTCTACAAGGTGGATAATCTTTGAAATCGTTGTGTCTTCAATTAATTTCGTAATTTTAACTTCAAGGAAACCTTCTTCGTTGAGCGTCCCTGCGAATACTTCATCATTATTGGATTTCTCTACAGGGAGAGATTCACCGGTAATGGCTGCCTGGTTCACTGAAGAGTGGCCGGATGTAATGATCCCATCCATCGCGATCTTCTGACCCGGTTTCACAATCATCACGTCATTGACCATGATATCATCGACATGGATTAATTGCTCATGACCATTTCTTTTAATCAGCGCTTCTTTCGGCACGATGTCCATTAATGAACTGATCGATTTTCTCGCACGTTCCATCGAGAAACGTTCCAGTGCTTCGCTGATGGCGAATAACACAACAACAATCGCAACTTCTGCCCATTCACCAATTAATACACCGCCGATTACCGCGACTGTCATCAGCGTTCTCATATCAAACTCCAGTTTCGTTAAATTGATGAGTCCTGTTTTCAGCATATTGCTGCCGCCGATCAGCATGGACGCGATAAACAACAGCGGCGTTAAAATATTATCATTGCCGTTAACTGCCATGGATATAAAACCGAAAGCAATTAAAAGAATGGAGTATAGAAGGGTGCTGTGTTTTTTAAGGAAAGGGTCTTCTTCTTTTTTATCCTCTGTTTTCTGTTTGCTGATACCTGTTTTGATTTCCGGTGTGACTTTAAGATTTTCGAATGCCCCTGCTTTTTCAAGTTCGTCTACTGATGCTGTACCGTAGACTGAAATTTTTGAGGCGCCGAAGTTAACTTTGGCATCTTGAACTTCAGGCAGCTGTTGGACGTTTCTCTCAAACTTACCGGCACAGTTGGCACATGAAAAACCTTCAACACGGAATACTGATTTATCCGCTTCATTCAATGCAGTGAGTTCCTTAGACATTGGCAGTCATCCTTTCCTGGTGAGCCAGCGCAAATGTCATCAGCTGTTTGATATTCGGATCTTTCAGCGAGTAGAACACGAGCTTGCCTTCTTTACGTGAAGTAACGATACCTTCTTTATATAAAGTACGCAGGTGATGGGAGGTATTCGCGATAGTAATATCCAGTATCAACGCGATATCACATAAACATAACTCATCATCCTGACAGAGAATATATGTAATCTTCGCTCTGTTTTTATCCGCAATGGCTTTCAGCATTTGCGACATCCCTGTGATGTCGACTCTTTCTATATCTTTCTGCAGGCGGTTTACTTTATCTTCATCGAAGCAGAAAACTTCACATACATTATTATTCGTCATAGGACACCTCTATATTCAAGTATTTACTTGATTGTATTGTAAACTTTATCGAAAAATTATTCAAGTGGATACTATAATGAGTATTGAAAGGATGTATTATTATATTTTTTGGTGGCGTATATGCTACTATGAAGTTATGAAAAAGAAACTGGATAAGAATTTATACGAAATTAGATGCCAGTTCAGTAACAACATACAAAGAGCTGTTTACTTCCATATGGAAGATAATCAGTATGTAATGACCCATGGATTTACAAAGAAAACTCAAAGGACACCGCCTAATGAAATAAAAAAAGCCAAGCGTCTACGACGCAGATATTTAGGGAGGGAGTATGAATGTCTAGAATGGATGAAATCAAAGCAAAAGCTATAGCAAAAGATCCTGAACGTAAAAAAACTTATGAAGAGGAGTCTAAACGCTTAAAGACTGCCGTAATGATAGTCGAACTGAGAGAAAAGCATGGCTTAACTCAACAGGTGCTTGCAGATAAAGCTGGGGTTCCAAAATCTACAATTGTACGTATTGAAAATGCACAGGTCAACACAACTGTAGATATGCTGAGCCGCATTGCTCAAGCTGTAGGTAAAGAACTTGAAATGAGTATTTTATAGAAATAAAAATCGCTGTCAGCTATTCTGACAGCGATTTTTCTATTCCAGTTCGTAATGGGTTATAAGGTAATCAATAATTTCCGTCAGCTGCTTGACCCGGGATGCATGGACATGTTTCGAAATGGTCGACACAGATCGTTTTGTCAGTCTTGCGATTTCCTTCTGAGTCATACCTGTTAAATAGAACTGCATAACTTCCTGTTGCAGCGGTGTTACGGTTCTAAAAATATCCGTCGCGTACATTAATGCAATTTCGATACCTTTCGGCATATCAGGGCTTGAGAAATCCTGTACTTTAGACTTTTTAATCGTTTGAAGCGACTCTCTTACCACTTTTATGGAAGAGTGATCCCAGCGATCGGGATTGTATTCAGGGTAGGAATCATCGACAGTATGGAAACTGCACTTTAATGGAAAGTCTGAAGCAGGCCATAATGATTTTGCATAAAATGCTAACAATATAGAGTAATGCGGCTGTGATGATAAGATAAAAAGCTCTTCTCCCAGCCGATAATTCATATATAATTTATTCTCATTGGAGTTTAAATCTCGCAGTTTACGTTCTATATGAGAAAGATGGTTGTATATCTCAGGCGGTGCCTTAGTACTGTTCGACACATCCAAAATCAGCATAGAGATTATGGTAACCAGCTCCTTTAATGTAATGAGTACATTCTACAATAATTCGTCTTAAAAGGCGAATTGAATTTTTAAGTTCGCTTATATAGGCGAATTTAATGTTGGAGATGAAGTTGATTGATGATTTGAAAATCAATAAAAATCTACTGTGGTATTTGAATTTGAAATCATAGGAGCAACGAAAGATTGCCAGGAAATTATATGTAATCTGATTAACTTGTATAGCTAACCAGCGTAGCAGTAATGAAAAAATAATGGATCTTTTCAGAACGAAAAATTAGTTATAAGAAAATTAACAACAATTCATTTTGGATGTTATTTTATATTTATTCCTGTGTAAACCTGGAAGGGTTCTCGTAAAGGCCCCGGATAACAACGGCGTTTTCCTGTTGTGAACCGACAGGCCCCGGATGACAACGGCGTCTACCTGTTGTAAACCGACAGGTCCCGAATGACAACGGCGCTTCCTCGTTGTTAATCGACGCGCCCCGAATGACAACGGTGTCTCACCGTTGTCAACCGATCCCCCAATCCCCCCGGCGACTCCCAATTAAACAGACAGCATCCCCGCGCCGGTGATGAGATTTTTATCTTTTAACGGTATTTCATTTGAATGGGTGCGGTTCTGCTCGGTTATTAGATGAAACACAGGCTGAAATCTGTTACTATATTAGAGATTGAGAATTGATGAACGGGAGTGCCATTATGCAATTTACAGAGTTAACATTGGAAGAATTCAATGACTACACAGGAAAACATTTCAGTCATTTTACCCAGACAGAACAAAATTACAAATTAAAAACAGACAGCGGCATTGAGACTTATTTAGTAGGTGTAAAAGACGGCGACGCGGTTAAGGCTGCTTGCCTAGTTACATTGACGCCTGTCATGAAAGTATTTAAATACGCATATACGAATAGAGGGCCGGTGCTTGACTACAGCGACGAAACGGTTTTTACTACATTTTTTGACGGCTTGACGAAGTTCTTAAAACCGAAGAAAGTCATGTACCTGCGCGCGGACCCGTATGAAGTGATTAATAAGCGCAATCACGAGGGCGAAGTTATTAAGAGTATGGAAAATGATTATATCTTTGATAACTTTAAAGCCCTTGGTTACGATCATGATGGATTTAAAAACGGCTTTGACCCGATTGTCCAGGTTCGCTGGCATTCAGTGCTGGATCTTGCAGGGAAAGATAAGAAGACGGCATTCGATGAAATGGATACGCTCCGTAAGCGTAATATTAAGAAGGCGGAGAAACACGGTCTGCATATTAAGTATCTTGATATCGATAATATCGAAATCTTCCGTAAGTTTATGAAAGATACGTCAGAGATGAAGTCTTTCTACGATAGAGATGACAGCTTCTATATTGATAGAAAACGCTACTTTAAAGATCAGGTTATGATTCCGATGGTGTATGTAGACTTGGAAGATTATAACGAGTCTATTGCACAGGATAAGAAGAAGATGGAAAAGAGTATCGAAAAAGCGGAACGTGCGTTAGAGCGTGATCCGGATAACGAGAAGAACCAGAATAAAATTAAGAATCTGAGCGAGCAGCTTGAGAACATCGATGCGAAGCTGACTGAAGGTAAAGCGCTGCTGGAAACACACGGCAAGGAACTGCCGCTGTCGAGTGCGTACTTTATAGTGACACCGCATGAAGTGACTTACCTGTCCGGCGGGACAGATAACGACTTCCGTCATTTTGCAGGGAGCTACTTAATTCAGTGGACAATGATTCAGTATGCATTGGAACAAGGTATAGACCAGTACAACTTCTACGGAATCAGCGGAGACTTTACTGAGAATGCTGAAGACTACGGTGTAATTCAGTTTAAGAAAGGGTTCAATGCTGTAGTGAACGAATATATCGGGGACTTTATCAAACCGGTGAACGGTCCGGCGTATAAGATTTATAACGGACTGAATAAGCTGCGTAATAAATAAGAGAGAGTGAATCGCATGAAGTTTTTAGAATTAACTGATGAAGAATATGCGGCATTTATAGAAGAAGGCCATGAGGCGGCTTTCTTCCAGATGCTTGAAAATAAAACCAACCGTGAGATGAACGGCGAAACGGTTAAACTGCTCGGTGTTAAAGATGATGCGGATAAAGTTGTGGCAGCATGTCTGTTTACACTGCAGCCGACAGTGATGGGCAAATATTTCTATTACTCGAACAGAGGCCCGGTACTCGATTATCATAATTTAGAGCTGGTACGTTTCTATTTTGAAGGCTTAACGGAATACCTTAAGAAGAATAACTGTTCATACGTTAAAGTCGATCCGAACTGGATTTACAAGAAGTATGATAAGGATGTTGTCGAGAAGGGAGAATACCCGGCGCAGGATGCCTTAATCAAGCTGATGGAGTCGCTTGGCTACGGTCATGAAGGATTTACACGCGGTTATTCTAAAACGTCCCAGGCACGCTGGATGAGTGTTTTGGATGTATCGCCATTTGAAGATGAGAAGGCACTCGTTAAATCGTTCGACTCACAGCGTAAGCGCAATATGAAGAAAGTACAGAAATACGGCGTGGAGTTTAGATTTTTAGAGGTCGATGAAATCGATAAGTTCGTGAAGCTGTATGCCGATACGTCAGAACGCCAGGGCTTCTTTACACATCCGGATCCTAAGGGATATTTCTCGAACTTTAAAAAAGCTTACGGCGATAAAGTGCTCATTCCTTACGCCTATATCGAACTCGATAAGTATGTGGCGAATCTGACTAAGGAATTAGAGGATGTTACAAAACGCTTAGAGACAATGCAGGCGAAAGAGAATAAGAATGACAAGACATTAAACAAGATAAAAGAGATGGAAAAACAAGTGAGTAATCTTACCGGCGATCTAGATGAAGCGAAAGTCATCCACGAGAAGGAAGGCAATGTGCTGGATCTTGCTGCCGGCATTTACTTTGAAACGCCGTATGAGCTTGTGTATAACTCAGGGGCAAGTACATCTGAGTATCCGCAGTTCGTTGGACCGTATAAAATGCATTTAGAGATGATGAAGTATTGTATCGAAAATGATATCTCACGCTATAACTTTTACGGCGTAAGCGGAGACTTCTCTGAGGACGGGGAAGACTACGGAGTTTATCGATTTAAGCGCGGATTCAATGCAGAGATTGAAGAGCTGGTTGGGGACTTCGTTAAAGTGATTGCGCCAATGCAGCACAATGTCTATAAAGTAAAAGCGAAACTTGGACTGAATAAGTAAAGCATAGAAAGGTTTGATCCAGCGATGGAAGTAAAACCAATAACAGAAGAAGCATTTAGATTATTTGTACAGACCTATGACGGGCATATGCACTATTTTCATGATGAGCTGTTCTACGATTACATTTCCCGTGTGAATGAAACGCATCTGCTCGGGTTATATGATGGCGAAGACTTGGCGGGAGTATCACTCCTCAGTGCGACATCAGTATTGAAGAAATTCAGACTGTTTACGTCTCATACGGGACCGCTGATTAATGACTTTACTAATGAGCGTTTGAAGTTCTTCTTAGAAGCCATTGATGCGTATGTCAAGAAGAACGGTGCACTGCAGATGATTCATTCTCCGTATACTGTCTACCAGATGCGGGATCATGATGGTAATGTGTGTGAGTCGGATGAGCGTAATAACCAGGAAATTGTTTCTATATATGAGAATCTCGGTTATAACCATCACGGCTTTACGACAGAACTGATCACTGAAGAGCTGTTGCGTTATCAGGCAGTAATCGATGTCGATAAACCGCTCGATGAGATATTAAAGCAGATGGATACGACGACTCGTTATAATACACGTCAGACAGAAACAATGCCGCTTGAGTTAAAGCTGCTTGATGAAGACGAGTATGATAAGTTTATCGATATATATAAAGAGACAGAAGAACGCATCGGTTTTGACCCGGTGCCGGCGGAGAAAATTAAAAATCTGCTGAATACGCTGAAGGACCGCATGTTTTTAGTGCTGACCCATGTGAATGTGGATAATTATCTGGAGCAGCTGCACGCGGAACGTGAAGCGGAACTCGCTAACATTGCAGAGATAGAAGAAAAAACGGCGAACGGTACGGCGACGAAGCGCGAGAAAAAACGCGTTAATGAACATAAAGAACAGCTCGCGAGTAAAGATAAGCGGATTGAGAAAATGGAAGAATTCAAAGCGGAATTCGGCACGGAACTCGATCTGTCAGCGGGCATGTACTATTACAATAACCATGAAATGGTATACCTGTTCAGCGGAAGCTATCCGGAACTGTCGTTCTTTAAAGGTACGAATTTTGCGACCTGGGAAATGATTAAGAAGGCGCAGGAATTAGGCGTGAAGCGGTTTAACTTCTTCGGCCTGACAGGCGACTTTACTGAAGCGGCACAGGACTACGGCGTTTATCGATTCAAGCGCGGCTTCACACCGTATATTGAAGAGCTGCCCGGCACGTTTGATAAAGTATTTAACAAACCGGTGTATGCGATAGCGAAGAAACTTGGGAAAATATAAACAGGAACAGCCGGCAGAATCCTCTGTCGGCTGTTCTTGCGTCTTGATAGGGTGTTAATCCCGTCATTGTGGAGGTGACGATGACGAGATAGGGTGTTAATCCCGTCATTGTGGAGGTGACGATGACGGGATAGAGTGTTAATCCCGTCATTGTGAAAGTGACGATGACGAGATAGGGTGGTAATCCCGTCATTGTGGAGGTGACGATGACGGGATAGAGTGTTAATCCCGTCATTGTGGAAGCGACGATGACGAGATAGAGTGTTAATTCCGTCATTATGGAAGTGACGATGACGGGATAAGGTGTCAATCCCGTCACTGTGGAAGTGACGATGACGAGATAGAGTGTTAATTCCGTCATTGTGCTGTATATTTTTAAATGAAACCAATGAAAATGCCTTCGGGGACTTCGATTTCGCTGTCTAAACGGGTGATTGTGCCATCTTTGTTGATTTTAAATAAAACAAGGTTGTGTGATTTCTCATGTGCGCAGACGAGATACTGTCCGTCGGGAGTAATGTTAAAATCACGAGGCCAGTTGCCGTTGGATGATTCAATCTGCAGTCTGTTCAATGACTTGCCGTTGTCTTTAATTTCAAAGACGGCAATACTGTTGTGTCCGCGGTTCGAGGCGTAAATATATTTACCATTCGGGTGCTTGCGGATTGCTGCTGCCTGAGAATGCTCAGTGAAATCTTCCGGCAGTAGGGAGTATGTTGCAATCGGGCTGAAGGCACCGTCATTATACTCTGCAGCAATTACTTCGTTTGATAACTCCGTTAGAATATACGCGTAATCGCCAGCATCGCTGAATACCAAGTGGCGCGGGCCGCTGCCGGGCGCGACTTTGGACTCTGCCACGACGACGAGACGTTCTTCTTCTATTGAAAACGTCACAATCTTATCTGCACCTAAATCTACGGCTGCAAAATATTTGCCGTCCGGCGTTTCCGTAACAAAATGCGAGTGCGCGTGGTCCTGGCGTTCATGCGGGCCATTGCCTTCTACTTGAAAAACATCGAGCCGTTCCACAACAATGCCGCGCTCGTCCATTTTGTATAAACGCAGCTTGCCTGAATCGTACACGGCATCGAGCATATACTTGCCGTCGGATGACGCGGTTAAATAACAGCCGTTTTCGCCTTCAGGCAGACATTCATCGATGAATTTAAGCTCGCCATCTGCAATTTCAAATGTTGCAATGCCGGCTGTGTCGCCATCCTGCTTCAGAGAATAGAGTTTATCATCTTGAATATCCAAATACAACGGGCCCTGGAATTCTTCAATTAAGTCGCCGCCGTTCAATTCTTCAGCTTCCGGATCTAAAGTGAAACGATAAATGCCCTTACTTTTTTTCTGGGTATAAGTGTCAATGTATCCAATCATTTAATCTCCTCCTGGTTTTTACTGTATACCCTGAATATGAAATTTGAAAAGGGGTATAATGAAACTGATAAAAGAAGGGGGCGCTGCATGTGGAAAATAGTGAGCGGATAACGATAGATATTGCAGAATTTCAGAAAGATCCTGAGAATGCTTTTAAAACAGCTGAAAAGGAGCAAAGTGTCGTGCACGTAATCGACGGGGATACAGTTGCGGGCGTTCTGATGAGTAAAGCACAGTACGAATTTGCGCGGGATGAAATCGAGTCGCTGTATGATGTGATCGATGAACTGACGGTCAATGAGAATTTAGCCAACTCGGATGAGAAGACATTTTCTGTTGATGATGCAGCGTATGAAAAGATAAAAGAATTGCAACTGGATGAAGATTGGGAATAAATATATTGGTTAATGAAATTATCAGTTAAAGTGCTTTGCATGACAACATCACGTGAGCTGTTCAACATCTAAATATCATTTGTTTCATTTTACAACACTGAAATAGGGTGGTATAATGTACTTATCAATTAAAGTGCTGAACATGAATCACCGAACGCCCAATCTACTGTAATAGATTGGGCGTTTTTTATGGTGTATTGGCAGTTGTCCAGTTACTTATCGTCTTTATTCAGCCAATAACTGAACAATACGATTGTTGTACCGACTGTAATCGGTGCAAGTAATAACTCAAAAAAAGTGCTTAACATGATGTCACCTCCTTCCATGCTAGATGCACGGAAGTGAACTGGACAACCTCTATAATTTTACCATAAATCATACTTGGTACATATGTAATAATAGGGTGGATTTATATCTTAATATTAATTGAGTGCAATATTCTGACAATTTAGATTGATAAAAATATCGCACCAATTGCAATACATATAATATAAGTATTTAACGTAATTTGGATAGAAATTGCCAAATATATACGTATATAAGGATTATCAGGAACTGATTCAGCATGTATTAAAACTCAGCTAAAATATACGTAAAAACGTATTTTTAACGTTAAATAAGTAAAATCTATATATAAGCTGAAATCCTGAATTTGATAAAATCAGCCAAATTTAAGGATGATTTTAAGAACTTAAATGAAGGATTATACGTAGAATAATATTAACTGAGCTCAGAGAGCTTGAGCTGGATGACAGATTGAGCCACAGAGGCGCAGCTGAATGTAAATCTGCAGCGTGTGAATTGCAATCTGAGACAAATGCACAGAAATTAACCATATAAACACGCAAATAAATTATGTTAAATAAGCATATATAAATACATGAATTTGAACGTTTATTTAGTTATACATACTAAAGTTTACATAACATATATTATAGGAAGTTACATGTATTGCCAAATACTGGGTTGTACAGTCACCTATCTGGATGTTTATATGTTAAATACAAGTATGATATATAATTCACATACGATATTTATCTTTTATTTTACAGATATCTCTTAATCAGGGCTGCTCCTCGGTAAACTTCAGAACATCTCACACCAGGACACGAGATCTTTATCGTTTTATACACGCCCTATGTTTTAAATTTTGCCAAACGGTTATACACATTAATGTGTTCAACTTACTACAGTAAAATTATTTGGAGGGATATTATTATGGCACCATTTATTAAAGCGTATCATGATGATGACAAGATCCAGGAAGTGATTGAAATTTTAAAATCTAACAAGGTTGATACTAAAGACATTTACGTTATCACCCACGACGATGATCGTACGAAACGAATTGCGGACAACTCCGGTGCGAATACTATCGGTATGAGTGAACAAGGTCTTGCTGACGCTGTGAAGACAACGTTCAAGAAAAAAGGCGATGAACTTCGCAATAAATTGCAAAACATCGGTTTTGATGAAAATCAGGCCACCCAGTATGAAGCTGAACTCGACAAAGGTGTCGTTTACCTTATCGTTACGGAAGCTTATGGTGTAGATTTAGATACATTGTTAGCTTAATTATATAAAAATTAATTGAGCTGCGCCCCACTATATTTCGGGACGCAGCTTTTTTTGATGCTTGCGCCCTGCTGCGTTTGCTGATTAATTAAGATGACAAGCACTCCCTTTCTGCTTATAATAAAATTCCGGGTTTACATAATTTCAAAATAATGTAATTTTAAATGGAGGATGAGCAGATGATAATGATTAAGAAGAAAAGTTGGATTATGTCTCTGATGTTAGCAACTGCCCTATTTTTAACAGCATGCGGCGGTACGACGGAAAGTAAAATTACAGGTATTACGACGGAAAGTAAAATTACAGGTATTTGGAAACTGGATGAGGATGAGGAACCTACATTTTTAGAAATTGGTGAGGAACAGATTATCAGCAGGAAACCATCTAACGATGAACCGATGATTGTGAGTTACATATTTACGGAAACACAAAATGACAACTTCTTTCTTGAAGCAATCAATCCTGAAGATGGTTCTAAAGTATTTCTGTTAGAAGGATACATGGATGGTAAAGACAGAATAGCAGTCGTTGACGCTCCGGGAGACCCGGCTGACTTAATCAGAGTTGACGATATGGAAAAAGAGATAGAAGAACATGAAAAGAAAGCAAAAGCTGCTGAAGAAGAACAAACGAGAATAGATACCGCACAGCGTAAAGAAGAAAAACGGCAGGAAGAACAAGAAAAAGCTGATGAAAAAGCACGTACTGACGAAGAAGAACGTGAAGAAAATGAGCGTAAAGTTGCAGCTGAAGAGCGTGAAAAAGAAGAATTGGCTGAGACTGAAAAAGAAGATGAAGAGGAAAATGAGAAGTCTGAAGTTGTTACAGCTGCGGCAACTTCCAAGCCTTCCAATGGAAGTGTAAAAGATGAATATTACCAGAAGGCAAGAAATTTACACGATGAAATGAACTCAGATGCAAGTGAGATCTATAGTGAAGGTGGAACTCCAAGTGAAGGGTTTGCTGGCCAATATTATACAGACTGGGACAATATGCTGAACGAGGTATGGAGTTTACTGGAAGTGAATATGCCGAGTGATGAATATGAAGTGCTGCTAGCAGAACAATTGGAGTGGATTGAAATGAAAGAACATACTTTTGCAACTGAATATAGCGATTTAACAGCAGCGGAAAGAGAGAAAAGATATGCGTATCTCTCTAATGCTACTCAAGAGAGAGCCCGTTATTTGATTGATAATTACTTAGAATAATTTAAACAGCCATATCCCCTATTTTTATGGACATGGCTGTTTTTATTATTTAGTTTTCGAAATTTATTGTTGTAAAAAGTTAGCTTCATCTACTATTTCTGTTCGTGAAGTCTTATACGCTAAAATTTTTGCTGAGAATGTCGGAGAAACACAATACGACCTGCAATCTGCAATGAACATCAATCTAGATGTTGATGTGGGATTCAAGAAAGGTGAAATGGGTAGGGAGATGAGAGCTGTATCCCCTATATTTTGGGTGCGGCTCATTTTGTTGTGAATCCAGCGCTCCCGGTTAACAACGGCGTT
>NZ_KE384463.1:276303-294336 GCF_000425845.1 Jeotgalicoccus psychrophilus DSM 19085
CCCGGTTAACAACGGTGTTTCCCTGTTGTGAATCCAACGCAATCTTCCCGCAAAAAAGACGCCAACTCAGTTAGCGTCCTAATTAATCGTATTAAATTTCCTTTTTATGCTCTGCTTCGTTAATCGTTTCATTGGGTCCGCGGTTTTCTTTTGAGCGTTTGCGGTTTCTTTTAACTACCCACATCGACATCGTTAAGACGAACGACAAGACTGCTAAAAATGCAGCATAGCCTAAGAGCGGCTCCCACGCGAGATTATTGTAAAAGTTCGGCAGTACAAATGCGGCGATGCCCATTGCGACGAAAGTTACGACCGGCATAAGCAGATATTTATTCGTGAAAAAGCCGACGGCCATTGAAAGAATTATCACTGCTAAAATTGTATATATATAAAACTGTACATCACTGATCATATTCTCACCTCTACTTAAATAATTACCCCATTTTTTAAAAATCATTCACAGTTTCTAATGAATATACAATATTCAAAATTTTATGTATAATAAGTTATGTAATAAAGGGATAAAAAACCAGGGAGATGATTTAATGTCAGAGTTACAAAACAGACAGGATGCCGATGTCAATTACACATGGGATCTCAGTCTTTTATTCAAGGATGATGATTCGTGCACGTCGGCGATTGACTCTGTAAAACAGAATGTGGATTCTTTTGAATTCGAGTTTGCGGGTCAAATTGAAGATATTGCCGCAGCTGTTAAAGCAATCAGCACTTACCGCAATATTTTAGAGCAGTTTGTCTTAATCAGTACATATGCGAACTTGCGTTTATCAGGGGACCGCAGCGATCAGGAGGCACAGAAACTCGGTGCACTTGTCGGCAATGCGGGGACAAATCTAAGTGCAAAAACAAGCTTTTTACAAAGTGAATTATTAGCGAAAGATGAATCTTTCTTAGAAGGTATTGCTAAAGAGAAAGAGGAATATACAGGATTTATTGAAGATTTATTACGCGATAAACCCTACCAGCTTGACCAGAACGTAGAAAAAGCACTCGCTTCATTCTCATCTGTCTTTAACGGACCGTACGATTTATACCAGAAAACTAAACTGTTAGATATCGACTTCGGAACGTTTACAGCAAACGGCGAAGAGCATTCTTTATCGTATTTAGCATTTGAAGGCGGACTTGAATCGAATCCTGATAAAGAAGTCAGACGCGCAGCGTTTAAGAAATTCTCGGAATCACTGCGTCAGTATCAGCACACTACAGCCGGAACGTACGATATTCATTTAAAACAGGAAAAAGCTGAGGCGGATTTACGCGGCTACGATTCAGTCATCGACTACCTGCTCCACGGACAGAAAGTCGACCGTAAATTATACGACCGTCAGATCGATGTGATTACTGAAGAACTTGCACCGCACATGAGACGTTACGCTAAGCTTCTTAAAAAAGTGCACGGTCTCGATACAATGCGCTACGAAGATCTGAAGATTCCATTAGATCCGGCAAGCGAACCGGAAATCAGTGTTGAAGAATCACGCCAGTATATTCTTGATGCCCTTGGGATTATGGGGGAAGATTACACGGACATGATTAACCGTGCATACGACGAACGCTGGATTGACTTCGTTATTAATAAAGGGAAATCAACAGGTGCATTCTGTTCAAGCCCTTACGGCTCACATCCGTATATTTTAATTTCGTGGTCTTCTTTAATGGAAGAAGTTTTTGTTCTTGCTCATGAACTTGGTCATGCAGGACACTTCTATAACGCAAACCGTGCGCAGAATATTTTTGATACGCGCCCTTCTATGTACTTTATCGAAGCGCCGAGTACGATGAACGAAATGCTTGTCGCAAATAATTTACTGAAGAACTCGGACGATCCGAAATTTAAACGCTGGGTAATCAGTTCGATTATCTCACGCACGTACTACCATAACTTTGTGACTCACCTGCTTGAGGCGGCGTATCAGCGCGAAGTATATAACCGCGTTGATAACTACGAATCAGTAACGGCAGAATCATTAAACGAAATTAAACGCGGCGTCATTGAAAAATTCTGGGGTGACGATGTAGACATCACTGAAGGCGCGGAGCTTACTTGGATGAGACAGCCCCACTATTATATGGGACTTTATCCGTACACTTACTCTGCAGGATTAACAATCGCTACAGAAATGTCACAGCGCATTCTGAACGAAGGCCAGCCGGCAGTCGACGAATGGCTTAAAGTTTTAAAAACAGGCGGCAAAGAATCGCCGGTTGATTTAGCGAAGATGGCAGGCATCGATATTACAACAGACGCGCCGCTGAAAAACACGATTAAATATATCGGTGAACTGGTCGATGAATTAGAAACACTGACTGAAGAAATCGAAGGATAAAATTTATGTAACTGGAGGGGCTTGTCGCCCTTTCCAGTTTTTTGTTTGATGAAACGCGCTCATATCAGAGGTAACGGATTATCCCACCAATGAAACGCGCTCATATCAGAGGTAACGGCTTACCTCACCAATGAAACGACTTCATATCAGAGATAACGAATTATCTCACCAATGAAACGACTTCATATCAGAGGTAACGGCTTACCTCACCAATGAAACGCGCTCATATCAGAGATACCGGCTTACCTCACCAATGAAACGACTTTCATATCAGAGATAGGCCATAAAAAGCACAAAAAAGCGGAAGCCCCTCCAGGGGATTCCGCCTTCATATTATAAATATAAACTTATTTCTTTAAGTGTGTTGCGCCGTTTTCAAATACGATTTTGCCTTCTTTTAAAAGGCCGCCTAATGCGCGTTTGAACTGGCCTTTTGATAAGTTGAATGTGGCTTTTATGTCTTCCGGTGAGCTCTTGTCTGTGAATTCCATCATGTCACCGTGCATCTGCATGTATTCTACGATGCGTTCGCCGTCTGTGCCTAAACGTTTATATGCTTTTTCAAGGAATGATGCGTTGACTTCGCCTTTTTCGTTGATGCCGATAACGCGGAAACTTACTTCCTGGCCGAGGCGCGGTTCCTGTTCACGTTCTGTTTCATGGACGAATACTTTGTATCCTTCTTCGGATAAAATAAATGTACCCACGCGTAACAGACGGTATGGACGGCCTTTCAGCCATTTGTTGCCAAGTGTTTCGTAGTCTTCTTTTTGCAGCGGCTGGAATTTCTCGTCTGCTTCAGTTTCGTTGATTAAGCGTCCGAACATCTGATCGTCGGCTTCAACACGAATTGTTGCGTATACCATATCGCCTACTTGCGGCCATACTTCTTTCATGCGCGGAAGATCAATCCACGGAATTAAAATTTCACGCGGTGAACCGATTTCGAGGTAGGCGCCGTCACGGTTTACTTCGCTGACTTCAGCGTAGCCGAATTTATCAGCAGTAATACTTGGGATAGTCGGTGTTGCGAACAGTTCACCCGAGCGGTTTGGATATATAAATACAAGTATTTCTTCATCGATCTCGTATTCTTTATCCCCTTCGATTTCTGAACTGTTCATGCGGATATACTTGTTGTCATCTGTCACTAGAGTGTAAGTTGATCCTTCTTTTTTAATCACTTTTAAAAATTGTGTAGTACCTGAAAGTTTTGTCATATAGACTCCTCATTTATATTGTTTCTATTGTGTATTATTAGTTTATCAGTTAATGTTTAATATTGTGGTTTTTAAATAGTAAGCATACGGATGAACATAATGGTGTATTTAAATAATACCATATTTATGGTATTATCGCTTATGAATGTAAACTAAAAATGATTGTTTTATATAAAGGAGAATGCACATGCTGCAAGTAAGCGAAGTGAGTCTGAGATTTGGAGACAGAAAATTATTTGAAGATGTAAATATTAAATTCACACCGGGGAACTGTTACGGTTTAATCGGTGCGAACGGTGCCGGGAAGTCTACTTTCCTTAAAGTGCTGACAGGTGAAGTTGACTCGGAAGGACACGTTATTTTAGGCGCGGACGAGCGCATGGCCTTTCTTCGCCAGGATCACTTCGGCTATGAAGATACACGCGTATTAGATATCGTAATGATGGGCCATGAAAAATTATGGTCTATTATGAACGAGAAAAACGAAATTTACATGAAGCCCGACTTTTCGGATGAAGATGGAATCAGAGCAGCTGAACTCGAAGGAGAATACGGCGAAATGGGCGGCTGGACTGCTGAAAGTGACGCAGAAACACTCCTTCACGGCCTTGGTGTCACGCACGACTTAGTTGATAAAACGATGGGTGAAATCGATAACACGGCAAAAGTTAAAGTGCTACTTGCACAAAGCCTGTTCGGTAACCCCGACGTTCTTCTCCTCGATGAGCCTACAAACGGACTTGATATCGAAGCAGTTCAGTGGCTTGAAGAATTCCTGATTAACTTTGAAAACACTGTCATTGTCGTATCCCACGACAGACACTTCCTGAACAACGTATGTACGCATATCGCTGACTTAGACTTCGGCAAAATCCAGGTATACGTAGGAAACTACGACTTCTGGTACCAGTCAAGCCAGATGGCATTACAAATGTCTCAGGATCAAAACAAGAAAAAAGAAGAAAAAATTAAAGAGCTTAAGGACTTCGTTGCACGTTTCAGCGCCAACGCTTCGAAATCAAAACAGGCAACGAGCCGTAAGAAAATGCTCGAAAAAATTGAGCTGGATGATATTAGACCTTCTTCACGCCGCTATCCTTTCGTCGGCTTCACTTCTGAAAGAGAAATCGGTAATGAACTTTTAACAGTAAGAGATCTTAGTCATTCTATTAATGGCGAAACAGTGCTTGATAACTTAACGTTCACACTGGCACCGAACGACAAAATTATTTTAACAGGCGGTTCGGAACTGCAGCGCACTACCCTTCTGCGTATTCTTGCAGGGGAAATTACTCCAGATGCCGGAACGGTAACATGGGGTGTCACAACTTCACAGAGTTACTTCCCGAAAGATAACTCTGAGTTCTTTGAAGGCATCGACTTAAGTCTTGTTGAATGGCTGCGTCAGTACGCTCCGCCGGAAGAACAGACTGAAACATTCCTGCGAGGTTTCCTTGGCAGAATGCTGTTCAGCGGTGAAGAAGCGAAGAAAAAAGCAAGCGTCTTATCCGGTGGAGAAAAAGTTCGCGCCATGCTCAGCAAAATGATGCTGGCACAGTCGAACGTTCTTTTAATGGATGAGCCGACTAACCACCTTGACTTAGAAAGTATTACTGCAGTCAACGACGGTCTGAAAAAATTCAAAGGGTCAATTATCTTCACATCACATGACCTTGAGTTCATAAATACAATTTCAAATGTCGTGCTTGATTTAAGTGACAACAAAGCACTTGTTAAGGAAATCGGCTACGAAGATTACCTGATTGAAAAAGGTGTTATAAAGAAATAGGAATTGTCTGTTTACTTTAAATACTTTGTTATGTATAATGACAATCAACATCAAAAACTGAATAGAACGGATGAGGCGCATCAATCAACAGTACTCATATACTTAACTTCTGCAAAAGTGTATATGACGAAAGGGTGAGATGCCGAAATAGTTAACGTGCAGCCGTTAACTGTTGGATCTAGTGGTTAAGAGCTATGGATTTGTCATTATTTTCGAAAGAATAATGGAGGGCATCGCTTGTATATAAATTTAAAACAAGTCCGGTACCCGGGCTTGTTTTTTTATTTGTAAATTTTTATTCAGATAAACTTCTAGGAGGCTGTATTTTATGAAACTCGCAATTGTCGGTGCAACAGGTGTCGTCGGTACAAAAATGCTCGAAATGGTTGAACAGTATAAGATTCCTTATAACGAACTGGTACTCTTCTCTTCTAAACGCTCAAGCGGCAAGGAACTTGAAGTGAACGGTGAAACATTTACAGTTCAGGAGCTGACTGAAGACAGAACAAAAGAAGGTTTTGATTATGTAATTATGAGTGCCGGCGGTTCTACGAGTGAAAAGTTCGCCCCGCTCTTTGAAGCGGCAGGCTCGATCGTTATCGACAATTCAAGTTTCTGGAGAATGCATGAAGATATCGATTTAATCGTTCCGGAAATTAACACACCATCATTAAAACGTAAAATTATCGCGAATCCGAACTGTTCAACAATCCAGTCGGTCATCGCTTTAAAACCTTTATACGATAAATTCGGCGTCACACGCGTACACTACGCAACGTATCAATCAGTATCAGGCTCCGGCGCTGGCGGTATCAGAGATCTTGAAGAAGGTGCAAAAGGCGCTGAGCCGACGACTTATCCAAAGCCGATTTACAATAACGTTATTCCGCAGATCGATGTATTTTTAGACGACGGCTATACGAAAGAAGAAGTCAAAATGATTGATGAAACGAAGAAAATTCTCGGTGACGATAACATACAGGTTACTGCAACATGTGTCAGAGTACCGGTGATTTCCAGCCACAGCGTACAGATTAATGTGACATTGGACAAGGCGGCAACGGAAGAAGAAGTGCGCGACGCATTTAGAAATATTCCGCATATCGTCTTAATGGATAATCCGGCAGAAGGTGTTTATCCTACTCCGTTTGAAGCGACAGACGAAAACGAAATTTACGTCGGCCGTATCCGTAAAGACCCGACGCTGGAAAACACTTTCCACGTATGGTGTGTCGGCGATAACATTCTAAAGGGCGCAGCACAGAATACAGTGCAGATTTTGAAATCATTAATAGATAATAAATAAGGAGAGCGATATATATGAGTCCGATTTTCGAAGGTGTCGGCGTGGCAATGACCACCCCGTTTAGAAATAATCAGGTAGACTACGATGCTTTTCAGAGCCACATTGAGTATTTAATTGACAACAATGTTCATAGTTTAATTATTAATGGTACGACAGGCGAATCCCCTACTTTATCGCCGGAAGAAATTAAAGAACTTTTACGTGTCGGTGTTGAAACTGCAGCTGGCCGCGTACCGGTCATTGCAGGGACAGGCACGAACTCAACTCAGCAGTCGATTGAATTATCGGTGTTCGCAGAAGAAACAGGTGCTGACGGAGTGATGCTGATTACGCCTTATTACAACAAGAGTAATCAGCGCGGTTTAATCGCACACTTTACAGCGATTGCTGACAGTATTAATATTCCTGTTATTTTATATAACGTGCCGGCACGTACAGGTATGTCAATCGATCCTGAAACAGTGTTAGAGTTAGGCCAGCACAAAAATATCGTTGCACTGAAAGATGCAGTGGGCGATTTAAATTATACAATCAATGTTTTAAACCTTGTTGATTCTGAATTTTCACTATACAGCGGCAACGATGACAATCTGTGCGACTTTACTGCACTCGGCGGCAAAGGATTAATTTCAGTTGTCGGCAACGTGATTCCATGTGAGATGCAGGAAGTATACGAACGGATTGCTGCAGGCGACGCTGCAGCAAGACAGCGTTTCGCTTCACTGATGCCGGTAATTAACGCAGTACAGATTGATGTGAACCCAATTCCGGTTAAAGCTTTAACAGCTGAACTCGGGTTTGGTAATTATGAGCTTCGCTTACCGCTCTTGCCTCTTGAAGAAGATGCAAGACAGGCGATTGTCGATGCATTTAACGAATTCAGAAAAGGTGTAAGGGTATGAGAATACTCTTAATCGGTTACGGGACGATGAACAAAATCGTTGCCCGTCTCGCAAGTGAAGCCGGACATGAAATTGCGGGAGTGATTTCATCCGGAGAGACTGACTACCCTGCTTTTACAAATATCGATGAGGCGAATGCGGATGTGGCGATTGACTTTTCCAATCCCGAGCGCATTCAGCCGCTGATTGAAAAAGACTTCCAGACTCCCCTCGTTGTCGCAACGACAGGAAAAAAAGAAGAAATTGTCTCAGCCTTAAAAGAACGTGCTGCACAGGCACCGGTATTTTTCAGTGCCAATATGAGCTACGGCGTGCACGTCTTAAACAAACTGCTCCGTGAAGCTCTGTCACAGCTTAGTGATTACGATCTGGAGCTGGTTGAGCGTCATCATAATAAGAAAGTCGATGCACCGAGCGGTACGCTCGTTAAACTCCTCGATACGGCACTTGATATGCGTGACGGCAGTTATCCGGTCTACGACCGGTCATCTGTCAGTAATCCGCGTTCGAAAGATGAGATCGGCGTCAGCGCAATACGCGGCGGCACGATTGTCGGCGAGCATGAGGCAATTTTTGCCGGGCTCGATGAAGTCATAGAATTGAAACATATTGCGCAGTCGAAAGATATTTTCGCAAACGGTGCCCTTGTCGCCGCAGAAAATCTGGTAAACAAAGAAAACGGATTTTACGACTATAACAACATATTCTAAGGAGATTTTACACAATGAAAAAATTTACGGCAGAAGAGATCATTCAGTACATTTCAAACGCGGAGAAAGAAACACCGCTTAAAATTTATGTTAACGGAAACTTTGAAGGTGTCCAGTTCGATGAGTCATTTAAAGTATTCGGGACAGAGGATTCAAAAACTGTGTTCGCAGATGCGCGTGACTGGCAGAAGTTTTATCCTTCAATTGAAGATAAAGTGACAGATATCGTTATCGAACAGGACCGCCGCAACTCGGCTATTCCTTTAATGGACTTAACGAATACGAAAGCGCGTATCGAACCGGGTGCATTCATTCGTGAACATGCAGTAATTGGTGACGGCGCGGTTGTCATGATGGGCGCGTCAATTAACATCGGCGCAATTGTCGGTGAAGGCACGATGATCGATATGAATGCAGTGTTAGGCGGCCGTGCAACGACTGGTAAAAATGTCCACGTTGGTGCTGGTGCAGTACTTGCTGGTGTTATTGAACCGCCAAGCGCGTCCCCTGTCGTTATCGAAGATGATGTATTAATCGGCGCGAACGCTGTTATTTTAGAAGGTGTGACTGTCGGTAAAGGTGCAATCGTTGCAGCTGGTGCAATTGTTACTGAAGATGTTCCTGCAGGAACTGTCGTTGCGGGTACTCCGGCACGTGTGATTAAACAAGCAAGCGACGTTACCGGTTCTAAAAAAGAAATCGTACAGGCGCTTAGAAAGCTGAATGACTAATGTCAGAACGTTACGAAAAAGAGCTTAAGTTCGTTACCGAACACCGGAGATATCTGCATCAGCATCCGGAATTAAGTCTTAAAGAATATAAAACAACTGAGTACATTATTGCTGTACTTGAAGAAATTGGTATACTGTCCTGCCGGGTGCTGGATACGGGTGTCGTCGCTTACTTAGAAGGCAACAGCAAGACGACACTTGGCTTCAGAGCCGATATAGACGGCTTGCCGGTGCACGAACAGAATGATGTTGAATATAAAAGCCGTGTGGATAATGTAATGCACGCGTGCGGACACGATGGGCATACCACTGCCCTTCTTTTATTTGCACAGCGTGCGAAAGCATTGGCGGATAACGGTGAACTGAAACATAATTCGGTATTTATTTTCCAGCCGAGTGAAGAAGCGAATGCCGGTGCGAATTTAATGATTAATGCATGGGCTAATCGTCCGGATTTCGCTGCGATTTTCGGCGTGCATTTAATGCCTGATGAAGATGAAGGACTCGTTTTATACAGAGATGATGAACTGACAGCAAGTGCAACGGAATTTCACTTTACAGTGAAAGGCTCAAGCGCTCACGTGGCACAAAAACATCAGGGTGTTTCTGCCCTTGAAACAATCTTAAAAATTGCGGCAGAAGTAGGCAATATTCAGCAGTTTCATTTAGACGGTTTAAACCGCAATATTATTCATATGGGTCAGCTTAGTTCCGGTGAAGCTGTTAATACGGTACCTGCAAACGCAGCGCTCCGCGGGACAATCCGCACTTATGAAGCGTCAGATCTTGCTGTAATTAAAGCTCAGCTGACTAAAATTAAAGAAGCTGCAGAATTATTATACGGTGCGGCGGTTGAACTGAATTATACTGAAGGCTATCCCGCAGTGAAAAATAATCCGGAATTAAAAGAAATGGTCGAATCATCAATTCAGGATGCCGGGCTTCGAGGTATAGAGAAAGATAAACCATATTTATTCGGAGAAGATTTCAGCTTTTATTCCAATATCGCAAAAACCTATTTTGTCTTTGCAGGCGCAAGGAATTTAGAAAAAGGCTTTGCATCAAGCCTTCATACAGATACGTTTAACTTTGATGAGCGCGTGCTTATTAAAGTGGCAGATTACTATGAAGCGCTGTTAAATAACTACTAATGTCAGGGAGAGAATAGCAATGGGTGGTACTTTTCAAATAGATGAAGCGCAGTTTATCGAACAGGCTCGTCAGTTTCAGCTGACGGACCGGACGATTGCCGTCGTTAAAAATAATGCATATAACTATGGACTGGAATTCGCGGTTAAAGCATTTGCGATTTCAGGAATTCGTGCGTTTGCGACAACTTCGGTGGACGACGCGGTTAAAATCAGACACATGTGCGGAGATAAAGTTGACATTATATTAATGAATCCGACGACGGATTTTAAACGCGCACGCATGTTCAATCTTCATATCACCCTCCCCTCCCGGGATTATTATGATGCTTATAAAGACGAGCTGCATGATATACATATCCATTTAGAATATGCCGGACTATTTAACCGTTCCGGGCTGTCTTCTATAGAGGAACTTGAGTATATTTTAAATGATATGAATGAATCAGATCTTGAGCTCAATTTCACAGGACTTTGGACGCACTTCGGCTACTCAGATGAGTTCGACGGCATTTATGAAACAGAGCGCGGCATGTGGGAGCAGTTTATCAGTGATGTGCTGGAGCTCGGAATTAAACCATCTATTATTCATGCACAGAACAGCGCGAGCTATGTCAGAGACGGACTTTTGGATAAGCACTCGCACGTGCGCTTAGGCATCGGACTCTATGGTTCGAAACCGTATGCGGATTTAGACGATACAGACTTTGTTCAATCGTCGACACTGTCAGCACCCATTGTTCAGTTCAGACGCTTAACTGCAGGCATGACGCTCGGTTACGGCGCCGCCTTTAAAGCGGACGAAGACTGTACTGTTGCAGTTGTGGATATCGGATACGGCGACGGTGTCCTCCGTGCACGTGCCGGCCATGAATGTGAAATTGGCGGAAAAACTTATCCTATCGTCGCACTTATGATGAGTCATATGGTCGTACTGGTCGATGACGATGTAGAGGCACACATGTCCGTTTATCTGTATAACAAGAAACTCCGCATCGACAAATACACACATCTCGGTGTCGGGGCTAATTCTGAACAGCTCGGTGCGTTAAACTATCAATCATTAGGGAGAGAAATTATTTATGACGTTTAATTATCAATCAGGAGAACTTCAAGTAAGAGGACATAAAATCAGTGATATTGCAGCAGAATACGGTACGCCGGTCATCATTTACGATGAAACGTATATGACCGGAATGATGCAGAAATATCACAGTGTATTAAAGCGTCATAATCTTCCTTACTCTGTATCGTACGCATCAAAAGCTTTCAGCAGCGTGCAGATGATAAAACTGCTTGAAGAACAAAAGATGGAACTCGATGTCGTGTCAATCGGTGAACTGTATACAGCTTTAGCTGCAGGATTTCCAGTTGAGGATATTCATTTTCACGGGAATAATAAAACGCCCGAAGAGCTTCAATATGCTTTGCAGCATGGCGTGCGTTTCTTCATTATCGACGGGCTTGATGAAATTGAGCTGATTGACTCGCTCGCGGATGATGACGTAAACGTGCTGATTCGTATAAACCCGAGTGTTGAAGTGAACACGCACGACTATATTTCAACCGGACAGGAAGACAGCAAATTCGGTCTGTCACTGTCGAACGGTGCGGCTAAACGTGCGATTGATAATATTAATGCGAGTAAATACCTGCATTTTAAAGGCATTCACTATCATTTAGGTTCACAGCTCGATGACAGCGCGCCGTTTATTAATGCGGTGACAAATGTTTACAGCTGGCTCGATGAACATAATATTGATATTGAAATTTTAAATATGGGCGGCGGCTATGGTGTGAGATATACCGAGGAAGATGTACGTTTCCCGATTGAAGAAGGATTCAATGCGATTATCGGTCACTTAAAAGAAGTCGTGAGTGCATCAGGCCGTGAACTGCCCCATGTTATGATTGAACCGGGACGTTCGATTGCCGCTGAAGCAGCAATTACCGTTTATGAAGTCGGTACGATCAAGGATATTCCGGGAGTCGCGAAATACGTCTCTATAGATGGCGGTATGAGCGATCACATCCGTACACCCTTGTATGGTGCAGAGTATGAAGTTGTGCCTGTGAAGGATGCAAATGAGGATGCTGACGAAGTTTCGACACACGTTGTCGGTAAACTGTGCGAGTCCGGCGATATAATCGGTAAAAACAAAATGCTGCCGGGCAATTTGCAGCGCGGTGATCTGCTCGCTGTGAAAACTACCGGAGCATACCACTACTCCATGGCATCAAACTACAACCAGATGCGAAAACCCGCAGTCGTGTTTGTCGGTGAAAACGGCGTGCGTCAGGTCATTAAACGCCAGTCACTGGAACAATTGATAGAAAATGATGTGAGATAAAGAAACTCAGCCGGAAATCCCGGTAGAGTTTCTTTATTGTTTGAAGTGAATTTTTGTCTGTTCGATAAATAAATCAACTAGCGGATTTTGCCAGCTCTGCTTTCTCGTTAGCAGCAGTGAACGGAATAAATCAAACTCGAAATTATGACGGATCACTTTAAGATTGCCGGATTCCAACTCTTTTTTTACTTTTCCTAAAGGCAAGACTGAAAAGCCGATATCATCCAGCAGAATGCTTTTTATGGCATCGATACTCCACAGCTCTGTTATTTTCTCTATGGAATCTTTGGCAAAAGATTCGAACATTTGCCGGTATGTCGCATCTTTTTCATTAGTTACAAAATGGTTATATTTATTTTCTTGAATCATATGCTGGTTTACTCTGCTGTCAGTATATTTATATGATTTGTACGGGGGGGATATTCCACCTTAATTGGAGTACGACGGCGGCTCGTTGTCGTACTTTGACAAGGCTTGGGGTACGACGGTGAATCGCTGTTGGTGTTTAACGTAACTTGGAATACGACGAGGATTTCGCGTCGTACTTGAACGCATCTTGGAATACGACGGTGATTTCGTGTCGTACTTGAACGCATCTTGGAATACGACGTCAGATTGGTGTAGTCTTTTAACGTAACTTAGGATACGACGGCATCTCACCGTCATATCCCAAGAATTCTAATCATACAGGATTCATCAAATATGGTCTTTATATCTCATATACACGTCAGATTTTTTTAAGGCATCATCAAAATCATAATATTTAAATGTATATACAGTCTTTCTTCCTTTTCTATCAACATAACAATGTTTTAAAAGTGCTCTTGAAATAGCTTTATGATGTAAATCATTGTCAATAAACTCCAAAAGATTATTACGGGTCATCGGCTGATTATAGAATAAGAATTTATAATCACTCATCGCACGTAGCAGATGTGTTTCATTACATTCTGTGCACCAGCATTTGTTGCATGTCAGATGAAATCTCTTCTTACTCAGATTAAAGCTTCCGCAATTTCCACAGTACAATCCGAATTTCAGTCGGGTTTTATCCGTTTGAGGATTAAAGAAAGTATTCTCCACAATGCTTTCACTGATTAACCGTGAAATATATTGTGCTCTATTTCCTGTTGTAATTCCCGGCTGGTTAAACTGATGAAAATAGTCGCGGATGCCTGAGCGAAGTATCATTTTATCCCAATTAGATTGATCGTCTGAATGGAAAGTGAACGTGTCATTTGGAAAAACCAGCTTTCCGGCGACGTTAAAATCAGCTTTAGCTGAGTTACGAAGTTCCATCAGTTTTCCGACTGCCCTGTTGAGCTGACTGAATGCATTATTAGGAATCAGATAATTACCTCTGAACCAATTTCCATTTCTAACGGTACAGTTTCCGGTGAAATTTTTAATCTCATTTGAAATAATTCCTTTATCACTAATAATCAAACTGTCATACTGGGTAACTGAATTATCAATATTAAGAAAAACATCTCTGTAAATCAGAATATTATCATGCCCGATACTGTCAAAGAGCTCGTCATACATCAGCTCCCCTTCATAGCCATTTTTATATGTCTTAAATTTTCTGAATTCTTCCTTCGTTAATGCGGTTCTTGCACTAAGTGCCTCGTATAAAAGTAAATCATGCGGTTTTGTTCTTTCATTGATAAACATCTTAAGTCCTCCTTTTAAAATATAAACCTTCTTACCCTATATATAGGTGAAAAGTGGCGTTTCCTTTTAAAAAAGTTACTTGAACACAAAAATAGCAAAACTGGTTTACTTTCTACACCATTTTAGTTATAAATGGAATTATATGGCAGGTGAAATTTGGATGAAAGTATTCTATTATCATAGATAATGGGGGATAATTAAGGGTTAGTGATGTATTAAATCATCTGAATTATGAGGTGATCGTTGTACCTCGGGAATACGCAACTTGGAGTACGACAGAGGGTCGGTGTTGGACTTTAACACGCCTTCGAATACGACGGTCTCACGGTGTCGGGCATTAACGCATCTTGGAATACGACAGTGCCAAGGTGTCGTACTTCAAGAGGGAAAACTACCTCGAAATACAGAAATCCCAACAAAAAAAGCAGGTACCCGGATAAAATCCGGGTACCTGCTTAGAAGTTACAAATTATTCTAATGAATCAATTTATAATTATAGTTTAGCAACGTTTGCAGCTTGTGGACCGCGGTCGCCTTCAACTACTTCAAATTCAACTGCTTGACCTTCTTCAAGAGACTTGTAGCCTTCTTGGTTAATTGCTGAGAAGTGTACGAATACGTCGTTTTCTCCTTCAATTTCGATGAAGCCAAAACCTTTTTCTGCGTTAAACCATTTCACTGTACCTTGTTTCATTAATAAAATCCTCCAAAGACATAAATTACCAATAAGAAGAACTTACTGATGATTCATATTATACGATATATTTAGTTATATTGCAAGTCAATTTCCAACGATTTTGTGACGTTTTTCATCATTTTTATAAAATTCATTATTTTGTGTCATTATCGGCGTATAGTATATTTGGACGTCTTCATCGCAGTCTTCACAAAATTCTATCTCGCATGCGTTAAAGAATGCGTATAAATCATATTTACCCTGCACATAACTGTTATAGTCATTTTTCATTTGATCTATTATTGCTTTGTAGCCAGATATCATTGCAGTTATATCATCGTACTGATGTCTGCTGATGATATCTTCCTGCCAATCATCGAAGAGCCACCAGCCTTCATAATCCGCCTTAACAATCACGACTTCATACATGTTTAAAACTCCATTCCCCAGCCGATATTATTCATCATTATAAACGCGTATAATTAGCATTATCAAGCATAACGCTTTATAATTATAATAAATAGCCACATATATACTAAGGGGTTTTGAACAATGAAGAGTAATTATTCACATTTCATTGCTTCTGTGATTGCTGTACCGGCCGGCCTTGTTGCGTGGGTTCTGTCGTCTAACGTATTCGATATTCATATGTTTTTAGACGTCATCGTCGGTATCGGCGGTTTTGGTGCATCCTACCTGCCCGCCCAGCGTATTTCACATAATAAGCATTTAGAGAAATTGAAACTCACGAACAGTGAGTACAAATATATAAAAGAACAGCTCGCTCAGGCGAAGGAGCATACGAATCGTTTGCGTTCCAGCTATATGAATATCAGATCGATAAAAGATGCGAAGATGATATTCGATATTAACCGGATCGTTAAAACGATTATTTCATCTGTAGAGGAAGACCCGAGACAGTTTTACAGCGTTCAGCAGTTCTTCCACTCTAATTTGGAAACAGCTGTTAACACGATTGAAAAATATCTTTATCTGCATAAGATGCCGGGTAAAACTAAAGATGAGCGCATTCAGCTGCACGAGACACGTTTATCAATGTTAGAATTGAAACGTACACTGCAGTCGAACTTGTCCCATATGAATCAGAGTAGCTACCAGGATTTAAACGTCGAGCGGGATTTGATTAAGATGAACTCGGCACGCGCGAAAAAACGCCAGGCTGCGCTTGGTAATAAGCTCGGCAAAGAAAAAGTGAATTTGCATAAGAAAAAAAACACTGAAAAAGAAACAGAAAAAGTACATCGGGGTGAATGAAATGGCTGAAGACAGAAACTTAAAAGATGAGTTGCTTAAGGATCCATTTAAAGAAATGAGTGACACTGAGGATAATTTAATACTGCAGCCTGAAGAAGCTGCAGCGAACAAACCGAAGGAAAGCGAAATGCTGACGACTTACAAAGACCAGTTCAGTGAGTCTGATCTTAAATCGATTCGTGAAATTAAAGATAAAATTGAACCGCTGAACAATGATGCACTGATTACTTACGGTGCGAACGCTCAGCAGGCAATGTCTAAGTTCTCTCATCAGATGCTGAACGAAGTCCAGTCAAAAGACGTTGGACCAATCGGTGAAACATTAGAAGAACTGATGAAGAAGCTGAAAGAAATTGATCCGGAAGAACTGACTAACGAAAAAAGTAATATATTCAAGCGTATGTTTGGACGTGTGAAGCGTTCAGTTAACGAAATGATTTCAAAGCATCAGAGTATCGCTTCACAGGTGGACCGTATTTCAATCCAGCTTGAGCACGCAAAAGAAGTGCTGATTAAAGATGTGAATATGCTCGATGGCCTCTACAACCAGAATAAGGATTACTTCGATGCAATTAATATTTACATTGCAGCAGCTGAACTTAAAATGGAAGAACTCGAGAATGAAACACTGCCCCGCTTAAAAGCTGAAGCAGACTCGTCAAGCAACCAAATGGACGTACAGGATGTAAATGACATGATGCAGTACATCAACCGTCTAGAGAAGCGTGTGCATGATTTAAAACTGTCCAGACAGATTACATTGCAGTCAGCACCGCAAATCCGCATGATTCAAAATATCAACCAGACACTGGCTGAAAAAATCCAGAGTTCAATTTTAACGAGTATTCCATTATGGAAAAATCAGATGGCGATTGCTCTTACCCTGCTCCGTCAGGAGTCGGCATCCAAAGCCCAGCGTGAAGTAACGAATACGACAAATGATTTGTTAACGAAAAACAGTGAGATGCTGAAACAGAACTCATTAAGAACTGCAACAGAAAACGAACGCGGTATCGTCGATATCGAGACGCTGAAAATAACTCAGGATAACTTAGTCACAACGATTGAAGAAACACTTAGAATTCAGAGTGAAGGTTCACAGAAACGTAAATCTGCTGAAGCAGAACTTGTAACGATGGAGAAAGAATTGAAAGAACGTCTTCTGCAAATTAAAGATAAACACAGATACTAATAGAAATACTGAATGAGCTCCCTGCTATTGGCAGAGAGCTCATTTTTTGTGCTGTCTATGACCGGGGGTTCTTCGTTAGTTGGGAAGAAAAAGCTTTTTGTCCCGATGAGACAATCTCATGCGGTTAAATACATATTTCCGGCCGGATGTAAGATATACATCCGGTCGATTAGATATTAGCAACCGTATGTGAAGCGTTCATGCGGTCGATTAATCGATTTCAACCTGATGTGAGGACTTCATCGGGCCGATAACTAATATTATTATTCTTGCCTATGCAACACTTCAACGGTATACATGAGAAAGCTGTTTATCTTCAAAACGCCATTCCCTGCTGAGAACTTCCATAAAATTTCCCGCAAAAAAGCCACTCTCCGAGACGGGAAAGTGATGTGCTCCCCTTAAGTTGGACCTAAATCCAACTTAAGGGGAGTTTTTGTTATGAAAAATAAAAAACATAGTTTTGAGTTCAAAATGGCAGTAGTTCAATCCTACCTTAATAATGAAGGTGGATATAAGGCTTTAGCTAAGCAGTATCAGATCAACCCTTCATTAATTACAAGATGGGTGAATAACTATAATGAGTTTGGGCCAGACAGCCTGCTTAAGCACATGACGAAAACAACTTATACTAGTGAATTTAAACGATCTGTTTTAGACTATAGACAAGAAAACTTGTTGTCCTATAAAGATACAGCGCATCATTTT
>NZ_KE384464.1:0-56659 GCF_000425845.1 Jeotgalicoccus psychrophilus DSM 19085
CGACAGTATAGGTTGACACTAGGTTGTTCTGTTTCATGATCCGACCAATACGTCTTCTCGAGACTATCAAACCTTGTTTATCTAATGCATTTTTTATTCTTCGGGTGCCAAAACATTTTCGGTTAGAATTAAATACCTGAATAATTGTTTCATTGATCTCGTTGTCTCGCTCATACTGCTTGTGGGTTCTTTGTTTATTCATTTTAAAATAATAGGTACTTCTAGAGATTTGCAGGACTTTGCACATTGCTGACACTGAATATTTGTGTGCATTCTTACGAATGACTTCTATTTTCGTCCCATGATCAGCGCTGCTTGCTTTAGAATATCGTTCTCCATTTTTAATTGTTGAATGTCCTTGCGAAGTGTTCTGAGTTCACGTTCTTCCTCAGATAAATTGTCGATATGATTAAATGAGCCTGTGTTCTGATGATTTTTACCCCATTTATCTAAAGCCGAAGCCGTGAGATCATACTCCCGTACAATTTCAGATTTTGATTTACCATTTTCAAATAATCGGACCATCTGTAGTTTAAATTCAGGGGTAAATGTTCTCCTCGTTCTTGACATAAAAAAACGCCTACTTTTATTGATTTAACAATAACCTCCCTCATAGGAGTTGTCCAATCAAGTGTAGACGATTCAACATGAAAGCAGTCACTTATCAAGGACATCAGAAGATGAAGATGGAAAAAGTTGAAGACGCTAAGATTATTGAATCAACTGATGCAATTATAAAGATAACAGCATCTGGGATTTGTGGTTCAGATTTACATTTATATCATCAAGGTGATTTATTCATGGAACCTGGTTTTGTCATTGGACATGAACCGATGGGTATTGTTGAAGAGGTAGGAAAAGATGTAAAAAAACTAAAGAAAGGAGATCGTGTGGTAATACCTTTTAATATTGGGTGCGGGGACTGTTTCTACTGCAATAACGACATGGAATCTCAGTGTGACAATTCTAATGAAACACCAGCGAACTGGAAGTTAGATAATGGTGGACTATTCGGTTTTGGTAACCTTCATGGTAATCACTGGGGAGGACAGGCAGAATACTTAAGAGTACCTCATGCTGACTTTTCTTCATTTAAGGTTCCTGATAACAATCTAAAAGACGAGCAAGTTTTATTCTTATCAGACGTTGTACCTACTGCTTACTGGAGTGTAGAACACTCAGGCGTTAAACCGGGAGATACAGTCATTGTATTAGGTTGTGGCCCTATCGGTTTAATGGCGCAGAAGTTTGCGAAACTAAAAGGTGCAGAGAGAGTGATTGCGATTGACAATGTACAGCATCGTCTCAATCACGCCAAAAAATACAATGGTGCTGAAGTGTATAACTTTGATGAAGAACAAGAAATAGGTAAACTTCTTAAAGAAAAAACTCGAGGCGGCGCAGATGTTGTTATTGATTGTGTAGGAATGGATGGACAGCAGTCGAGTCCAGAACAAGAGCTATCTGAGAATTCTCAACAACGTGGAACAATAAGTCCTATACTTACCGCTACTGAATCAGTAAGAAAGTTTGGGACAATACAGCTTACCGGTATATATGGATCACCTGCTGATAATTTCCCTCTAGATTTAATATTTAACCGTGATATTACAGTAACAAGTGGACAGGCTCCTGTTATTCATCTAATGCCTAAACTTTACGAGATGATTAAAGATGAAGTATTTGATCCTACAGAAATTATTACACATACTTTCCCACTTGAAAAGGCAGACGAAGCTTACAAAGTATTTGATCAAAAGAAGGATAACAACATTAAAGTTGTATTTAAACCAGAATAGACTATAAAAACTTTTGTTCTCTGATATTAAATTATTGGATAATATTAGAGGAGGTAGTTTCTCTCATTAAAAAATAAAAGGGGTATCATGAGCACTAAAGTGGACCCCGTGTCAAGGACACTTTAAAAAAGAGTGGTTGTTTTTTTAATGACACCCCTTTGCCCAAGCATATGTACTTCCGATAAAAAATGTTATGTGATATATTAATGGATGAAGTTTCTAATTTGAGGAGGAGGTAGAAAAATGGTTAATGTAGCGCTATTGATTCGACTAGAAGCAAAACCTGGAAAAGAAGAGGAAGTTGAAAGCTTCCTACGTGGGGCCCTACCTGTGGTTCAGGAGGAGTCAGAAACGATCGCATGGTTTGCGATCCGACTTGGACCTACGACATTCGGCATCTTTGACGCATTCCCGGACGACACAGGTCGTCAAGCACACCTTTCTGGTCAAGTGGCTGCGGCATTGACGGAGAAATCTCCTGAACTTTTCGCAGAGCCACCAGTGATTGAAAATATTGACGTCCTTGCTTCCAAGCTTCCTAAATAAAGTCATATTATCGCTGCCATCGTATCTGTCCAGAGACAGTGGATGGCAGTTTTTTGATTATTAGTTTTGGCGTGAGCTATATAAAGTGGAAGGTTCTGTTGCAAAGTTGAATTTATAGTATAATTTTAACAAAAAGGAGTCTTCTGTATGAACTATTTCAGATATAAACAATTTAACAAGGATGTTATCACTGTAGCCGTTGGCTACTATCTAAGATATGCATTGAGTTATCGTGATATATCTGAAATATTAAGGGAACGTGGTGTAAACGTTCATCATTCAACGGTCTACCGTTGGGTTCAAGAATATGCCCCAATTTTATATCAAATTTGGAAGAAAAAGCATAAAAAAGCTTATTACAAATGGCGTATTGATGAGACGTACATCAAAATAAAAGGAAAATGGAGTTATTTATATCGTGCCATTGATGCAGAGGGACATACATTAGATATTTGGTTGCGTAAGCAACGAGATAATCATTCAGCATATGCGTTTATCAAACGTCTCATTAAACAATTTGGTAAACCTCAAAAGGTAATTACAGATCAGGCACCTTCAACGAAGGTAGCAATGGCTAAAGTAATTAAAGCTTTTAAACTTAAACCTGACTGTCATTGTACATCGAAATATCTGAATAACCTCATTGAGCAAAATCACCGTCATATTAAAGTAAGAAAGACAAGGTATCAAAGTATCAATACAGCAAAGAATACTTTAAAAGGTATTGAATGTATTTACGCTCTATATAAAAAGAACCGCAGGTCTCTTCAGATCTACGGATTTTCGCCATGCCACGAAATTAGCATCATGCTAGCAAGTTAAGCGAACACTGACATGATAAATTAGTGGTTAGCTATATTTTTTTACTTTGCAACAGAACCATCTCAAATCTCCTTCAACATAGATTAGGGGGATGAATAGTATAATATAAAAAGATTACAGTAATTACCTATTTGCAGATTAACAGAGTATTGTTAGAAAACCTTAAACTATGTATCTAACATATCCCATTCATCTCCTAAAACCCATCGTAATGCAGAGAGTTTTCCGTTAATCATTCCCCATTCAAATTCATCCCACGGAATTAGCTCTTCCGAGTCATATTTTTCTTCGACTTTTTCAGCTGCTCTAAGCGCTCCTTCCCAAATATCGCGTTGGATTGGTCGTGTTGAATGGCTCTTGATTGGGAAGTTTTCTTCTTCAACAATTTGAATAATTCCTTCTTCGACTTTTTCTCTTAAAACCTGATGACGATTGTACCAAACTTTTGTGCCAAGCTCTTCGATAGCTTCGATAATTTCAGTCAGTCTTCTTGGTTCTTCAAGCCAATTATATTCAATCATTAGATCGTCAAATTCTTCTGGTTGAATGTATTTTAATGCTTCACCTAAAGTTATAAAATAAAATGATTTTGTCGACGAAAAATATTCTTCGATATCCGGGTGCGGTAGTTTGTTATTTTTCTCCTGATGACTGAAATCATGAGTATTATGTGAGATAAAGACATAACGATTTTCCACCACTTCTTTTTCTCTGACAGCATCTGCATAAACCTCGATTAATATTGCATCACCAATTCCATTACGTTGTCTGTGAAACGGGGCTCGTTTATCGATAGCACGCTGTGCTGATCGAATTTTCACTGCATCTGAAATTTCAATTATGGGAGTACTACTAAACAATCTTTCTATCTGATTAACCATATCAGCTGCAGCTTCACCTAACATAGGAAGTCGATGATCAACATCATTAAGTTGAGTTATCACATCCATTTTTTGTTCCGGATCGCCAAATTTATCAATTACTTTCTTTACTCTTTTCAAAGTACTAGATAAACTTCGTCCACTTTGTTCGACGATACGGTCTTTATTTCTCTCAAATTCATCGATAATTGTCCTTGGTAGAATCAACTCCACTTTTCCTTGTTGAATTGATTCTTCAAGTGCATCTAAAGTCGCTTGTTGCTGATAATCTTTTGCAAGATCAAGCCAAACACAGGTATCAATTAGAATCTTATACAAATATTCAACATTCCTTTCATTTGATTTGAGATATTACTTTCAATTTATAACTCGGCCAATCTACAGCTTCTCTATCTATATTGAAATTATCTTCCTCTACATGTTACTTAGAGTTTTCTGCCACTGTAGGTAACTGTACTGAGAGAATTAGATATTTTTTTCAAAGTCAGGAAGAAGTATCTTTCCTACGTTTTCTATACTTTTTAAAGCTCTATTTGAAAAGATATCATTGGATAATCTCTATTTGTGAATATTTGTTCTACAATAATAATAACAAACTATAGACCAACTATCAGAAATTCATGAAGGTAGAATAATAATTAAATTAAAAATAGTAGTTCAAAAAACGACCGTTATTAACAAATTTTAGTTTTAAATACAAGTTTAGAAACACCTAGAATAAATTCTACTCAAATTTTGTTCTATTGAGTAGAATTTATTTTAATTTCTTTATTACAAAATTCTTTAACTGTTAAGTCATGAGATATTACAAATACAATTTTGTTTTTCATTCTCTCAAGGACTGTATTTAGAATTATATTTTGTGAATCTTTATCGATATTACTAGTTACCTCATCTAATATTACGACATCATAGTCTTCTTTTAATAATCTTGCTAGCATAACTCTTTGTTTTTCTCCGCCTGACAAGTTACTACCTTGATCTAACAACTTCCCATCTAAACTGTGATTGTTAAGTATTGAACCCATTAGTTCAGAATTTTGCAGATTACTCCAGTCATAATATGGATCAACAGATCCAAAGGCAATGTTCTCTTTTAAGGTAAAGGGTAAGATTGATGTTTCTTGTGATAAATAAAATATATGACTTCTTAAGGACTTAATGTTGATATCTTCTAACTTATGTTCGTTTATACGTATACCTGAAGCATCTCTGAATTTTAATAGTGATTTCATCAAACTGCTTTTTCCTGATCCTGAAGGCCCATCAATATAAATAATATCACCACGACTAAAAGTAGCATTAATATTGTATGTGATACTTTTCTTAGCAACATTGAAGTCAACTTTACCAAAATGTATAGATTCTATATCTTCTAAAATAATATCTTTCTGTTTTTCCTGTTCATTCATAATACTTTCTTCAACAAATTCTTTTGATACAATTAAATCTCTATATTCCAGGTTTACATTGGTAAATGCTTGAAGAGCAGTGAAGAATATCGGAAGTACGATACTTGCAATGACTAAATCACCGACTTGTGTTTCTCCCGTGAATATTAAGTAAGCCAAGGCGAAGAACATTAAATTTTGAACGAAACTGTTGACTAGTTTGATAATTAAGCTCGTACTTTGTCCAAATTTATTTACATTCGCCATTGAACGGTAAATTCTTTCAATAGAAGGAGAAATCATTGACGCTATTCTTTTATAGTCACTTTCCTGCTTAATCATATCGGTATTTTTAAATATAGCGATTAACTCTTTATAACCGGAAGATGTCTCTTCTTGCATGACCTTACTTTTCTCATGAAGCTTTCTATTAATAAATTTATATCCTAAGTAATTAATGGGGACGAGTGCCAATAGCATTAGAAATAGATAAATATTAATCAAGCCAATAAGGACAAGGGAAACCGTGATGATAATGACATTACTTATAATGCCAACAAGACTGTTAATTAAAAATAGGTATAAGTTATTAACCGTTTGGCCAATACGATCAATTAAGTAAGAAGACCCTTGTTCTAAAATCGAATCATATTTCATATTAAATAATTTTGCGTATAGTTCCTTGGTGTAGTCAGTATTAAACTTTAATGCGAAGTTTTCACGTATGATGACCATTGAAATTTGAATCGCATAGGTAATAAACATAAATACAATAATCAGTATAAAGTTTGGAGTATTAATCGTGTAGTTATTATTAAAAATGTTGGACAATAGAATAGGTACAGAAACAGTTAGAATTGCGGTAAATAAAGTCAAAATAAAGGTGATGATAACAAATTTTTTATTCTTAAGCATTATATCTTTCATTTGTATATCATCTCCTTTAGTTGTTAATCATTTAATCAGCACTTAACCGAGGGGAAGCGTCTACGTCATCGTTAAAATAATATATGAATTGAGGTATTTTAATATAATATGATTTATATTTAAATGTATTTGTAACTATATTTTTGCCACCAGAACTACTGCCATATATCTTTGCGTTACATTTTACTTTTAATGCTTTTGCTATTAATTCTGCAGAGCTTAGTGTGTGGTGGTCAATTAAAACATGTATACATTTGGGTGATATGGTCATTTTATTACTACAAGTTACTTTATAATCATTATGACGACTTTTAAAGTAGACAATGTTTTCTTTATAAGGAATGAAGTGTTCTAGAAAAAGTATAGCATTTTTAACTGAACCACCAGAATTTCCAGATAAATCTATAATTAGATTTTCAACAGGTGTATTAAGAATCCTCGAGAACTCTAGATTACCGTTAACATTTTGAAATTTAATAAATAGATTGTTATTTTCTCTTAGTATGAGATTTTTATCTTCATTATTATACATAACTTCTGGTGTTTTAATAGAAACTAAATACATTCTATTTTTAAATTTTAGTAAAAGTTGGTAAGAATCACGTTTCTCAATAAGTTCTTTGAAAGGATTATGATTATTAATTAAGCAAACTTGAGAATGATCGTGTATCTGTAAAGATGAAGGTGCTTTTTTAATATATAAAAGTCCTCGACTGACATAGTAATCAATACCTAATAGGTCAAAGACATTCCAGAATAATAAATTATCTTTACTTAATTTTAAGTATTTGTCATTATACGATAAAATATATTTTTCGGGGTTACTGTCACTCATGGGTAGAGGAGTATATAAATAATATTTTTCAAATAAAGTTGCTAATTTTTTATCCATAGGTGTTGAGTATATTCTTTAATTTATTCTCAGCAATTCTTTTTTGTAACCCACATAGAACTTCACTGCTAGTGTTGATATCCCCGAATAAATTTTCTGATATCGCACTGCAACCACCGCCACATAAATGTCGGATAGAACAAGTGTTACATCCTTTTATATTGTAGACAGCACGATCTTGAAACTTAGCTGTAATGGATGATTCTTTAAGTACACTCAACCAATTTTCCTCTTTTACGTTTGTAATCTTATAATTCTCTTGTATCATTGTTTGACATGGATATATTGATCCATCAGAATCAATAGCAATTATTTTAAATGATGCTCCACAGATTGCTCCACTAGTAGAGCAATCTTGTTTATCTAGTGGTAAACAATTAAGATTGGGAATATATTGTAAATCTTCGTCATAATTGTTTGGAATAAAAGGAACGACTATATAATCCATTCCCAAACTTTTTGTAACAAATTCCTCAACATCTTTCCAATCATCGTTATCATTTACTGCAACAGAACGAATTAGAAACTTATACTTGAATTCATTTGGTATCGCTTCCAGATTTCTAATCAGTTTTTTGATATTTAGACCTAATCTTAAATTATTTTCATCTTTTAGAGTATCTAAGCTAATTACGAAATGATCGACATAGTCTAAAAGCTCTAATTTTTTATTAAGAAGCATACCATTAGAAAGGATATCACATGTCATACTTAAAGACTTAGTATATTTGCAGAGCTCAATAATGTCTTTTCTGAGTAATATTTCTCCACCAGTAAAGTTAATATGTTTAGTACCTATTTGTGAAAGCTCATAAATTGTGTTCTTGCATTCTTCAGTTGTCAGCTGATCTGGTTTATTTAAGTTTTCCATATTGTAACAATACGTACATCGAAGGTTACATCTCTGCGTTGCATGAAAATAAACGGTATCTATTGTTACACTAGTATCTCTATTTTTTAAAATTTTATCAAAGATGTTTTCATTATATGCATCAATACTTTCATATATAATACCATTTCTAATAAGCTTTTCTACGTCTTCTATTTCTAAAGAGTTTGTATCAATAGAATGAGGATTTTTATTAATATGTTCATATACTTCCTCATCTACAATAACAGCTTTGTTATAGTCTGGAGAATATAATAAAGATTTTTGATTTTCTTTTATATGAATTAGGTCTTCTACTAATTTCACACAAAAACCTCCTTTTAAAATATAAAGGCAGCAATGCTGCCCCTATTTAATAACCAGAGCCACTACCAATCTTTGATCCACATGCACATCCACAAGATTCCAAAGTTTCTAGAATATCTTTGGGCAATTCTTTGACTTTAGACATATAATCTCTCCTTTCTGAACTTAGGCTCCAGAGCCTTTTCCAGTTATTGATCCACACGAGCATGCACAAGACTCCAAAGTTTCCAAAATATCTTTAGGTAGTTCTTAAAACGACCGTTAATTGGACTGTTTTATAAACGAATAAAATAGTCCTTTAAATATATGATTAAAGTTCAAAAACACGTATAATAATCAACGTATAAATAATATGAAAACACCTGAGTTTTTGAACTCAAGCATCAGCTGTACGCTTTGATTTATGAACATTGATAGGGTCAGTGTGTGTTTAATACGATAAAAACGACTGGAAAGGAGTGAGAAAATGGCGAAAATTGGATATGCACGCGTCAGTACTCGGGATCAGAACTTAGATAGTCAAATTGATATGTTAAAGGCAGTCGGATGTGACCGTATATTCTCTGAAAAAGTGAGTGGGCGAAAGTTTAAACGCACGGAATTAGATAACTGTCTCGACTATTTGCGTGACGACGACACACTTGTGATTACTAAACTCGATCGATTGGGACGGACTACAAAGCAACTGATCGAATTATCGCAACATCTTGAAGACAATGGGATAGATTTGGAAATCATCGATATGAACATTAACACGAAAGATGCGATGGGGAAAATCTTCTTTACGATGATGAGTGGATTCGCTGAACTGGAAGCCAGCCTACTTAGTGAAAGAACAAAAAAAGGGTTAGAATCCGCACGATCGAGAGGCAGGGTTGGTGGACGACCACGAATCACTCAAGAGAAAGTGAATATGATTGTATCACTCTATCATAGTAAAACATATACCATCAATGAGATAATGAAAATGACCGGTGTGTCAAAAGGGACGATATATAATGTAATCAATCAGGAGAAATTGAATACATAGCAGGATATGATGTTTATTCGATACGCTAGAATCGGTTCAAACCGTCGCATTGAGATGCGTTGAAAAGATAATAAATATACATAGAAAAACCGGTGTCACAAGAAGTACAATTGATACAAGCAGTCGAACATTGAAGTTAGACTAGGAAATGGACAGGAAACGTCTCAGGTGACCTATACAGTATTGGATACAGATGGCATACTGAAAATTACTGATTATCAGTAAGTATATAATTTTAAAAGATATCCGTTGGAGGTAAAGACTTCTTTACATTCTACGGGTATTTTGTTATTGTCTATGTAAAGATAACTTTACAGCGCAGGGAGGCGTATTTAATGAAAGTGGTTAACTATATAAAAGAAATACGTCTGTCCAGGGGGATAACCCAGGTTAAAATGGCTGAGGATTTACAGGTCACGAGACAGACTATCAATGCAATTGAAAAGAATAAATATAATCCGAGTCTGGAGTTAGCACTAAAGTTGATAGATTATTTCGATGTACCGATAGACGAGTTATTTATTTTAAAGGGGGATGACGAATGAGTGCCAAGAATGAAAAGAAAGTATTGATTCCAGAGAAATATAGTTCATTGTTCATGATTACTTGCACGTTTTTCGGAGCTATTCTGGGATCGCTTCTGGTATATTTTATACAAGGTGAATTTCCATATGAAGTCCTTGCAGGTGGATCAGCAGCAATTATTATTCTAATAATTATTGAAGTAATAAAAAAGAAGAGCAAGAAAGATAATGTGCCGGAAGTTGATGAACGGGTAACTCATAATATTTTTAATTTCTTTGCATATGGCTCGCATATCTTTATGGCTATTTTGATTATCGGTATAGCGGTATTTACAATGATGGGTAATGAAACAATGCCGTTAGTATATCTTTGGATATTCGCTTTTGCATATATATGGATTGTAGGAATAGGTGCTCTTGTTGTTAAAAGAAGATAATTCTTGTAATTAGAATAAAAAGGAAAGCTGATTTCAGCTTTCCTTTTTACTTACTCGGGTATTTTTCTGCATTCTTTTTAAGTTTATTTAGTATCGCTTCGTTCATATCTATATCTAAGTCATCTGCCATCATTAAACCATAAATAAATACATCGGCAAGTTCGTCTTTAATATTCTCTCTGTTTTTTTCTGCACCTTCTTCAGCGGACAACCATTGGAAATTCTCCAGTAGTTCAGATGCTTCCAATGATAAAGATAATGCTAAATCTTTTGAGTTATGGAACTGTCTCCAGTTTCGTTCATCCCTGAATTCATTAATCTTATCTGTTAAGTCTTTCATTACAGTTCACCTCGTTTTGCTTTGTTTAAAGCTTTGCGTAGTTTTTCATCGCTAGCATAAATATATAATCCTTTAACTCCACGTTTCATTAATACGTTGATTGAGTTTAGGATAATTTGTTCTTTAGTATCTTCAACAGTGTATTCAACGGATTTATTCTTGAAATCTTGAAATGCACCTTTATCTTTATAGTTTTTTGAAATAATTTCAAGCTGCTCAGTCTTTTCATTATATGAAACAGAAGGCCCGAGTATGACACCGACATAATTTAAGTCAAAGCCTTGGACTGTATAGATAGATCCAACTTCTTTAATTGTTTCACGTCGTTCTGCCCAAGTTCTACTGTCGTTAGTGGTATTCCACAAACCTTTGAAGCCGATTTCTTCTACATAGTAATCCCCGCCATCTTTTTTATGCTCATAGTCAAAGGTGGCTACGATTCTGGAAAGTTTATGTTTATCGTTTTTTGCATCAATAGCTTCAAACATTTTACCAGCATCATCAAATATTTTGAGTTCATAGTCACCGGTAGATTTAGGGATTGATGTTACCTTACGTGCGACAAAATTATCTATCCAGTCAACTACAGATGTATCAGCCTGGATTCTGAATTGATCTGTCAGTTCAAATGTTTCAACGTTAGCATCCTGAGTAATCTCATTAAATAACTCTTCAGTCCAATAACTTTTAAGCTTTAGGAACTGTTTTTCATCAAAGACTATAATTGTGACTTTACTGTTATGAATGATGTCATTTAAATGATTTACGCCTTTAAATCCGTTAAATGCATCTTCACTGGAAAGCAGAAGATGTGCTTCATCTATCAATGTAATATCAGGATTAATCTTTCCTTTATTTGAAGCTGTAAGAAAGGGTGTTGGTTTCATAAAATTTTTCTTCTTCAAGTTTGGAAGACTATCTGATATTGCTTTATATGTTTTTATCATTTCCTCGTGATTCACTAAAAGATAATTCTCGGTCCCTTGTAAATCATTCTCGTCTTTTGTATAAGACAAATCTTGTATGGCATTGAAAGTTGAGCTTAAAACAACACTTTTTCCAGTACCAGCTTCACCCTTAATAAAATAAACAGATGGTTTGTCAGATTTAATATTTCTTTTACAGAAATCCAGAATATTTTCTTTTAATTCGATTTGAGATTCTGATAACTCTTTATAAGGCGATAATTTAAATATATCTTTGTTTTGCAGATATTCTAAAGTACCATCAACAAGCTTATCTTCTCTGAGTTTTTCCCACAGTTCTTTAAAAATATCATGATTATATTTAGGTTTGTCATAGTAATTATGAGTTACAGCAGAAGTAATTTGACTCTTGTTTAAAATTTGATACTTTTGATCTGCTATAAAGAAGTTAATTAAGTTAGTCTCAATGTTGTATGTTGCTGATTGGTTGAAGAGGTCGTGAGATACAATTACAGCTTTCTCCAACTTACTTTTAACAGGATCTTTAATGTGGCTGTTTAATCTGTTTCTGATTTGCACAGTCTCACCTATATAGGCACTGGATTTCTTTTTATCATTATGAAGTATGTAAACAACAGGGTAGTTATTAAACTTTGCGCTGCTTAAATCTGAAATTGAATTCTTATTAAATTCATAAGCTGAAATTTCTACATTTTTCTCTTCCATATATAAGCTCCTTGAGTGATTTGAGTCTATTATAACGAACTTAGGTATAATCTTCATATAAATACAGAATGTTATGAAATTGATTAAAATAGTATAATGGTAATAAAGTGAAGAAAATATCTTTAGAAGTGAGGATTTTTAATGAAAAAAGTAATCATAGATACTGACACTGCTGGAGACGACACGATAGCAATTTTAACTGCTCTACATAATTTCGACGTTCTGGGTATTACAATTACCGGCGGTAACGTTGATTTTAATCAACAGATTGATAATGCATTATATACTACCCGGGTTGCTGGCCAGACAGAGATTCCTGTTTATCCCGGATACAGTGGACCGATTTTTGGTGATACTGAGCAGGAGCATAGAACTGTCGAGGATGTGCATGGCAGTGATGGTATGGGTGATTCTTTCTTCCCTAAACCTGAGCGTTCTGCCGAATCGACGCATGCGATTGATTTTATCATCGATACGATTAACGATAATCCAGGTGAAGTGTCGCTTCTTGCGATTGCACCTTTAACGAATATTGCTATGGCGATTAAAAAGGAGCCGGGTATCACAGAGAAGATTGAGCATCTGTACATTATGGGCGGAACGAATAATGCGCTCGGCAATATAGTGCCTGCTGCTGAGTACAATTTTTACGTTGATCCTGAAGCTGCCAAATTAGTGCTGCAGTCAGGTATTGAAATGACTATGGTCGGTTGGGATATGTGTACAGATTACTCTCTGATGTTCGATGAAGAGCATGCTGAGATTGAAAGCTTTGATACAGCAGGTTCACAGTTCTTTAAAGATGTGAACAAAGTCGTGAAGAAGTTTAATAAAGAAGTACATAAACTGAATGGAACGACTCATCCAGATACATTGCTCGTTGCAATTGTAGCTGATGAAAGAATTATGGAGAAGTCTGCTAAGTATTACGTTGATGTGGAAACAAAAGGAGAACTGACACGCGGTTACAGCCTGGTAGATATTAATGGCCGATTAGGTAAAGAACCGAATGTCAGAGTGTGTGAAAAAGTAGATAGGGATTTATTCAAAGAACATTTGTATGAAGTTTTGAAAGCAATAGATTAATAGCCAGATTAGATTAATGATATGTGATTATAATAAAGCCTGTAGATAAATTTCTACAGGCTTTATTAAGCATAACTATTATAATTTATTTTATCTGATATATATAATCAAGTTCTTTACTTATCACATCATTTAGCCGGTGTGTAATCATTACTACAGTATAATTACTTCTTACCAGCCTTCTTTCTATTTCAACTGATGAGCTTTTGTCTATAGCTGAAGTCGCCTCATCAAGCAGTATGATTTCCCGTCCTCTTATTATCCCTCTGGCGAGTGCGATTCTCTGCTTTTGTCCTCCCGAAATATTTTGACTATTATAAGAAATGTAGGTATCTTCCTGAGCAGGTAATGACTTTATCCAGTTAGTCAGGCCCGTAAATTCTAAAACTTGATTAATCTCTTCTTGAGAATATTCCACACCTAACGTTATATTTTCTTTAACAGATCCACTGAAGATATGTGGCTGCTGACTTATATAGGTAAAGTTATCTCGCAAAGCTTCTGGTTTAATGTCATCATAATCTATACCATCCATTTGAATACTTCCTTGATATTCAGTTAAGTACCCAATCAATAAATTTAAAATAGAACTTTTTCCAGATCCTGATTCACCAATAATAGCGTATTTTCCTCCCTTATGAACCGTTAATGAAAAATCTTTTAAAATGGGGACATCGTCATATGCGAACTGTATATTTTTCATTTCAATGCATCTTTTAAATTGATAAGAACTATTCGTGTTCTTCGATAACTTATTTTTCACATTAAATTTTTCGAAAATCGGAGAAGTTGTTTTAAACTCAACAAGATTTGCGCTTAGACCTGTCAAACTGGAGAAGATAGTTGCTGAAAAATATTGTGCTGCAGTCAAAGTACCAATGGGCACTATATTTTTAAAGAATAAGTAGCCTGCAAGACTAATAATAAGTACCTGACTAATTAAACTTACACCGTTAGTAGTTGCTGACATTACTCCGGAATACTTTGCATAAGCGACTTTTTCTTTAGCTACTTTCTGTGATTCTCTAACAGTGTTATTTATAATATAATCTTTTAAGTTTAGTGATAGTATTGTACTGAAACCATTCATTAAGTCAGTTAGTTTAGTGGTCATTTTTTCATTTACACTTGTTACACTGAGCATTTGATTATTTAATCTTCTTTTAAATAGATTTGGTACTATCAGCATAATCACTGCAAGTAATATAACAGAGATATTTAAAGTGTAGTGGAAAGAAAGCAGGGCAATGCTGCTGAACATTATATTGAATACCTGAGAGGTAACCATCGATAAGTTAGCATATCCATATTCGTTGATTGTACCTACATCATTAATCATCCAGGAAACATATGTGCCGCTTTCATTCTTGAAAAATGTTTCATAATCTAAATCCGAAACATTTTTACTTATATCTTTCCGCATCTCTATATTCATTTGCTGAACAGTTGCAGAAAATTGCCATGTTTCCAGATAAATTTGTGCAACCCAAAATAAGAAAATGACTCCCATTATTAGTATCCATTTAAAGAATCCCTTAATATTATAATCTGCTAAAGCCGTGAGAGCATTTGCACTGGATAATCCCCATAAAGTTAAGGACAGAGAGCCAAGTATAATTATGAAAAACATTAACACATTGGGTTTCCAGCTTCTCTTTAAATACGTCCTTAAACTTAGCTGCTTATTTAACTTTTTTTCTTTGTTCATGGCGTAACTGTCCTTTGACTACTCTTAAATTTTCCTTATATCTTTTATAATATGCTTCGCTCATCTCTCCGTTTTCTATGGCATTTAAAACTGCACATTTAGGTTCATGGGTATGTGTACAGTCGTTAAATTTACAATCTAATGACAGCTTCTGAATATCTTCAAACAATACACTTTTATCAATATCTCTAGTAGTACTGATGGTTTTAAATCCGGGTGAATCGATAATGTATGATTTGAGATTATCTGAGTAAAACATTTTTGTAGTAGTGGTAGTATGTTTCCCCTTACCATCAATACGAACTTCATTAGTATTCATTTTATAATCATTTAATAAATTATTTATAAGAGTGGATTTACCGGCTCCTGAAGCCCCGATTAACAGAGAAGTCTTATCTTTTAAGAATAATTTTTTAATATCTATTAACGACTCTTCACGTAAATTCGAGAACACAGTTACTTTAAAATTTGGATATACAGACAGTATTTTTTGTTTTATATCCTCAGCCAAGTCTTCGAAATTACCTTTGGATATAAGAACGTGCATATCAATATTGTCTTGCTGAAAAGTAAATACATATCGTTCAAATTTTGATAATGTAAATCTTTGATCAGCTGCAATCAAAACGAATAGCTGGTCAACATTTGCAGCAAGCAGTTGTTCATTCTCTGCTTCATGAAAACTCTTAGCAGCGTAGCTTGCCTTTTTAGTAACTGAATTTAATCTGGGTTTTACAGATGTGATCAGATTATAGTCATCAAATAGTGTATATTCTACAAAATCTCCGACAAACACTTCATTACTTTTTAAATTACTCACTGTTTCAGCTTTTTTAAATTCATAATTACTGTCAGCAATAGTATATATATAGTTTGTTTTTTCAATTACTCTTCCTATGTTTACTTCCTCTGCAATATTTAGCTCATTTTTATAGTTATTTATTCCATACATAAAATAATCCCCTTAACTTCTGTTATTTTTATACATAATCAATAGAAAAAGGCATTCCTTAAAATTTGAGTTAGTATTACCCAAATCTTAAGGAATGCCTTTGAATATATTTAATAACAAACTGGTATATTAAATGTATTTTATAAATATTATTAAGACGCCTTACTTAAATAAACAGAAATATACATTCTGGATCTAAATGCACGTCGATATTTACGGAGTGATTGGGTACTATAAATTTCTCATTATGTTTTAGATAAGTCATAGTAACCCCTCCTCTCAAATCTTAATACTAATATAACACAAAAGTTCATTTTGTAAACGCTTTATTTTAAATTGTTTTACTTATACAGAATGACTTCTATTTATTATCTCAAAATTCAGATTAAAAATTGTTCAGCAATTTCCCATTATGATAATCTTGATATAAACAACCGCTACATAACAAAGGGGATATTTTAATGAAAAATTTCGACACGCTCTACAATCCTTATCATTCACAACGTAATCCTGTCGTCGCTAAAAAGGGGATGGTTGCCACGTCGCAGCCTTTAGCGGCTCAGGCAGGGCTCACTATTATGCAGAATGGCGGCAACGCTATTGATGCGGCGATTGCGACTGCTGCAGCGCTCACTGTCGTTGAACCGACGACTAACGGTATCGGCGGCGATGCGTTTGCGCTCGTCTGGGTTAAGGATACGCTCTACGGTTTAAATGGCAGCGGTAAATCACCCGCTTCTATTTCCATCGATAAAGTCCGCGCTGCAGGCTACGATGAGATTCCTAAATACGGATTTACTCCGGTCACTGTTCCGGGACAGCCTGGTGCATGGGCCGAGCTTTCCAGACGGTTCGGCAAACTGCCATTTAAAGATTTAATGCAGCCGGCGATTCAGTATGCGGAAGAGGGTTATCCGATTTCACCTGTTCTCGCGAAGTTATGGAACAGGGCGGCTGTCAGATTTAAAGAAGCGTTCGAAGGCGATGAGTTCGATCACTGGTTTGAAACGTTTGCGCCAGACGGGCAAGCACCGAAGGTTGGAGAGATCTGGAAGTCACAGGATATGGCAGTTACATTGGGAGAGCTCGGAGAAACTGAATGCGAGTCGTTTTATACAGGAAATATTGCCCGGAAAATAGATGAATATTCGAGAGCATACGAAGGCTACATAAGAAAAGAGGATTTGGCAAAATACAAACCTGAATGGGTGGACCCGATATCGGTGAATTACAGAGGATACGATGTCTGGGAAATACCGCCGAATACTCAGGGCATTATCGCTTTATCGGCATTAAATATACTGAAACATATGGATATTGCAGATAAGGAATCGACGGATACATATCATAAACAGATTGAAGCAATTAAACTGGCATTCGCAGACGGGGAGAAATACATTGCAGATCAGGCGTATATGAAGGATGTTACAGCTGAAGATATGCTGGATGAATCCTATGCAAAAGAACGTCTGAAATTAATTACGAACAAAGCAAGGCAGCCCGAAGCGGGTGAACCGAAAGCGAGCGGCACGGTATATCTGTCTACGGCAGATGAAGAAGGGAATATGGTGTCGTTTATACAAAGCAACTATATGGGATTCGGTTCAGGACTCGTTGTCCCTGGTACCGGAATCGGACTGCAGAACAGAGGCTGCGATTTTAATCTGGATCCGGAATCACCAAATGCACTGGGCCCTGATAAACGTTCGTACCATACGATTATTCCGGGTTTCATTATTAAAGGGAAAGACGCACTCGGGCCATTCGGTGTAATGGGCGGATTTATGCAGCCGCAGGGACATGTCCAGGTAGCGATGAATACCATCGACTTTCACCATAACCCGCAGACCGCACTGGATGCACCGCGCTGGCAGTGGGTTAAAGATAAGACTGTCTGGGTGGAGAAGAACTTCCCACATCAGATCGCAGAAGACCTGATTAAACGGGGGCATAATATTGAAATGAAATTGGACTCAGGCTCATTTGGTCGGGGACAGATTATATGGAGAGACCCGGAAACAGGCATACTCTACGGTGGCACGGAAAACCGCGCGGACGGGCATGTAGCGGCGTACTAAGGAGAGCAAAGCATTTGAATATGAAGTATTACTGGCCATTTAATATATTGTTTATGATTTTAACTATAGAAATTTTAACGTTATTTACTATGGAAATAATAAGTGCCAAACAGTACCTGTGGGGAACATCAGGAACAGTAGCATATGGATTTGTAATATGGACGATGAACGACAAGCATAGAAAGAAACATAAGCGGACAGCAAGAGCTTCTGATACGCTGATTGACTTGAAAAAATGAAAAAAAGATATTGAAGCTCACTGACAAAGGTAGGATTAAATGAGAAATAGACAGTTAAAAATAATTTCATGGATCTTGTTAATAATATTAATAGATGTCTTTCTGTTTTCATTTCTTCCAGACTCTAATTGGCTGGAAATATTCATGAGTTTAATAATTATTTTGGTTGTAGGCGGTATTGGAGCCACTTTTATATTAAAGAGATATGGTTAAGACGTTATTAGACAATAAGAGGTGACCTGCAAAGATTATTATTCATCTTTGTCATAACTCTTCGGTTCAGAAATCCATATGAAGTGAATCCATGACAGGAAGAGCGCGAAGATTATAGACACGATTGAGGTAAGCACTGTTAAAATATCCCCGGCTTCAAATATGGCTAGGAAAACAATAAGGTAAATAAAGAAAGCTATTCGGCTGATAGTTTTTGGACTGAAATCCTTCGTGCTGATATTAACACCTCATTATAGTAAGTTTTATATATGTGTATAGACTCTTATGTCCGATAGAAAACAAATAACTAATTCTAAGAAGGTAAAGGTGATTTTGATGGAGAGAAATATAGTGAATCAAATCGAGAGTAAACTTAAATCTATATCATTCCTGAAGCTGACAATGTTGTCATTTGTATTAGGTGGCGCCGGGACTCTGGTTTTCGTTACTACGAGAGATATTCTGAATATGTTTAATTAATTTAAATTACAATCACAATAAATAAAGGGTGATAGTTCTGATTTTCATTAACATTTTATATCTGCTGCTTGTAGTTGTTGGGATTATTTTATTTGCATACAGTTTTAAAAACAAACGCAGTGTGTATGCAATGCTGGCTGTTATATTGATATTGGTACCGATTATTATCCTGACGATTGGACCGTCTTTCCTTGGATTGGCACCGGCCCTTTCTTTGTTGATTCTAATGGTTATTCCACCGGTTGGATCGATATATATATCGAGTAATGAATCGAATGGATTAGACAAAACGACATAAAATAGAGATGAGGCATTTAAATTGGTAAATAAAAATATGAATGAGGATGTCAAAAATAATTTAGTTGAGAAAGTAAGTAAAAATAAAGAACAGTTAGTGGACTTATGTTCACGTTTAGTACAGATTCCGAGTGAATCACCAGAATCAGATACACGTGAGATAGCTGCAGAGATTGCAGATGTACTTGAAAAAATCGATGGAGTTGAGGTTTCTTTTCATACACTTGAAGATCCGATTACAAATATTGTTGCAAGAGTGAAAGGGAGTGCTCCCGGAAAGCGTCTGATTTTAAACGGACATCTCGATACATACCCTGTCGGAGATGAATCTCTTTGGACGGCTGAACCATTTTCAGGTCATGAGAAAGACGGCCGTATATATGGAAGAGGTGTCTCTGATATGAAAGGCGGTATAGCGAGTTATCTGGTTACTTTTATGATAATGGCTGAAATGAAAGACAGCTGGTCCGGGGAGCTTGTTCTTACACTGGCTGGTGATGAAGAGACTATGGGGGTCAAAGGTACAAAGTACCTTTTAGACACAGTCCCGCATGCTACGGGAGATGCCATGATCAGCGGCGATGTCGGTACGGCGAAAGTGCTGCGTTTTGGTGAGAAAGGTTTAATGTGGATTGAGCTGAATGCGATTGGGAAAGCTTCGCATGGTGCACATGTTCATAAAGGAGAAAACGCAATTGACCGGCTGGTAGAAGGCATTGATCGGTTGAATAAAGAACTGGGCTCGTTAAAAGTTCATGCTCCAAAAGAGGTCACACAAGCTATAGAAGCATCAAGTGAAGTATCGGAGGAGTATTCCGGAAAAGGAGAAACAGATGTCTTACAGCAGGTCACAGTAAATTTCGGAGTAATCGAAGGCGGCGTATCTCCAAATCTCATACCGGCAAAAGCTTCTGCAAAAGGTGATATTCGAGTTCCCATTGGGGTGGAAATCGAGGAAGTGGATCAAAAGATTAAAGAGATTGTGGATTCTATAGAAGGACTGTCTTATAACATTTTCCGACAGTACGAACCAAACTGGTCAGATATTAACCATGAGATTTTTTCTTATACCGCTGATAATGTTAAGTATATAACCGGTGAGGAAACTGTGAATACAGTACGGGTTGGTGCTTCAGACGCCAGACATTACAGAATATCTAAAAACGTCCCAACTGTGAACTGTGGTCTTAATCCATATAACCTTGGGGGACCTAATGAATATATAGAAATAGAAAAGCTAATAGATTTAGCCAAAATCCATACTTTAATTGCGTTTGATTATCTGTCTAAATAACAGACGTAGGTCTGATGATTATATCAGAAGAAGAAAAGGGGTCTCGTTATGAACTGCATCATCCGTGAAATGGTAACAGAAGATACAAAGCAGGTTCAGTACGCAGCGAAAAAGAGTTGGAATGCGACTTATGAAGGTATTATCCCGATTGAGATACAGGATAACTTTTTAAAAGGTGCTTATAATAATCAGATGATGGAAAGACGTTTGGAACATTCATTAATGCTCGTTGCTGAAGCAGAGAATACTATCGCAGGTTTTGCCAACTTTACGCCGGTTAATCAGCAGGGTCAAACAGAATTAAGCGCGATATATCTACTTCCTGGATATCAGGGCGAAGGAATCGGATCAGCTCTGTTAAATGCAGGGATTGAAAAGCTGAAAGATGTGAAAGAAATTCATCTCGATGTAGAAAAAGAGAACACAATCGGTATGGCATTCTATAAAGCAAAAGGATTTAAAATAGTTGACGAATATAATGAAAATTTTGATGGGCATATTCTAAAGACCGTGCGCATGGTATTAGCTTTATAAGTTGCTCAGGCCTTTATGATTTCATAAAGGCCTGTTTTTTTATTCGTTATGTAAAATTAAAATATACCTGTGTCGTATTTTCATTTAAGGGTATATATGACTAATGATTAAAGGAGGATTTTGAATGAACAAACTGGAACGTATTGCTGATATTGCTCTGCCGGTTATAGGAGGCAGTATTGTAGGACTGTTGACGACACAACATGCAAAGAAAGATTACCAGGATTTTAAACAGCCTGTATTTTCACCGCCGAAAGAAGCATTTGGTATTGTATGGCCAATCCTTTATACAACAATGGGAATTGCCCGTACAATTACGAAGTCATCAAGAAAAGACTCTTCTGCAAATGCGTATCTGTATAACTCACAGCTTGGTTTAAATTACTTATGGAGTATTCTGTACTTCAAATTTAAATTAAGAGGCACATCTTTAATTGAAAGCTATGTATTATTTGCGAGTGTTTTACTGACAACAGTCGCATTTTACAAGACGAATAAATTCGCAGGATTACTGCTTGTACCATATGTAGCATGGATAGCGTATGCAACTTACCTGAATGCGGGATTTGTTGCGTTGAATCAAGGCAAAGAAGGATACTCCAACGATATTTAATATGAATAAAAGATGATATGAAAATGCAGTGCTTCCGACGTATATGCGGGCACTGCATTTCTTGATTGTCGTTCTTATAGGATTATAAAAATATAAACATTGAAGCAACAAATAATATCGGCAGTAAGTTAATAATGGTACTTAAGATACTTAACGTTCTTTTACTTGTCCCATTCTCATCAAATATAAAGGAAACGACACTTAGAATAAATAAGACTGTAGTAGTCAATAAAGGAAATCCAAACGGAACCAGAAAAATATTATCCAGCTCATCAGAAGCCATAGTGATGAATACATAGATTAGATTTAAGAAAGATAAAAGAAGTAGTAGCTTTTTCATGTTAAAAACTCCTTTAGGGTTCTATTTTAAAAACTTTGCATTCACATTCAGTCCGATAATACCGCCCAGGAACATGATTGTTAAAAAGATAAAAGGAAACAGATTGTCATATAAATCAAATACGACAACCAGTACAATTGCTGCAACAATCCATATTAGAAATATAATGGTTAAAATCTTTCTTATTCTTTTCATATTCAACATAGTTACCAGCCTTATTTTTATATTTATCCTTTAAGATTCCGCTGAATCAGAGTCTTTACGACCTTTGAAGAAGAGAATCGGGGCTATTACAAACATTATGATATTTGTAGAAGTACTGGATAAAAACCTCAGTCTCTCCACTATGTCGTTATGTGTATAAGCTATAAATGGAAAAAGCACGACACAGAAAGCAAAGTAGAATGTAAGTACCAGGTATGGAAACTCAAGTACATTGCCATTTGTAAAATGATTTACGACATAGATATAAAATCCGAAAACAGCCATACCGATTACAAAAGATAAAACCCTGAAAAAGATGTTGCCGGTATTCATAAAACATACTCCTTATTCATACGATTTAAGTATTTCCGTACTTTTATCAACAAGCATTTCTGATGTAATAAAAGATTTTAAAATAGATATGATGTTATTTTTTCTGAACACTGGATTGATTTTTAAAGCCTCTTCTTCCAGTTTATAATTACTGCCGTCATAATCTTGAACAAGCTTGGTAAAACCTCTTAAGTCGCTTTTAGATAGATCAAACAGAACTACAGTCTCATGTATAGTCGGCTGCTGCATCTGTTCATCGTGTAATGAACTAATAAGCGTCAGCAAACTTGTATTATGAAACTTCAGCTTTTCGATTTCTGCTAATAACTTTTCGTATTCATTATTAATCAAATTGATTACTCCTTTCACAGTATAAAGACCTTCTATTTATAACAGCGAATTTATAAAGTGCCCAACTGCCATCAGTACAAAGAAACTAAAGAACATTATTACATTTAATATAGTCAACCACTTATGTTTAGCTAGCAGACCAAAAGCAATTCCAAAAGGTGCAACAATGAAAGTCAGTAACCAGAAGGGGCTTGCTATTTGAAAGATTATATTTGGAACCCATAACAAAACACATGCCGCGAAACAAATGAGAGATAAAGTTCTAAATTTATTATTTTTCATATTTATTGAGGAACATTTCTAAAGTTTTGTTATAAATCTCCGACTGATCCAGGTGAACAGTATGACCAGCGAACGGTATTATCGAAACATGAATGTTCTTATTCATTTTAGGGTATGACAATGCTCCGGCAGTCTCCCTTGGATTATTCTCACCGACTATATAAAGTACAGGGAAGTCCAACATCGATAAATCAGCTGTTTGATCAAATGGATACCAATCAGATTTCTCAGTTGTTTTAAGAAGTTTTTTCCAATCACCTTTGTGTATGCTGTTAAAGTATTCCTCAGCCTCAGGGTTACTAAGAATTTCTGCAGTTGATTCTTTATCTTTCTGATTTAAACTTTCCCAATCAGCCGGTTTTTCTGACATAATACCTGACAACGTTAAGCTGGTAACTTTCTCGGGATAAGTTTTCGCAAAGATTAAACCGGCAAGTGCGCCTAATGAACAACCGACAATATGTGCAGATTTAATATCGAGGTTATCAAGTGTTTCGGCTAGATCTTTGGCAGTGTTCTCGAAGTAATCGGAATAATCATTAGTAACAGATTTACCGTGTCCGCGCAGATCGGTTAATATTACTTCATATTTTTTATCAAAATACTCTTTCTGTAAATCAAGTTCAGTTTTTCCTGTTTGCAATCCTGTATGAAGAAAAATAAGAGCTTCCCCCGTGCCTGATACCTCTGTGTGTAAAATCATAATATAATAGTCCCCTTTGAATTATGTTTTAACTGTTAATTCTGATGCTTCTTCTTTCGTTCTTTCTCCATCAGGATACCAATACTGATAAGAATAAATACCCCGAAAATTGAAAGTACAGCCATATCACCGCGGTTAGTAAGGGAGAAAGATACTAAAAGTATTACTCCAACTACTAATGAAATTTTTAAAAAAGTTAGCTTAATCATCATCATCTGCTTTCCGCTTTGATTGAAGTTATAAAAAAAGACAGTGATTTAATCAATCACTGCCGTCTAAAATTCATTACATCCATTATAGCAAACTTGTTTTTATTATTTAAGACTACTAAATCTATATCCCGATTTATATACTTAGATAAAGAGAGAAAAAATCTATGAACATCTAAATCAAAGGGGATGTATTTGATGGAATTAGGGCTTAAGACAAATGAAGTAAGGATTGTAGATTATACGATTGAATGGGCTGATGAGTTTGAGAAGGTGAAACAAGGGCTGATTGACAGTACAGGTCTGACAGAGGAACGGATTGAACATATCGGCAGTACGGCAATTGAAGGCATGTCAGCTAAACCAGTTATCGATATACTCGTTGGAATTGATAATTTGAATCATGCTGATAAAAAACTGATGAAGTCTTTTGGCAAAGAGGGATTCTTAAGATTAAAAGTGAAACGGCCAGGTGAAATTGTAATGGCTAAGTTTAAAGATGATTCTTATCAGGTGAAGACTCATTTTATCCATCTTGTGGAATATCGGAAACAGTTATGGAATGATCTCATATTTTTTAGAGATTACTTAAATGAAAATGAGGAAGCAAGGAAGCAATATTTAAGTATTAAGGAAGAGTTTTTGAGTAACAAGTCAGAGGGTATAGTGGAGTATACAGATTATAAAGAGGCGTTCGTTAACAAGATTATTGAGAAGAGAAGTTGATTTATCATATGAGGAGAGATCAATTTGGAATATATAAATATATTGCTGCCGATAATAGTTTTTACGGTGGTTCTGTTATTTGTAAGTAATTCATCCCTGTTTAACTCACAGGGCAGCGATGCGAAGAACTCACCTGCGAATTCTTTACTTAAAGGGCTTATCGGAATAGAAATTGTTGTATTGATTTTGCTTTTGGCTCTACAGCTGTAAAAGGGGAGGGTTTATCATGCTGGGGACGATAACCATCAATGATTTTAAGCTTTACGAAGGGGATATTGAACCACTCATTATTGGTGCTGTAGCTTTAATCGTTGTTTATTTGATAATAGATATGATTGCCTGGAGAAAGTTTAAAAAAATCACATTTTATGCAGACGTACTGGCACCGATTACAGTGTTTGTATTAGCAATACTATTTTCATTTGCTATTTGGCGAATTCAGGACTGGGCCATTATGATTCCATTTATTATGGTAATTGGCTACCTGCCTGTATCTATACTTCTGACAATAATTAAAGTAATAGTGGTATTAATCAAGAAGATTAATAAGAGTACCTGAAAATAATTTTAGGTGCTTTTTTACAAAGGGGATTAGTCATGTTTAATACAGAATTGATACATTCAAAGAGAGGAACTTTTGAAGTTTTTGTATATGGTCAGTTGTCTAGCTTATTTTGACAAACGGAAAAATTATAAAGGGGAAACAACATGATTACTCAAAATATTAGATACTTATACTTAAAATTTACTATTGATGCTGCAGGGGTTTTGGCCGCTGTTGGAATCCCTATATTACTTATAAACAATATTTACACCGATTCAGTGTCTAATGGTGGCTTTGAAGCGGGTATTAACATTTCGGGTCAGAACATGATTTTCTGACTGCCTTTATATTTTTGACTGTATTTTCTGCAGCAGTTTCCTTTATACTAAAAAAGATTAAATGATTATCTTGCAATGAAATAATGAAAGCAGGGGACAATGATGGGGATTAGAAACTTAAAATAAGATCGTTTGACCGCATATTAAATTCTGGGAGATATTTAACATGGAAAATAATTGGGCAAACGAATTTTATAAAATGCAATATGAATTTATAGGTGATTATCCAGAAGGATATCACACAGAATCAGCGAATGAAATCTTGGAACAGGCTGGTAAACCTGTACAGTCAATGCTTGAACTTGGGGCATGGGACGGCAGTATGGCACGTGCGCTTTCAAAGCATGTAAAGCAGATTACCACTGTAGAGTTAATCAAAGAAATGGCAGAGAAAGCTGAGTCTCTAAATCCGGATAATATTGAAACTATTCACGGCAGTTTTTATGATGTCAGCATTCCACAGAAATTTGATGCAATTATTTATATCGATGGATTTGGTGTGGGTACAGATGAAGACCAATTAAATCTGCTTAAGAATATTAAACATTGGATGGAAGAGGACGGTTGTGCACTCATTGATATCTACCAGCCGGAGCATTGGAAAAAAGCGGATGGTATTGAAATGTATCTGAGTCCACGTACGATGCCGCATATTAAACGCAGATATACTTATGATTTTGAAGAAGATATTATGATGGATACATGGTGGCATGAAAAAGATGAGAAGCTGAACAGCACTCAATATTTAAAATGCTATACACCTGACGAAATATATAAGTTGTGTAAACAGGCAGGATTAAATATTATTGGATATTATCCGCATGGTGCGATGGATTATGAAAGTATGAAGTACAATGAACATGCTTCGTTGGAAGAGTGCTTATCATACCGGATAAAAGTGATGAAATGACCAATTGATAAAATTGCACACAAAATAAGAGGGCTTTCCATCCGGAGAGCCCTCTTATTTTATATCTTCAGTTATCCGACGTCTTCAGTCGCTGTATCTTTAATTTCCTGACGTTTGTCATAGATGTTAATAACGATAGTTTTAACAACCGCATAGAACGGAATTGCGAGTATGATACCCCAAATACCTGCGATGTTACCTGCGGCCAGTATCAATGTAATCACTGTCAGCGGGTGAACACTCAGTGCATTACCCATAATGTTTGGTGTTATCAAGTTCCCTTCTATTTGCTGTGCAATGAGCATGATAATTCCTACATAAACAGCCATGATTGGATCTTGGAACAGTGCAATAATGATTGCCGGTATTACAGCAATATAAGGTCCTAAGAATGGAATAACATTAGTCACTACCCCGATCAGTGCGAGTAGGAACGCATATTCAAGTCCGATGATTAAGTAACCAATCAGGAGCAGGACCCCCACAATTAAACTGACAAATAACTGACCGACTATATATGATTTCAATGTATGATCTATATCGCCAAGTGTTTTACGAACCCATGTTTTCTTTTCTCCTGAAAAGAACTTAGAAACAAAAGGTGTGAATTTCTTGTGGTCTACTAGAATATAGATCAGGAAAAACGGAACGAGTACAAGAGCAAGTACACCAGAGAACAGACTCATTATGAATGAACCGATACCTGATCCGATAGTGGATGCCCAGTCCGTCAATTGTCCGGATACATTGTTAAGCTGATCCTGGACTGCATTCGGCATGTGCTCACGCTGAGTAAGGAAATATTCCACGTAACCTTCTACAGTGTTAATAATTTCCGGAGCATTATCTACAAGAGAATTTAATTGCTCTGTAACAATCGGTGCGATAAGAATGTAAAACAGCCAAATGAGTAAACCCATCAAAGCAAATATTATAAGAATCGCTGACCACTTTGGAAATTTCTTTTTCACCAGAAAGTTTAAAATAGGTCTGGTCAGATAAAAAAGCACTCCGCCAAGCAGCAGTGGTAAGAAAATCGTTTGCACGACTGTTACAAGTGGAGAGAAGATACCCTGTAATTGAATAAGTAATAGAATAATAATTAAAGTGAAAATAACAGCGACAGCTGTTTGAAACCAACGTTTTTGTGTCATTTAAAATAAATACCTCCTTATTCTAATGTATATACCCAAGTGACAGTAGAATATGAGGGGAAAACAAAAACGCGTAGGATAAAATAAGTAAATAGAGGATAAAAAGAAAGTCTGCTCAGTATCAAAATGTCCAGACTTTCTACAATTCATTTCCTGCTCAGCGCAGTCCTGGGCCAGATTGCCAATGCAATGGGCGGAACAATACAGAGGACAAAAAAGACTATTGCTGCAGTTGCATATAGATTAGAACTTAAATTTAATGTGTCACGTAAGAAAGATTCATTTAAGCTGATTAATCCAATACAAGATAATGTCTGTATTGACATAAGCATTGTATTCATAGCGTTATATTGTAAATCTTTGTTTTCTTCAGTGAGTTTTACATAATTAAATTTCTTTCTAATGAATCTTAAAAAGTGAATTAATAACCATAATAATATCGCTAATAGAGGTGTAACAAACAATAATTCTTTAGGTCCGGACTGGCTTGGACTGTCACCTGAATACATTAATAGTATGCTGTCTGGTATATTGTCCCACGCAGATATCAAATGCAGCAGGTGAGCTCCTAATATTATTAAACATAGTAAGGTGTTTAATAATGAAAATAAAAAATTCATTTTGAATAATCTCCTATCTCGTGATGAAATAACTAAATAATTGCTGGGATAGAATCATAATGTAATATTTAATTATTTAATATGTACATTCCAGGAGTCGTCATAATAAAACTCCGATAAAATTTCCGAATCCATCACTCTGAACATTTCATCAAAATCATTCGCCAGGTTATAAGTAGCGAGTTCATACTTATCAATCCAGAACACTTCACCTTCATCAGAAGAGCGTAAGTCTCCATTATACTGATTCGTTTTATACATCAGTACGATGTATCTTTCATCATTCTCAGTCTGGAACTGCTTCGTTCCGCATATTTTAGGATTTTTAATAACCAGACCAGTCTCTTCAAACACTTCTCTAATGACCGAATCCACAAAAGACTCATTCTTTTCAACTTTTCCACCGGGGAAAGTAACACCCGGCCAATTACTGCTGACACGATCTTGTATTAATATCTGTCCCTGATCATTTTCTATCATACACATATTTGTGATTATTGCTTTTTCTGCTCTGGACATAGTGACCTCCGAAATGAATTTTTCATTAACTATAGTTAAGACTTCGCAACTCTAATTAATACCAGTACTTCAATTTAATTTAAGTATATCTATTTAACTCATTTTGTAAACGTTTACTCTATATAGTAGTATTTAATTAAAGATAAAAAACGGGAGATCAAAAATAGGAGAGATCCTTCATGGCTAAAAAGTTAAGAAAATCATCCACTGACAAAGCTCTGTTTGGAGTATGCGGCGGGATTGTGGAATACTTTAATAGTTCTTCATTTTTAGTAAGGATAATATTCTTTTTTACAGCCTCTGTGTCATTTTGGATATATATATAATACTTGCCTGGTACTTAGAAGAATCTTTGCTGTAAACCGTTTTACGCTGAGTTACAGATTAATTAATAAAGGTGAATATATTATGAAATATTTTTCAATGCTATTTTTATCGTTATTCATATTGTCAGCATGCAGCAGCACGAGCGAAGTCTCTACCGTTAATGAAAGTTACGAAGGTGAATTGCCTTCAGCAGTTACAGAAAAGCCTGAACAGGGTGATATATTCATGGTGGATAATGATTTATCAGAAAATGTTATCTATGCCTATATTGAAAAAGACAGTGAGGTTACTGTAAATGAGAATGAGGATACTTTAGAAATACACTTTGATGAGCCTGGTGAAAGCGAAGATATAGCTGTGCAGATGATTGAATTCAGTCAAGGTTCTGAAATAGAGAAATTCAAATTTTATATAAACGGTGTCGAGACACAATTGAAATCCCTTATCTACGAATAATAAATTGCATATATTAGGGTAAACGAATAATAATTATGGAAAATAGTGACAGTGAAAATTAACAGGAGGGATAACATGGTCTTACTGGATATATTTTTTCTTATTCTTGCAACCGGTGGTTTGCTTTTATTCGCATATGGGTTAAACACAAACAGCAGTTTATCAGTATTTTTTGGCTCACTTTTTGTACTTGCACCAATAGCTTGGCTGACGCTTGGAGTTGCCTTTCTACCATTGACACCTGTTCTTGCACTTGTAATAATCTACGTGCTTCAGCGTAAAGACGTATTAGAACCGAAGGGAATATAAAACAGTTTTTCAGAATGCCGGAACAAGGTGGAAAAATATATAAACCAGATCTATTTAGCGGGAATGCTGCTTGCAGATGTAGTAATAATAGAGGTCAGATTCTATTTTTATATGAACTAACAGTTGGAATTATTAAATTTAAGAAAGAAGATGAGTACAGATATGTTAGATAAAATTTTTAATATACCAATGGGACTAGTATCACTGTTTTCAATCATTATGATAATTTTACTATTGGTGAACTAGATACAAAGGATGAGAAATAATGAGTATTAAAGTTAAAAGGAAACTATGGATTTTTGCGGCATTGATTCCTTTGAGGATAAAATACAACAATGAATCGGTCGGTGCACTATACGGTTCGCAGGAAATGGAAATTCCGACACATGAAGATAAAGGGGAACTAAAATATTATCAGCCTGTCGGTCGCAATGATCAGCTCCAGGTTAAGAGCGGGGATGTCGTGCAAATAGAAGAAACATTACTCGGAAAAGGCCTAAGTATTTTACTTGCGTTATTTATGATATACATATTTTTAAAAGTACTTAGAATTATAGATTATACGGTTTATCTCAACTATGAAGCAATAATACAGATGGAACTCATTGTTTTCGGTATTATATTTTTCATTGGAATAATAGGGTTGTTTTTTAAAACTCATAAATTAGTCCTGCTGAACAGATAGGACAGTACAAAAATCCCTCACTCCAATATTTCGGGGTGAGGGATTAACTTTTTTAAAGGGTTTATTAAATTAGATAATTGTACTAAAGCACGAGTCAGTTGTATTAAGGAGCAAAGTCCATTTGACCAGTAACCAGTAAGAAAATCACGATGAACCAAAAAAGAAAGAGCGATGAGGAAAGGATTAAAGATATAATGGGAATGATATTTCTCTCCGTTTTTTTCACAAGTCCAATAATGGATAATATGATACCTACGCCTGTAAATACAAATGTTATATAATCTCCAATTAAATTTCCAGCGTTAGCTATTCTTGTAGGTGTTACAAAAACAATGAAGAAACAAATCACTCCTATGATTAGAGAACTATAGCTAATTACACCGTGTTTTTTTGAAGAAATTAATTCATTATTCAAACAAAAACCTCTTTCTTTAAAATAATTCAACTTCGCATCAATTTACCCAATAGGAATTATTCTACATTTTTTAATAAATTAGGACTTGATCTAAAAATTAATATTAAGAAATTTACATTAAGTAAACTACTGATTGTATTTCAAGGTAATCCTTCATTTTGAATTAAACTCACAGCCATAGTCTCTACCAGCCATTAACAATGCTAGAAAGAAACGTCGTAAATCATCTCCACTACTCTCTTAAATAAAGACAACTTCAATAGTTATTTCATAACTCAGCAAGACATAAATATAAGATTTAACCATTACTTATTGTTTAACTCTAAAACTTCTGTAAATTTAATCTATAATAACTTACTTCATTAGTAAATTCATTCAGACACCTGTACAAAAGTAATTTATAGAATAAGGGTATTATTGATAGATATATACCAAAAATTTTGGATTGAGGAATGTTTTAAATTAATAAGTTCTAAATGCAGATAAAATAAATGCGACAGTACAGAATATTACACTGAAACTCACTGCAAAGATAATTACATTTTTCCACGGCAGTCTTTTATCAACTCGGTTCATAAAGTTAACAAAAATTGAAACCGCGAATGTTGTCGCAAGAAAAAACAGGAAAATAATAAGACCTTCTATTATCATATCCATTTCTAAAATCCCCTTATGTATTCTAGTTGTCATTAATCCAATCAATTATCTGCTGGCTCGACTCTCCAGCGGTTAAGGTTGTCACATCCAGCTTGAGATATTTATCTTCTTTAATTTCATTATCATATGAATTCAGTCTGTGCTTTTTAGCTGATGCCGTCAACTCCGCATGTGAAAACTCAACATTTCTTTTTGAAGGTTTCTTCTCCATCCTGTATTCGGTTTTATTTCTTCTGATTCTTTCATCAAGAGCTGCTTCCAATTCCACAAAATAAATATCATGATTCTCTTTATTAAAGATACTTTTAATTTTATCTACGTAATCCCATTCTTCTTTTAAATCAAAGCCCCAGACAAAAGTGAATATTATGCCGGGATGTTCTTCCTCTTTCGCAATATGTTCAAAAATCCCCATACGAATCTGGTCGGATAACATAAATGTATCCTGATTCCAGCCGATATAAGGCCAGATGACATCGAGTGTGACGTGATTGTGGAGCAGCGGCAGATTAAAAGCAGTACCGACCTTTTCGCCGATTGTCATCTTTCCGACAGCCTGCGGACCAAACAATAATATTATTTTCATAAGGCACATCCCCTTATTTGATTATGAGGATTTTACCATATGTAATATGTGATAAGATACAAACAAATGCAATTATTATGAAATATGTAATGACAAAGGGGATTCATTATATGAATGGCAGATTATATATTTTTCTATTAATTATACTCGGTCTAAACACTCTGCGTTACGGAACATACTTACTGGAAGGACAAACCGGCTTGTATAACTCTGTACTATTCGCAGCTAATATACTGGCATTAATCATCGCAATTTTTTATAGACTGAATCAATCACGGAAAGATTCAGTTTCTGCTGCTGATAAATCTAGGGGATAACCATGGAGACAAGATTACTAAAAAATAATGAAAAACCATGGATGCCATTCAAAGAGCCAAAGAATTAGAGTATCAAACGATTGAGGGTGGTACCAGAAACTCAAGTATCGGTCAGCTTGCACTTTATCAGAAATGCGGGTTTAAGATTACAGGTGTAGATAAGAGTTTCTTTATAAGGAATTATGAAGAAGAAATTTTAGAAAACGGAATACAGTGCAGAGATATTATTCGTCTGACTCAAAAATTATAAATTTAAAAAATAAGATATTTGTTAAAGGGGAGGGGAAAGCATGGAGATTACTGTTAAAAGAAGAACATGGTTATTGGGGATTTTTATGCCTGTAAGCTTGGAATTCAATGGTAAGACGGTAGCATCACTTTATGTCTATCAAGAAAAAACTGTACCAATAACAGCAGAAACAGGGAGATTGAAGTACACTCAGCCTCTTGACCGAAGTCATCAAATCCAAGTAAAAGATGGAGATACAGTGACTTTAAAAGAAACGAAATTAGGATTGATTTCAAATATAATTTTTATGATTACTGTTATTTACTACATTGTAATGGGACAAGAAATTTTTGAATCTGGGTTTCTTAATAATATTAATACAGTGAGTGTGATCGCCTTTATCCTATTACTCATATTGGTAATATTAGGCGTGCTTACATTATTCTTTAATCAATATAAATTTGTTATAGAAAATTAAACATCAAAGGGGAGACATCATGGAATTAATAATTGGAGCATTTATTTTTTATTTTGTTATTAAATATGCGGTGAAGAATGCAATAACAGAAGCAAAAGTTCATGAAACAGAGTTGGGGAATCAAGTAAGAGCAAATGATTTATTCCACAAAATATCAAACATAGAATATGAAATTACAGCTGACAAGAAATCTAAAGAATTAAAAAAGAAATCAAAAGAAATTTACGACGAAAGTTTTGATATTTTAGTCTCTGACAGGCCGGATGAAGAGAAAATCAAACAGCTTAAAATTAAGGAAAACGAAATGAACTTATTAAAAAGTGAGAGAATAGATTTTGAATAAATTCCATGAAACTTTATATAAGACACCGGAGATAATAAAATTATTTATTGTATACTGTTTATTTTTTTATTTCCTGAACGAAGTCTTTCCTTCTCGGAATGGTTTCGTGGAAGTGCTTGGAATTGCACTGCTGGCAGGTCTTGGAGTCGGTGTACTGACTGCACTGTTCCAAAAACCAAAAGAAAAAAGAATAGAAATTAAATAAAATTATTGGAGTGATTTTATTGAGAGCTGTAAATGAAACGAAAATCAATCCGGATGATTTCGGCAAAGCTTTTTTAAAAGAAAATCCGGACGTGATTTATAATCAATGTGTTCCTTCATTTCAAAGTATTATTACCGCTGGGCAATTTACAGATATGGTCAATGATTTTAATCAGAACGTAAACAGTTATTACATGAAAGAAAAGATTCAGCTGGGTGACTTAGTTCATTATATATGGCTGGATGATGCAGATGAGAAAGCCGTCAGTGTCTATTTTGATTCAGATTATTATATTAACAAAATGATTATAAAGCCTTATATTACATATCCGGAAAGTGATAGTACTTTGACTGAAGTGGCTTATTCAATGCCTGTCAATGAAGAGTGTACGGTTTTCTGGGGCGGTGAAAATGAGTTTGTTAATTATCATTATGTCTATGAAACACAAAGGTATGCCTATGATTTATTAATGATTGAAAACAATAGTACTTATGTAAATAATCAATTGCGGAATGAAAACTATTTTGCATTCAATAAAGATGTTACGGCTCCGGCAGCCGGTAAAGTTGTAAAAGTCGTTGATCACATAAAAGACAACATACCTGGTGAAATGAATGAAGCGGAGCCATTCGGTAACTATGTCATTATTCAGCATGAGAGCAGCGAGTACAGCGCGCTTGCTCACTTTAAATTGTCTTCGATTACAGTGAGAGAAGGAGATACTGTATATCAGGGACAGATAATAGGTCAGTGCGGGAATTCAGGGTATTCATCTGAAACGCATATTCACTTCCAGGTCATGGATTCGCCTGACATTAATTCAGGGAAATCACTGCGTATTCGTTTTGCTGATGGGATTGAACCGATTCAGGGTGACATTGTTACCCAGTCGATAATCAAAACAAGCAGTAAAAAGAAAGATAAAATGATAGACACGCTTGATAAAGCTGATTTATTCTCTTCTGTACTCGAGCTGTTGTTATATGTACCGCGTTTAATTTCACAATTAATCAGAGCGATACTAAGTTAAAAAAAGGTACAGACAAATGTCTGTACCTTTTTTAAGTATTGGTTAAAGCCCACTGCAGATAAAATATAATAAGAATAAGCGCCGCGAATCCGCCGATGACAAGAACCAGTATAATATTCTCAAAACCAGTTCTGTTATTTTTATCGGTTTCAGACGGTGTTTTATTCTCAGCAGTTTCTGGTATTGTTGTCGCTGAATTTCTATTGATAAATTTTAAAACCAGTAAAACAACTGCTGCAAACAAACCGAGAACGTAAGTAAACCCGATGAAATAATAAAACTCAGGTCCTGAATTAAAAATACTTCGTTCATTTGTCAGCGTGTAATCCATCGTGACATATGCCGTCACGAGTAAAACTATAAACAGAATTACCGTCATTACCGCAGTTAATATAATAGAAAGACTATTTCTGTTTTTATGATTTCGAAGCATTGCTGAAATCGGCAGATAGAATATGACTTTCATTATCGGATACATCGATATAATCAGCAGGAACATTAAAAATCCGTTCATGTCATCATCCTTACTCTTAACATTTTATAAATGAGTTAAATTAAGTACATCCAGCGTGGCTGTAATCAGAGACGTTCTTGCCTCCATATCGCTGCCGTGTTTTTTGATTCGGAGAACCCCCCCGTTATGCATATACTTGCCATTATACTTTTTCGGAGACTCTACAGCCAGTACCGTCGATAAACTGCCTTCATCCGGTGACAGGAAAAATGGATCCAGCGCTTTATAAACCAGATTGCCAAAGCGTTCATTTTTCGGTGTCTTACCTAAATTTGTCGACACAGCACCCGGGTGCACAGCTGTCGTTTTAAGCCCCTGTTTATGATAACCGTCATACAGCGCCTGCATCAAATATAACGTGCCAAGTTTAGACTGGCCGTAACTCGTAACCGGATTAAATTTATCACGTTTAAAATAAGGCGCAGTTAACGGAGAGAATTTATAGCCGTTGGAAGACACGACAACAATCTGTTTAACCTCGCTGTTTAAAACAAGGGGGAGCAGCAGATGAGTTAAATAAAAATGCCCGATATAATTTGTACCCATCATCATTTCAAAACCATCTTTAGTCTCCTGTCTTGTTAAAGAGACGACCCCTGCATTTAATACGAGGTGGTTAATTGAATCATACTGTTCATTCATCATATTTGCCGCTTTTTTTATCGATGAAAGATCGCTTAAATCACATTGAATCAAATCCACATGAACTGCCGACTTTTTCTCTATATCATTTTTTAATGCTTCACCTTTATGTAAATTACGCACAAGCAGTACAATCCGGTCAAACTGCTCAGCTAAACTCATCGCGGTTGCTCTGCCGATACCTGAAGTCGGGCCTGTAATTGCTAATATGTTTTCACTCATTGAATCACCATTTTCTATAAGTTTAATTATTAATGTATTACCCTTAGGAAAAACATAAACACAATAAAAAGAAAACCTTCTGACTTAACTGTCAGAAGGTTTTACTATAAATTTATCGAAATTTTTCTCTTTTTTATTACCGATTACTGTAATCAGTATAAATGCTAATACATAAATTCCAAGCAGTATGGACATCGTGTAATTGTGATTTGCCGTCGTATCGTAAATAAACCCGATAACAGATGGGAACAGCCCGCCGAGAATAGCGCCGCCTGTCTGCATCATTGCAGTCCACGAGTTAGCCCCATTTGCAGTCAGTGTTTCATCCAGCGGCAGCATTAATGCTGCAGAGTATAATCCGCCAAGCGGAATACCCATCATAAACGCACCAATCCACATCATCGTATGATCTCCTGTCCAGAACAGCAGCGTTGCTGCAGTACCTGAAACGAGAATGAAATAAATCCAGTTTCTGCGTGCCGGATATTTTTCCATCATGATTGGCAGCAGCAGGTTAAATATCACCTGCACGGACATTACCGCACTTAAGAGCATACCGCCCTGAATCAGTGTCATGCCCTGTTCAACCGACATCGGTACAAGCCATGTAATGGTAGAAAAGTATAATGCAGCCTGCAGCGCATAAAATAACATGAACAGATACGGTGTAATCTGTTTCCACGGTGAAGGGAAACTGTATTTAATTTCCGGCACATCCCGTTTAGGCAGCGGGCTGTCTTCGCCGGTTTTTAAGTTTTTCATAATAATAAATACTGCAGCGAAAGCAAATACTGACCAGATGGACAGTGCAAATACATATGAAGACGTTGCTTCAGAAAATATACCTGTAAAAGCTGCAGTTGCAGCAGAGCCCATGCTCATAAAGAATGTTGAAATTCCGATAGCAATGGCAGCGTGTCCCGGGAAATATTTTTTTATCAGAGAAGACATTGTCGGCCCGAGTATAGCAATCGCAAGACCAATCAGAAATGCAGTAATCAGCAGCGTTGTGAATCCCGGTACAAAACCGCGGAGTGCAGTCGCAATACCAAGTACTGACAGCATCAGTATTAATGTAAATTTAGAACCGTATTTTTTATTAAGAACAGTGGCAAGTGATGCAAATATTCCCATACATAAGACGGGAACAGTAGTCAGAAGACTGGCCTGTGCGTTCGACAGGGAGAGTGACGTGCGAATCGTATCCATAAGCGGACCGATAGATGTAATACCTAAACGGAGGTTAACGGAAATAGCTGCAATGACTAAAAGCAGCATAAAAGTATTCTTATTATAAATTTTGTTCAAATCTTATCCCCCAATGTTTCCTGTTATTCATATCTTTATACTTATGATAACATTAGACTACATATACATAAAATATTAATAAAATTACTTTTACCAACTTTTTTCATATACATGAGGTGTTTAGATGGACATTCGTCAATTACGGTACTTTATCGTCATTGCAGAAGAGAAGCAGGTTTCCGCAGCAGCAAAAAAACTTTATATGTCACAGCCGCCGTTAAGCCAGCAGTTAAAAAATATGGAAGAATCGCTCGGTGAAAGATTGTTTGAGAGAAGCGGTAAATATTTAGAATTGACTGAAGCGGGTAAAACATTATATAAATACGCAATCGAAATTACTCAGATGATGGAAGAAGCGAAAAGTGAAGTCGCAGACGTCGGCGCGGGAATGGACGGCAGATTATCAGTCGGTATAAATACTTTTTCATTATCCAATCTGAACGAGGTGTTTCATGATTTCAGAAGAAGATTCCCGAAGATTAAATATAAGGTCCAGCAAAACGAATCATCGCTGCTGTGCTACTTATTAAAAGAACGCGAAATAGAATTGGCAATCGTCAGACTGCCGCTTGAGATTAACGACTTTACGCTGCAGCATTTATACAGCGAACCGTTTTATGTTGTGACTTCAAAAGAGAAGAAATTGTTTAAAGGGAATGCGACACTGAAAGAAATTGGTAAATACCCGCTGGTTCTCCCAAGTATTGAAGGACTAGGGGTATATTATTCTATACACGAAGCATTTTCCAAAGCGAAAATACAGCCGGATGTCATTGCCGAGTTTTCTGATCTGAAGCTGATGATGGAACTTGTATCAACAGACTTCGGCATTTCTATTGTGCCGGAATCACTGCTGCATCTGTACAAAGAGTATCCGGTCAATGTTCATAAAATCGCAGAATCAGAAAGTCTGACAGGAGACGTCGGTTTAATCTGGCTGAAAGACCACAGGCTGTCAAAATCAGCACAGAACTTCGCAGATATGCTGACAGCAGCTGTAAGAGAGAAACCGGGGAATGAAGAATTATAAAAGAGGTGAGGTTTATGAAGAATTTATTTGCAGGTGCCGCAAAGCTGATTAAGAGAAAAGATGTCGAGAAAGATAAAGCATATAATAATAATGTAGACCAGAAAAAAGTGAACAGAAATATTGAAGCAGCAGAAGAGAGACTGGCAGAACCCGGTCTCACGATGTGCCAGCGCCAGGAATATCAAAAAGCGCTGGATGGTCTAAAAAAATATAAAAAAGATTAATCAAACAGAGAGAAGGATATAGACGTGCTGAACAGCTTTAACAGCAAAATACAGTCACTGATGCCGATATTAACCCCGCTGTGTGTCGTCATTGGAGTGATATTTCATAATATCGGCAGTCATCTGTTATTTTTAGTTCCGTTTTTATTTGCATTTATGACATTTACGGGCAGTTTGAGTATGAGATTCAGTGATGTGAAAGTATTTAAAAAGCATCCCGGGGCCATATTATTCGTTATTTTATTTATACATATTTTAATGCCGGTCTGGGCATATTTTTTATCATCAATCATTTTTGATGATCAGTTGCTCGTCATAGGATTTGTTATTTCTGTTGCGGTCCCAACGGGTGTTACGAGTATTATATGGATCAGCATATGCAGAGGGAATTTCCCGCTCGGGCTGTCCATTATATTAATCGACACACTGCTGGCGCCGTTTATACTTCCGGTTATCCTGAATTCACTCGTAGGTGAAGCCGTTGAAATTGATGCGGCTTCTATCATTGTTGATCTGCTGTGGATGATTGTACTGCCTTCCATACTCGGTATGGTTTTAAACGAATTAAGAAAAGGAAACCTGAAAGAATTCGGGCAGATGCTTGCACCGTTTTCCAAACTGAGTCTGTTTGGCATTGTCATTATTAACAGCAGTGCAGTCGCACCGTTTTTAACAGACATTACGTGGGAACTGCTGGGTATTATAATTTTCGTATTTATACTTGCTGGATCAGGCTACGGAATGGCGTTAATACTTGGCCACTTAATATTCCGAAATACGAAGACTGTGACTTCGCTCGTATTTTTAGGTGGAATGCGAAATATTGCAGTCGGTACGATTATCGCAGTGACTTATTTTCCTGCGAAAGTCGCCATGCCGGTCGTTTTTGGAATGCTGTTCCAGCAAGTGCTTGCATCGCTGTATGCCAAAGTCGTCAATAAATATCAGGTGAAGTATGAAGTGTAATGCAAAAATTATATTTAAAGTATGTCGGATTAGCTATTGAGCTGGTCCTTTTTTATTTTAGTTTGACTATATAAATATTTTTATATAAGATTAAAACACATTTCATAATATTCAAATAATTAAGAGGGGATGAATGAATGATTACCTTGATTAAAAATGCAGATGTCTACGCACCGAAGAGTTTGGGTAAACAATCGATTTTATTATTGAATGATAAAATTTCAAAAATTGGCGATTTTAATGAAGATGTACTGGAACAGCTTGGTGTGGAATATAAAGTGGTGGACGCAGAAGGAGCTGCAGTTACGCCTGGTTTTATAGATCCTCATGTTCATCTGCTAGGCGGCGGAGGTGAAGGAGGCTTTGCAACTCGTACACCAGAAATACAGTTAAGTGACTTGCTTAAATCGGGAATCACTTCAGTTGCTGGCTTAATTGGCACAGATGGAACAACGAGACATTTAACATCTTTACTTGCTAAAGCCAGAGGGCTGGAAATTGAAGGCGTGTCTACGTATATATACACAGGTAATTATGATGTACCGACACCAACATTTACTAATAATGTAAAGGATGATGCAATCCTTATTGACAAAGTGATCGGTACTGCTGAAATTGCTATCTCTGATTCCAGGTCTGGGCAGCCGAGTGTTCATGAACTTGCAAAAATTGTTGGACAAACAAGAGTAGGTGGAATGCTAAGCGGCAAAGCTGGGATTACTCACTTCCATACAGGACCGGGCAAAGCTTATTTATCTATTTTGCATCAATTGTTGGATGAATATGAGCTGCCCGCATCAAATCTTCACGTGACTCATATTACAAGAAGTAAAGAACTTTTTGATGATGCAATTAAACTAGCCTCACGGGGTTCATTTGTAGATATTACTGCAGATGATAAAACTTATAAATGGATATCCTATTACAAAGAAAATAAGGGAGATCTATCTAAACTTACTTTGTCATCTGATGGTAATGGCAGTTTGCCAAGTTTTAATGAGAGAGGCGAGCTGCTTAGCCTTGGTGTCGCAAGTACTAGAACGCTGTATGATCAAGTGATTGAGACAATTAAAGATGGATATCTAACGATAGAGGAAGCGCTGAATTTGGCTACATTAAATACTGCTACTGCTCTAAAATTAGAAAACAAAGGAATGATTGATGTTGGAAAAGATGCTGATTTATTAGTGATATCTAAAGAAAACTTCGAAATACAGCATGTATTTTCAAAAGGTAAACATATGATTGAGGAGGGCGAATTATTAATTAAAGGTACATTCGAATAACAAGGGGGTTACATATTTTGAAAAGAAAACCAAATTTATTTGAGGCGTTTTCACCGATTATTGTAATGTTGTTACTATTAGCAATTGGTTTTGGAGTATTTGGATTAAATCCTGAACCTTTATTGATATTGTCATCGGTTTATGCAGGATTTATTGCTCTTCGTCTCGGATTTTCGTGGTCGGATATGATGGAAGGTATTCAAGAAAAAGTAAGTCTGGCAATGCCAGCAATACTAATACTTATATCTATAGGTATTCTGATCGGAACCTGGATGATAGCCGGTACTATTCCAATGTTAATCTATTATGGTCTTGAACTGATTAATCCTACATTTATCGTATTGATTGCTTTTGTAGTATCCGCAATTATATCAATAGTGACAGGTACGTCGTGGGGATCAGTTGGTACTGTTGGTGTAGCATTAATGGGGATTGCTACAGGGCTGGAAGCTAACCTTCCTGCCACAGCTGGTGCGATAGTAGCAGGTGCATATTTTGGAGATAAACTGTCTCCACTGTCAGATACTACAAATTTGGCGCCTATAGCTGCAGGCAGTGAACTGTATGAACATATTAAACATATGATGTGGACAACCGTTCCGGCTGCTATTGTATCAATGATAATATATTTAATTGCAGGGATAAGTGTATCGAATGATGAAGTTACAGCACCGGAAACGATGAGTACGATGTTGACAACTTTAAGCACAATGTTTAACTGGAACTTATTATTACTGTTACCTCCGGTTATTATATTATTTGGAGCTATTAAAAAATATCCTACTTTACCAATTATAATCTTCTCATCAATAATAGCAGCAATTCTGGGCATGTTTATACAAGATTTCACTTTAAAAGATGTATTTGCCTCCGCCGTTACAGGATTTGATGTCAGCATGGTTAATAAAACTGGCTTTGACTCTGCAGCTGTTATTCCGGAAGTGTTGGATTTAGAACACCAAGGTGGAATGCAGTCTATGACGAGTGTAATCCTTATTGCATTCTCTGCTTTTGCTTTCGCAGGAATAATGACAAAATCAGGAGCATTGGAAGTAATCATTGAACAATTGCTGAAATTTGTAAAACGTACAGGAGATTTGATTTTAACAACAGTTATATCTTGTTTAACGATGGCTTTAGTAACAGGTAACTCTTATCTGTCCATCATCGTACCAGGTGAGATGTTTAAAGATACTTATAAATTGAAAGGTCTGGCTGCAAAGAACTTATCAAGAACACTTGAAGATTCAGGAACTGTAGTTGTACCGTTAATACCATGGTCATCAGCGGGGGTGTTTATGGCAGGGACACTGGGTATACCAACATTGAGCTATGCACCATGGGCAGTACTTTGTTATGTTGGATTTATCTTTGCGATTATACTTGGGTATACGGGGATTGGTATCGCAAAAGATCTAAAGGAAGAAAATACTGAAAAAATTTAAACTTAGAAATAAAAATGGCATCTTCAATTTTATATTGGGGATGCCTTAGTAATTTTACAGGAGGACATTATGGAACTAGTAAAATATGATCCGAAGTACGACAATCTCATCAACGATTATTATTTACCGGAAGATCAGCTTTACTACAGTGCAATGCCTAGTGAAGCGGTTGAGATTTCAAGAAACAATAACGACAGGCACACCATTCTCGGTTTGGACGATAGCGAACTGGTTACGTTCTTTATCCTCCATGAAAATGATGCGGTGCAGCCTTATTCCAATCAGCCGAATGATATTTTACTGCGTTCGTTTTCTACCAACTACAAACATCAGGGCAAAGGCTACGCGAGAAAAACGCTCGAACTGCTGCCTGACTTTATGAAAGAGCATATCCCGCATATCGACGGTATTGTTCTTGGAGTTAACGTCAAAAACACTGCAGCCCAGGGCTTATATAAAAAGTGCGGTTATGTCGACGAAGGTAACCGAGTTATGGGCAGCAAGGGCGAAATGATTGTGATGAAATATTATCTGTAAAACGGTTACATACTTGTAATTATTGTTATACTGAGGAAGATTAAAAAGTTTTACATAAAGGGGAATGGAGTATGTCACATATTAAACTGCTGACAACAGGCGGAACGATTGCCAGCAAGCGCAATCCCGAGACAGGGCTGCAGCAAACGGGTCTAATCAGCGGCGAAGAACTCGCAGAAAAACTTAATTTGCACGAGAATATTAATATAAGTGTGGAAGAGATTATTAAAGTTTCAAGCAGTGCCATCACTTTTGAGAATTTGATTACGATAAAAGACGCAGTGCTGAAAGCGTTCAGTGATGATGATGTCGACGGTATCGTTATTACACATGGCACAGATACGCTGGAAGAGACATCTTACTTCTTAAGTCAGATCATTCCGGCAGGGAAAGCTGTTGTCGTCACAGGTTCACAGCGCGGACCGGAGTTAATCGGTACCGATGCATATGCAAATCTGCAGGATGCGATTACGCTCGCAGCAGATGCTAATGCTGCAAAAATCGGTGTCAGCGTATTATTTAATTCGAAAATATTTATGCCGAGATTCGTGAAGAAAATGAGCGCGATGAACGTCGACGGTTTTGGCGGCGGAGGCACCGGTTATTTAGGCCTGGTGGACGGACACGACGTGAAAATCTATCAGCATCCGGCTCACAGCAATACATATAATGTAGAAGGGCAATTGCCGGAAGTCGATATTATTAAATGTGCATTAGGTACGGATGCGAAATTTATCGACTGTGCCATCGATCATAAAGTTGCAGGGCTCGTCATTGAAACGATGGGGCGCGGGCATGCGAATGACTTCGTTGCTGCCGGCGTGAAAAGAGCGGTGGATGCAGGAATTAAAGTGGTTATCACAAGCGCATCAGACGAAGGTGATGTGAAAGTAGCCTATGACTTTTCAGGCGGAATATCACAATTCGAAAAAGACGGTGCAGTAAACGGCGGCTCGTACGACAGTAAAAAAGCGAGACTGAAACTGGCAGTGATGCTGGCTGCAGGAGAAGAAGTCACCGCAGAACATTTTAAATACTGATGAATAAAGAAACCGGAGCAAATGGGAATTTGCTCCGGAATTTTGATTTAGCAGTTATTCTGCTGCAGCAATCTTATAAATCATGCCGCCATCAGTGGCTGCAACAAGCGCGCCATCTTCAGTTACAAGAATATCACGGAAACGTTCGCCTTCTTCAGTTAAGAGACGTTCTTCTCCGACGATGATGTCATCTTCAATAACGACACGTACAATATAGTTCGGCGCTAAACCGCCGATGAACAAGTTGTTCTCCCATTCAGGGATTGCGTCGTTATCATAGAATGACATACCGCTTGGTGCACTGGTTGGATCCCAGTAATATACGGGTTCAACAAAGCCCTGTGCCTCGTGTTCTGAAACACCGTCATTGATTAATTCACCACTATACTCAATACCATAAGACACAGTTGGCCATCCATAGTTAGAACCTGGTTCAATAATGTTCAGCTCATCCCCGGCTTGCGGACCGAACTCAACAATCCATAAGTCTCCCGTTTCAGGATGGAAGTCGACACCTTGAATATTACGGTGACCGTAGCTGTAAATACCATCTAGTGCATCTTCATCTTCGATAAATGGATTCGTATCTACTGCTTCCCCGTCTGGTGTAATGTGAATGACTTTACCTAGGTAAGCATCTAAGTCTTGTGCACGTTCGCGAATTGGATCATCTGAACGCTCACCAGTTGTTAAGAATAGGTTGCCCTCATCATCAAAGATAATACGTCCGCCATAATGTAAGGTGCCATCATATGCTGGTTCTGCTTGGAAAATTACTTCAAAATCTTCAAGTGAGGTTTCATCTTCTGATAAAGCACCTTTACCGACAGCAGTTACAGTACCACCGTCAACATCTTGAGCAAACGTCACAAATACTAACCTTGATTCGTCAAAATCAGGTGCAATGGTTACATCCAGTAAACCACCTTGAGCTTCGGTATTTACTTCAGGTAAACCTTCGATTGGATCTGAAACAGAGCCATCTTCAAGGTTTACAATCAGAAGTTCAGCTTCATCTCTTTGCGTCACAAGTAAGCGGTTTGTATCAAACTCTTCCATACCCCAAGACACCCCAAGACCCTCAGCAACAACCTCTACGTCCAATTCCGCTTCAGTCTCTACTGCAGGTGCTCTGGTTTGCTCTGGGAATGCCGGCTCAAACTCAGTAACTTTTGGTTCAGTTTCGGCACTTTCCTCTGCAGCAGTCTCCGAGTCATCAGTCGACTCTTCAGTTGCTGTCTCTGAATCCTCGGTTGATTCTTCAGTAGCAGTTTCCGAGTCGTCAGCCGACTCTTCTGTTGCCATCTCTGAATCATCAGTTGATGCTTCGTCTGAAGTATCACCATTGCCGCACGCTGCCAAAGCCAATACAAAGATTAGCATTGTAAAGAACATTAATCTTGACCACGAAACTTTCGTCATCGTTTTTCCTCTCCCTTCCTAAAATATTAAACTCCTTTTAAATTAATTTTATCACAATTTTCTGAAAACTCAATAATTCTGTTCTGGACTTGGATTTGCACTGAGTTTGATAAACTCAGTAAATAGGTACAGATGCGAAATTTATCGACTGTGCAGTTGAGCATAAAGTAGCAGGGCTTGTTATTGAAACGATAAGGCGCGGACATGCGAATAATCTCGTTGCTTCTGGTGTAAAAAGAGCTGTCAATGCAGGCATTAAAGTGGTTATTACGAGCGCATCCGACGACGGTGATGTGAAAGTCGCCTACGACTTTTCGGGCGGAATTTCGCAATTTGAAAAAGACGGGGCAGTAAACAGCGGCTCGTACGACAGCAAAAAATTTTAAATACTGATAGATAAAGAAACCGCAGCAAATGAGGATTTGCCGCGGTATTTTTGTGTTTATATATCTGTACTGGACGTTACACAGCTGCCACCCGATCCGTATTTATTCGGTTCTTTATTACCGGGCAGAACGAACAGAATTAAACTGTAAATGGAAATGATTGTTCCAAAAATGAGAAATAATATACTAATGACTAAGACGATGCCGACCGTAGTATCACCGTCAGTCCCATGCCAGGCAAACATTCCTATTACCTCCTGTAGGTGCGGCGACAGCGCTGATAGGAAAAAGGATTGCAAACAGCATCGTACGATTTGTATCATGCAGGCGTCTGGCCGTTATGGTAAATGAAGGTACCATCGTAATCAGCACAACATATCGACCAAGAGGAACATCTATGATTGCTCCAAAATAAAAAACGAAAAGAAAGATAAAAATGTGAGTTAAAAAAGGCACCCAAAAATCGGAGCGGGTCGATCTTCCGCTGAAGTCGAAAGTACGTTTCCAGAAATCTGTGTAGCTTTTAATTATCATATGAATCCCCCTAAAACTGTATGGTGTAATTATTCACGTATGCTTTTATTACAGTATACAATATTTAGCTGTAAGCGGGGTTTGAATCATGCAGTTTCTCATGCGCTCGTAAATTAACAATTGACCGGATGAGAATCCTTCATCCGGCTGCAAATTATTATTCAACCGTATGAGCAGCTTTCATGCGGTCACAGTCGAATTATCGACCGTATGAGTAATCTACATCGGGTCACAGCGAAGTTTTCAACCGCATGTGAATGAATATAAGCAAGACGGCTTTGTTATTTATCAAATTCGAGTATATACTGCGCGACCTCTTCACCAGTTTCTTCGAGCAGGTAGTGTCCGCAGTTTTTAAGTTCATAGCCCGTCACATTATTGATGGATTTCTTCCAGATGTCTTCAACAGGCAATCCTGACAGATTTCCATTTTCCGCCCAGAGCAGCAATGTGTCGATATTTAATTTATCTGCTGACTTCATTTTCTCCTGATATTCTGGTAAATCAAATTTATACGAGGCTCTGTAATCATTCAATGCTGCTTTTACTGCGCCTGGTTGTTTCCAGGATTTAAGATATTTATCCCATGAACCATCTGAATTAAGTAATTCGAATAAACCATCACCCCGGCTTAACAGAAATTTTAAATACTCTTCTTCTTTGCCTGAGATTAAAGTCTCCGGTAAATCAGGCACAACCTGAAATACCCAGTGCCAATACTTTTTCGCGGCTTCTTCAGCGGATAACGAATACACATATTCCATCGGCATGATTTCAATGAGAGCAAGACGGTTAATTAATTCGGGATGATCATATGCCAATCGGCGGGCCACACGTGCGCCGCGGTCATGTCCGACAACGTAAGCAGTCGTGACGTTTTGTGCAGCAAGAATCTCAGTAATGTCTTGAGCCATAATCTTATTCGTATAATTTTCAATGCCTTCAGGTTTATCGGAATCCCCGTAACCTCTAAGATCCACAGCGATAATTTTATAATGTGCTTCGAGGTACGGAATTACATTTCGCCATGTAATCCAGCTTTGCGGGAAACCGTGAAGTAAGAGACACACGGGACCGTCTTCTTTACCTCCTGTAACGTAATGCAGCTTAGTGCTGTTAACTGTTATGTAGTGACTGTCCATCTTATCATTCTCCTTATATTTAGGTTGAAAATTCCAGCTTTAATATGTTTATACCCATAAATGTGCTGATTAAGTAATCCACAATGGGACGAATACGGCTAAGGGTCCCAATGTAAGCTGCGCGTTGGGGCGGAAATTGATAATCATCTTATTGTGAGTTGTTCGTTGAGGCAAATACAGGCAATTGTCCCATCGTGACTGGTTCATTGGGATAAAAAACTCTCTTGTCTCAATGAACGAATTCCACATGCGCTCGAAAATGAATATTCAGCCGCATGAGCGCTGACAACACAAAAAGCAGGCGCGAATCTCCCCGCATCAAGCCATTTATCGTTTCATAAAACACGCTAAATGATACAATAGCGTTAACATTATTTTAGGAGGCACACACATGGAATCAATTACGTTAATGGAAGCTTATGCGATTGAAACGCTGAGAAGCAATGGCATCGGCAACGATAAAATTATTGAAAATATTAAAGCGAACGACCTTGATGAATTCAAAGCTGTTAAAGAGAATATGGATTTTGATGCTTTAGTGGAACTGAGCAAAAATGCTGACTTTGAGGCTATTGTCAACGACGGCTACAAAGTTAAATTCCTCACTTTTAACGGTCTGAAAAACTTAATTAAAATGAAATTCGGCAAGTTTGCTGATGAGGATTACCAGGTGGACGAGTTTGTTATTTCTGGTCTTGAAATTTCAGAAGATCAGCAAAAGGATTTAGAAAACATGCTTTCTGCTAACTGGATATTGGATAGCGAAGCAGGCGGCGTTACTGTCAAACCGACAAAGTAAATCTTACGAAGGAGGTTCTTTTGAATGAAAGCTATATATCATGAAGGTGTACAGAGTTTAGAGGGTATAAAGTTTGGTGAAGTTGAACAGGATAAAATGGGTGAGGATGAAGTCGTCGTTAAAATAAAAACGGCGGGATTAAATCACAGAGATTTATTTATCCCGAACAGACATAATGAAAGCGATTCGCCGCTTGTTCTCGGATCGGACGGTGCAGGGGTTATCGACGCTGTCGGTACTAACGTGACAAATGTTAAAGTCGGCGACGAAGTGATTGTTAATCCTGCGCTCGGCTGGGAGAAAAACAGTGCGGTGCCGCCGGAAGGTTTTGAAGTTACAGGCTTTCCGTTTAACGGAACTTTTGCTGAGTACATTACACTTCCGGCTGAAAACGCTGTGTTGAAGCCTGAGCATTTAAACTGGGAAGAAGCGGGAGTGCTCGCCTTATCCGCCATGACTGCTTACCGCGCGATGTTTACGAGAGGACAGCTTAAAGCGGGACAGACAGTGCTGATTCCCGGTGCGACCGGCGGAGCGGGGACATTCCTCATGCAGTTTGCGAAGGCTAAAGGTGCCACTGTTTTTGTTACATCACGTTCTGAAGAAAAACGTGCTGAGTCATTGAAACTCGGTGCTGATAAAGCGATTGATTCTGAAATTGACTGGGATGAACAGCTGAACGGAGAGAAAGCTGACCTCGTAATTGAAAGTGTCGGTGCGGCAACGTTTAACAAATCAGTTGATCAACTGAAGCGGGGCGGCACTTTAGTGGCGTTCGGTGCATCTGCAGGAGATACGGTTGATTTTAATCTGCGCAAGTTTTTCTACGGTCAGTTTAACTTACTCGGTTCAACGATGGCGAGTGCTGAAGAGCTTCACGACATGATTGATTTTATTGAAAAACACGACATTAAACCAGTTATGGATAAAACTTTTAAAATGGAAGATTATAAAGAGGCGTTCGACCATCTAGATAATGCCGGTATGATGGGTAAAATAGCATTTACTTTATAAATTTTAAATTATTTGAAAATTCTTATTGCAAATTGTAAAAAGATAATTTATGATTGATTTGTGACAAAATTATGAACAGGAGGTAAGGCGTTATGAAATTATTAATTCAGCAAACTCATCAGATTTCAATTTCACAACCAAATATCCATACCTCTCTAATTTCACAACTATAAATTATTCTGGATAATAAGATATATTTGAAAATGGAGAGGCATGTCCTCTCTATTTTTATGCCATTTTTTAAGCGTGCACATTAATAGTGCGCGCTTTTTTTGTGCTTTTTCTGAGAGGATAAACACCATCACAGTGAAATAATTCAAAGGGGAACTTTGGGGAAAAAGGTGAATTATGTTAGATTACATCAGGAAAATCAGCTGGTATATTTTCTCGAACAAAAAGCGTTATACACTTATCGTTCTATTTTTACTTATTGCGAACGTAATGGATATTATTCCGCCGCAGCTGATCGGCCGGACCATCGATTTAATTAATAACGGAGAGATGACGGAAACAATAATGTGGAATATCCTGCTTATTTTTGCAGCAGTTATTGTTTTAACTTATGTTGTAAGTTATTGGTGGGGCTACTTATTATTTGAAGGGGCAATTAAAATCGAATCCATTATCAGGAGCCGTTTAATGCGGAAGTTTCTGCTCTTGTCACCTGGGTTTTATGAACGTAGCAAGACCGGTGATTTAATGGCCAAAGCAACGAATGATCTTCGGACAGTCAATATGGCTACGGGTTTCGGAATTATTACGCTCCTTGATTCGACAACGTTTTTACTGACAATCATACTCGTTATGGGCTTTACAATCAGCTGGCAGCTGACATTCTTTGCCCTCTTGCCGCTGCCTCTGCTTGCAATTATTGAACAGCGTCTCGGCAGGATGATTAACAAGCGTCATAAATCATCCCAGGAAGCATTCGGTGTAATGAACGATGCGGTGCTCGAAGTAGTGGAAGGTGTCCGTTTAACACGCAGCTATGTACAGGAAGATGCAGAAAATAGACGATTCCACAGCTTAACTGAAAACTATTTAAATAAATTTATGAAAGTTGAAAAGCTCGATGCATTCTTCCAGCCGCTGACGATTATCGTCGTGTCATCAAGTATTGCGATATCGTTCGGCTACGGTGCAGTGCTTGTGAATAACGGGATTATTACCGTCGGGGAGCTTATTACGTTTAACGTGTATTTGAACATGCTGATCTGGCCGATGTTTGCGCTCGGTATGCTGTTCAATATTATGGAGCGCGGTAATGCATCGTATGATCGTATTCAAAACGTCCTCGATGAAACGGACGATTTAAACGATATTGGAGAAGCTGTCGTTAAAGAAACTAATTTTAACTTTAACGAAGTGACATTTAAATATCCGACAGCACAGCATAATAGTCTTGAAGATATAACGATTGAGCTGAACAGAGGGGAAACGCTCGGTATCGTCGGTAAAACCGGCAGCGGCAAGTCGACGTTTATCAAACAGCTGTTAAAAATTTACCCGGAAGGTAGCGGGGACTTAATTATCGACGGGGTCAATATTTCAAGCCTTAACCGCGAAAAACTGCGAGATAAGCTCGGCTATGTTTCCCAGGAAAATATTCTGTTTTCAAGAACCGTCAGGGAGAATATTATGTTCGGGAAACCCGACGCAACTGAAGCGGAATTAACGGAAGCGATTAAATTAAGTGCATTCGATGAAGATCTGGCACGTATGCCGGAAGGTCTCGAAACGCTTGTCGGCGAAAAAGGAGTTTCCTTAAGCGGCGGGCAGAAGCAGCGGATTTCGATTGCACGCAGTCTGATTAAACAGCCGGATATTTTAATTCTGGATGATGCTTTAAGTGCCGTCGATGCACGGACAGAGACTCGAATTATTAACCACATTAAAGATAACCGCAAAGATAAAACGACGATTATCATTACGCACCGTTTATCAGCAGTGCATCATGCCGATAAAATTATCGTTTTAGAAAACGGTAAAATTGTCGAATCAGGCACACATCAGGCATTGTCGAACGGCAGCGGCTGGTATTCAAAACAGAATGACTATTTCATTACAGGGGGTGAGTCGTAATGAAGGAAATGGTAAAACTATTACCCTATATCAAACAGTACAAAGGAATGTTTGCAGGGGGTATACTCTTAATGATTTGCATGGTCGGCTTTGAATTAGCCGGACCGCTGATTGCCGCAGCGATACTGGACAGACATATTAAACTCGGCGCAGGCAACATTGTCATACAGCCGATATTATATTTAATTGCACTGTTTTTAACGATAAAACTGCTGCATGCGCTTACGAGCTACTTCGCTCAAATCGTCTTAGTTTCAGCAGGTACAAGAGCAATTCAAAAGATGCGGCTCGATGTCTTTAAACACGTGCAGAATTTGCCGATCAGATACTTTGATAATTTGCCGGCAGGTAAAGTGGTCGCGAGAATTACCAATGATACTGAATCGATTCTGCAGCTGTTCGCATCGGTTATTCCGATGTTTATGGTGAGTATATTAACGATATTCAGTATTGTCGGCATCGTGCTGTACGTCCATTTCTGGACAGGTATTGTCATGCTGGTGTTCATTCCAATTGTTATTATCTGGGGTGTACTGTATAAAAAATATTCAAACGACAATAATCATATAAAACGTGAGAGAAATAGCGATATGAACGCTATGATTAATGAGTCGATTAATGGCATGCCGATTATTCAAGTATTTAACCGTGAAGATCAGATTAAAGATGAATTTGAAAAGATTAATGATGAGTATTACGACAGTGCCAAAGGGCTCGTAAAACTTGAAAGCTTAACAGGTGAAAATCTTGCAAATACGATCCGTTCGCTGGTGTTCGCCATTCTCGTGTATATATTTGCGACTACGTTTTTAGGAGATACGGGTGCACTGACAGTTGGTATTATGTACCTGCTTGTCGATTATATTACGCGCTTCTTTAACCCGCTGTTTAATATTATCAGCCAGCTGAGCATATTTGAGCAGGCACGCGTCGCAGCAGATAAAGTACTTGAAATGCTGGATGCTGAACCGGAAGTAAAAGAAGGGCAGACGCTGAATAAGTTTAACGGCAACATCTCATTTCGCAATGTGAATTTTTCATACGACGGCAAAAGAGATGTCTTAAAAAATATAAATATCGATGCGGTACAGGGCGATACGATTGCACTTGTCGGACATACCGGTTCAGGTAAAAGTTCGATTATTAATCTCTTAATGCGCTTTTATGATCCGAACCATGGTGCTATTTATTTTGATGAGCATGATACGAAGGAAATCGATAAACAGAGCTTAAGACAGTTTATGTCGATTGTGCTTCAGGATTCATTCATATACAGCGGTACTCTCTTGTACAACGTGCGGCTGAACAATGAAAATATTACAGAAGAAGAAGCATTAAAGGCGCTTGAAGACGTCGGGGCAGCACCGCTTATGGCGCGGCTCCCTGACGGCATTCATTCAGAACTCGCAGAGCGGGGCGCGACGCTTTCTCTAGGTGAAAGACAGCTGATTTCATTTGCCAGAGCTCTAGCGTTTAACCCGAAAGTGCTCGTGCTGGATGAAGCGACGAGCAATATTGATTCAGAAACAGAACAGCTGATTCAATACGCAATGGATGTTGTATCGAAAGACCGTACAACATTTATCATCGCGCACAGACTCTCAACGATTCAGCATGCAGATCAAATTATTCTGTTGGAAAACGGCGAAATTAAAGAGCAGGGTAATCACGAGGAATTAATAGAGTTAGGTCAAAACTACAGCAAGATGTATGAAATGCAGATGGGATGATAATAATGACGGAAGAAAAATACTGGAAAGAATTTACTAATGAATATCCGGATTACGAAAAGAAGAGTTATACAGCATGGCAGTTCGGAGTTGCTCCGGATGAACTGGCGGAACTCGTCATTTCAGGAAAGAAGACTTTAACGTGCAGCAGTTTAAAAGAGTACGAGGTGGAAAATGAAAGTCTCCCTGAAGCTGGAGAAGTAAGTATCATCCTCGGTGAAAATGATACTCCGAAATGTATTATCGAATGTACGAAAGTTTATACGATTATTTTTAAAGATGCCGGCGAAGAAATCGCTTATAAAGAAGGCGAGGGCGACCGGACTTTATCGTATTGGAGACAGGCGCATATCGATTTCTTTGAATGGCTGTATCCGGAAATGGGACTCGAATTTAACGAGTCTGAGGAAATCGTTGTGGAAGAGTTTAAATTGATATACGTATAATGATATAGCTAAAAGTTATAACTAACCATGAATTTAAACGTTAATGCTATTACGGCAGACCCGTGCTAACATAAGTTTATATAAACGAATGAAGGAGTGGTCAGCTATGTCACCAGTAGCAGTAAAAACAGCACCTTTTAAATTTGATAACGTCGGGAGCTTTTTACGTCCGGCTAAATTAAAAGCAGCGCGCGAGGATTTTAAAAATGGCAGCATCTCACAAGATGAACTGACTTCAGTTGAAAACTACACGATAAAAGAACTTATACAAAAGCAGAAGGATATAGGATTAAAAGCAATTACCGATGGAGAATTCCGCCGTTCATGGTGGCACCTTGATTTCTTCTGGGGGCTTCAGGGCGTTGAGAAAGTTGATGCTGAACATGGCTATAAATTCGAAGAAGTTGAAACGAGAGCCGAGACAGCACGGTTGACCGGGAAATTAAGCGGAGAGAATCATCCATTTATCGAACATTTTAAATTTGTGAGAGAGTTCGCCGATGGAGATGTCATTGCTCGCCAGACGATACCTGCACCTGCACAGTTTTTAGCAGAGCTCGTTCGTCCTGAAAATAAAGAGGCAACGGATGCAATTTATCCGGATGAATCGGAACTGCTCGCAGATATCGCAGCTGCTTATCAGACATTTATTAAAGAATTACATGAAGCGGGATGTACGAATCTGCAGCTGGATGACTGTACGTGGGGCATGATTGTCGATGAGGATTTCTGGAAGAGTATGAATGATGATTTCACTGTTGAAACATTAAGCCAAAAATATGTTGAGCTGAATAACAGCGCAATCGCTGGGAAACCAGAAGGACTGACGGTTACGACACACGTTTGCCGCGGGAACTACCGTTCAACATGGGCATCGTCAGGTGCTTATGATAAAGTTTCGGATGAATTATTCGGTAAAGAAAACGTTGATGGCTACTACCTTGAGTTCGATACAGAACGTGCCGGCGGTTTTGAATCTCTTGCTAAAGTGAGTGGTGATAAGCAGGTTGTACTTGGGCTGATTTCATCCAAAGTTCCGGAGCTTGAAAACAAAGCAGATATTATCTCCCGCATTGAAGAAGCGGCGAAATACATTAGTAAAGACAGATTGTGTCTCAGTCCGCAGTGCGGATTCGCTTCGACGGAAGAAGGAAATAATCTTACTGAAGATGAGCAGTGGGCAAAACTTCAGCTGGTTAAAGAAATCTCCGATGAAGTTTGGGGAGCTTAAAATTAAAAACGCTGTACGGATTAAATTCCGTGCAGCGTTTTTCTGTTTACTTTATTTGTTTAAAAAATCAATTTCCAGTTCATTTTTACGGACTTCGCGTTTAAATAAGTAATCACCGTCTCTAACTGACGCCAGCACTTCGGCGCGTTCACGCACTGCTTCGTATGCATCATCCGCATCCAGTACGATAAAGTTTGCTGAATTGCCCTGTATGATACCGTAATCCTCAATGTTCATTACGTTCGCACCGTTCGTTGTAATCAGCTCGAGTGCTTTATTAATTTCATCGATATGAGTGTAATGAGCAAGGTGAATGCCGTTATCGAGAATATTCATCATGTTGCCGTTGCCGAGCGGGTACCAGTAATCCGCGATTGAATCCTGTGCGAATGCTACATTATTACCATTCTCAAGCAGTTCCTTCACGCGAGTCAGACCGCGTCTTTTCGGATAAACATCTCCTCGTCCCTGCAAGTGTGCATTTTCTGTAGGACATGAAATAAAGTTGATTTTCGACTCTCTGAATAAGCCCATCATCTTGTTGGCGTAACTTGCTTCAACCGCACCGAAGCTTGTCGTGTGACTTGCTGTTGTCTTCGGACCATAATTTTTTTCCATCACGAGCGCGTTCAGTACTTCGAAAAATCGGCTGTTCGGATCATCATTTTCGTCGCAGTGAATATCGATCATCACGTCAAATTCCAATGCCAGATCAACAATTTGTTTGAGCGATTTGACACCGTGCTCGTAAGAAATTTCGAAATGTGGAATTCCACCGACAACATCCGCACCCATTTCGAGCGCTTTTCTGACTAAATCTGCTGCACCTTTATATCTGAAAAAGCCCTCCTGCGGGAATGCAACCAGCTGTAATGTCACGATATCTTTTAACTCTTCACGTAATTTAAGGAGAGCTTTCATTCCAGTCAGGTTGGGATCAGTCACATCTACGTGCGTACGAATATACTGCACACCGTGACTCACTTCTTTTTTTATGCCCTTTAGTGCAGATTCGCGGACTTTATCTTCTGTTAAATCTTTTTTGTTATCACTCCAGCGCTGAATGCCTTCAAATAATGTACCGGAAACGTTGGCATTACCTTCACCGAGACCTGAGAAAATGTAATCCAGGTGCAGATGCGGATCGACGTAAGGCGGGAGCACGAGTTTCCCTTCGAGGTCGATGACTTCATCGGCATGACCCAGGTTAGTGCCGACTGCTTTAAATTTTTTATCTTCAATTAAAAATTCAGTTGAATCCGAATCACCATAAATCGTTGCGTTGATAAACTTCTTCATATGTAAAACTCCTTGCAAATATTGATGTGATGCACCCCGATTATAACAAAAAGGGGGCAGATAAGTTGGTTTGACGGTGTGAAATGAGCAAGGTTGTATTTTTGAGGACGATCCTGCTCATAATGTTGTGTGAAATGAGCAAGGTGCAATGAAAAAATGG
>NZ_KE384464.1:56969-273004 GCF_000425845.1 Jeotgalicoccus psychrophilus DSM 19085
TTCTTGCTCATAATAGGTCTGAAAATGAGCAAGGTTGTGTTTTTGAGAACGATCCTGCTCATTAAAAATCTTAAATGCATGATAAGTCCAGAAGAAGCCAACGACTTATCACCGAAGCACATCAATTCGGCCACAACTCGTGATAAAAGCAGTGACTTATCACCGAAATCGGCATAAATGGTGATAAGTCCAGAAGAAGCCAACGACTTATCACCGAATCACATCAATTCGGCCACAACTTGTGATAAAAGCAGTGACTTATCACCGAATCACATCAATTCGGCCACAACTTGTGATAAAAGCAGTGACTTATCACCGAAATCGGCATAAATGGTGATAAGTCCAGAGAAGTAAAAGACTTATCACCGAAAAAGTGCTAAGCCAATAAAGCTTTAAAGAGAGTGCTCTTGGCTATCGAAATTTTGCGTATTTTAGAAAACTGTAAGTTAGGCATTCAGACTAAATTATTAATCAACCCTATTTGACGCAGCGACATCAAAAAGCGGAATCCCTTCTGAAGGATTCCGCTCTAATCATCATTATTTACGCTTTTTTGTTGCCTTTGACCATTCCAAAAATGAATGATACTACCAGGATTAAAATAATTGCACCGAGTAGTGTACCAATGACGCTCATGCCGCCTATTGTTGGTCCAATGTCCAGGCCGAGTGCGTTACCAATTGATGCACCGATGATACCTGCTAAAATGTTACCGATAATACCAAATGGAATATCTTTACTAATAATTGCTCCTGCAAGCCAGCCTAAAATACCGCCGACGATAATTGTCCATAACCAACCCATCTTTAAGACCTCCTAAAATTTATAAATACGATGTTCTACTAGAATACATTGCCTATTTCAGGAGGAGCTAAACATTTTGAACGCAATTTTCTATACAATTTTCCGTGCGCTTCTTAAGATAAAGAACAATATAAGGGAAAGAACGCCGCTGGCTGCACTGATCCAGTATATTGAACTGTAGTCTGCATATTGTGCAACGAGCCCGAATGTAATGGCGCCGAGCCCGACACCTAAATCAAAGGCAGAAAAGAATGTCGCATTTGCCATACCGCGCTTACGGGGCGGTGTGGTATTTATGGCAGAGGCCTGCAGTGCGGGCTGGACTGTACCGAAACCGAGGCCGTACAAAATTGCTCCAGCGAACAGATATATCGGACTGTCTAAAATTGCGAGCAGTGTAAGACCTGCAATTATTAAAATAATACCCGGTATAAAGACAATGGCGAGTCCGCGACGGTCGTAGATGCGTCCGGCGAAGAAGCGTGTCGTAACGAGTGCGAATGCGTAAAGTATAAAATAAATTTGAATATAATGAGGCTGAAAGCCTTCTGAAAATGTATATGCCGGCAGGAACGTTGCAATACCGCCGAAAGTAAATGTAATGAAAAACAGTAATGCAGAAGCGGGCAGTGCTCTTTTCTCAAAAAAATTAAAGCGCGATGCAGTATCAGCATCTTCCTGCATTTCCACATCTGTCAGCGGTTCCGGTTTTACGTAGCGCACATTTAACGCGAGCACTAAAGCGATTAACGTAAGCGATCCGCAAATAATGAACAGTGTAGAGAATTCGATATGATTTACTAAAAACAACCCGAGAGCAGGCCCGATAGCGAGTGCGAGGTTACCGCTCAAGCCGAAAAATCCGAGGCCTTCTCCCCGGCGGTCTTTCGGTACCAAATCTGAAGCGATGGTGCCGGATGCTGTATTCGACAGCCCCCAGCCGACCCCCTGCACAATACGCACGACGACAAGAATTAATATCGTTGTACTGATGGCGAGTGAGTATAAGGAGATAACGAGAATAATGAGCCCGGTTATAAACACCGGCGCACGGCCTGTCGTATCGAGCATTTTCCCTCCGAAAGGTCGGATTAACAAGGCAGAGAAAGTGAAAATCCCGACGATAATGCCGACCCATGTTTCATTCGAGCCGATTTCCTGTACGTATAGCGGGAGTGTCGGCAGCGTCATTTGAAACGATGTAAAAATAAAAAAGTTCGCGATAACGATAATGATGAAATCTTTCGTCCATATTCTGGACTTGCGGTTAGACATAGATCACCCTTCTTATGTAAGTACGATATTTGTCTTTATTTAATGTTAAGTCTACATGAGAGCAGGCGGTTTTTCATCATACCAGGTACCTATTGTGTTATTTAAATTGATATGTATATGATATTATTAAAGAAATTACATGCAGGGAGAAGACCAGTGAATTTATTAATGATAGACAATTACGATTCATTTACATATAATCTCGTTCATTACATAGAGAGCAATCCATATAAGGCCGGAATTAAAGTGGTCACACCTGATCAATTAGACGATAAACTGATAGAGGAATTTAATATTATCGGCATTATTATATCTCCGGGGCCGTCGCATCCTAAGGACCGCCCGGAAGTGCTGGACTTTATCGGAAGGTATTATAAGAAACTTCCGGTATTAGGAATTTGTCTCGGCCATCAGATGCTGTGGCATATGTTCGGTGGAGTCGTTACACGCGGCGAACGTCCGGTTCATGGGCATGCCTACGATGTGTACCATGACGGCAAAGGACTATATAAAGATATTAAGTCGCCGCTTAAAGGCTGCCGTTACCACTCGTTAACATGCAGCGGGGAGCTCGCAGAATTTAATATTACCGGCCGCACGGCGGACGGCATCAACATGGCAATCCGGCATAAAGACTATCCTGTATTTGGCGTCCAGTATCACCCGGAAGCTATATTATCGGAGCATGGCAGAGCGCAGCTCAATAACTTTATACGAATTGCAGCGGAGGAAAGTCATGAGAGCACATACAAAGTTTAAGAAGAACGGTACGGTAGAAAACCTGTACTTTACTAATCCAGTGGAAGTAATTACGAAAGATACACCGTTTAACGCGGCTTTAAATAAAGCTGAGCAATATCAAAAAGACGGGCTTTATGCGGTAATCGGCGTGACTTATGAAAAAGATGATTATATTATCGGTATTTATAAAAATCCGGTATCCTATACAGAGTTTTTAGATGGAAAGCAGCCTGAAGTTTACAGTATGAGCACGCCTGAACTCAGTGAAACGCGTGAAGAGATTGAAAATAATATTGAGCAGGTCAGAAATTATATACTGGACGGGCATACGTATCAGGTAAACTATACCACGCGTCTGTATGGTAATTTCAGAGGCGACAGCCACCAGCTGTTTTTAAAATTAAGCGCGCAGAACAACGGCGACTACGCGATGTATATCGATTATGACGACAAGCAGATTGTCAGTCTGTCGCCTGAACTGTTCTTTGAAATGGATAACAATCGTAAAATCTCAACGAAGCCAATGAAAGGCACCGCACCAAGGTTTGAAGATCCAAAACAAGATAAAGCAAGCTATGAGTTCTTAAGGAATTCGAAGAAAGATCAGGCGGAAAACGTTATGATCGTCGATCTCTTAAGAAACGACATCTCGAAAATTGCCAAAGCCAATTCAGTTAAAGCAGCTGAATTATTTACGATTGAAAAATATCAGACGGTCTATCAGATGATTTCAACAGTGGAAGCGGATGTCAGAGATGATGTAACATTAAGTGATACGTTTGATGCATTGTTTCCGTGCGGCTCGATTACCGGTGCGCCGAAGCAAATGACGATGCGTCTGATAGAGAAATTGGAAAAAACACCACGCGGATTTTACTGCGGCGCGCTCGGGATTTTATACCCGGATAGAGCGTCCGTGTTCAACGTGCCGATCCGCACGCTGACAATTACGAGAGACCGTTATATTTACAGTGCGGGCGGCGGAATTACATACGACTCGAATGCCTCGTCCGAGTTCGATGAAATACTGCACAAAACTTCATTCTTAAAACAGGGACAGTATGAACTGATTGAAACGATGCGTCTCATAGACGGTGAAGTTAAACGTTTCGGCTATCACGAAAATCGTCTCAATAAGAGCAGAGCACACTTTAATTTTTCACCAGCTGATTTCAACAGAGCAATTGCTTCTTATATAGAAGGAAACGAACTCAATTCGGGAGTATATAAACTCCGTGTGACACTGTCGCGTGACGGTTCCCTAAATATCTCGCACGCGGCGCTCGATAAGAATAATCAGCCGATGATCTCCGTGATCGCAAAGACGCCTATACTAGGTGCACCGGACTTTATCGTGCATAAAACAACAGTGAGACATCAGTACAGTGGGAAAACAAATGATTCTGACGTCGTTTTATACTATAATGATAACTTAGATATTACGGAGTTTAATATCGGCAACATCGTCATTAAAGAAGCGGGGGAATTTTATACGCCGCCTTTGTCTGCAGGCATCCTTAATGGTGTTATGAGACAGTCTTTAATTGACGACAAAGTTATTACTGAACAGAATATAACGATGAATGATCTGCAGCTTAAATACGAAAATGGTCAAATTGACTTGTTCATGATAAATAGTGCGCGGGAATGGGTGGCAATCACTCTCCGTAAATGAGGTGACTTATGTTTACATTAATTTTAATATTACTCGTTGTTGCAATAGTCATACTGACGCATTTCGTCGTCACGTATCTCTTAAGAAATGACATTAAAATCGTCGGAATCACGATCGGTTTCGTCGGTGTCATTATTGCAATAATTGTTTTTGGCATCGCGATGGGTAGTTTTACAGAATACGTTGCCGGCGAATTGGAATTCTTTTACCGATAAGAGGAGTGGACTCATGATTTTTGCAAATGGAGATAAAATAATTACGTATCAAGAAGATGCGTCTGTAATTAAAAATATTAAAGCGCAGTTTGATAAAGACAATCTGAATATTGATAATCCTCATATTGGGGAAGTCGTGTTTACGAAAAATACAGTCAGTTTTTACTATGACCCGGTTGAAGTAATGGAAAATGAAAATACAATCGAACCGGCAGCTTATATCATTGCTTTAGTAAAGCCTGTGCTCGACAGTGTAAGCGGGAGGAAATAATATGAGTTTAATTATACAAGAAGGCGGACTGCTCACGATTCTGCAGACCGTCGACAAACAGACAAACAGCAAGCAGAAAAATAATGAGTATAATGGTGCGGTAGACAGTCTGTCACCGATGCTCGCAAATAAATTAGTCGGCAATGACGTCAATGAACCGACGCTTGAAATGTCAGGTCAGCCTGCGGTGATTCAGTTTACCGAGCCGACGATTATCGCTTATTCAGGCGGAGATTTTAACGGCAGAGTCAGCGAAGAATACATTCAGCCAAACCGTATTTACCACGTGGACCGGGGAGACGTTTTATCGTTTCAGGGCTCAACGCGCGGCAGCAGACTGTATCTGGCAATTGCCGGCGGTATTGCTGTAGAGAAATCAAACGTGCTGCAGTCAGGTGACGAGGTCACTATGCGCCGCAACTACACGGCGCTGCACGATGAAATTTTCCATATGATGAGCAACAAGCGTAAAGTCAGCTGGGGCATCGGCATCTATTCGCTTGTCGAAGTTTACTTATCGGATATTTACCATATCGTGAAGCGCCCGGATGTGCCGGCTGAAGTATACGAGAGACTTGAAGAACGTGAATACACGGTAACGCGGGAAGAAAACCGTATTCAGCTGTCAGTCGAAGGACAGGAAATTGACTTTGTGGGCGCGGCTTGTGTCAGTCCGGGAGTACTCGGCGGAGTATATCTTGAGAATAATCTGCCGACGATTGCACTGAACGATTTTGATGCTGAGACAGAATTGACACATATCGGTACAATTCCAAGCTATCATATGCACAAACTTGGCCAGAAGCGCCGCGGTTCTAAAATTAAGTTTAAAGCAGTCGACAGCGATGCTGCACATGCAGAAACATACGGTCACTATTTATGGGTGAACAGTCTGTTTAAAGCAATCGACTATAAAATATCAAAAGAACTCGTTAAAGAAAAAATGTAAATAGCGCACAATTATTACAGATCTCCTGTTACAGTAGACACTTATCGGTGTAAACTGCCAAGCAGGAGATTTTTTGCGGGATTATTAATACTAAATACAACAAACCTTAATAAAAATAATGTATAATATAGCAGATTAATTATATAACAACGACATACATAAATGTAGGAATGATATTTTATGGAAGCTATACTAAAAGAATATTTTGGATATGATAAATTTAGATACGGCCAGCAGGAAATTATCGAAAACATTTTAGCCGGAGACAACGCGCTCGGTATTTTACCGACAGGTTCGGGGAAATCACTGTGCTATCAAATACCGGGTTTAATGTTCGAAGGTACAACGCTGGTTATTTCACCGTTGATTTCTTTAATGCAGGATCAGGTGGATTCACTGAAACGCCGCGGCATTAGTGCAGAGTGCATTAACTCGACGATGTCTAAACGAGATTTAAATGATGTTATGGGACGTCTGGTGCGCGGGGAACTGCAATTTTTATATGTTGCACCGGAACGTTTTAACAATGAAGGCTTTAAAACGGCGATCCGCCATTCAGTCATACCGTTCGTCGCCTTTGATGAGGCGCACTGTATTTCAAAATGGGGACACGACTTCAGACCGAGCTATCAGAGCATTATTCCGGAACTTAAAGCACTGCTTCCGGATGTGCAGATTATTGCAGTAACGGCGACGGCAACTGAAGAAGTTGAAGAAAATATTCAGGAACTGCTTAACATTAAAAACAAGGCAGTATTTAAGACGAGTGTAAAACGCGAGAACTTACAACTGTCTGTAAACGGCACTTACCAGCGCGAGCAGTTTATTCTGTCTTATATTAAAGAACGCATCGGCACTTCCGGTATTATATATGTATCGACACGCGCAGAAGTTGAAAAACTGTCGACGTATTTAACGGATAACGAGATTGAAAACGTAATTTACCACGGGGGTCTCGGTAAAAAAGAAAGAAATGAAAACCAGCAGAAATTCGTTACCGATGAAGTGAAAATTGTCATTGCGACGAACGCCTTCGGTATGGGGATTGATAAGCCGGATATCCGTTATATCATTCACTTTAACCTGCCTGGCGATTTAGAGAGCTACTATCAGGAAATCGGGCGTGCAGGACGCGATGGTGCTTTGAGCGATTGTATTTTATTATCCACGCAGCGCGATGTTAATCTGCAGCAGTTCTTTATCGACCGTGCAAGTGCTTCAGATCAGTATAAAGACCATATGCGTGAAAAACTTGATTTGATGCTGCAGTATAATAAAACGAGCAAATGCCTGAGCAGTTTTATCGTGAAATACTTTGACCCGAATGAATACGTTGAAGCATGCGGCCAGTGTTCGAGCTGTTTGTCGAATGAACGTACTGAACCGATGACGTCTGAAGCACGGTTAATTCTAGAACTGATTCAGGAAACCGACGGCCAGCTGTCGAAGGAACTTGTGATTCAAGTACTCCGCGGAGAAAGCGCAGATAATATTATGGCGCGCGGTTTAGACTCGCAGGAACGCTTCGGTGTGCTGGACTCATACCGCACGAGCGACGTGAACCATCTTGTCGAAGAACTTGTGATGCGCGGCTATGTTCACTATTCGTCCTACAAAATGCATCTCGTCGAGAAGAGTTTTGATATATTGAACAGCAAAGTTAAAATCTACACGGTGCCGTACCGCAAACATTACAACGAAAGAGTCGACGTGTCGACGGACTCATCGCCGAACGAGGTTTTATACGATAAACTGCTGAATACACGTAAAGATTTGGCAGATAAATATAAACTGGACGAGGACGCAATATTTACCGATCATATTCTAAAAGAATTTGCTAAGAAAATGCCGAAGTCGAAACAGGACATGATGCACATTCAAGGCGTCGGCAACTACAAACTGAAACACTACTGTCCGTACTTTCTGGAAGAAATCCAGCAGCATGGCGGAAAAAGCATATAGATATTAAGGTTATGAATACCGGCCGGAACTCTGGAAGTTCCGGCGTTTTTATTTGGGTAACGTGTTAGAAGACGCCTTGAAAACATCGGTTGTGGCACAATGAGCGGGTTTCATGTCAGAGGTAACCGTTTATCTCACCAATGAGCGGGTTTCATATCAGAGGTAACCGTTTATCTCACCAATGAACGGATTTCATGTCAGAGGTAACCGTTTATCTCACCAATGAGCGGGTTTCATATCAGAGGTAGTTGTTTATCTCACCAATGAACGGATTTCATGTCAGAGGTAACCGTTTATTTCACCAATGAACGGATTTCATGTCAGAGGTAGAAAGCAAACGTCGGCGTCATTTCCACGAAATCGTCCACACAAGCAAAAAATCCCGACTCTCAATGAGCCGGGACCGCGTTAATTCAAACTATAAATACAAGTCTATCTTTTTTTCTTGCCAACGACTTTAAGTTTCTTCGGGCGGTTTTTCATGTACATGTAGTAGCTTGCCGCGAAGATTATAACATAGCCAAGAATCGACAGCATGTCCGGCACTTCATTAAAGACGATAATACTGAACAGTGCTGTAAACAGTATTGTCGAATAGAAGAAGATCGATATTTCTTTCGCCGGTGCGTAGCTGTATGCGATTGTCAGTCCGAACTGGCCGACTGCGGCAAATACTCCTGAGAGTATCAGCAGCCAGAACTGTGTCATTGTCATCGGTTCAAACTGATAGATAAAGAACGGCAGCAGAGCGACGGTCGAGAAGAATGAAAAGTAAAACACGACTGTATAAAATTTCTCGCGGCTTCCGAGTATGCGGAGTACCGTATAGGCACCGGCTGCGAAAACTGCACCGAGGACACCGATGAGCGCGAAGTATGTATCACTTGAAAATGACGGTTTAATAATAAAGATTGCACCAAGTAGTGCGACGATAATTGAGATTATCTGGAACCTCCGGATGTATTCTTTTAAAAATACAGCGCAGAGTATTATAGTAAAGAACGGGCTCAATTTATTGAGAATATCAGCATCGCTCAAGACCATCCGGTCGATGGTGAAGAAATTCAGCAGCACACCGATCAGCCCAAGTCCCGAGCGGAGCAGCAGCCAACCCTGATTTTCACGTTTTCCGAACAGGCTCTCTCTATAATAGAGAACGAGAGCAAGTGCAATCAGCATCGAGATAAAGTTTCTGAAGAAAGTCTTTTGTACGGTAGGCAGATCGCCGGAATATTTTACAAACAGAGACATCAGACTGAATCCAAGTGAAGAAATAATCAGGGCGATAATACCTTTTACAACATTGTTCATTAACAACACTCCAAATTAATTTGTACGATAATTTCAATAATTTCATCAAATAAAAAGGGGAAAAGTTTCGTTATTTTTTTTATGAAATAATTTCAGGCATTCCATCACATATCCACCGTGCATTACGGCGTTTTATCTTCATTTATTTAGCGTGAAATTTTTAGAGAAGGCAGTTTTTTACATTGCTAATGGCAGTTAAATATGAGAATATAGAACATGTTAAACCATATATATTGTGTCTAATTAATGTTTCATACACTATATGTAGTGGTATTCAAAGATAAAGCAAGTGAAACATAATTTTTTAATAGAGAAACATCCGGATAGAACATATGTTCTGTTTATGCTATCCTTGAAAGGAGATGACAAAGTGATTATTGCTTATTATTCAATGACAGGTAATATCCGTCGTTTCTTAAATAGTATGGACATTCCAGACACCTATGAATTATATCAAATAACAGCCGCCAATGTCAGAGAGAAAATTAATGAGTCATTTATTTTAGTCACACCGACATACGGCTTTGGAGCTGTACCTGATACTGTTAAAGAATTTTTACGAGTAAACTCTTATAATCTGTTCGCAGTCGCATCGAGCGGCAACCGGAACTGGGGACAGAATTTTGCCAGAGCAGGCGAGTATATAAGCAACGATTACAGTGTGCCGCTCTTAATGAAGTTTGAACTTCACGGAACGCCTGATGAGCGCGCACAATTTGTAGTTGAATTAGAAAGGGCAGGGGAATTGCATGAAAGTATTAGATGAAAAAACTTACAACCACGTTGAATTGAATAATGAAGTCACGCAGCGCGACGACAGCGGTTTTTATAAATTAGAGAAAGATCTTGAAGCACTTGAGGTATTTATGGAGGAAGTCGAAGCGAAGACAATCCATTTTGACTCTGAACTTGAAAGATTGCACTACCTCGTGGATAACGATTTCTATTATGACCTGTTCAAAGAGTACAGCGAAACGGCACTTCAGGATATTATCGATCATGCAGATGCAATTGAATTTAACTTCAAGAGCTACATGGCAGCTAGCAAGTTCTTTAAAGATTACACTTTAAAAACAAACGATAAAAAACAGTATCTGGAAGATTACAGACAGCACGTTATAATCGTCAGTCTGTACCTTGCGAAAGGTAACATTGAAACTGCAAAACGTTTTATTACGTCGATGATGGAGCAGCGCTATCAGCCTGCAACACCGACATTCCTAAACGCAGGCCGTGCACGACGCGGTGAAATGGTTTCATGTTTCCTGCTCGAAGTTGAAGATTCACTGAACTCAATCAACTATATCGATTCAACTGCAAAACAGTTAAGTAAAATTGGCGGCGGTGTCGCGATTAACTTATCTAAACTGCGCGCACGCGGTGAAGCAATTAAAGGTATCGAAGGTGTAGCTAAAGGCGTTCTGCCTGTAGCGAAATCACTGGAAGGCGGATTCAGCTATGCAGATCAGCTTGGCCAGCGTCCAGGTGCCGGAGCTGTTTACTTAAACATCTTCCATTATGACCTGCCTGAATTCCTTGATACTAAAAAAGTAAACGCGGATGAAGATATCCGTCTGTCGACAATTTCTACCGGTCTTGTTGTACCGTCTAAGTTTTTTGAACTGGCACAAGACAATAAGCCGTTCAACTTATTTGCACCACACACTGTGGAACGCGAATACGGTATTGCACTGGATGACATGGACATGGATAAAATGTACGACAAATTAGTTGCTAATGATAATGTTAGAAAACGTGAATACGATGCGCGTGATATGTTAAATACAATCGCACAAACTCAGCTGCAGTCAGGTTATCCGTACTTAATGTTCAAAGATAATGCGAACAAAGTACACCCATTAGGCGATATCGGACAAATTAAAATCAGTAACTTATGTACTGAAATTTTCCAGCTGCAGGAAACGTCGGAAATTAACGACTACGGTACGGACGACGTTATTAAACGCGATATTTCATGTAACTTAGGATCTATGAACATTGCTAACGTAATGGATTCGGGCAAAGTGAAAGAAACTGTACACGAAGGAATCGAAGCATTGACACTTGTTAGTGATGACACGGCAATTGCAAACGCACCAGGCGTTAAGAAAGCAAACGATGAACTTCATTCAGTAGGACTCGGCGCGATGAACCTTCACGGTTACCTCGCTAAAAATAAAATTTCATACGAATCAGCTGAAGCAAGAGATTTTGCAAACATTTTCTTTATGATGCTGAACTTTTATTCGATCGAAAAATCGATGGAAATCGCTGCAGAACGCGGCGTCACATTTAAAGACTTCGAACGTTCAGACTATGCGACAGGGAAATATTTCGAGCGTTATGTTTCTGAAGATATTGCACCTGAATTCGATAAAGTTGCAGAATTATTCTCACACATTAATATTCCGACTAAAGAAGACTGGGCGGAACTTCAGCAAAAAGTTGAAAAGAACGGTCTTTATCACGCTTACCGTTTAGCAATTGCACCGACACAAAGTATTTCATACGTGCAAAATGCTACAAGCTCAGTAATGCCGATTGTTGATACGATTGAACGCAGAACTTACGGCAACTCGGAAACATTCTACCCGATGCCATTCCTGTCTAAAGAGACAATGTGGTACTACAAGAGTGCGTTCAACACAGATCAGATGAAATTAATCGATATGATTGCAACAATTCAGCAGCACATCGACCAGGGAATCAGTACGATTCTTTACGTGAACTCGGACATCTCTACGAGAGAGCTCTCGAGATATTACATTTATGCTCACCATAAAGGATTAAAATCACTGTACTATACAAGAAATAAATTACTCAGTGTCGAAGAATGTACGAGCTGTGCAGTATAAAGGAGATTAAACAATGATTGCAGTTAACTGGAATAAAGACGATGACATGACGAATGTCTTCTGGCGCCAAAACATCTCACAGATGTGGGTCGAGACAGAGTTTAAAGTGTCGAAAGATTTATCATCATGGGCAGGACTGTCGGAAGATGAAAAAGATACTTTTAAAAAGGTATTGGCAGGTTTAACAGGCCTCGATACACACCAGGCAGATGACGGCATGCCGTTGATTATGCTGCATACTCCGAACCTTAGAAAAAAAGCAGTCTATTCATTTATGGGAATGATGGAGCAGGTTCACGCGAAATCATACTCACATATATTTACGACGCTGCTGCCGACTAAAGAAACAGATGACCTGCTTGATAACTGGGTAATGCAAAATGAGCAGCTGAAATATAAAGCAGACAAGATTGTTACAAACTATTATAAATTACTCGATAAAAACCCATCAGCTTACGATGGATACATGGCACGTGTATCATCGGTATTCCTTGAGTCATTTTTATTCTACTCAGGATTCTACTACCCGCTTTATTTAGCAGGTAACGGCCGCATGACGACAAGTGGTGAAATTATCCGTAAAATTCTTTTAGACGAATCAATTCACGGTGTGTTCACTGGACTTGACGCACAGGAAATGAAAGCTGAACTCACTGCTGAAGAGCAGGAACGTGCAGACAAAGAAATGTACGTATTGCTTAATGAGCTTTATGAGAACGAAGTCATTTACACGAAAAGTCTGTACGACAAGCTTGGTCTGACAGAAGATGTACTGAACTATCTTCAGTACAATGCGAACAAAGCGTTGGCAAACTTAGGCTTTGATCCTTACTTTGAAGAAAAAGGCTTTAATCCGATTATCGAGAACGCACTTGATACGACGACTAAAAACCATGACTTCTTCAGTGTTAAAGGTGACGGCTACGTACTTGCATTAAACGTTGAAGCCCTGCACGACGAAGACTTTGTCTTTAACGATTAATAAATTTAAGGCACTCCTCTAAATCAGAGGAGTGTTTTTTTTGAAGGCTTTCGTTCGATTTTTTCTGCGGTGAGGATAGCCGGCTGCTTCGGGACTGGTGTGACGGGGTTTCATGTGTATCCGGGCTCTGCGGGACTGGTGTGACGGGTTTTCATGTGTATCCGGGCTCTGCGGGACTGGTGTGACGGGTTTTCATGTGTATCCGGCTGCTTCGGGACTGGCGTGACGGGTTTTCATGTGTATCCGGCTGCTTCGGGACTGGTATGACGAGGTTTCATGTGTATCCGGCTGCTGCAGGACTGGCGTGACGGGTTTTCATGTGTATCCGAGAGTCACAGGCATTGGCGTGACACTGCTTCATATCTGCTCCAGAAAACTCAAAGATTATCGTAAAGAAATTTTACACTCCGGTCATAAAAATGTCATGACATGGAATTTAAAGTCATGCTCAAATAATGTATGATTGTAAAGAGAGAATTTTGAAATGGGGATACATAAATGAAAATTAAATCAGGTCTTTTATCAGTTATGCTGCTTGCAGGATTAACTCTTGCAGCTTGCTCGGACGAAGAGGGCGGAAATCACAGTGATATGGACCACGATAGTCCGTCAAGCGATGAAATTAGATCGCTTGAAGTTGATTTACAAACTCCACAGAGTGTTCAGTCAGGCGAAGCTGCTGAATTTACAGCGCATGTTACTTCTAATGAAGAAGACGTAACAGATGCAGATCAGGTCATGTTTGAAGTGTTGCAAGGTGAAGAGTCGATGGAAATGGTCGAAGTGGAACACACTGAAAACGGCGAATATGTATTTGAGTATACATTCGAAGAACCGGGTGAATACAGTGTCATTGCACACGTTGATGCGTATCAGCTTCATACAATGCCTGAAGAATCCGTGACTGTTGAATAATAGTGTATTATTATAGTAATACTACTACGGGCAATTCTAGGAGGATATTATGGATCTAACAAGTAAAACTTATATCGTGTCAGGTGCAGCGACTTCATTAGGCAGAGAGACTGCGTTGGAATTGGCTCAGAATAATGCGAATATTATACTGGCGGGCCTGGAGTACAGCGAACTTGAGGAAGTATACGAGTCGCTCGCAGATACACCGGGACAGCATAAAATTGTGCTGCTCGAACAGTCTAAAGAAATTGACTGGCTGGATATCGTCGATGAGATTGAAGCGAACTACAATTCCTTAAACGGTATTATTTTAGTACATTCGATTTTTACAGATGATAAAACAGTGTATAACGTCAGCTTTAATGAGTTCAGCGATGTAATGTATGAGCATGTGTGGGGAACATATCTTGGAATCCGCACGCTGCGTCCGCTGTTAAAAGTGGAGAACGATGCTAAAATTATTAACGTTATCGAACCGGCATTTGAAGAGGTTTTCGAACGCAACTTATACTATACGGTTACAGGAGCGATTGAAGCTCTTACGCATTCAACATCTGTAGAACTGCGCCGCGAAGATGTCGATGTATACGCGCTCAGCTACCGTCCGACGTATAAAACAACAGAAGAAGAGCGTAAGAATCACAAAGCAATTAAAAAAATTAAAGCAATTTTAGATCACGATAAAGAGATACCGACAGGCGAAACGATTATTATCAGTTAAAGCTGTACGGGTAAGCTGCCTCTAGGCAGCTTATTTTTATAATAAGAAATTAGTATGTACAAAGGGTTTGAATTGTAAAAACTGAAAGTGTATAATGCATGTATGGTTATCAATGATAATCATTTTCAATTAAGGTGGGAAGACATGATTCAGAAGTTGTTCAGGATAGATATTTTAATTTTCCTACTGATCGTTTTATCAATATTTTCTATGTTTGTCGGAGTCAGTCAAATTCATATATCGGATATCTTTAATTTAACTGAAAATCAGATGTCTATACTTATACATAGCCGCCTGCCACGGACAGTATCAATTATCATCGCAGGCGCATCACTCGCAGTCTGCGGACTTGTGATGCAGCAGCTAACACGCAACAAGTTTGTATCTCCAACGACAGCAGGAACGACAGAGTGGGCACAGCTTGGTATTTTACTCGGGTTGATATTTTTCCCGGCGCTCAGCATGATGGGCAGGTTATTTTTTGCAGTCGCATTGGCACTACTTGGAACAATGCTGTTCATGAGCATTATTACGCGTATTAAATTTAAAGATGTTATATTTGTGCCGCTTATCGGCATGATGCTCGGCGGCGTTGTCGCGAGTGTCTCGACATTTTTAGCACTTAGAGCCGATATGCTCCAGGCGATTTCCGGCTGGATGCACGGCAGTTTCTCAACGCTGATATCAGGCAAGTATGAAATATTATATATCAGTATTCCGCTATTTATCGTCGTATTCATATATGCCTCGCGGTTTACAGTCGCAGGCATGGGGGAAGACTTTTCGATAAACCTCGGAATGAACTATAAGCGTATCGTCAATATCGGGCTGTTTTTAACTGCTGCAATGACAGCAATTGTGGTTGTTTCAGTCGGTATGCTGCCGTTTCTTGGGTTAATTGTTCCGAATATCGTCTCGATATTTCGGGGGGATCATCTGAAAGGAACGATCACCATAACAGCTATTACCGGCGCAATATTCGTTATGATTTGTGATATTCTCGGACGTATCGTTATTGCACCGTATGAAATTTCAGTCGGTCTGATGATTGCTACAATCGGCAGTGCAATTTTCTTAATCCTCATTTTCAGGAGGGTCAAAGATGCATAAAAACACTAAAATGATTATATTACTGGCAATCTTATCAATCGGATTTCTCGCATTTTACACGCTGTACGGCTTAAATCCGGACATTTATTTTTATCAGCTGCCGTCCAGACTTAAACGCATTGTTGCGATTGTTACCGTAGCAGTATCCATCGCCGTTTCTACAGTCATCTTCCAGACGATTGTTAAAAACAGAATTTTAACACCGTCGATTATGGGACTTGATTCGGTATACACATTCATTCAGACAGCGATTGTATTTTTAGCGGGTGTCAGTTCGCCGCTGCTTTTAAACTCTCAGTACAACTACTTTTTAAGTATGGGTGTACTCGTATTGTTCACACTGTTTGTCTTTAAGTTTCTCTTTAAAGTAACTAAAAACAATATATTTCTGCTCTTGTTAATCGGTATTATACTCGGTACGTTCTTTGGAAATTTATCGACGTTTATGCAGATTTTAATCAGCCCGGAAGATTTCTCCATTTTACAGGGAACTTTGTTCGGTTCGTTTAACGCAATTGACGAATCGCTGCTTGGGATTACAGGGATTATTGTTATCGTCATGCTGGTGTTAGTCTTTAAAGACTTTCACTCGCTGGACGTATTGTCTCTCGGACGCGATCATGCGCTGAATTTAGGCATCAACTACGATCGTAAAGTATCCTTTCTGCTCGTTATCGTGGCAATACTCGTGTCCGTTTCTACAGCACTCGTCGGGCCGATAATGTTTTTAGGACTGCTCGTCGTCAATCTGGCGCACGAACTGTTAAAAACATTCAGGCATTCTTATTTAATACTCGGTACAGCGCTGATCAGTATTATTACGCTGGTCATCGGACAGATGGTCGTGCAGTTCGTATTCGGGAATAACATTGAATTAAGTGTTATTATTAACTTAGTAGGTGGGATTTATTTCATTTACTTAATGCTTAGGAGGAATCGTACATGATTAGTGTCAAGGGAATCACTAAGAAATACGGCAGTAAAACAGTCGTAGATGACGTCTCAATTGATATAGAAAAAGGTAAGATTACTTCACTTATCGGACCGAACGGCGCCGGTAAAAGTACAGTCATTTCAATGATCACTCGTTTACTCGATAAAAATAGCGGAGAAGTTTTGCTTGAAGGCGATAATATTTTCACCCAGCCGCACGGTGAACTTGCGAAAAAGATTACGATTTTAAAACAGGCGAATCACCTGGAACTTAAAATTACAGTAAGAGAATTAATTTCATTCGGACGTTTTCCTTATTCAAAAGGCAGATTGAATGATGAAGATGAACAAATCATCGACGAAGCAATCAGCTATATGGGACTGAAGGAATTTGAAGACCGCTATATTGATGAACTGTCAGGCGGGCAGCGTCAGCGTGCGTATATCGCAATGACGATTGCACAGGACACGGAATATATTTTCCTCGATGAGCCGCTGAACAACCTCGATATGAAACACTCAGTACAGATTATGCAGATTTTACGCAGACTGTGCCGTGACAAAAATAAAACAATCATTATCGTTATTCACGACATCAACTTTGCATCATGCTATTCGGATAATATCGTTGCACTGAAAGACGGTAAAATCGCAATCAGCGGGACTGCAAATGAAGTCATCACTAAAGAAGTACTTGAAGGCATCTATGAAATGGAAATTAATATAGAATCAATTTGCGGACACAGAATTTGTTTCTACTTCGATGGGGTCATCGAAGGGGATTCTTCAGAACTCGCAGCAAACTATTTAATCGGCAACGCGTAACGACGCCTGTCATTAAAGGAGGTGAGGATCCGGCATTCGAATGTGTTTAGTAAGTAGCGCAGTATTTTTTTAGCGGGGGCTGAAAAAACAATTAAGAGGAGAACAGAGAAAAATGGAATTTAAAAAATTATACTTAATGCTCACTATGGCAGTAATCCTAGTACTTGCTGCGTGCAGTGGCGGTTCAGAAGAAGATACATCAACAGAAGAAAATGCATCAGAGGAAACAGCAACGGAAGAAACAGCAGAAGAAGAGACTGCTGAAGAAGACGCTTCTGAAGAAGAATCTGCAGATACAATTGCTTATGAAAACCAATTCGAAATCGGATCCGGCGAACGCGACGAAGAAGGCCAAGGAACACAAATCGATGAAACTGTAGAGCTTCCTAAAAACTCAGATAAAGTCGTAATTTTTGACCTTGGTGTCGCTTCAACATTTGCAGCGCTTGGCCTTGAAGAAAACATTATGGGACTGCCAAAAGGTGAAAACAATGCTTCACTTGGCAGTACTATTTCAGACGTATATGAATCAGACGAAGACTACGTAAACCTTGGTGGACTCAAAGAGCCGGACTATGAAGCATTAGCTGCTCTTGACCCTGAAATTGTTATGATTCACGGACGTCAGGCAAACTCAAACGTAGTAGGCGAGCTTGAAAAAGCTGCTCCAAACGCTGAAATTATTCACGTTGCAGCAGACAACTCAAACTACTTTGAGGATGTTAAAGAAATGACGATGTTTATCGGTGAAATGTACGACGTGCAGGATAAAGCACAGGAACTTGTAGACGATTTAGATGCACAGCTTGCAGAAGTTAACGAAAAAGTTGCAGCTGCAGAATTACCAATGCTGTTCGTGCAGACTAACGGCGGAAACTTATCATTCCACGGTGTAGGCGGACGTTATGACTTCCTATACAACGATTTCGGATTCACTTCAGCAGGTGAACAGGAGGAGTCGGAAGAAACAACAGACAGCCACGGTAACGAAATCAGCTTCGAGTTTATCGCAGAAACTAATCCGGGACTTATTTTATTAATGGACCGCGGTGCAGCAGTATCTGAAGGCGAAGCAACATCAACAGATGTATTAGTTAATGAAGTAACTTCAGGCGTTGACGCAATTAAAAACGACAATGTTTATGAATTAAATCCTCAAAACTGGTACTTAAACGCAGGCGGTTACTTAACAGCATTAGCTCAAGTTGAAGAAATTAATGCAGCAGTAGACGCAGCAACAGCAGAATAATAATAGTATGATATCTATAGAGAAGAAACCGGAAACCCTGATGGGTTTTCGGTTTCTTTTGATTATAGTTGGAAATAGAGGGGGAGTGTAGGAAATCTTGCGTGCAAAGGAGTTATGCCCCTCTGCCTGTGAACAGATCTTGCGAGCAAAGGAGTTATGTTCCTCTACCTGTGACGGAAAATTTTACCTCTGCTGCGTCATTGCGGCGTTTACAACCCGCCCCACTCCCCGCAGTAGCCAAAAACGCAAGAAAACACAAAAAAACGGCGAACATTATATCCGTCGGCCGTCATAATCAATATATAATTCTATTTCTCTAACTTATCTCCAATAATACGGACTTCGCGGTGCAGCACGACGCCGAATCGTTCCTGTATTGTGTCCTGTACGTGATGTATCAGTTCTTCGTAATCGCTGGCGGTGCCGTCGTCGACGTTAACCATAAATCCTGCGTGCTTCTTTGATACTTCAACGCCGCCGATGCGGTGGCCCTGCAAGCCCGCATCCTGAATCAGCTTGCCTGCGAAGTTGCCGGGCGGGCGCTGGAATACGCTGCCGCATGACGGATATTCCAATGGCTGCTTTGTTTCGCGTTTTTCTGTCAAATCGTCCATCACAGCTTTAATGTCTGCATAGTCTTTATCAGCAGATAATTCAAACTCAGCAGAGACGACAACGAGGTGTTCTGTCTGAACACGGCTTGTACGATAGCCAAGTTCTAATTCATCGAGTGTCAGCGTAACGAAATCGCCCATTTCGTTAATGGCAGTGACGTGCTTCAGACAATCTTTGACTTCGCCGCCGTATGCGCCTGCGTTCATGTAAACCGCGCCGCCGACAGAACCCGGTATACCGCATGCAAATTCAAGCCCTGACAGCCCATGCTGCAGTGCGGTTTGTGATGCATCGATAATCGCCGCTCCGCTTTCTGCGATCAATGTATTATCCGTTACTGTAATATCATTTAACTCCAATAGGCTGACGACGATACCGCGTATGCCACCGTCACGAATAATAATATTCGAGCCGTTGCCGAGATATGTCACGGGGAGGTTATGTTCTTTAGCAAATTTAATAACTGCTGCCGTATCTTCAATCGTTCCGGCTTCGACATATATATCCGCCGCTCCGCCTGTTTCTGTATAAGTATATTTATATAATTGTTCATCTGTTTTAATGATTGATGAATTTAATATATTTTTAAGCTCCTGGTTAAGCTGTAAGTTATTCAAATCAATGTTCCTCTCAAATCATACTTATTTATATTATAGTTTAAATAGAGAAAAATTTAAACTCACATAAATTATGATATAATGTACCATATTATAAATAAAGTAAATTATTCATAAAGCGAGGTTCTTATATGAATGACAAATCGCTGATATTACGCCCGTTCGGTCTGCTGCTCGTTCTGCTGCTGGCAGCCTGCGGAAACAATTTGAAAGCTGATTTACATACTTATGAAGAAAGTACAAAACAGCTGATCAGCCTTAATAATGAATTTAATAGCACTGTTAATAATATGAATTTCGATAAACTTCAGGCAATGTACTACGCAGATGAAGAGGTGGATATTGAATATCTGCAGAATTTAAAAACGGAAGTCGATGAAAATCTCGTGCCCATTACAGACAGCCTCTCTGAAGAGCTGGATAATATCGAAGTAACAAACAGCGAACTCGAGGAAGTACACAGAATTATAAGTGAGAGCATCAGCGTAAAGCAGGATTTTACATCTCAGATGTCTTCATTTTTAGACTCCTATGTACTGTCAATTGACTCTAATTCACAGCTCGTCTCGCTGAGCCAGTCGTTTATTACGCATCAGGAAGAGCGCGACAACATTATTGAATCAGCTGAAAGTCCTGAGGAAATCGATGAGATTAACCAGCTGATTGAAGTAATCAATGCTAACAGTGAAGGCCTCGATGAACATTCTACTGAATTCCATAATAAAAAAAGCGTGGAAGAAAAAGAGCAGTATGCCAACGAGATTCTATTACCGATGCTGGATGATCATATTGCAGCACTGAACGCACTGAACATATCGACGGATAAAGCAACTCGTGCACGTACGATTTCACTCGAGATGCATTATAATTACCGCACGTATTTTGAAGAACGTAAAAAAGTGATGGGTTCTGTTGAAAACCTGCAGGAAGTATCATTGCAAAATGTGCTGCCCCTCGTTGAAACAGCAGCGACACTCGACAGCCAGTATGAAGAAGCACTTGAAAACCAAAAAAATGAGGCCCGCTAGGAGTCTCATTTTTTTACATTGTTGCCTATGTCTTTACCAGTCTGCATATTATGCAGAGGATGCTGCGGATCTTTTTCGATTTTTGAAATCATTACATTTCTTAAAATTACAGTAATAAGCCAAAATGCAAAGACTGCTAGCAATATCCAGGACATTAAATTGTTGTTGTCAAAGTCTAAAAAGAAAAGTACAACGACGATAAACAGAATCGCATTAAGCGAGTCAAGGAATGTCCAGCGTTTTAATTTTTTAGTCATAATTAATCCTCCAGTACAGTTGCATTATATCATATGTTTTTAAACTGATTTGCTATATTTTTAAATAAGTGATAAATTATATAAAGTTATGAAAGGTGTGATGAAATGTTAACTAAAATAACCAGTATAGATGCATTTCAAAATCTAATTAAAAATAAAACTGAATTCTATTTTTTAAAACACAGTAACACTTGTCCGATATCTGCATCGGCTTTTGAAGAATTTCAAAAGTTCCATTATGAAAGAGACATGGACGGCTATTATTTAATCGTCCAGGATCATCGCGACCTATCTAACTATATCTCTGAAACTTACGATATAAAGCATGAATCGCCGCAGGCATTTTACTTCTCCAAAGGAAACGTGAAGTGGCACGATTCACACGGTAAAATTACATTAAGCACTCTGTCGAGTGTAGAAGATTAAAAAAAAACGAGCCGGGGCTCGTTTTTTTATTATCCGATTGGGGCAAACATTACTCTGTTTTGTCCCAGTTTTTTCGCTTCAAACAATGCGCCTTCCGCTTCTTTTAACAAATCGCGTTTCGTCGCACCGGTTGTATCTTTGTATCCGACACCGACTGAGACAGTCGCATTGACCGTATCGATTTCGTTGATGTGGAATTTCGAATATTCGACGCTGTTGCGTATTGCTTCACCGAGGCGGACGGTTTTATCGAATGAAAGGTTTGGAATAATCATCGCAAACTCTTCGCCGCTGTTTCTGAACAGATGACCGCCTGTCGGCACGTAATTTTTTAACAGCGATGCCATCTGGCGGATAATTTTATCGCCGGAATCGTAACTGTGCTTGTCATTATACGATTTAAAACTATCGATATCGATTAGCAGAAGACTGAGCGTGTCGTCATTTTCAAAATGATCATCGACTAATTTGTCGAGCGATTTAACATTGCCGAGCTGTGTTAAGTGGTCGATAAATTCATCATCATCGATACGTTTGTTTAATCTGTATATCGTATTAATATCTTCATACATCATATGTGCAACAAATATAATCAGCGATGTTACAACGAGTAGTATTATACCCGTCATTAATGATATATTGTAGAAGAATTGGTTCAAGACAATCATATATAAAGAAGTGAAGATAATATTCGTCACAACTAAATTCGCATTCGTAATTTTACGCATAAATGGCACGACCATTAGAAACAGCATGTACAGCGCTAAAAACACGATATAGACTGAGGTACTGTGTTCAAAAATAAAGTGATAGAAAAAATATACGACAGCAGCTGACATCAGTCCGTAGTAAAATTTATTATATGCTGCAAGAATTAACAGCGGAATAAAAAACAGTGAAAATTCGCCCTGTGATGTGCTGAATGGTACGAGCAGTGACAAAATTGACAATGTTGTCATTAAGAGTGACTGAAACAAGCCTGTTTCCACAATCTTTTTTTCTTCGAAAAATTGAATACGGTAAAAGAGGTAGATACCGCTTATAATCAATGCGATATTTAAAAGGAAATCAATAAACATGGCGCGCCTCCTGACCGGATGAATTAATATCTTCATTATACAATGATTTATTCATTAAGGAAAATTATCATTTGATTCTTTAAAAAGGAAACTTTTTATACCAAATATGGTATATTTAATTGGATTAAAAATACGGGTGAGAATATGTATACTTTATTTATTTTATGTATATCGTTCGCGATATCTTTATTAATAGTGCCGCTTTTTATATACCTTGCGAAACGTTTCGGGTTTGTAGACTATCCAAACTACCGCAAAGTGCATAAGGTGCCGATGCCTTATCTCGGCGGCGTGGCAATATTGCTGAGTTTCACTATTGTAACGCTGTTTGCTCAGCCGGTTGAAACTGAATATAAACCGATTATTATCGGTGCAGCGGTTATCTGCCTGATTGGTCTGATCGATGACAAGTATGATCTGAAGCCGTTTATTAAATTTCTCGGCCAGCTCGTTGCCATCGCAGTGCCGATTTCTTACGGTATTGTAATCGATACGATTACGCCGTTCGGTTTTGAAATCAACTTTGGTGTCTTTTCCATACTGGTCACTGTTATTTGGCTTGCAGCGATTATTAACGCGATAAACCTGATCGACGGCCTCGATGGTCTGGCTACCGGAGTAGTGATTATTGCACTGGCGAGTATCGCAATTATTACAATCTTCCAGCAGAATATCTTCGTTATGATGCTCTGTGTTATTTTACTCGGCGCATGTCTCGGATTTCTGCCGTACAATTTTCACCCTGCAAAAATTTTTCTCGGTGATAACGGAGCGATGATGCTCGGCTATATTATCGGTGTACTGTCGATTATCGGCTTTAAAAACATTACGTTTATATCGCTGTTTTTCCCGATTATTATACTCGGCGTGCCCTTTATGGATATATTTTTCGCGGCAATCCGGCGGTACAGGGAAGGTGTGTCCGTAATGCGGGCAGATAAAAACCACCTGCATCACAGAGTGCAGCAGCTTGGGTTCTCCCACAGGGAGACCGTTGTGCTGATTTACTTTATTGCCCTCTTGTTTGCAATCGGCGGTGTGATTATGTATCTCGCAACCGTTCCAGGTGCGGTAATCATCGGCATTCTGCTGCTGTTTACTATGAACATTGTCGTCGAAGCGACAAATCTGATCGGTTCAAACCGGCGTCCGGTGTTGAACTTTTTCCAGAAAGTATTTAATAAAATTCCATAATCAGACTTTTTCTTCAGCGATAATAATATCGCCTGCTTCATAATAGAAACTGTTGCTGGTAATTTCTCTTAAGGTGTTGACGATTTCGTCAGCGCCTTTTTCTTTAACGTGAATGACGTAGCTCACTTTATCAGTGTAATCCTGAGAGACGATGGACGCATCAGTCGTACCGAGGAAATGTTCAAACTTGCTTGTAAAAGTGTAGTCGAGCGTAACAGTCAGCGGTATCACCGGGACTTCAACAGCCCTGCCGGCTTCCTGGACCGCACTCGATGCCCCTTGTGAATACGCGCGGATTAAGCCGCCGGCACCAAGTTTAATTCCGCCGTAGTAACGCGTAACGACAACTGTAACATTATAGAGCTCTTCTTTTTTCAGCACTTCCAGTATCGGCACACCAGCTGTACCCTGAGGCTCACCGTCATCGTCCGCCTTTTGAATCAGCGCACTCTTACCGACGATATAGGCGCTGCAATTATGCGTGGCAGCTTTATGCTCTTTCTTTATATCAGCGATGAATGCCTTCGCTTCTTCTTCTGATTCAGTCCGTTTTATAAACGATAAAAACCGGGACTTTTTAATAACGATTTTTGTTTTTGCACTTTTGTAATTCATGTATTTTTGTTCCATACAAACACCTCAATAATAGTTTATCATATGTCTGATATGTAGTAGAATAGTTACGAGATGAATTGGAGGAGACGCATATGAAAGTTGCGGTTGTCGTGGATTCGACAAGTTATTTGCCTGAGCATATTTTAACCGGACATAATATATATACAATTCCATTAAATGTAGTTGTTGGAGATAAAGTTTTAAAAGAAAATGAAATAGATAACAAATGGTATTATGCGGAAATGGCATCACTGGATGAACTGCCGACGACGAGTCAGCCGTCTATCGGGGATTATATTTTACTGCTGGAATCACTGTACCGTGACGGCTACACCGACGTAATCAGTTTTCATTTATCAGCTGAACTCAGCGGTACGTGTCAAAATGCGAGAGCAGCTGCAGCAAGCGTCGACGGTATTAACGTACACGTGGTCGATTCAGAAATTGCTGCTGCACCGCTTGGCTTTATGGCCTTATATGCAGCTCAGAATATTGACAAAAAACCGCTTGAAGAAATACTTGCAGATGCTGATGAGATGAAGAAAAAAGGCAACATGAACGCATTCTTCCTAGTCGATACACTGACTAATCTGCAAAAGGGCGGACGATTATCGAACGCTCAGGCATTTATCGGCGGACTGTTAAAGATTAAACCGATTCTTGAATTTCAGGACGGTAAAATTGTCGCAATCGAAAAAATCAGAACGCAGAAAAAAGCGATGCTGAAAATTGAAGAGATGCTGGAGGCTGAATTCGAAAAGCACGCTGGCAAAGAACTGAAAGCCTGCTTAATTCATGCTAACGCAGAAGAACTTGGTAAACGTTATAAGATTGAGCTGGAAGAAAAATTTCCGCAGGTTGAATTTATTCTGCAGGAATTTGGACCGGTTGTCGGTACGCATTTAGGGGAAGGCGCACTCGGCATCGGTTTTACAACGTATAACGTAGACACTACCGGCTTATAATTTTATATTTTTAAACCGCAGCTTATTCAGGCTGTGGTTTTTTTTATTGGAGGAATTATTATGATCTTAAAACACGGCGCACCGGATATTATGTTTGACAGGGGAGTAAAGAATAATCAGTGCCTCCGCTGCGGCAACCGTGACAAACAATTGTTTTACACTTATTATTCTTCATATGAAAATACGCACATTACGTACTGTCTGCACTGCGTTGCGCTTGGCCGGTCTGATTCAGTTAATCCGCTGTACGGCTCGGAAACAGAGCGTAAGAGCGAGAACATTGATTACAGGCTTGAATTTGAGCTGAATGATATACAAAAACAAGCGAGTGCGCGACTGCTTGATGCGATTAAGAATAAACATAATCTGATGCTTTATGCGGTGACTGGCGCGGGGAAAACTGAGATTACATTTGAAGGTATTAAGTATGCCCGGCAAAACGGTTTGAATGTGGCATTCATCTCACCGAGAATCGATGTGGTTAAAGAAGTTTATTTAAGACTGGCAGATGCGTTTAAAGGAGTGCGGATTGATTTAATGTACAGCGGCGTAAAATCGGTGTTCTCTCATATGTTTACAGTCTGCACCGTACATCAGCTGTTTAATTGCATCCATCATTATGATGTCATTATTATCGATGAAGTCGATGCGTTTCCGCTGCCGGAAGAACCGCTGTTAATGAGTACGATAAAACGGGCGGCTGCGGATGATGCTTCGATTATTCTAATGACAGCAACGCCAACACGTGAAATGAAATTACTTGCCGGAAAAGATAACATCGTGACGATTGCACGCCGCTATCACGGTTATGATTTAGCTGTGCCTAACATTGTCTGGCATAATGCTGACAAGTATATTAAAAAGAAAAAAATACCGCCAAAACTTATTGAACTGGTCGATGGGATTATGAAGGGAAATAGAAAAGTTCTTATCTTTTTTCCGGATATCAACATGATGAAATCACTGGCTGCGGTAATGGAAATTAAATACAAACGTCTGGAATCGGTCTACAGCGGAGATAAGGCACGGTATAAGAAAGTGCAGATGATGCGGGACGGCGAGCTCGATATTCTGCTGACAACGACTATTCTGGAACGCGGTGTCACGTTTTTGAATATGGACGTAATTGTCATCGACGCACACCGGTTCGATAGTGCAAGTCTGATTCAAATATGCGGGCGCGTCGGGCGGAAACCAAAAGATCCGACAGGAAATATCTGGCTGATGACAACGTTTAATACTGCCGGCATCACGAAGACGCTCACTGCCATCAGACAATTTAATAAAGGGAGGGATACGCTTTGAGATGTTTAAACTGTCATGAGGTGATTAATGAAGAACCGACACTGATCTCGCTTTTTAAGAAAAATGAGCCGCTGTGTTTCACTTGCCGCACCGGACTGAACTTTAAATATCCGGGAGCACGATGCGGCAGGTGTCATCAGCTTGTGGCTGAAAAGACTGACATGTGCCGCGACTGTCACGTTCTACATGCCATTTATCCTGATATTAATAAAATGTATACGATAACTGATTATAATGAAGAGATGAAGCTGCTCATGCACCGTTATAAGTTTATGCGTGACTATGCGCTCAGTGAAGTGCTTGCTCTGTTGTGTGCATTTAACTTTAAGCAGTACGATTACGTCGTGCCTGTACCAATATCAAAGGCACGGATGAAGGAGCGGACTTATAATCAGACGTCAGCTGTACTGGAAGTACTCGGTGTAAAGTACACGGATATGCTCGGTACTCAGAAGGTGAAAAGACAGTCGGAACTCTCCAGGCAGGAGCGTATAAACAGTACAAATCCATTTTATTTACTTGAAAATGTTAGCAGCATGAACTTAACGGGTAAGAGTGTACTTATAACAGATGACATTTATACGACCGGCATTACAATACATCAGGCGGCAAATGTGATCAAAGTATTAAATTTTCAGAATATTGATGTGTTAACGTTTTCAAAAGCGCAGCACATTTGATATAATGAAGATAAGAAACAAAGGTACCTACAAGGAGGGCTCATCATGATTAGAGTTGAAATCAGAGGCGAAAACATTGAAGTAACAGACGCAATCCGCGAACATATCGAGGAAAAAGTTGCAAAACTTGAACGTTATTTCAATGACGTACCAAACACACATGCACATGTAAACATCAAGGTTCGTAATAATAAACGCGGTAAAGTTGAGATTACGATACCTATGAAAGATTTAACATTGCGTGCGGAGGAAGGACACGATGATCTTTATGCAGCAGTTGATTTAGTAATTGATAAGCTGGAAAGACAAATTCGCAAACACAAAACTAAAATAAACCGTAAATTCAGAGAGAAAAACCCTGAGGCCGATTTCTTTAATGCAACAGCGTTTGAAAACGGTGCACAAGAAGATAATGAAAACAATGACGAGATAGCAATATTCCGTTCTAAGGAGTTCACGCTGAAACCGATGGATTCTGAAGAAGCGGTATTGCAGATGAATATGCTTGGTCATGACTTCTTCGTCTTTAATGATAGAGAAACTGACGGTACTAGTATTGTTTACCGACGTAAAGACGGTAAATACGGTCTAATCGAAACAAATTAATACCAAATTTCATGAAACCCTGACGGCGGTTTACCCGCCTTCGGGGTTTTTTAATGTTACATATTTTATTTTCCTATATAATGGTGGTAAAATGTAATGATGTATAAACAGGTAATTTTTCACGAGGGAGAGAAAATCCATGGGTGTTTTGGATAAAATGTTCGATGGCAATAAAAGAGAGTTAAAAGCGCTGCGAAAACAAGCACAGAAAGTGCTTGAACTTGCACCGGAAATAGAAAAATTAAGTGATGATGAAATTAAAAATAAAACTGCAGAATTTAAAGAGCAGTTACAGACTGCAGAAGGTGACAGAAAGAAAGAAGAAAAAATGCTCGACGATATACTGACGGAAGCATTCGCTGTAGTACGGGAAGCATCGAAACGTACGCTCGGCATGGAACCGTTCGAAGTTCAAGTAATGGGTGGTATTGCCCTCCATAAAGGCGATATTGCAGAAATGAAAACCGGGGAAGGTAAAACGCTGACAGCGACTATGCCCGTTTATTTAAATGCATTGGCAGGACGCGGCGTTCACGTTATTACAGTCAACGAGTATTTATCTGAAATTCAGATGGAAGAACTTGAAGTGCTGTATAACTTCTTAGGATTGACTGTCGGGTTAAACCTGAATGCTAAAAACAGTACTGAAAAGCGCGAAGCATTTGCGGCGGACATTACGTATACGACAAATAATGAACTTGGTTTTGATTATTTAAGAGATAATATGGTGACGTACAAACAGGACCGTGTACTCCGCGGTTTAAACTTTACCGTAATTGATGAGGTCGACTCGATTTTAATTGATGAGGCGCGTACACCGTTAATTATTTCAGGTAAAGCGAAGGAAAGAGAAACGTATTACTTACAGGCACACCAGTTTTCTAAAATGCTGAAAGAGGAAGAAGACTACACGTACGATATTAAAACGAGAAATATTCAGCTGAACGAATCCGGTATGGAGAAAGCTGAGAAATGGTTTAAAATCGATAACCTGTATGACGTTCAGCACGTCAGCCTGCTGCACCATATCAATCAGGCCTTAAAAGCGAACTTCTCAATGGAGCGGGACGTGGATTACGTCGTTGAAGATGATGGCATTTTAATCGTCGACCAGTTTACAGGACGCACGATGAAAGGCCGCCGTTTCTCTGACGGGCTGCACCAGGCAATCGAAGCAAAAGAAGGCGTGGATATTCAAAATGAATCGCGCACGATGGCATCGATTACTTTCCAGAACTTTTTCCGTCTCTTCCATAAGCTGTCGGGCATGACAGGGACAGCGAAGACCGAAGAAGAAGAGTTTATGAACATTTATAATATGCGTGTTACACAGATTCCGACGAACCAGCCGGTTCAGAGACTCGATAATACAGATAAAATTTATGCGGCAGAAGAAATTAAACTGCGTGCAGTTGTCGAAGATGTAATCGACCGCCACAAAAAAGGACAACCGATTTTAATCGGTACTGTAGCGGTTGAAACGAGTGAGCTGATTTCAAATCTGCTGAAAAAACACGGCATACGCCATAATGTCTTGAACGCTAAAAACCACGGGCGTGAAGCGGAAATTGTTAAAGAAGCTGGTAAAAAAGGCGCGGTTACTATTGCGACCAACATGGCCGGACGCGGTACAGATATTAAACTCGGCGAAGGTGTTAAAGATCTCGGCGGACTTGCGGTAATTGGTACTGAGCGTCATGAATCACGACGCATTGATGACCAGCTCCGCGGACGTTCCGGACGTCAGGGTGACGTTGGTGAAAGTACGTTTTACCTGTCCTTAGAAGATGATTTAATGCGCCGTTTTGGTTCTGAAAGAATTCAGAGCATTATGGAACGGATGGGTATGAGCGAAGAAGAACTGACGAGCAAAATGATTTCACGCGGTGTGGAATCATCACAAAAACGCGTTGAAGGAAATAACTTCGATGCGCGTAAACGACTGCTTGAATATGATGAAGTATTGCGTAAACAGCGTGAAATTATTTACGGTGAACGCGATGAAATTATCGATCACGATGATGTATCAGAACTGCTGAACGATATGCTTGAACGCTCTGTGCAGCGGACAGTTGAATTTTATGATCTCGATACCGAAGAAGATATCGATTATGAGCAGTATGTTAAGACTCTGACGGATATGTATCTGCCGGAAGACGAAATCAATGCTGATGAAATCCGCGGCAGAGGTGCTGAAGAAATCTATACGATTGTTATGGATAAAGTAAAAGCTCACCTCGCAGAGAAAGAAGAAACGCTCGGAGAAGAAAAAATGCGTCTGTTCGAACGTATGATGATGCTCCGCACGATGGACCAGAAGTGGGTTGAACATATAGACAGTATGGATCAGCTGAGAACTGGTATTCATCTCCGTTCATACGGTCAGATTAATCCGCTCCGTGAATACCAGAACGAAGGTATTCAAATGTTTGAAAACATGCTCGTTAATATAGAGGATGATACTGCTAAATTTGTGCTGAAGACGACAGTCCGAACGGATGAAGAAATGAAACGTGAACAGGTTGTAGATAAAAAACAAATGCAGACAGGCGACGGCAAACAAAAAGCTAAAAAACAGCCGGTTAAACGCCAGGTTAAAGTCGGCAGAAATGATCCGTGCCCATGCGGCTCGGGCAGAAAATACAAAAACTGTCACGGACAATAAGTTAGGGGAAAAAATATGGAATTAAGTGAAGTAAAAAACTTTTTACAAAGCAGCAGAGATAAGTTAAATGACTTTAGGGGGTCTCTTTGACTTAGAAGAAAAAGAGACTCAGATTCAGGAACATGAAGAACTTATGCTGGACCCGGATTTTTGGAACGACAGCGATAAGGCAGCGGAGGTCATCGCAGAGAACAACCATTTGAAAAAAATTGTCGATGGTTTTAATTCACTGCGCGACTCGCTGGACGATATTGAAACATCCCACGAACTGCTGCGTGAAGAATACGACGAGGAACTGGCGGAACTGCTTGATGAATCCGTTAAAGAAACGTCAGCGGCAATTGAAGAGTATGAACTGAATCTGCTCCTAAGCGGCGAACACGATGCGCTGGATGCAATGCTCGAACTGCATTCAGGTGCCGGCGGCACAGAGTCTCAGGACTGGGCAGAAATGCTGCTCCGTATGTATCAGCGCTACAGTGAATCAGAAGGTTTCAAAATTGAAACGCTGGATTATCAGAGCGGCGATGAAGCGGGCGTGAAGAGTGTGTCTATATCTATTAAAGGACCGAACGCCTACGGCTTATTAAAAGCTGAAAAAGGTGTGCACCGTCTGGTGAGAATATCGCCATTTGACTCGTCGGGACGCCGTCATACGTCATTCGCTTCATGTGAAGTAACACCGCTGTTTAAAAATACGGATATTAAAATTGAAATCAATACCGATGATATTAAAATTGATACGTACCGTTCAAGCGGTGCCGGCGGACAGCACGTCAATACGACGGACTCTGCTGTCCGTATTACTCATCTGCCGACAGGAGTTGTTGTAACCTGTCAGAATGAACGTTCACAAATTAAAAACCGTGAACAGGCGATGCAGATGCTGAAAGCAAAACTGTATCAGCGTAAGCTGGAAGAACAGCGTGCAGAAATTGACGACATTAAAGGTGAACAGAAAGAAATCGGGTGGGGAAGCCAGATTAGAAGTTATGTCTTTCACCCGTACTCTATGGTTAAAGATCATAGAACAAACTACGAGGTCGGAAATACGGATAAAGTAATGGATGGAAACTTATCACCGTTTATTCATGCGTATCTGCGCTGGAGTATGTAATATATTTGGAGGTCTGTAATAAATGAAAAAAATACTGCTGACTGCAGGCTTTAGTATTGTACTGTTACTCGGCGCATGCGGCGGAGGAAATGAAGAAGAAACAGAAGAAGCGGCTGTGGTAGGTGACGGACAAGCGACATCAGAAGACGGTGAAGCAGTATACCGTGCAGCATCATGCTTCAGCTGTCACGGTGCTGATCTTGAAGGTGCATCAGGTCCGAACTTGCAAGAAGTCGGTGCGAGATTGAATGAAGAGCAGATTCGCACAGTTGTAGTAGAAGGAACGAGCGTCATGCCGGGCGGTTTGGTTGAAGACCAAGAAGACTTGGATAATCTGGTTGAATGGCTGTCGAATCAAAAATAATTTAACAGAGAAACACGGGCACATTAAATTGTGCCCGTGTTTTTAAATTTTCAAGAATAAAAAAGACTTTATGGCAGCTATAAAAACTAGCGGCGGGAAGCTTATATTTCGAATTAAAACTGAAATAATATTTGTGAAAAATGCTGTGACAAAAATGGATAAGTAAAATTACTCATGATAGAATCAACGTTTATCAGTTTGAAATAACTTAAATAATATTTTATATGTAAAGAAATGCTCTCTAGATTTCCACTAAGTTTCTTTTATATTACAAGTATATTACAATCAGCTTTTCTGCAAATCCTTATGCTATAGTTTACATCGTATCGTAATAGATAGATGTGAACGTAAACATTAGACAAAAACATATAAAAGAAAATATATTAAACTAATTATCTAGCAGGAGGAAATTCACTTTATGAAAAAAACAGTAGTATCTGTAGCAACTTTAACAGCAATCACAGGTGTAGCAGCAACAGCGGTTTCGGCAGACGAGTATACTATATCCAGTGGAGACACTTTATGGGGAATAGCTAGCGAAGTCGGTACATCAGTTGCAGACTTAAAAGCTGATAACGAACTTTCAAGTGACATTATTTTCCCAGGTGACGTACTTACGGTTAATCCGGAAGAAGAAGCGGCACCTGCTCCTGCTAGTAACGAATCATCATACATAGTTAAACCGGGCGACACGCTTTGGGCTATTGGAGCGGAATTCTCGTTAGATTATAATGAAATAAAGAAATGGAACAACTTATCTTCAGATTTAATCTTCGTCGGTCAGGAAATTTCAATTGACGAATCAGCAGTTTCAGCTCCAGCAGTAGAAGAAGCACCTGCTGTAGAAACACTTGAAGAGCCAGTTGTAGAAGAAGTTCAAGAAGTTGAACCGGCAGCAGAGGTTGTTGAAGAGCCAGTTGTAGAAGAAGTTCAGGAAGTTGAACCAGCGGCAGAGGTTGTTGAAGAGCCAGTTGTCGAAGAAGTTCAAGAAGTTGAACCAGCAGCAGAAGTTGTTGAAGAGCCAGTAGAAGTTGTTGAAGAACCAACTGCTGATGAAATTGCAGCTGAACAAGCTGAAGCAGACAGAATTGCAGCAGAAGAAGCGGCAGCTCAAGAAGCAGAAGCGGCTGAAGAGGAAGCAGCTGAACAAGCTGAAGCAGACAGAATTGCAGCAGAAGAAGCGGCAGCGGCTGAAGAGGAAGCAGCTGAACAAGCTGAAGCAGACAGAATTGCAGCAGAAGAAGCGGCAGCTCAAGAAGCAGAAGCGGCTGAAGAGGAAGCAGCTGAACAAGCTGAAGCAGACAGAATTGCAGCAGAAGAAGCGGCAGCTCAAGAAGCAGAAGCGGCTGAAGAGGCAGCAGCTAAACAAGCTGAAGCAGATAGAATTGCAGCAGCTGAACAGGCTGAAGCAGACAGAATTGCAGCAGAAGAAGCGGCAGCTCAAGAAGCAGAAGCGGCTGAAGAGGCAGCAGCTAAACAAGCTGAAGCAGATAGAATTGCAGCAGCTGAACAGGCTGAAGCAGACAGAATTGCAGCAGAAGAAGCGGCAGCTCAAGAAGCAGAAGCGGCTGAAGAGGCTGAAGAGGCAGCAGCTAAACAAGCTGAAGCAGACAGAATTGCAGCGGCAGAAGTAGCAGCTCAAGAAGCAGACAGAATTGCAGCAGCAGAAGCGGCAGCTCAAGAAGCAGAAGAAGCTGAACAAGCAGCGGCTGAAAGAGCTGCGGAACAAGCGGCAGCAGAAGAAGCTGAGGAACAGCCTGCAGCAGCAACTCCTGTTTCTAGCGCAAGCAACGGCAAGAACTACTATTCATGGGGTACATGTGCATGGTACGTATTTGAAAAACGTTCATCAATGGGTATGAGCGTTGGGAATACTTGGGGCGATGCTAAGAACTGGGCATCTAATGCTCAGTCAGCAGGTTACTCTGTAAACAACTCACCTTCAGTAGGTGCTATTATGCAGGCTCCAGCTTACACTAATGGTTCATACGGCCAAGGTCACGTTGCAATTGTTGAGCGTGTAAACGGTGACGGATCAATCTTAGTATCAGAAATGCAGTTCGGTGGCGGACTTGGCGATCAAAACACGAGAACTATTAGTGCTTCTCAAGTTTCAAGCCATAACTTCATCCACTAATATACATTAATAAAATCAGCGGGAATCAGGTCTATTCTATATAGATTTGTTCCCGCTATTTTTATACCTTTGAATAAATTTAAGAAAATAGGCTATTTAATACTATAGAATAAATAATTCTTAATCGATTTTACAGTCAGCTGCTTTTATAATGATTTAGGCCTTTCACAGTGTCCGATAAACTAAAATCACTTCATATATTACAGTATTAGAAAGGAGTACAATCAATGAGAATTATTTCAAATGATCACGATACAACAGTTGCACTGACTTCTTTAATTATCCTCGGTTTTTTGAACATTATAACGTTCAAACAGATTAAAAAGCTTGATGATAAAGTGACAGAGATGAGCGAACAGTGGCGAAAGGATCGTAAGAGTGATAATCACAAAATATAGTCTGAAAATTTTTTGTTATTCTTCACATTTTCTTAACCTCGGCAGACGGTACTTTCCTAGTGCGGTATGTTAAAATGATTAAAATGATATTAGAGGGAAAGTGGATTTAATGGCGGGGAAAAGGGGTATTACAATAGTTATTTTTGTCGCGTTTTTTCTGCTCATTGGGATAAGTATCGGTGCCGTTATTAATGTTTCCGATGATCAGATGAGAGAGCGGAGTCTGCAGACGCTGCAGGATTCAGAGGGGCGCGATAATCATCATGCGGTCGGCTTAAATTTACTGAATACGGAGTCGGATGCTGTAATTAACAGTAAAGTACCGCTGAACGAAATTATTCAGAATAACGAAGTGACTGTTGTAAATTTTTTCGCTTCTTGGTGTGAGCCGTGTAAACGGGAAACGCCTGAGTTAAATGAGTACGCGATGGACACTGCAGACAGTGATGTTCAAATTGTCGGTATTAATATCGATGACAGTGTTAAAAATCGCGATGAGTTTTTAGAAACTTACGATGTGCAGTACCCTGTGTTCGAACTGACTGACGAGGCGGGTATGACAGAGGAGTTTAAAATCAGCTTAATGCCGACAACTTTTTTTATCGATTCAAATGGTGAAGTTGTGCGGGCGTATATTGGAGAAATTGGACCGGAATTGATCACGAATTACATTAACTATGTAAAGGAGCGACAATAAATGGGAGTACATCAATATTTTAAAAGTTTAAATGACCTGGAGAAGCTTGTCAGATGTCCCGGCAAGTTTAAGTATCAGGAGCACAACGTTGCTGCGCATTCGTTTAAAGTAACGAAGATTGCTCAGTATTTAGGAACGGTTGAGGGGCATAAAGGCAATGAAATCGACTGGCGTTCTTTATATGAGAAAGCACTGAATCACGATTACCCTGAAATATTTACAGGGGATATTAAAACGCCGGTGAAGTATGCTTCTCTCGAGCTGAACACATTGTTTATGGAAGTGGAAGAAACGATGACAACGAAGTTTATCGAAACTGAATTTCCGCCGGAGTATCAGCAAATATATAAAGAACGATTGAAAGAAGGCAAAGACAGCACGCTTGAAGGACAGATTCTTTCTGTTGCTGATAAAATCGATCTTTTATACGAATCTTTCGGTGAAATACAGAAGCGAAATCCCGAACCTCTGTTTTTTGAAATCTATGAAGAATCACTCGCAACGATTAAACGTTTTGATCATTTAGTATGCGTGCGGGACTTTTTGGAAAATATATTAACAGAAATGCTGTCGGAACGTTTCATTCCAAAAGATGAACTGTTTGAAATAACGAACTCTATTCTGAACCGGGAGTAGCCGCTATGGATTTGTACTGGTACATGATGGCAATGGTCGTTCCAGCTACGACTGTCGTAGTATTTACGCGGCTGACACGTAATAAGTACGTAGCAATAATGCTGACTTTTATTCTTTTTGGTGCATCGATATACAGAGGTTTTTACCCCAGTGAGTGGGTAATTTACATAGATTCTGCATCGATTTTTGTAGGCTATATAATAGTAGAAATTTTTGAGCTCGATAATTTTAATACGAATAATGAAGAGTAGAGATGACCGAACAAATGTTTGTTATTTCTGCTCTATTTTTGTTAAAATAGTATAGATTAATAAATGGAGGCGAAACAATGGCAGATTTTGAGTTAGTTTCTAAATTTGAGCCGGCTGGTGACCAGCCTCAAGCGATTGAAGAATTAGTAAAACAAATCGGGTCCGGACAAAGACACCAGACACTTCTCGGTGCAACGGGTACCGGTAAAACATATACGATGAGCCAGGTAATACAGAGAATCGGCAAGCCGACTCTGATTATTGCGCATAACAAAACATTAGCAGGACAATTATACAGTGAGTTTAAAGAATTTTTCCCTAATAACAGAGTGGAGTATTTCGTCAGTTATTATGACTACTTCCAGCCTGAAGCCTACGTGCCGAGCACCGATACGTTTATCGAAAAAGATGCATCGATTAACGACGAAATCGATCAGCTTCGCCACTCCGCAACGAGTTCGCTGTTCGAAGGAGATGACGTTATCGTTATCGCTTCGGTCAGCTGTATTTACGGTTTGGGTAATCCGGATGAGTACCGTGATTTAGTTGTGACTATCCGTACGGGAATGGAGCTCGACCGCAATCAATTTTTACGCAAGCTTGTCGACATTCAGTATTCACGTAACGATATCGATTTTAAACGCGGAACGTTCAGAGTGCGCGGCGATATCGTAGAGGTATTTCCGGCTTCAAAAGATGAACAGTGTATACGCGTCGAATTTTTCGGTGATGAAATCGACAGAATTCGTGAAATAGATTATTTAACGGGCGAAGTGTATGCAGAACGCGAGCATCTGTCAATTTTCCCGGCATCCCACTTCGTTACGCGAGATGAGAAAATGAAAGTCGCGATTGAACGTATTGAAGTAGAGCTGGAGGCACAGCTGAAGAAATTTCGCGCCGAAGATAAACTTCTTGAAGCGCAGCGTCTCGAGCAGCGGACGAACTATGACCTTGAAATGATGCGCGAGATGGGCTTCTGTTCAGGTATTGAAAACTATTCAGTGCATACAACATTGCGTGAACCGGGCTCAACACCGTATACGCTGATTGATTATTTTAAAGATTTTCTTATTATGATTGATGAATCCCATGTTACTGTACCGCAAATCAGGGGAATGTATAACGGAGACAAAGCGCGTAAACAAGTGCTTGTCGATCACGGTTTCAGATTGCCGAGTGCACTCGATAACAGGCCGTTAATGTTTTCTGAGTTCGAAGAAAAGGCGGAGCAGCTGCTCTACGTTTCAGCAACACCGGGACCGTATGAAATTGAACATACGGAGAAGATGGTTGAACAGATAATACGTCCGACAGGTCTGCTTGATCCGACGATAGACGTCAGACCATCAGAACATCAAATCGATGATTTAATGGAAGAAATCCATGGAAGAATAGAACAGAATGAACGTGTGTTAGTAACAACATTGACTAAAAAAATGTCGGAAGACTTAACGACGTACTTAAAAGAAGCTGGCATAAAAGTACAGTACCTGCATTCTGAAATTAAAACGCTTGAGCGTATCGAAATACTTCGCGAACTGCGCGTCGGGACTTACGATGTGCTCGTCGGAATTAACTTGCTCCGTGAAGGATTGGATATTCCGGAAGTGTCGCTCGTAACGATACTCGATGCGGATAAAGAAGGTTTCCTTCGTTCGAACCGTGCACTTGTACAGACGATTGGCCGTGCAGCCAGAAACAGCAACGGGCACGTTATTATGTACGCTGATAAAATCACAGATTCGATGCAGTATGCACTCGATGAAACGTCGAGACGCCGCGAAACACAAAAAGCATTTAATGAAAAACATAATATTACACCGATGACAATTAAGAAAGAAATCCGCGATGTCATCAGTGCGCATATAGACATTAAAACAGATGATAAAGTTAAGAAAAAATCCGCGACGAAGAAACTTACAAAATCAGAGCGCGAGAAATTGCTTGAGAAACTTGAACAGGAAATGAAAGAAGCTGCCAGAGATTTAGACTTCGAAACAGCTTCTGAATTGAGAGATGCAATATTTGAGATTCAGGCAGAAGGGTGAGTTACATGAAAAATCCATTCATCAGCATCAGAGGTGCAAGAGAGAATAATTTAAAAGGTATCGATTTAGACATTCCGAGAGATCAGCTCGTCGTTATGACGGGCTTATCAGGCTCCGGTAAATCGTCACTTGCTTTCGATACGATTTATGCCGAAGGCCAGCGCCGTTATGTCGAATCACTCAGTTCATATGCACGCCAGTTTTTAGGGCAGATGTCAAAACCTGACGTCGATGCGATTGAAGGGCTGTCACCGGCAATATCAATTGACCAGAAAACGACGAGCAATAACCCGCGTTCGACTGTGTCGACGATTACGGAAATATATGATTACTTAAGACTGCTTTATGCAAGGGCAGGAACGCCTTATTGTCCCATTCACGATATTGAAATTTCTTCCCAGACAATTGAAGAAATGACCGATATTGTGATGCAGCTGCCGGAACGTACCCGTATTCAAGTATTTGCTCCATTAATGCGCGGTAAAAAAGGACAGCATAAAAAATTAATAACTGATTTAAGTAAAGAAGGCTACGCACGTGTTGTCGTTGACGGAGACATGTTTGATATAGAAGAAGTACCTGAGCTCAGTAAAAATAAAAAACACGATGTAGATGTCGTGATTGACAGACTTGCAGTCAGAGAAGGAATTGAGACCCGGCTCAGCGATTCGCTGCAAGTGGCATTGGAGAAATCCGGCGGTAACGTCACAATTAATGTCATTGACGGCGAAGACCTGCATTTCTCTGAAAACTTTTCATGTCCGGAGTGCGGTTTTACGATTTCGGAACTTGAACCGCGTCTGTTTTCATTTAATGCACCGTACGGTGCATGTGCAGAGTGCGACGGCCTCGGCATGAAAATGTCAGTCGATGAAACACTCGTTGTGCCGGATCAGGAAATATCATTGGACGACGGTGCGATTATTACATGGCAGCCGATCAGTTCAACGTATTATACGCAGCTGTTAACACAGGCTGCAGACTATTACGATATCGATATGACTGTACCGTTTAAAAAATTAAGCGATAAAGAAAAAGATATTATTTTTAACGGCAGCGAAGATGAAATAAAATTTAAATTCGCTCAGGATAACGGTGTAGTTCGTGAACGCAAGATGGCGTTTGAAGGTGTGCTGAAAAATATCGACAGACGATATAATGAGAGTCCTTCCGAATATACGAGAAATGTGATGGGGCAGTATATGCGTGAAATTGAGTGCAAACGCTGTGACGGGTACCGTTTAAACGATGAGGCACTTGCAGTTAAAGTAAACGATACGCATATCGGACAAGTCGTCGAACGTTCTGTTAAGGATGGCATAGACTTTTTCGACAATATTTCTTTATCAGCTCAAAATGAAGAAATTGCAGAACCGATATTAAAAGAAATTGACAGCAGATTGTCATTTTTACGCAACGTCGGGCTCGATTACTTAACTTTGAACAGAAAGAGCGGCACGTTATCCGGCGGAGAAGCGCAGCGTATCCGTCTGGCAACACAAATAGGTTCACGCCTCAGCGGTGTGCTCTATATTCTGGATGAACCGTCAATTGGACTGCATCAGCGCGATAATGAACGTCTAATCAACACTCTAAAAGATATGAGAGAACTCGGCAACACACTAATTGTCGTTGAGCACGATGAAGATACGATGCTCGCGAGTGATTATTTAATCGATATCGGTCCGGGTGCCGGTGAACACGGCGGGGAAGTTGTTTCCTACGGTACACCCGAGGAAGTTATGGCAGATGACAATTCATTAACGGGCCAATATTTAAGCGGCAAGCGCGAAATAGCACTGCCGGAAAATTACCGGAAACCCGATAAGAAAAAAGCATTTAAGATTAAAGGTGCCAGAGAAAACAATCTGAAAAATATAGATGTTAATATTCCGCTAGGTGTACTGAATCTTGTAACCGGTGTGTCCGGTTCAGGAAAGAGTACACTGGTCAATGAAATTTTATATAAGAGCCTGCACCACCAACTCTATAAAACGAAAGAAGTGCCGGGCGAACACGATAAAGTCGAAGGCATTGAGCATATCGATAAAATTATTGATATCGACCAGTCGCCGATCGGCCGTACACCGCGCAGTAACCCCGCGACTTACACAGGCGTGTTTGATAACATCAGAGATGTCTTTGCCCAGACAAATGAAGCAAAAGTCAGAGGCTACCAGAAAGGACGCTTCAGTTTTAACGTTAAGGGCGGACGCTGTGAAGCATGCCGCGGCGACGGTATACTCCGTATAGAAATGCACTTCCTGCCGGATGTCTTCGTTCCATGTGAAGTGTGTCACGGAAAACGTTATAACAGAGAAACACTTGAAGTGAAATATAAAGACAAAAGCATAGCAGATGTGTTAAAAATGACAGTAGAAGAAGCATATTATTTCTTTGAAAATCTGCCTAAAATTAAACGTAAAATTAAAACACTCGTCGATGTGGGATTAGGATATGTACGCCTCGGCCAGCCGGCGACAACATTGTCAGGCGGTGAAGCGCAGCGTGTGAAACTGGCGAGCGAACTGCACAGACGCTCGAATGGCAAAACGCTGTATATTCTCGATGAACCAACGACAGGACTGCACTCAGAAGATATTAAAAACTTAATTGGTGTGATTCAGCGTCTCGTTGAACAGGGGGATACTGTTGTAATTATTGAACATAACCTCGATGTAATAAAAGTAGCGGATCATGTTATTGACCTCGGGCCGGAAGGCGGCGAAGGTGGCGGAAACATCGTCGTAAGTGGTACAGTAGAAGATGTAATTGCCAATGAAAACAGCCACACGGGACATCATCTTAAGAAGTGGTTAACCAGAAACCATTAGGAGGTAATATCAGTGGAAAGTAAAGAGCGTATTTTGAAAATGCTTGAAGAAGGCAAGATAACTTCCGAAGAAGCAATCGAACTGATGTCGGCATTAAACTCGAAATCAGAGCCAGAAGCTAAAGAGAGAAAGAAACATACAGAACAAGATTCGTCCGGGAACAATGAATCAACAGGATTATTCGGTGACTATGTCGGCCAGTTTGTCGATGAGTTTAATAAATTCGTCAACAAAGATAAAGTGAATGACACATATACAAACGTCAAAAGTAAATTCGGTACTCAGCGTCAGGCGAAACAGATGTTTGACGGACTTGAAAAAGCATTTGACTCAGTCGGCTCATCTTTTGATTCAGTATTTTCACAAGGGCCGAAAAACCGTTTAATTGAAACAGTTGACACGCCGTTCAGCAGCGTTTCAGTAGATATCGCGAATGGTAATGTTGAACTGAAAAAAGGGGAACGCGGCAATGTTGTAAAGTTTGAAATTACACCATTTTACAGAAAACTGGATACGAAGAAAAATTACTTCCAGGATATAATCTGTGATGTTAAAAATGACGAGCTCGTTATCGTGTCGGATGTTAAGTCTGCACGTGTTAACGTGATTATCGAAGTGACTGAAGAAACACTCAGACGCATCATTTTATCGACGTCAAACGGCAATGTTAAAATCGCTGATAAATCATTTACTGATCTAACTGTCGATCTTTTAAACGGAGATATTGAACTAGCTCATGTGCAGGCGAAAAATGCATTTATCCGCACATCGAGAGGGAACATTAAAGTTTCAGAGGGCGAGTATAAAGGCATTGAAATCGTATCTATGCTTGGGACAATTTTAACTGATAATCTCGATGCTAAAACGATTGATATTTCATCAAACGGTTCGGTTAATATTGCGCTTAAGAAGGAAACTGAAGAAGCCACAATTAATTCAAATATGGGCAGCATTAATATCAGCGTACCTCACGGCAGAGAGCTTGAAGGACGTCTGTCGACTGTTCTTGGACAGATTAACTATCCACCTGAACTTGATGCACGCTATATGAAACAGCAAGATATCGGTTTTAAAGAGCTGATGCTTATAAATAACACAGACGAAGCTGGAATGTTCCTTGAAGTCGGCACAAAAGTCGGCAGTGTGACATTGCACCGCAGCTAAAAAATATTAATAAGTAAGGGCTGGCGAATGCCAGCCCATTTTTTGCTATAATGTAAGTTACAGTAAACTGATTTAAGAGAAGCCGGCCGGAGGTGCAGGGATGTTAGTAGTAAAAGATTTAGTCGAAGAATTTAACTTAAAAATATGGGGCGGAAATACAGGGCTTGAAAACGAAATTCCAAGCTTTGATTTGTCACGGCCCGGGCTGGAAATTGCGGGATATTTTTCTCACTTTTCATCTGACAGAGTCCAGATACTCGGTATGAAGGAAATTTCATTTTTTGAAAGGGTGCTTTCAGATCAGGAGCGCGAAGACCGTGCAAAACGTCTGTGCAGAAAAGAAACACCGTGTATTATCGTCACACGCAGCCAGCAGCCGCCGCTTGAATTAATCGAAGCGTGCAACCAGACAAATACAGTGCTCTTAATAACAGAAGACAACACGACAAATTTTACGAGCCGTATTACTACATACTTAGAAAAAAAACTGGCTCCCGAAACCAATATGCATGGTGTGCTTGTTGATGTGTACGGTATCGGTGTAATGATTACAGGAGAGAGCGGTATCGGTAAAAGTGAAACTGCGCTCGAACTTGTTAAAAACGGGCACCGTTTAGTTGCGGATGATAACGTTGAAATTAAAGAGGTAACAAAAAATGTGCTGATGGGTTCGGCGCCTGAATTGATTCAGCATCTGCTTGAAATACGCGGTCTCGGAATTATTAACGTCATGACATTGTTCGGAGCAGGGTGCATACTGTCTGAAAAACGTATTATGCTGAATGTTCATCTGGAAAACTGGACTGATAATAATACATACGACCGTCTCGGCCTTGAAGATAAAAAAATTAAGATTTTAAATTCAGAAGTGACAAAAAAAGTAATTCCGATTCGCCCGGGACGAAGTCTCGCAGGCATTATCGAAGTTGCAGCTATGAACCACCGTCTAAATCAGATGGGGCATAACGCAGCGGTTGAATTTAACGACCGTTTAAATGAAAAGATTAAAAACAACGGAGGCAACTCATGATGATTTTAAACGCCGCCATCGATCCGGTGGCAATATCGCTCGGACCGTTGTCCGTTCACTGGTATGGAATTATTATATTAACCGGTATGATACTCGGATACGTTTTAGCAAACAGGGAAACGATAAAAAAAGGACTTCCTGAAGATTTATTTATGGATTTAATGATGTATATCATTATTTTCTCTCTTATCGGTGCACGTCTGTACTATGTCTTCTTCAATCTTGACCATTATTTCTTTAACCCGCTTGATATTATCAAAGTGTGGGAAGGCGGCATGGCAATTCACGGCGGTCTGATCGGCGGATTCCTTGCCGGTATAATCTATACGAGAGTGAAAGGCTACAGTTTTTTCCAGGTGGCGGATATCGCAGCTCCGAGCATACTGCTCGGTCAGGCAATCGGGCGCTGGGGAAACTTTATTAACCAGGAAGCTCACGGCGGGCCGGTAGCAAGAGAGTTTCTCGAGAACTTAATGATTCCAGAATTTATTATTAATCATATGAATATCGATGGCACTTACTATCATCCGACATTTTTATACGAATCGGTATGGAGTATAATCGGCGTTATTATCTTATTTATAATACGTGCGAAATTACCACTCGGGCACACAGTTCTAGTTTATTTGATATACTATTCAGTCGGCCGGTTCTTTATCGAAGGCATGCGCACGGACAGTTTAATGATCGGCGATATGCTCCGGACAGCACAAGTTATTTCGGTCATCGCGATAATTGCGGCAATCGCAATTATGATTTACCGTCAGCAGAGGTACGATTTGCCTAAATACGGCGCCGTATACGGCAATTACGCAGCTAAAGATGAACCTAAACACAATAAGAAATCATCAACAGTAGTGAATAAGAAGAAAAAAAGGAAGAAGTAGCATGAGGAAATTAACCCGGCATACGGGCTTTAAAATAAATCCGCTGTGGCATTTATACCGCACTGTATCGATAGTTAAAGTTGCTAAAAACTTTATCGTTATAGAAACGGGCCGATTTTTACCGTCGACTAAGCTGAAACATAAATTATACCGGCGTTTTCTGAATATAAATTTGGGCGAACACGTATCATTTGCGTATAAAGCGATGCCTGATTTAATGTTTCCGGAATTGATTACAATCGGAAAAAATTCGATTATCGGTTATAATGCAACGATACTGACACACGAATATTTAACGGATGAATATAGAATCGGCAAAGTCAATATCGGTGAAAATACGATGATCGGTGCGAATACAACAATTCTGCCGGGCGTTAAAATAGGCAGCGGTGTAAAAATCGGGGCAGGTACAGTAGTTTCAAAAGACGTTCCCGATAATGCACTCGTCTACGGCAATCCAATGATTATAAGGGAGAGAACATAATGACTAATAAAAAAGTAATCTCTCTCGATCAAAACGGAGAGCATTACTACAGGCAGGGTATAAAAAAAAGACAGCAGAATAATAAAAAAGACGCACTCCAGCTCTTAAAAAAAGCACACGATAAAAACCCGGACAATGCGGATTATTTATCTGAGTATGTATATGTCATGGCTGAAAATGGATTCGGCAACGAAGCGGAGCACTTAATTATCGAAGCATTCGTCAATGATGATTACAAACCGGAGTACTTTTATATATTAAGTCAGATTAATATTATTAAACACGATGCAAATAAAGCATTTTTATATGGTGTGCAATATTCTACTTACCACCCCGATACAGATTACGGGGATAAGCTTGAAGAAATGTTCGATGTGGAAATCGATGATGAGGACGAACTTGAAAAAGAAGCAGAACGATTTATCGGCCAGCAGATTTTCCAGCATTTATTTATGAACGCAAAAGTTTCAGAGTCACTTGATTACCTCGATTCATTGCCGATGGACATACAGCAGGAACGCGAGTTCAGAAATTTAAAAGCGATGGCTTACTTATTTTTAAATAAGTATGAAGATGCTGAAGTACTGCTTCGGCAACTCTTGGAAGACGATCAGACAGATATGCATGCACTCAGCCATATGACGCTGCTGCATTATCATACTGAGCAGTTTGATGAGTATGAAGCGTATTTGAAAAAACTTGAAATCGTTGAGCCACTTGATGACGATGCACGATTTAAAGTCGGACTGGTATTAAATTTTCTGCAGAAGTATGAACATTCATATAAATTGCTCTTCCCGCTTTACAAAAAGCAGAAAATAATCAATTTCCAGCTGCTGCATGCACTTAGTTTTTCGAGTCATCATCTAGGCATGCATGAAGCATCGAAAATATACTGGACACGCATGCAGAATTTCCATCCGGTGGATGAGAAGTTCAGTCCGTGGAATAAACAAAAAGCCGCAAATAAAATACTCGCACTGGAAAGTATGTATCTGCATGATGAAGATCAGCACAAACGACTGCTCGCCTTATATTTAATAAGTAAAATAGAACCGCGCGAAGCAATTATTGGTTTATCGATATGGGATCATATTGAAACGCTGGATGACTATGAAAAACTGTATGTGACATTTTTATTCCAAGGGTTGAAACTGGTCCGTCTTGGACAGATGCATATCGGACTGGAACTGCTATATGACTTATCATTCAGAGATGAAGAGACATTGCTGATGTGGATTAACTTGTTTCATGATCTGTATGAAAAGCATAAAGAGTTTGACGATATTGAAAGCCATACCGCAGCAGCGCTGTATTTATATCCCGGGGGACGCAAGCTGACTAAAAAAGGCGTCGCTGAAATGTTTAATACGACAGTTTACAGACTTAATAAAGCAATAGAGAGAATAAAGCAGATATAATGATTTACGGGCAGAAAGCCTATATAATTAATTATATGTAGTAATTTTTTAAAGGAGAACGATTATGGAAGAAAAAACGATATATGACGTAGTAATAATCGGTGCAGGACCTGCAGGCATGACAGCAGCAGTCTATGCCTCACGTGCAGAGCTTAAAACAGTAATGCTTGAACGCGGTGTGCCAGGCGGACAAATGGCGAACACTGAAGAAGTAGAAAACTTCCCGGGCTTCAGTATGATTACAGGACCGGAATTATCTTCTAAAATGTTTGAGCACTCGCAGAAATTCGGTGCAGAATACAAGTACGGCGATATTAAAAGCGTTGAACTTGACGGCGACATTAAAATATTGAAAACATCGTCTGAAGACATTTATACGAAAAGTGTTGTTATTGCAACAGGCGCAGAATATAAAACAATCGGCGTACCAGGTGAAGATCTGCTTCGCGGACGCGGTGTGAGCTACTGTGCAGTATGTGACGGCGCATTCTTTAAAGAGCGCGAGCTTGTCGTTATCGGCGGCGGGGACTCAGCTGTTGAAGAGGGTGTATTCCTGACTAAATACGCGAGCAAAGTGACAATTGTTCACCGTCGTGATGAGCTCCGTGCTCAGAAAATTTTACAGGACCGTGCATTTAAAAATGATAAAATTAATTTTATCTGGGATACAGAACTGCAGTCAATTAACGGTGAAAGCCGCGTAGAATCAGTAACGCTGAAAAATAAAAATACAGGTGAATCATATGACTTTGATGCACAGGGTGTCTTTATTTATATCGGTATGCTGCCGCTGACATCACCGTTTAAAGACCTCGGTATTTTAAATGATGACGGCTATATCGTCACGAATGAAGAAATGGAAACTGAAATTCCGGGCATATTTGCCGCAGGAGATGTTAGAGAGAAATCACTCCGTCAGATTGTTACAGCGACAGGCGACGGCAGTCTTGCAGCGCAAAATGCTCAGCATTATCTTGAGAAGCTGGAAGACAATGAATAATTAATAGTATCAAATCCCCCGTAAGGGGGTTTTTTCGTAACGTTATCCGTTATAATATAAGTGAATGGCAAGATTGAAAATAAGTAAATTTGAGGGTGTGCTTTATGAAAAATTTAATCATAATTACAGGTATGAGCGGTTCAGGAAAATCTGTTGCACTGGAAGCAATTGAAGATACAGGCTATTTTTGTATCGACAATCTTCCCCCGATTCTTATTCCAAAAGTCGTAGAATTAATGGAGTCCACTGACGGTAAAATGAACAAAGTCGCACTCGGCATCGATTTACGGGGCAAAGAGTTTTTCGATGATTTAATTCAAAAACTGGAGACAGTTCTTAATAATGAAAGTATTATGCTGCGTATTGTATTTCTCGATACGGATGATGAGAGACTCGTCAGCCGCTACAAAGAAACGCGGCGCTCCCACCCGTTAAACGAAGGAGTTTCCGTACTTCAAGCAATTAAAAAAGAACGTGACATACTCGATGACTTAAAAGGACGGGCATCCGTAATAATCGATACGACGGATCTGTCACCGAAAGAGCTGAGAGACCGTATCTTCACTTTATATTCAGGCGGGCGTGAAGAATTTTTTGCTGTCAATGTACTGAGCTTCGGTTTTAAACATGGAATTCCAATCGATGCGGATTTAATGTTCGATGTTCGTTTCCTGCCGAACCCCTTTTATATTCCGGAGTACCGTCCTTTAACCGGGCTGAATTCAGAAGTCTATGACTACGTCATGAAGTGGCAGGATACTGATACGTTTTACGAAAAACTGTACGATATGATTAAATATTTAATTCCTCAATATATAAAAGAAGGAAAATCCCAGCTCACGATTGCGATAGGGTGCACAGGCGGACAGCATCGTTCTGTTGCATTGTCTGAACGCCTTGCACAAGATCTGAAGAATAAGTTCGCATTTTCGATTAACACTACCCACCGTGATGCAGCGATAGAAGGAACACTGAATGAAAAAGATTAAAATCGCAATTATCGGCGGGGGCACGGGTCTGGCAGTTTTATCGCGCGGCTTAAAAGAATATCCGATGGATATTTCTGCGATAGTATCGGTAGCGGATGATGGTGGGTCAACCGGAATTATCCGCGATCAGATCGATATGCCTGCACCCGGAGATATCAGAAACGTAATGTCTGCTTTAAGTGAAGTGGAGAGCAAGCTCGAGCATTTGTTTACGTACCGCTTTAAAAAAGATGAAATATCAGGACATTCTCTCGGTAATTTAATGCTCGCTGCGATGTATGATATCAGCGGTGATTTTGCGACTGCGGTCAGCGAGCTGTCAAAAATATTAAACGTTAAGGGTACAGTAATTCCGTCGACAAATGTCAGCCCTAAGCTCGCAGCAAGAATGGCCGATGATTCGATTATTATCGGTGAAAGCTATATTCCGAAAGTGCAAAAAGAAATTAAGGAAATGTACTTAATACCGACGAATATCGATGCGACACCAGCTGCGGTGGAAGCGATACTGGAAGCGGATATTATCGTGCTCGGTCCGGGCTCATTATATACGAGCATCATTCCGAATCTGCTGCCAAAAGGCATTGCCGAAGCAGTGACAGAATCAGCAGGTATTAAAGTATACGTCTCGAACCTTTTGGAACAGCCGGGTGAGACGATGGGCATGTCAGCCTACGATCATCTTTATGCGATTGAAAAGCATTTGAAGGCACGTGTCATTGACTATGTTATTTTAAACGAACAGGACGTCAATGAAGAAATGGCGGATACTTATAAAAATAGAGGCGTCGAAACTATTAGAAGCGAGCGGGATAAACTGGAAGCGCACGGGGTGACAGTTATCACAGATGATGAACTGATTATCGTTGATGAAGAACGTGTTGTGCGTCATAACAATGAAAAACTCGCTGAAATTATATACGATATTGTGATTGATCAAACCGAGACATTGAAGTATTAGGAAAGATTTTGAAAGGAACGTGGTAGCATGTCATTTGCTTCCGAAATGAAAAATGAACTAACGAGAATTGAAGTGGACGAGTGCTGCATGAAGAGCGAACTGTCCGCATTAATAAAAATGAACGGCGCGGTCAGTTACTTTGATGGGCAATGGGTTATTAACGTACAGACTGAAAATGCTGCGATTGCACGCCGTATTTTCACGCTGATTAAAAATGTATACAGAATAGAAATTGATTTGCTTGTAAGAAAAAAGATGAAGCTGAAAAAGAACAACGTCTATATTTGCCGCATTAAAAAAGAATCTAAAGATGTGCTCGCAGATTTGGATATTTTTTCAGGCGGTATACTGACGAATACAATTACCGATGAAATTAAAAACAAGGAATGCTGCAGAAGAAGCTACTTAAGAGGTGCATTTCTTGCCGGAGGTTCTGTCAATAACCCGGAAACATCGGCATATCATTTAGAGATTGGCTCGCTGTATGAAGAACATGCACAGGCAATTACAGATCTGATGAACAGCTACGAATTGAATGCTAAATATATAGACCGTAAACGCGGCTATATTATTTATTTAAAAGAGGCAGAGAAAATTGCAGAATTTTTAAGTCTTATCGGCGGTTATCAGGCACTATTAAAATTTGAAGATATACGTATCGTTAGAGATATGCGCAACTCGGTTAACCGTCTCGTTAACTGTGAGACAGCTAACTTAAACAAAACAATTAACGCTTCGATGCGCCAGGTGGAGAACATTAAATTTATCGATGCAGAAATTGGTATCGATGAACTGCCGGAGCGCTTAAGAGAAGTCGCGCGTATCCGCGTTGAACATCAGGATATGACCTTAAAAGAAATCGGCGAAGCTGTGTCAACTGGCGCGATATCAAAATCAGGTATCAATCACCGTCTGAGAAAACTCGATGAAATCGCAGATAAACTGCGAAGCGGGGACGAACTCGTACTTTAAAATAGCTTACTAAATAAAAAATCGCACTTGCTTCCCTTCGAAGGAATTCAAGTGCGATTTTTATTTGTATATTCTTCTAAGTGTTTTATTAACTGTAAATGTCTTCAATCGCCTGCTCTAATGTTGGATACAGATATTTAAAATCGCTGTTTAACAGCACGCGCGGATGAACTTTCTGTCCTTCAGTAACGAGCAGGGCACGTTCTCCGAGTACTTTATCGATTAAGAAGGCGGGTGTTTTAAAGAAGTTCGGCTTGCCAAGGACAGCGCTCAGCACTTTTGAAAATTCATGCTGTCTGACCTGTACAGGAGCCGTGACATTCACCGGGCCGCTGACTTCCTGATTCACACCGATAAACAAGAGGGCGTTAATGACATCGTCGATATGCACCCACGAGTACCACTGCTTGCCCGTCCCGATGTCGCCGCCGATATTTGCTTTATACAGCTTCGCCATCGTCGGCAGAGCACCGTTGTCTTTATCAAGAACTAAACCGAAGCGGGAGTAAACGACGCGAATGCCGAGCATTTCTAATTTTGCTGCCGCCGCTTCCCACTGGTTAACTACATCCGATAAAAAGTTTGTCGAAGATAGTTTGTCGAATTCATCATATTCCACGATTTCACTTGTCGGATAATAGCCGACCGCACTCGCGTTTATGAATGCGAGCGGTTTAATACCGGATTTTTCCAGCCACTTGCAAAGCATATTGGTCATATTCAGTCTACTCGACAGAATTAATTCTTTATATTCTTCTGTCCATTTGTTATTCAAAGATGCGCCTGCCAAATTGTACACAAGATCAAAATCATCCGGTAGGTCTTTAGTCCAGTCCAAATTGTTAAAGTTATTATCATCGTATTTAATATAATGTATATATGGGTGCTCTGACGTCTGTTCCTGACGGGTTAAAATATAAACGTGATGGCGGTCTTTTCGGAATGCGTGTGTTAATTTGGAACCGATAAAACCTGTGCCGCCTGTGATGAGAATGTTCAAATGTTTGACCTCCCAGTATATAAGATTACTTTTATTTTAATTGAAAAAAGAGTTTAAGTCACGTATGTGACTTAAACTCTAAAATAATCATCTTATTTTTCCGGTTCCATAACATGGTCGATCAAACCGTATTCTTTAGCTTGTTCAGCAGTCATGAAGTTATCGCGGTCAGTATCTTTTTCGATTTTTTCAAGCGGCTGGCCTGTGCGGTCAGCTAAAATCTGATTTAATTTCTCGCGGGTTTTTAAAATGTGTTTTGCTGCGATCTCAATTTCAGTTGCCTGACCCTGAGCGCCGCCAAGCGGCTGGTGAATCATAATTTCAGCATTAGGAAGCGCGTAACGTTTTCCTTTAGCGCCTGCAGTTAACAGGAATGAACCCATTGAAGCTGCAAGTCCAAGGCTGATTGTCTGTACATCCGGTTTAATGTGCTGGATTGTATCATAGATCGCCATGCCTGCAGTCACACTGCCGCCTGGTGAGTTAATATAAAGATAAATATCTTTTTCAGAGTCCTGAGCTTGTAAGAATAACAGCTGGCTGACTACCGAGTTTGCAACGTTATCATCGATTGCACTCCCGATCATAATGATTCTATCTTTTAATAGTCTTGAATAAATATCGTAAGCACGCTCGCCACGATTTGTCTGTTCAATAACTGTAGGTATTAAATTCATAATATTGCCTCCTGTTTTTGTGAACTAATTTAATTGATATTATATTTATAACACATTAGTCAAATAAGGTCAAAAGAAAGAACTTCTGCTGTGAATCACTTTATCATATTATTTAATTACGCATTTCGTCAATAATTAGTCTTTATTACTCACAGCTTCCTTGCTATAATGAAATGTGCTTAATTTATATTATTCTACCCCCGTGGTGTAATGGATAACACGTAAGATTCCGGTTCTTAAGATGGGAGTTCAATTCTTCTCGGGGGTGCTAAAAAAGAGGTGGGCGAGTTGTCATTCGAAGAACTTGAAACAGTCGATAAACCCGATGATAGTTTAGACGAAGCCTTTGTCCGAAAAGTGTTCTTTGTCTGTTTAAACAGCGGGAAAATTTTACTTGAAAGCGGTGCGGAAACGTATCGTATCGAAGATACGATGGTCCGTATGGCCGGTAACTATGGTATCGATAATGTTCAGGTTTTTGTAACGACAACGGTAATTATTCTGTCGATGAATGATTACGCCCTGTCTCAAACTATAAGAATCGATGAACGTGCAAATAATTTACAAAAAGTCGTGAATATTAACGACTTATCAAGAAGCATTTCCAAAGGTTTGCCGATAAAGGATGCAATTAAGACTATAGAAAACATTCACGAAACTGAAATGTTTCCATTCTGGCTGGTCGTATTTACCGGTGGGATGGTTGCCATTATGTTTCTGCTTCTGTTTAACGGTGCGCCGGTCGATATTCCGGTCGCAGCTGCCGGAGGTATGGCGGGTGTGCTGATTACAGAAAGCATTCAGCGCTATACTAAAATAAAGTTTTTTAACGAGTTCTTTGCGGCGTTCTTTATCGCTGTAATATCTGTATTATATGTGGAATTCGGTCCGGGAGCAGCACTGGAAACTATTATTATTGCGGCAGTGATGCCACTCGTTCCCGGTGTGCTTATTACAAATGCAATACGTGAAATGATTCGCGGTCATCTGATGGCAGGAACGATGAAAGGCGCTGAGGCCTCGCTTACAGCGATTGCAATCGGTGCCGGAGTCGGCCTCGTATTCATGGCGGTCTAGGAGGGGAACAATGTTATATGCAGTTCAATTTATACTTAGTTTCTTCGCCTCTGCAGGATTCGGCATACTGTTTAATGCACCGAGAAGAACGATACTCGCCGGCGGAATGAGCGGTGCTTTCGGCTGGCTGATGTACTTTATCGCGACCGAGAACGATATACAGGCGGTCATCGCTTCGTTTTTAGGTGCGATTGTACTGACTGCACTATCGATAATGAGCTCCCGTAAACTGAGAGCGCCGATTATTATTTTTATTACATGCGGCATTATTCCTCTTGTACCTGGCGGTCTGGCCTACAATGCTATGCGGAGTGTGGTGCTTGAGAATTACGACATGGCACTTGCCTACGGATTTCAAGTAGCCCTCGTGTCGCTGGCAATTGCAATGGGAATTATTTCAACCGAGATGATAGATTCATTATTTCAGACATTGAAACGTAAAGTTAAAAATATGCGGAAGAAAGAGGTTTAACTAATGCTGAATCTTACTTATTACACTCGCGACAACTGCCACTTGTGTAATGAAGGAAAACTGCAGATCAGACTGGCATTGTCTGAACTGAGAGATAACGTAGTGAAACTGACAGAAGTGAATATCGATAACGACGATGAACTGCAAGAAGAATACATGGTCCGCATTCCCGTTCTAAGTGACGGCGGCAATGTGATTCAAGAAGGCGTTCTCGACTTTGTAACTATATACGATTACGTAAAAGGCAATTATAAATAATAGATTTAAGAAGAGCGGCGGACCGAAATAGTCTGCTGCTTTTTTAATAGAATGTACTTAAAATATTTTTAATGTTTTAATAAGCAGGCGAGATATGTATAATTAAAGTGAATATAAATTTGGAGGCGCATTCATGAAGAAGACTCTTGAAGATGTTGAATTAAAAGGCAAAAAGGTATTAATACGGGCAGATTTTAACGTACCGATGAAGAACGGAAAAATTACAGATGATACACGTATTAAAGCTGCTGTAAAAACAATTTCCTACGTTTTAGCAAAAGGTGGAAAAGTAATCTTATTTTCACACCTGGGGCGTATTGAAACTAAAGAGGACAAGCGTGAATATTCATTAGCGCCGGTTGCTGAGCGTTTAAGCGAGATTATGGGTAAAGAAGTTCTGTTCAGTGATAAAACACGAGGCAAAGATCTTGAAGAAGGTATCGGGGAGCTTAAAAATGGTGAGGTCCTGATGGTGCAAAATACGCGTTACGAAGATCTGCACAACTCGAAAGAAAGTAGAAATGATGCTGTGCTTGGCAAGTACTGGGCATCGCTCGGCGATCTGTTTGTTAATGATGCGTTTGGTACAGCGCACCGCGAACATGCGTCAAATGTCGGGATCAGTGAGCACCTGCCTACTGTATCCGGGTTTTTAATGCAGAAAGAAATTGAGTTTATCGGCGGAGCTGTCGATAATCCTAAAACACCATTCGCAGCAATTTTAGGCGGAGCAAAAGTATCCGACAAAATTAACGTCATCGACAACCTGATTAATAAAGCGGATAAGATTTTAATCGGCGGTGGCATGGCTAACACTTTCTTAAAAGCGCAGGGGCATTCAATTGGCACGTCATTAGTGGAGGAAGACAATATTAAAATTGCCGAGGAGCTGCTCGAAAAAGCCGATGGTAAATTAATACTGCCTGTTGACGTTGTTGTCGCTGCAGAATTTTCAAATGAGGCAGAACACAGCAACGTTTCGGTGGATAACATTCCGGATGATATGATGGCCCTCGATATTGGTACAGAAACAGTTAAGTTATATGAAGAGGCGCTTAAAGGAGCGAAAACAGTCGTCTGGAACGGACCGATGGGCGTTTTTGAGATGTCAAACTTTGCACAAGGTACAGTCGGTGTCTGTCAGGCAATCGCAGAACTTGAAGATGCGGTTACAATTATCGGCGGCGGAGATTCTGCAAACGCAGCGCAAGTCCTTGGATTTGCTGATCAATTCAGCCACATTTCAACAGGCGGCGGTGCATCGTTAGAATACTTAGAAGGTAAGGAATTGCCGGGTCTGAAGGCAATCGATAACGCTGAGGAGGAGTAAGTCATATGCGTACACCATTTATTGCAGGAAACTGGAAAATGAATATGACAGTATCAGAAGCATCGGATTTTGCTGAAGAACTGTTAAAACTTAATCTGAAGGAAGGCGTAGAGGCGGTAATTTGTGCGCCTTTTATCGACCTGCCTGTACTTGTTGAAAAATTTAAAGAAACGAATGTTAAAATCGGAGCACAGAATGTCTACTACGAACAAAATGGCGCATTCACGGGAGAAATCTCAGCTTTGATGCTTCAGAATTTAGGCATCGATTACGTTATTGCGGGGCATTCTGAAAGAAGAGAACTTTTTGGAGAGTCTGACAGCGACGTTAATAAGAAAGTGCATGCTGTGATTGAGGCAGGCATGGTGCCGATTATTTGTGTCGGTGAGACAGAAAAAGAGCGCGAAAGCGGCGAGCATGAAGTGAAAGTTGCACGCCAGATTAAAGCGGCTCTTGAAGGTATTAAAGCTGAAGCGGCAGACGAACTTGTTATCGCTTATGAACCGATTTGGGCGATTGGCACAGGGAAAAGTGCAACGAGCGACGATGCTAACAAGATGTGCCGTTTGATCAGAAGTGAAATTGAAAAACTTTATAACGCGGAAACTGCAGAGCATGTACGTATTTTATACGGCGGTTCTGTTAAACCTGCAACGATTGAAGACTTGATGTCTAAGAGCGATGTAGACGGTGCGTTAGTCGGCGGCGCTTCATTGAAGACTGAAGATTATACGGCGTTAATCTCAGGAGCAGCGCAATGAAAAAGCCTGCTGCCTTAATTATTCTGGACGGTTTTGCCGAACGTGATGAAAAGTTCGGCAATGCAATTGCGCATGCAGAGATGCCGAACTTTAAAAGATATAAGGATGAATACCCGTATGGCAGGTTAAGTGCTTGCGGTCTCGATGTCGGTCTGCCTGAAGGGCAGATGGGCAACTCCGAAGTCGGTCATTTAAATATTGGTGCAGGACGCGTTGTGTATCAGAGTTTAACGCGCATCAATAAGGCGATTGAAGATGGCGAGTTTCATCAGAATGAAGTGCTGTTAAGCGCGCTTAAACATGCGAAGACAAATAATAGCAAACTGCACATTATGGGACTTTTGAGCGACGGGGGTGTGCATTCTCATTACAGTCATCTGTTTGAAGTGCTGAAAATGGCCAAAATTAATGGCCTTAATGATGTGCATGTACACGGATTTTTAGACGGGCGCGACGTGAGTAAAGCGTCGGCCCTGACCTACATAGAAGAGACGGAGCGACAGTTTGAGGACATTGGTGTCGGCAGCTTTGCAACAGTGAGCGGCCGCTACTACGCAATGGATCGCGACAAACGCTGGGACCGCGAACAGCTTGCATACGATGCACTGGTTCACGGAAAAGGAACGGTTTTCCCTACTGCTGCTGCGGGTATTGAGGCAAGTTACCACGATGAGGTGTTCGATGAATTCGTTGAGCCGTTTATCGTTAATGAACTGGGGACTGTCGGTAATAATGATGCAGTTATTTTTATTAACTTCAGACCGGACCGTGCAGCGCAATTGTCGGAAGCATTTACGGCTTCGGCATTTGATGGTTTCGACTGCGGCGGGACAATCGATAATTTAAAATTCGTTACATTTACAAAATACAGCGAAGCCGTTTTGGCGGATGTAGTATTTGATAAAATGGACTTGGTTAATACGCTGGGTGAAGTCGTATCTGATGCCGGGAAAACTCAGCTCCGCATTGCGGAAACTGAAAAATACCCGCATGTGACGTACTTTATGAACGGTGGGGGTCATGATGAATTTGACGGCGAATCGCGTATTTTAGTCAATTCACCTAAAGTGGCGACATATAATCTGCAGCCGGAAATGAGCATTTATGAAGTGACGGACCAGCTGCTTGGTGCATTGGATGAGGGGAACCTCGACATGGTGATTTTAAACTTTGCGAATCCGGACATGGTCGGCCACAGCGGTATGCTTGAACCGACGGTCAAAGCGCTTGAAGCGGTAGACGAATGTCTCGGTAAAGTAGTCGATAAAATTATCGCCCAGGATGGCACTGCGATTATTACAGCCGATCACGGCAACGCGGACGAAGTGGTGACGATGGCAGGCGAGCCGATGACGGCACATACGGTTAATCCGGTGCCGGTGATTGTTACGGACAAGTCTGTTATGCTGCGTGAAGGCGGACGTTTATCAGACTTAGCACCGACGATGCTTGATATAATGACGATTAATCAGCCTGAAGATATGACAGGTAAGAGCCTTTTAATTAAAAATACGTTATAATAAATTCGAACTTAACTAATAAAGGAGTAGGATGACATGCCATTAATTACAGACGTATATGCACGTGAAGTTTTAGACTCTAGAGGAAACCCGACAATCGAGGTTGAAGTGTTAACAGAAAGCGGCGCTTTTGGCCGGGCACTCGTTCCTTCAGGCGCTTCAACAGGGGAACATGAAGCGGTAGAACTTCGTGATGGTGATTCATCACGCTTCTTAGGCAAAGGTGTAGAGCAGGCAGTAGAAAATGTTAACTCAATTATTGCACCTGAATTAATCGATGGGGAATTCACTGTCTTAGAACAGGTTTCAATCGATAAAATGCTTATTCAGTTAGACGGGACGAAAAATAAAGAAAAATTAGGCGCTAACGCTATATTAGGTGTATCAATTGCCGTAGCGAAAGCAGCAGCAGATGTTCTCGGCCAGCCTTTATATAAATACTTAGGCGGATTTAATGCGGTGCAGCTTCCTGTACCGATGATGAATATTATTAACGGCGGCGAGCACGCTGACAACAGTATCGACATTCAGGAATTTATGATTATGCCTGTCGGCGCATCTACCTTTAAAGAAGCACTCCGCATGGGCACGGAAATTTTCCATCACCTTGCGAAAGTTTTATCAACTAAAGGCTACAGCACTGCAGTCGGTGACGAAGGCGGATTCGCTCCAAACCTGAAATCGAACGAAGAAGCTTTAGAAGTAATCGGCGAAGCAGTTGCTGCTGCAGGTTACGAGCTCGGTTCTGATATCGTTCTTGCGATGGACGCAGCTTCAAGCGAATTCTTTAACAAAGAAACGGGCAACTACGAGCTTAAAGGTGAGGGTAAAACTTACTCGTCAGAAGAACTTGTTAACTGGTACGGTGAACTTGTTAATAAGTATCCAATCATTTCAATCGAAGACGGGTTAGACGAAAACGACTGGGCAGGCACGAAGTTACTGACTGACAAAATTGGCGATAAAGTCCAGCTTGTCGGAGACGACCTGTTCGTTACAAACACTGAGAAGTTAGTTCAGGGAATTGAACAGGGCGTTGCAAACTCAATTTTAGTTAAAGTAAACCAAATCGGTACGCTGACGGAAACATTCGAAGCAATCGAAGTCGCACAGCGCGCAGGTTACACAGCAGTCATCTCACACCGCTCAGGTGAAACAGAAGATACGACAATCGCTGACATAGCTGTCGCAACAAACGCCGGTCAAATCAAAACAGGTGCACCATCACGCACAGACCGCGTAGCAAAATACAACCAGCTGCTCCGCATCGAAGACGAATTATACGAAACGGGCACATACAAAGGCCTGGCATCATTTTATAACTTGAATAAATAAGTGATATAAGTGGAAAACCCCTCGTGAGAGGGGTTTTTGTTTTGTGGTGGATAGGATAGTGAGAGCAGAGATGAGCAAGGTGGGTCAAAAAGTGATGAGCTTGCTCATAATTGGTGTGTAAATGAGCAAGATGGATCAAAAAGTGATGAGCTTGCTCATAATTGGCGTGGAAATGAGCAAGATGGATCAAAAAGTGATGACCTTGCTCATAATTGGTGCGTCAATGAGCAAGGTGGGTCAAAAAGTGATGACCTTGCTCATAATTGGTGCGTAAATGAGCAAGGTGGGTCAAAAAGTGATGACCTTGCTCATAATTGGTGTGTAAATAAGCAAGATGGATCAAAAAGTGATGACCTTGCTCATAATTGGTGCGTCAATGAGCAAGATGGATCAAAAAGTGATGACCTTGCTCATAAAATATGTGAAAGGGTGCAGACGATAGATGAAAATAAAAATTCCACTCAAAAACGCAATTTTTGTAAGTTGAGTATTTATTAGAATAATATTTTACCTTCGCGTTTATACTTGCGTACTGTGGAGCTGCTGACAACACCTCCACTTAACTTAGAAATCTTGGCGGCTGACACTTCCCATGATTCATTTAAAGTTTTCAATTCATCAATGAGTACCAGAACTATTTCGAAAGTACTAAATGTTTTAGTACATGAACGACAGCAATATTTATATGAATTAACCCGCTCCAGCTCCGCGACCGAATCGCACTGATAACAAAAGACGCCGGGAGGAGCTCCTCAAAGCAAACGTTCGCCGGCAAGTCGTACATGGATTTCTTCAAACGGCGGCTGTCCAGATAGCTTGAGAGAGCACTTTGGTCATAACGATTGGATACACAAATACCGCCTAGCCGCCGGTGTGTATTGCTCGGCACCAGCAGATTTTCTAAATTTGGCATATTGTAAATAGTTTGCCGCGGATTTACAAAAACTAGGTGCGAGGTGATGTCGTAGTTAAATCCGCCGGACCGAAGCAGAAAGTCGAGCGAAGTCCGCTGGCGGTTGACCTGCATGCTTAAGTCTTTGTATTCCCGGCCGCCGGTGAAGTGCCAGGACTTCGCACCGTAGACTAAATCAAAACCGAAGTTTTTCACTTCGAATGTATAAATACGATCACCGGCGACAAGCACGTTATCAATCTGAACTTCGCTCAAACCGCTGGCCACCTTCATCGTCGTCGCACCAGGATCAATTTTAAAGCGGTAATCTTTTAAATGGTATACATCGAGTTCCTGCACAAGCTCTTCGAGAAGTTTATCGAAACCGAGCTCTCCAGCGTAGCCGCGATGCAATTTATCCCTTTCTTTTTCTTCGGTCTCACCGAGAATTGTCCGCCTTGATAAAATCTGCAATTGTTTAAATTTTAATGGAATTATACGCATAGTATTAACATAGAATATAAGTGAATTATCTCCAAATGACAAAAATTCAAAAAATGAATTGTAAAATAGACAGTTCTTGCAAAATCACTCACTGCCCCTAATGTAACAACTACATTACAAAACTGCTGTTTACATTGCACATACAGTAAATTTTTGGTACTATTTATACTGTTAATATAAATCGGAGGGGTATCTTCATGCAGACACTACTCATCGTTCTGTTAATCATCGTGTGTATATCGCTTATCGCTGTAGTGTTACTACAATCCGGAAAAAGTGCCGGCCTGTCAGGAGCAATCGGCGGTGGTGCTGAGCAAATGTTCGGTAAGCAAAAAGCGCGCGGAATGGATCTTGTTCTACATAGAGCAACTGTAATTTTATCAATTCTATTCTTTATGATTATGCTGTTACTGACATACTTAGGTTAATACGATAAAGGGTGAGCCCGAATCCGATTAATACAGGATTCAGGCTCTTTTTTTATGATTGGAACGATGATTCTTTAGTATCACAGAAATTTAGCGTACAATAAAAGTAACACTATTTTGAGGTGACCTCATGAATATTAAATTACCTGAGAAATTTTACTTTAAAGAGCCGAGCGGCGATAATGCAGTTCTTCTGCTGCACGGTTTTACGGGCAACACGTCTGATGTGAGACAGCTCGGCCGGTATCTTCAGAAAAAGGGAATGACTTCTTATTCGATAAACTACGAAGGCCACGCGGAACATCCGAAGAAGATTACAGAATCTTCTCCGTTCGTCTGGTATAAACAGGTGGTTGAAGCGTACGATTTTCTAAGAGATGAGGGCTACAGTAATATTTTTGTAGCCGGTGTATCAATCGGTGGTGTAATGGCGCTGCGCCTCACGTTGGAGCGCGATGTTACGGGGCTCAGTACGATTTGCAGTCCAATGTATATGAAGGAATCTTCGAAGTTGTACGCGCAGTTTATCGGGTATGCAGAAAAGTATTTGAAGATGTTTGAAAACAAAACGCCTGAGCAAATAAAAAAAGAGACTGAAAATCTTAAGATGACAGGGACTTTTGATGATATCAGCACGTTTATTAATATGGTAAGAGGGAATTTAGATGATGTTAATGTCCCGCTGTTTGTGGCCCAGGCAACGCATGATAAAGTAATTGACCGAGACAGTGCAAATGTTATTTTTAACAGGACAGGGACTGAAGAAAAAGAAATTAAATGGTACGATAAAGGCGGTCACGTACTGACTATAGATGAAAGCAAGGAAGAATTATTTGAAGATATATACAATTTTATTGAGCAGCACGAATTACAGTAATAACAATAGATATGGAGGATTACAATGAGAGACTTTAAAGAAGAAATACTAGCCATTGTAAATAGCGATGACTACAAACCGATGACAATTGATGAGTTTAAAGAATCTTTTGGAGCGGATGACTCGGATGAATTCAAAGATATGGTGAAAACTTTAGTCTCTCTTGAAGAGTCCGGTAAATTAGTCCGAACGAAGAAAGACAAATATATGAAATCACCTGACTCAAACAAAGTGAAGGGTACTTTATCAATGCACAAACGCGGCTTTGGATTTTTACGTCCTGAGGAAGAAGAAATAGAGGATATTTTTATTCCGCCGACAGCAGTAAATGGTGCATTTGACGGTGATACGGTACTGGTTGAAGTCGAGAAGAGTACACGCGGCGATAAAACAGAAGGCCACGTGGTAAGCATTCTTGAGCGCGGAGTAACGAAATTCGTCGGAGAGTACAGTGCAAATGTTAACTATGGTTTCGTTGTGCCTGACTCGAAGACATTTAAAACCGATGTGTTTATTCCGAGAAATAATAATCTCGGTGCAATTGACGGCCACAAAGTGCTCGTTGAAATTACGAAGTTCCCGGATAATCCCGACCAAGGCAATCCGGAAGGCCACGTCGTTCAAATTCTCGGCCATAAAAATGATCCGGGAGTAGATATTTTATCGATTATATACCAGCACGGCATCGACATTGATTTCCCTGATGAAGTCCTGGAACAGGCTGAAGCAATACCTGACGAGATTAATCAGGATGATACTAAAGGCAGAGTCGATTTAAGAGACGACTTTACGATTACGATTGACGGCGCAGATGCGAAAGACCTTGATGATGCTGTCAGTGTGAAGAAATTGGATAACGGCAACTTCGAACTGACTGTCAGTATTGCCGACGTGAGTCATTATATTACGAAGAATTCGGCCATGGATGAAGAAGCGTATCACCGCGGCACGAGTGTTTATTTAGTTGACCGCGTAATTCCGATGATTCCGCACCGTTTATCAAATGGAATCTGTTCGTTAAATCCGCATGTCGACCGTCTGACACTGAGCTGCCGTATGGAATTTACACCGGGCGGTAAAGCGGTGGATCACGAAATTTTTGAGAGTGTAATTAATTCAGATTACCGTATGACTTACGGTGATGTGAATCTGATGCTGACAGATAAAGACGAGAGCGTTATTAATGAGTTTAAAGAAGTGTATGAGCCGCTCTTGGAAGCTGAAGCACTTGCAGCAGCATTGCGCGCTAAACGCGAAGGCCGAGGCGCTATCGATTTTGATTTCGATGAAGCAGCTGTAGTTGTCGGCGAAGACGGCACACCTGAAGATATCGTCTTAAGAAATCGTGGTACGGGCGAGAAAATGATTGAAGAATTTATGCTTGCAGCAAACGAAGCGGTCGCAGAGCACTTCCATTGGATGGATGTACCGTTTATGTACCGTATTCACGAAGAGCCAAAAGAAGAGAAACTGAACAAGTTCTTTGATTTCCTGACAGGTTTTGGTGTTGTAGTTAAAGGTAAAGGCAATCAGATTCATCCTCATGCACTGCAGGAAATTATTGAAGAAGTTAAAGGCCGTCCGGAAGAAATGGTTATTTCAATGCTGATGCTGCGCTCGATGCAGCAGGCGAAATATTCACCGGAGTCTCTCGGTCACTTCGGACTGTCGACTGAGTTTTACACTCACTTTACGTCACCGATTCGCCGTTATCCCGACTTAATTGTTCACCGTTTAATACGTGAATATCTATTTAACGGGAAAACAGATGCGAAGACAATCCGACGCAATAAGAGCGAACTGCCTGAGATTGCCAAGCATACTTCAGAAAGAGAGCGCCGCGCCCAGGATGCTGAGCGCGACACTGATGATCTGAAGAAAGCGGAATTCATGCTGAAACATGTTGGCGAGACTTTCGAAGGTGTCGTAGCCGGAGTAATGAACTTCGGTATGTTCGTTGAACTGCCTAATACAATTGAAGGACTTGTTCACGTCAGCCATATGACTGATGATCATTACAATTTCAATGAACGTGCCATGGCAATGATTGGGGAGCGTACAGGTACTCAGTTCCGTATCGGCGATAAAGTTGAAATAGAAGTGCTTGGTGTAAACCTTGAAGAACGCTTAATAGACTTTAAAGTTGTCGGCATGCCTGACAGAAAACGTCCGGAAAGAAGAAGCGCACCTGTTACCATTAAAGGTGATGCCAGAGATAACAAAAAAGAAAAAACACGCTCACGTGAAAAGAAAGGGAGCTTTAGTAAAGGCGGCAAGAAAAAACCTTTCTATAAATCTGTGGCGAAAAAAGGGAACGGAAAGAAGTAGAGGCTTATGAGTAAACACAACCAGAAGACTAAGCCGCTGGCACAAAACCGCAAAGCGAGTCATGATTACTCGATCGATGACACGATTGAAGCGGGCATTGTGCTGAGCGGTACAGAAATTAAATCAATACGACGGGGCTCAGCGAACTTAAAAGACTCGTATGCGCGTGTTTATCAGAATGAAATGTATGCCTACAACATGCACATTGCACCGTACGAAGAGGGCAACCGTTTTAATCACGAACCCTTGCGCACACGCAAGCTGCTCCTGCACCGTAAGGAAATTAATAAACTCAGAGGGCATCTTGATGCCCCGGGTAATGCGATTATTCCGCTGAAACTGTATATAAAGAACGGCATGTGCAAAGTGCTGTTAGGAGTTGCAACTGGTAAGAAAAAATACGATAAACGCGAAGATCTGAAGAAGAAACAAATGAAACGCGAAATTGACCGTGCAATGAAAGAGCAGTTCCGTTAATTTGTCAATGGGTTTTTATCGTGTTATAATATTAAGTGCTCGACGAAATACGTCGGTATTTAATTAATCCGGGGACGTTCCGGATTCGACAGGGGCTATTCGGGCATTTTAAGCGTGTCGGAGGTTTCGGCTTCGTCATCAACGATACTCAGTTATAATAACTGGCAAACAAAACAATTTCGCAGTAGCTGCCTAAGAGCGCTCTGCATCATCCCATGAGCTTTCCTATGGCCCGTGACGATGATCCAATTGAAATAGGATACGCTCTTTAATCTGCGGTCGGAAGATTGAGAGAAGAGATTAATCGGACTAGCATGGAATGAGGTTCGTTCATTACCATCATCCATGTGAAACTCAATAATGGACTACACACGTAGAAAGAAATGTTGCGAGGTCTCTGGACGCGGGTTCAACTCCCGCCGTCTCCATACTAAGACTCAATCCTTAAAGGGATTGGGTCTTTTTTTGTTTTATTAATATTTTATTCGAGTCATTTAATTAACCTTTAATCATTCGTCTACCGATTCATAACTTTTCCTGTGTAATTTATGTGTTAACACATCAAAGAAAGGGAGATATATTATGAAGATGGTAGTTATCCCATCGGGGTTTAAAGAATCTTTAAGTTCAGAAGAGGTAGGGTTTGCAATTGAAAAGGGAATTAACCGTGTCAGCAGAGAACACGATGTTATTGTGATTCCGATGGCTGACGGCGGGGAGGGTTTTGTTGAAACAATTGTTAAGTTAAAAAAAGGGGAAATTGTTAATACGGCAGTGACAGGACCGGTCGGTAAGAAAATAAATTCTTTCTTCGGTATTTTCTATGAAACGGTGTGAAAACTGCAGTAATAGAAATGGCTGCGATTGCAGGACTCCGCCACGTGCCGTATGATCAGAGAAATCCTTTATATACGACGACATACGGTATCGGTGAAACGATTATTGAAGCGCTGAACAATAACGCCGAGAGAATTTTAATCGGCTGCGGCGATTCAGGTACTTCGGACGGCGGTAGCGGGATGGCGCAAGCTATCGGTGTTAAGTTTTACGATAAAAATAATGAACTGTTAAATATTACAGGTGGTGTGGATATCGGTAATATTCACCATATTGATATGTCTGAAATTGATCCGCACATCCAGAATGTAAGTATAGATGTTGCAGTAAACTGGAAAAATGTACTCTGCAGTGAAAGTGGTGTGGCGAAAGTTTTCGGTCCTCAAAAAGGAGCGTCAAAAGAAGATGTGCAGCTCTTATCGAACAACTTCGACCATTTAGCGAAACTGCTTAAACAGCTGACCGGCACTGATTTATCATATGTAAACGGAGGCGGTGCATCAGGCGGTCTCGGTGCTGGGCTTGCGGGATTTATCGGTGCGGAGCTTCATCCGCGCTTTGATATTATACGCAAGTATATAGAGATATCTGATGCGATTCAGACCGCGGATATCGTAATTACCGCTGAAGGATGTATCGATTATCAGACGCCAAACGATAAAATACCGTCTGAAGTGGCGCGCATCGCAAAACAATATGATAAACCTGTTATTGCGTTTGCCGGAACAATCGGTAAAAAAGCGAGTCTGAACTATGAAAGCGGCATCGATGCGTATGCGAGTATTATTCCAAAACCGGCAACACTTGAAAAGTCCATGACAGACGCAGCGAAATGGCTTGAAAAATGCACAGAGAATACGATACGTCAAATTATGATTGGTACACAGCTAGCCCGGAATATTGAAGAATCCCCGGAGCAGTCCGTTAAATGACACTTAAATATAAAGTGCTGGGTATCGTATTTATACTGATTGCTGTGCTGATCGGTCTGTTAAAGGAATTGGATTACCTCGGTTCCTTAAGTTTTATCATATTTATATTTGCGCTAGGCATGTTTATATTTTCCAGTCTGCCTGCAGGACTCGTTGCATGGCTGTCGTTATGTGCCGGGGTTCTCTTTGGGCTGCCGGAAGAAATTATCTTTGAATCATTTAATGTCGATATTGTATGGCTGATGATTGGAGCATTTATAATTGCGGAAGTATTGGTCAAAAGCGGGCTGCTCAGCCGATTGACGCAATGGATAGAGCGACACTGTTATACGAAAGGGCGCGTGACATTCTTTACGTTTTTATTGATTCAGATACTGTCAGTCGCTGTGCCATCTACGTCGGGCAGAGCATCCGCAATGCTGCCTGTCTACAATATTTTAAGCGGCAGATTTCATCATCATAAGAAATTTTTCGGGATAGGAATACCGGTTCTGATTCTGATGGGGGCGAATACGACACTGCTTGGTGCAGGGAGTCATATTATTGGTATTGGAATTCTAAGTACGCAGACCGGCGAATCAATATCATATGTCGAGTTTTTAATATACGCGATGCCTTTTGGGCTGATCGTCGGACTGATAACTCTATTTATATTAAAAATGATGTACTTTAAAGATTTTGGCTATGACTTCGAAGTTAAATCTGAACAAGAGAAAAGACCTTTTACTGAAAGAGAGAAATCTGCACTGATTTTGGTCGGGATTACAATCCTGCTCTGGCTCGGTGAACCGGTTCATGGACTCGATATCGCATTTGTCACAATACTAATGAGCTTAATAATGATGCTGCCTCACTTTAAGTTAATCAGCTGGAAAGAAGGGCTCTCAAGCGTGTCATGGAGTTTAATATTCTTCGTTGCGGGTGCAGCAGCACTGGGTAAGCTGCTGGTTGATTACGGAGTAACGGATTATTTTCAATATATATTAATGACTTTATTCAGCGGATTGAATGTCACGTCGGAACTGACGATTCTCTTAATCATTATATTAATCAGTGTGTTATCGCATATTCTGATTACGAGCCATACGACACGGGCAGTAGTTTTAATACCGGTATTTATAATACTGGCAGAATCATTTAATTTAAATACACAGGCAGCGGTATTTATCGCGCTGCTAGGAATTAATTTCTGTGTGACGCTGCCGGTCAGCTCAAAAGCGCTGCTGATATTTTACGAAAGTGAAGACCGTCCGTTTGAAAGCCGGGAACTGATGAGGATGAGTATGATGCTTCTGCCTGTCTATATTGTGCTGATGATTTTAACGTATTATATGTACTGGCAGCATATCGGCTCGAATTAATTTAAATTTATGTTTAAGCTGCATCTGAGTGGGAATATACTAACTGTACAAAAAATACTATTTATTTAATTAAGGAGTGTTTTAAATGGCAGAAAAAGATAGCAAGTTCGAACAGTTAAAAGGTAATGCTAAAGAGACAATAGGTAACGCAGTAGGAAACGAGAAGATGGAAAAAGAAGGCATGCAGGAAAAAGCTGCTGGTAAAGCGAAAGAATACGTAGAAAAAGGTACCGATAAAGCTAACGAATCTATCGATAACTTTTCTGACAAATTTAAAAAATAATATTTACAAAAATGGAGCTGTATGAATTACGGCTTTATTTTTGTGATTAAATACTATGTTTGGATTAAAGTACAATTCGAGAGTAAGATTGAACTGATACTAAAATATTAGGAGGCATTTATAATGGCAGTTAAATATGAAATCAATGCAGTAAACACAGGCGGCCGTAAAGGTCATGTTACAACAGGCGACAAAGCAATCGATTCACCGGTAATTCCGCCGGATCAAAGTGGCGAGGGTGTTAACCCTGAACAATTATTCGCTGCAGGTTATGCATCATGCTTTAATGGCGCATTCGACTTAATGATTAAAAAAGGCGGCGTTCGTAACGCAGAGCCGGAAGTTGATTTGACAGTACGTCTTGAAGAAGACGGCGAAGGCGTTAAACTTGGTGTAGATATTAAAGCTAAAGTTAAAAACATGTCTCAGGAAGACGCAGAAAAATATTTAGAGCAGGCACACGATTTCTGCCCGTACTCTAAAGCAACACGCGGCAATATCGACGTGGATCTATCAGTAGAAGTAGTAGAATAATTATAATAGAACAAAAAGAAGAGTCCGTGAGGGCTCTTCTTTTTGTTGCTGCCGGATATAGGGGGCTTGAGAGGTGATATATCTCCACGGCGGCACAGAATACGTGAGAGCACGCCACCAGAGTCAAAACTAATTTACTCTATCTCTACATCAAATATCGCATTCTCACCTGAATCGTTCATCAGAGGCTCGAATACAGCAACCACATCTTCAGGCGCCTTGACTAATCCGTAGGCCATGTGACCGGTGATACTTTCTCCTGGAGCAAGATCAGCAGGCAGGGCGCTGTCCATGTCATAGCTTCTTACGTGTTCACCGCCTGCTTCCAATGTTATATCGCGTCCTGCAGGAAATACTTCATCACTACCATTTTCGTAGGTAACATCCAGCACGAGTACGCCGCTGACGTCGATAATACTGGTGTCATTGCGTTCATCTGTTAAGTAGGCATCGTTTATAGTCACTGTAATGCCGTTAAGCTCAACTGCCTCGCCGATTTGGTAGTTGTCTGTTTCTGCTGCTTCGCCTGCTTCTTCATCGACTTCGTCAATTTCAACAACTTCCACTTCTTCATTATCTGATGATATTTCCGGTTCTTCGTCATTCTCTCCACTGCTGCATGCTGACATAAATAATGCTGCAGCCAGTGCTGGCATAAAGATAAACTTTTTCATTTACTTTAACCTCCGGGATACTATAATGGTTTTATGATACCATTAGATTGAAATATCTATCAATCGCATTCAGTACGTACAAAGGGGAAGACTTATGAATACAACGAAAATTGTCGTCACACTTTCTGGTCATAATGACGACGAAATAAATGCAGAAATTAGCAAGGCGAAAGAGAATATAAATGATTTTGATATTGTTGAAATACGCGGTGATGTATTCGATGCTTTAAACCGTGAGGATCATGCTAAAAATGTCAGCTGCATTATCGATGAATTTAAACCGCTGAATAAGGAAATAATTTATACATACCGCACAGCGAGAGAGGGCGGCAGCGGTTCTAAAACGACGGTTGAATACGAAGCTCTTTTGAAAAAAGTGTGTAAATTAATGGACATTGATTATATCGACATCGAAGTGGACACAGGTGATAAAATTATCGCTTCCATCAGTGAAACTGCACGTGTGAATAATGTGGCTTGTTTGATGAGCCATCATAATTTTAAAGAGACGCCGGATACAGAAGGTATTTTATCGATGTTTAATAAAATGAATACGCTTGGCGGTGATTTGTATAAAGTTGCATATTTCCCTCAGAATGAGGCGGATGTCAGCAATGTAAGCGCAGCAGTAAAAATTGCTAAACAGCAGTACGGGGACAGAGTGATCGGGATTTCGATGGGAGAGCTCGGCAAAGTGACGCGCACTGCACAGGGTGAAGCGGCTTCTGCTTTTACATACGGCTTTATAGCGAGAGATGCGGCACCGGGACAGATTCACGTTACAGAATTACGTAAAACTTTTACAAAATAAAATATTAAGCAATTTTTACATCCGCTTAACAGCAGCATAATAAACCGGTGGTAGAGTAAGAACTAGAAGATATAAAAATACAACTCTTCTCCCCGACCCCCTTGTCCGAGACCTTCCCCTGAGGTTTCGGACTTTTTTCATTTTTACATATGTATAAATTAATTTATCTGGGGTATTATAAAAGTAAGAATTATTTCTTACTCGGGAGGATAACTATGATTACATTTTATGAATACCCTAAATGCACAACTTGCCGCAAAGGTAAAAAGTTTTTAACAGATAACAATCTGGAGTTCACTGTGATCGATATGGTTAAGCATGTACCTGCGAAAGATACATTAAAAGGTATCCTGGACAAATCATCCCATCCAATTGATGATTTCTTTAACAAGCGCGGTACTAAATTTAAAGAGCTGGGCCTGAAAGAACGTATGGATGACCTCAGTGAAGAAGAAAAACTGGAGCTTCTTGCAAGTGACGGAATGCTGATTAAACGCCCAATGGTGGTACTTGATGAGGATGTATTATTAGGTTTCAAAGAGGAAACTTATAAAAATGCATTACTGAAATAATTCCGCTTGCTTAAAGTGTGTTAAATATGTAACAATGAGTATGATAAGTTAAAAGGGAGGTTTTAGCGTGTCATTACCACAAGATTTAAAGTACAGTGAAGATCATGAGTGGATCAAAGTTGAAGGAAATACTGTTACTATCGGTATTACTGATTTTGCACAGTCTGAACTTGGAGATATCGTTTTTGTCGAACTTCCAGAAGAAGGCGACGACATCTCTACAGGTGATTCATTCGGCAGCGTAGAATCAGTGAAAACTGTTTCAGAACTATATGCACCAGTTTCCGGTTTAATCGTTGCTGTGAACGAAGAGCTTGAAGACAGTCCGGAACTTGTGAACGAAAATCCATATGAAGATGCTTGGATGCTGAAAGTTGAACTTTCAGATGAAAGCGAATTAGATAATCTTCTTGACGCTGCTGGTTACCAGGCAGTAATCGAGAAATAATAACGTCAACTCTGGACTTTTGTCCGGAGTTTTTTTAAACTGGTATTTATTGCTTAAAGTGAATTTATATTAAAAATTTAACTAAGGGTGATACGAATGAATCTTTCTGATAAAGTACTCATTGTTGAGGGTAAAACGGACAAACGCAGATTGGAAGAAGTGCTGGTGGAGCCTGTACAGATTATTTGCACATTTGGTACGATGGGTATTTCAAAACTTGATGAAATTATTGAACAGCTTGGTGATTCTCAAATTTTTATTTTATCCGATGCGGATAAAGAAGGAAGAAAAATTCGTAAATGGTTTAAAAAACATCTAAGTGAAAGTACACATATTTATATAGATCCGAAATTTGGAGAAGTTGGACGCTGTCCGCATGACTATCTCGCAAACCTCCTCTTAAGACATGGATTTTATGTAGATACGAGCCTAATAATGAAAGGTAAGTTTAATCGTGAAGGAAATAATTTCAACGGAAGATATATTAAAGAATATACGGGATAAGGAACGCTACATTATTTTCGGTTTTGCCACAATGTGTAAAACATGTGATATCTCTGAGACGATGCTCAGTGTCGTTGCTGAAGCGAAACAGATTTCCTATGAACGTATCAACTTAAATTTTTATACAAGATTGATCGAATATTATCAGATTCGTTCTGCACCGGCATTGCTGCTGTTTAAAAATGGAGAACTGGTCAAAGAAGTTTATGCGTTCCAGTCTGTTCCTTATTTAAATGAAGTGCTGGAAGAATTTCTGTTTGACTAATGTCGAATAGTCTGATAATATAGATTTAATCAAATATTAACTCTTATCAAGAGTGGTGGAGGGATGTGCCCTTTGAAGCCACGGCAACCGTCACTGTGACAAGGTGCCAAATCACCGGATTGATATCCATAGATGAGAGGCATAATGAACGTTTAAAAGCCTACTCATTTTTGGAGCAGGCTTTTTTTATTGTTTCACTAGAGAGGAAAGGGAATTCTAAATGATAGACATTAGTAATGTTACTAAAATATTTAAAACTAAAAATCAAAATATAACTGCAGTGGATAATGTCGGATTAAATGTTAAAGAAGGTGAAATCTTCGGTGTTATCGGCTACTCGGGTGCGGGAAAGTCCACACTAATCCGTCTACTAAACGGACTGGAGCAGCCGACAGATGGAACTGTTACTGTAACGGGGGACGAGATCAGTCAGATGACGATGAAGGAGCTGCGTAAAAAACGCCAGAAAGTATCGATGATTTTCCAGCATTTTAATCTGCTCTGGTCGCGTACAGTCGCTGAAAATATCAGTTTCCCGCTGGAAATCGCAGGGATGCCGAAAAAACAACGTCAGTCACGTGTAGCGGAATTAGTTAGACTGGTCGGACTTGAAGGGCGCGAAAATAACTATCCGAGTGAATTGTCGGGCGGTCAGAAACAGCGTGTCGGTATTGCGAGAGCATTATCTAATGAACCGCAAGTATTGCTGTGTGATGAAGCAACGAGTGCGCTCGACCCGGAAACAACGGATGAAGTCCTCGATCTGCTCGTTAATATTACGAAAAAGATGAACTTAACTATCGTCTTAATTACTCACGAAATGCATGTTATTAGAAAAATATGTGACCGCGCGGCTGTAATGGAGAACGGTAAAGTTGTAGAAGTCGGCCCGGTTATCGAATTATTCCAGAATCCTCAATCTAACGTAACGAAACGTTTCGTTAAAGATGATATTTCGGATGATGACCATACGGTTGCGATTGAAGAAATTAAAGCAGCATTCCCGACATCGACAATCGTCAAGTTGACGTTTGTCGGTACGCGTACCAAATCTCCGATTGTGTCACAGGTCATTAAAGATTACGGGCTCGATGTGAATATTCTCTCGGGGAATATTAAACAGACGAACCAGGAATCATACGGCCATCTGTACATTGCTCTTGATATTAATCAGGATACACTCGAAAAAATTACTGCAGAGTTTAAAAAGCATGACGTCACGCTGGAGGTTGAAAGCAAATGAGTGAATTTCTAACAGCATTTAAAGAAATGTTCGCTTTCGAAAACGTGAAGTGGGATGCAGTCCTTGAAGCGACTTACGAAACAATATATATGACAGTAATTGCAACAGCCCTGGCCTTTGTTATCGGTTTAATACTGGGAATCATTCTCTTCTTATCGAAAAAGAATGACAAGGGTATAGCGAAACCAGTATACGGGGCAACATCATTTATCGTTAACCTGTTTAGAGCGATTCCATTTATCATTCTAATCATTTTGATTATGCCGTTTACAAAAGCAATTATGGGAACGGTAATGGGTTCAAACGGTGCGCTGCCTGCACTGATTATCGGTGCGGCCCCGTTCTTTGCACGCTTAGTTGAAATCGGTCTGAAGGAAATTGACAAAGGTGTGATTGAAGCGGCTGAATCGATGGGTGCCGGCACTTGGACACTCATTTGGAAAGTGCTGATTCCGGAATCACTTCCAGCCTTAATCTCAGGTATTACAGTGACATCAATTATGCTCGTAGGTTCAACTGCAATTGCCGGTGTTATCGGCGCAGGCGGTCTTGGTAATCTCGCATATATGGTCGGCTTTACTAGAAATCAGCCGGATGTCACACTAGTTGCAACTGTAGTAATTCTGGTCATCGTATTTATCATCCAAATTATTGGAGACTTCTCATCAAGAGCAGTTGATAAACGCTGATCTACAAATAAAAAATATAATGAAAAGAGGCTATTACATGAAGAAGATATTTGGTATTGTCACTCTGTTTGCACTCGTATTAGTTTTAGCGGCATGCGGTAACAGTTCGGAATCAGAAGAAGGAACAGAAGGCACTGCTGAAGGCGAGCCTGCTGAAATCTCAGTTGCGGCGTCACCTGCACCGCACGCTGAAATTTTAGAAAAAGCAGCTGAAATTTTAGCTGAAGAAGATATCACAGTAAACGTTGAAATCGTTAACGACTACACTACACCGAATAGACTGTTGGCTGACGAAGAAGTAGATGCTAACTTTTTCCAGCATACACCATACTTAGACGGTGAAGTGGAGTCCCACGGCTATGAACTTGAGAGCATAGGCAACGTGCATATCGAGCCAATGGCAGTATACTCAAATGACTATGATTCACTGGAAGATATTCCAGATGGTTCGACAATTTTAGTATCGAACAACCCGGCTGAAGAAGGGCGTTTCTTATCATTCTTCGTTACTGCCGGTTTAGTAGAAATCGAAGAAGGCATTGAAATTCAGGATGCCACATTCGATGACATTACAGAAAACCCGCACAACTTTGAATTCGATAACAACACTGCACCTGAACTGTTAGTAAATATGTATGAAAATAACGAAGCACCTGCAGTAATAATCAATGCTAACTTCGCAATCGATGCAGGCTTAAACCCTGTTGAAGACTCAATCGTTGTAGAAGAAGGCGACTCGCCGTACGCTAACCTTGTTGCTGTAAGAGCAGGCGACGAAGAACGTCCGGAACTAAAAAGACTGATTGAAGTACTGCAGTCTGAAGAAATGGTTACATTTATTGAAGAAGAATACGGCGGCACGATTATACCTGCACAATAATTTACAAAAAACTCTGGGCTGACTAAATGTCATTCCAGAGTTTTTCTATATTGTGAGTACAATCATCAGCATAAAGACGACGATTAAATATATTAATGAGTATTTCAAATTCATATTGGCCCAGCGCTGTTTATCATCAGTACGGTATCCTTTTACTGATAAAATAATCCAGCCGCTTGTTAAGAGTATCGACACGGCGAAGAATATCCAGCCGAATGTTCCGAGTAAAATGAACGGAACAGGAAGCAGTGCAATGACGTAATACAGGTTCTGTCTGATAGTGGCATCAACACCGATAACGACAGGGAGCATCGGCACGCCGGCTCTCGTATAGTCGTCCAGACGTTTAATGGCAATTGCCAGCGTATGCGGAATCTGCCAGATGATTAATATGTAGAATAGTGCAATCGGCACGACGTGACTGGCAGGGGCAATGACTGCCCAGCCGATCAGCGGTGTGAATGCGCCGGATATGCTGCCGATTATCGTGTTGACAGTATATCTTCTTTTTGACCAGAAAGTATAGAGGACGACATAGAAAAACCAGCCTAAAAATGAATAGATGGCTGCCTCAATTGTTGTCAGCATCATCATTGTCATTCCGATAATTGTCGTAACAATTGCAGCAATGAGCACACCTTTTAATGAAAACGAACCGGTTACAGTCGGACGGCGCTGCGTGCGGTCCATTTTTTTATCGAGATCATATTCAAACCAGTTATTGAACATCAGCGCACCGGATATAACGAGCGTGCTGCCGCCCATAGTTAAAATAAAGAGCAGCCAGTGATCGGTAAAGTGCTCTCCATTAAAATAAAGTGCCAGCCAGTACGCTGTAAATACAGGGAGTACATTGGCGACAAGGACTTTGCCTTTTAATAAATATTTTATATCGGTTAGTAGTTTTATAATTTTTGACGGACTGTCAATTGAAGCATTATTTGTATTCAAAAAATTCCCTCGCAAGTGTTGTAATCATTTATAGTACATTATACCAGTACTGACTTATTCGTGAAATGTACGAATAGATAAATTATGTGAACTAAATGTTTTTGGTAATAAAATACAGGGTATAAATAAAATTAAGCGGAGGAGGAGAGTTTGAATGGAGAACAATGAACAGCCGCACAGCAATATAGTCAGTAACGGTTTCGACAAAACAATCGTTATTATTACGTATGTGTTAATGTTTTTCACAGCAGTAATCGGACCATTAATTGTCTGGGTAATTAAAAAAGATGATGATCCTGCAACAGAGGCTGCATTACGCAATTTAGTAAACTTCGGTATTTCATACACGATTTATTTAATTATTGCAGGTTTAACGACGATAATACTCATCGGTTATTTATTAACGCCGATTATTACCGTCGCGTTCTATATATTTATTATCATTGGTATTGTTAAATCATCGGATGGTGAGATTTACAAGGCACCATTTACGATTGATTTTATAAAGTAAAACCCCTTTGCCAGACAGCAACAGCTGTCTGGTTTTTTATGTATAATTAATTGTGCCGCTTGAACAGTAATGGTAAAATAAAAGTGTACTTTAACTCTAAAGTACAGAGGAGGAAGTACTATGAATGAATTCAATAACTCACCAGACAACGGCTCAGACAAAACACTGATCTTAGTTTCCTATATCGTGTCACTATTTACAGCTGTAGTCGGCCCGCTCATAATCTGGGCATTAAAAAAAGATGATGATCCACTAACTGCGGATGCGCTCCGCGACGTTGCAAACTTCGGTTTATCGTATACGATTTATATGTTCGCAGCATGGCTGACTTCATTTATTTTAATCGGCCTGATAGTCGGCCCGATTGTAACAATTGCATTCTATATCTTTGCAATTATCGGCATCGTTAAAGCGGTAAACGGTGAAGCTTACAAGCCGCCGTTTACAATAGATATATTTAAATAAATTAAAAGTAAAATTACACTTCTAAATGATATGAAAGTCATTTAGAAGTGTTTTATTATTTTGTGAATAATGTTCTTTTACAAGCCTCAACCCTTTAAACTGCGTACTTTCTAAGGTATAATGTATAGGTGTTGTAAAGAGTCTGGTACTTTGACTATAGATTAGAATTATTATAAACTATAGAAGTATTAGAAAATCTTAAATTTCAATTGGAGGATTAGACATGGCATCTGTTTTAGAAATTAAGAATCTACACGTTGAAATAGACGGTAAAGAAATATTAAAGGGTGTTGATTTAACACTTAAGCAGGGTGAAATTCATGCTGTAATGGGACCGAACGGTACTGGTAAGTCTACACTTGCACAAGCTATCATGGGTCACCCGAGCTATGAAGTTACAGAAGGTGAAGTTCTTCTTGACGGCGAAAACATTTTAGAAATGGAAGTTGACGAGCGTGCTCAAGCTGGTTTATTCCTTGGTATGCAGTATCCATCAGAAATTTCTGGTGTGACAAACTCAGACTTCCTGCGTTCTGCAATTAATGCACAGCGTGAAGAAGGCGACGAAATTAACTTAATGCAGTTCATTAAGAAATTAGATAAAAACATGGATTATCTTGAAATGGATCCGGATATGGCTACACGTTACTTAAACGAAGGGTTTTCAGGCGGAGAGAAGAAGCGTAATGAAATCCTGCAGTTAATGATGCTCGAACCTAAATTCGGTATTTTAGATGAGATTGATTCAGGTCTTGATATTGACGCGTTAAGAGTAGTTTCTGAAGGTATCAACAAGTTACGCGGTCAGGAGTTCGGTGCTTTAATCATTACTCACTACCAGCGTCTACTTAACTACGTTACACCTGACGTTGTTCACGTAATGATGAGAGGTAAAGTAGTTAAATCAGGCGGTAAAGAGCTTGCTGAACGTCTGGAGTCTGAAGGTTACGACTGGATTAAAGAAGAACTTGGCATCGATGACGAAACTGTCAACGCTGAAGATAAATAAGACGGGAGGATCACTATGGCTACTGAATTAAATGCATTCGAACTGAACAAGGAAGAGATTATTGCCAATGCAAATACAAGAGGCGAATCAGAATTCCTACTCGGTAAAAGAAAAGAAGCAGTAGATAAATTTGATAGTCTTGACATGATTAAACCTGACAAGACTAAGGTAGATAAATGGGACTTCTTTAACGTTACTTCACCGGCAGTTGAAAGCAGTACTTATAATACGCTTGAAGAATTACCGGAAGCCGTTAAAGAATTAATTGACCTAGATAACAGTAAAAATATATATGTTCAGCACAATAATACACCAGCTTACCTGCGTCTTGACGAAGACCTTAAAGCAAAAGGCGTTATTGCTGAAAACATCATTGACGCAGCAAACAATCATCCTGAACTTTTAGAAAAGTACTTTATGACTGAAGGCGTTAAAATTGATGAGAACAAATTGACAGCGTATCACGCTGCACTATTAAACGGCGGAATCTTCATTTATGTGCCAAAAGACGTACACATTGAAGATCCGATCCAGATGGTAGTACTTCACGACGATAAAGATGCTTCATTATTTAACCACGTGCTGTTAGTAGCAGGCGAAGGTTCTGAAGTAACTTACGTTGAAAACTACTTTACAAATCTTGAATCATCAACTGAAAAAATTAATATTATTTCAGAAGTTATTGCACTGAATAACTCTAAAATCACTTACGGTTCTGTAGATTTCCTGCCGAAAGAAATGACAGGATATGTTAACCGCCGCGGTGTAGCTTCAGATGATGCTAATATCGACTGGGCTTTAGGTTTGATGAATGATTCAAATATCATTTATGACAATACAACTTATTTAAACGGTGACCGTTCTGAATCGGATCTTAAAATCGTAACTGTTGGACGCGGTGAAACGAAAGCAAACTTCACAACGCAGATTATCCACTACGGTAAAGATTCAAATGCTCACATTTTAAAACACGGTGTAATGAAAGACCAGGCTACCAGCATCTTTAACGGTGTCGGCTATATCAAGCACGGTGCTACAAGAGCTGACGCTCAGCAGGAATCACGTATTCTTATGCTCAGCGAAAAAGCGCGCGGTGATGCGAACCCGATTCTTCTGATTGATGAAGATGATGTTACAGCAGGACACGCAGCATCAGTCGGCCGTGTTGACGATCTTCAGCTCTTCTATTTAATGAGCCGAGGGATCGAGAAGAAAGAAGCGGAACGCCTTGTTATTCACGGCTTCCTGGATCCGGTAGTTAAAGCACTGCCTATCGAATCAGTAAGAAACCAACTCAAAGAGATTATCGAGCTTAAGGTATTATCTTAAGGAAGGGAGGGCTCTGACGAATGGATATAAAAAAGATCCGTCAGGATTTCCCGATACTTGGTGAACAGGTAAACGGAAAAGACCTCATATATTTAGATACATCGGCAACGAGTCAGACACCGTTAAAAGTAATCGAAGCTATGAACGATTATTACAGAGAGTATAACTCAAACGTTCACCGCGGGGTTCATACTCTCGGTACGAAAGCGACAGATGCATATGAAAAAGCGCGCATGAAAGTGCGCAGCTTTATCAATGCGAAGCGCTTTGAAGAAATCGTTTATACACGGGGAACTACAGCAGCTATTAACTTAGTTGCCCGCAGTTTCGGTGACCTGGTTATTGAAAGCGGCGACGAAATTGTCGTCAACGAGATGGAACACCACGCGAATATTGTCCCCTGGCAGCAGCTTGCGAAACGTAAAGGTGCAAAGCTTGTCTTTATTCCATTGGAAGAAGACGGTACTATAGCACTTGACAGCGTTAAGGCTGCAATGAGCGACAAGACGAAAATCGTTGCGATTACACATGTATCGAACGTACTCGGGACTATTAATGATATCAAGTCTATTGCTGAAATTGCTCACGCTCACAATGCGTATATTTCTGTCGACGGTGCACAGGCTGTACCTCATATGGCAGTTGACGTACAGGATCTTGACGTCGATTTCTACGCATTCAGCGGACATAAAATGCTCGGACCGACAGGTATCGGTATTTTATACGGCAAAGCTGAGTTGCTTGATAAAATGGAGCCAATTGAATACGGTGGAGATATGATTGATTATGTATATAAAACCGAATCGACATGGACGGATCTGCCTGTGAAATTTGAAGCAGGTACTCCGATGATTGCCGAGGCTGTCGGTTTAAATGCAGCAATCGATTATATTAACGAACTTGGTATCGACAACATTTATCAGCATGAGAAAGAACTTGTAGCATATGCTTATGACAAAATGTCTGAAATAGAAGGTATTGAAATTTATGGGCCGGGTAAATATAAACGTGCCGGACTCATTACTTTTAACCTTCAAGGCGTTCACCCTCACGACCTCGCAACTGCGCTGGACTCTGAAGGTATTGCCGTACGCGCCGGACATCACTGCGCACAGCCGCTGATGAAATGGTGCAAGGCATCGTCGACAGCAAGAGCAAGTTTTTATATATACAACACGATCGAAGAGATCGATCAATTTATTGAAAGTCTGGAAAAAACGAAGGAGTTTTTCTCGTATGAATTTTAACAACCTGAATCAGCTGTATCGCTCAGTTATTATGGACCACTATAAAACACCCCGTAACAAAGGGGTTGTTGAAAATGGTTCGATGACAGTTGAAATGAATAACCCGACTTGCGGTGATGAGATTCAGCTCACATTGAACGTTGAAGCGGGCATCATTAAAGATGTTAAGTTTCAAGGAGAAGGCTGCTCAATTTCCATGTCCAGCGCATCTATGATGACAGAAGCTATCATGAATCAGCCCGTAGACAAAGCATTAGAAATGGCTGCTGAATTTTCGAATATGATGCTTGGTGAGGAATACGATATCACTGAAGATATGGGAGACATTGAAGCCCTGCAGGGAGTAAGCCAATTCCCGGCACGTATTAAATGTGCAACACTCACTTGGAAAGCACTGGAAAAAGGATTCAAAGAATCCGAAAAAATATAGTATTGAGGAGCGATCATATATGGTTAAGCAAGCACCCGAAATTGGCGATTACAAATATGGTTTCCACGATAAGGACGTCTCTATTTTCCGTTCTGACAGAGGATTAACTGAAGAAATCGTCCGTGAAATTTCAAATATGAAAGAAGAGCCGCAGTGGATGCTGGACTACCGTCTAAAATCATTGCAGCATTTCTACGACAGACCAATGCCTTTATGGGGCGGAGATTTAGGAGAATTAGATTTCGACGAAATCACGTACTACGTAAAGCCGTCTGAACAAACTGAACGTTCATGGGATGAAGTGCCTGAAGAAATCAAACGTACATTTGATAAATTAGGTATTCCTGAAGCTGAGCAGAAGTATTTAGCTGGGGTTTCAGCTCAATATGAATCAGAAGTTGTTTATCACAACATGGAGAAAGATCTTGAAGATCAAGGCGTTATCTTCAAAGATACTGACTCTGCATTAAAAGAGAACGAAGAATTATTTAAAGAATACTTCGGAACTGTCGTTCCATTTTCTGATAATAAGTTCTCTGCATTGAATTCGGCTGTATGGTCGGGCGGATCATTCATTTACTGCCCTCCAGGCGTTAAACTGGATACACCATTACAGGCGTACTTCCGTATTAACTCTGAAAATATGGGTCAGTTTGAACGTACTTTAATCATCTGTGATGAAGGTTCAAGCGTACACTATGTTGAAGGTTGTACTGCACCGACATATACGACAAACTCACTGCACTCTGCTGTAGTTGAAATTATCGTTAAGCGTGATGCATACTGTCGCTACACAACAATCCAGAACTGGGCAAACAACGTTTACAACCTGGTAACAAAACGTACTTTCGTTGATGAAAACGGAACTATGGAATGGGTTGATGGAAACATCGGTTCTAAGATTACTATGAAATATCCGGCTATCTTCCTTAAAGGTGAAGGTGCACGAGGTATGACATTATCAATCGCTTTAGCAGGTAAAGGACAATTACAGGATGCCGGTGCGAAAATGATTCACTTAGCGCCAAACACATCTTCTACAATTGTTTCTAAATCAATTGCAAGAGCCGGCGGTAAAGTATCTTACCGCGGTCAGGTACACTTCGGCAGAAAAGCACACGGTGCACGATCTAACATCGAATGTGATACGCTGATTATGGATAACGAATCGACTTCAGATACGATTCCATACAACGAAATTTTAAATGATAACATTTCTCTTGAGCACGAAGCGAAAGTTTCGAAAGTTTCAGAAGAACAGTTATTCTATTTAATGAGCCGTGGACTTGGTGAAGAAGAAGCGACAGAAATGATCGTTATGGGCTTTATCGAACCATTCACAAAAGAATTACCGATGGAATATGCAGTAGAAATGAACCGTTTAATCTCGTTCGAAATGGAAGGGTCAATCGGTTAATACAGTTTAATATATTGAGAACCGCCGCATTTATTTGCGGCGTTTTTTTTGTATTTAAGTAATAATTGATGTATTATTGAAAAAATTCTAATAAAAGGTGTATATAGTTTTTTATAGGGTATTTGAATTAGTATAATTTCAGGGGTGATTATATTGGGAGAAGGTACAAATGTAAAAGACAAGAGCAGTAAGGATATCAGTCAGAAGTTTCCGCATACATATGCGATACTGCTGTTCATCGTAATTTTAGGGGCAGCACTGAGCTACATAGTTCCTGCAGGTGAGTATGAGCGGGTAGAAGTGGATGACAGAGTAGAAGTTGTTGGTGGAAGTTACCACAGTGTTGAACAGAATCCTGTTTCTATTATGGATTTGTTCATGGCAATTCCTACCGGATTAAATGAAGCAGCCAATATTATTTTCTACATATTTCTAATTGGCGGTGCTTTTGGTGTTATTCGTGCAACAGGTGCACTGGAAGCAATTATTCAAAACGTAATGAAGAATGTTCAAAAAAATGAATTTATGCTGATACCGGTAATTATGACAGTATTTTCTTTCCTTGGTTTTACAACAGGTATGGCTGAAGAAACTATTATCTTCGTGCCAATCGGTATTATGCTGGCGGTTGCATTAGGGTATGATGCAATGGTTGGAACAGCTATGGTAACGCTAGGTGCTGCTGCCGGTTTTATCGGCGGGATGTTTAATCCTTTTACAGTCGGTATCGCACACGGCATAGCTGAACTGCCGATATTTTCAGGATGGGGCTTCCGTCTGATTGTGTATGTTTTTGTATTATTAGCAGGAATATTATTTGTAATGTCCTATGCTAAAAAAGTTAAAAAAGATCCAAAACGCAGTATTGTTTACGAAGAAAGTCAGACTGGACAGCTAAACTTTACAGATGATGCACTGGAACTGACAGAGTTGAGAAAACGTCATATAGTAATTGTTTTTTTATTCGTACTGACTATTGCAATTAACGTCTATGGTATTTTTGTCCATGGATGGTTCTTAACGGAACTGGCGGCTAACTTCTTTATCGTTGGTATAATTATTGGTTTCGTAGGCGGCTTGAAATTGAATGCTGTATTCGATGCATTTATCGACGGCATGAAGATCGTTGTTTACGGCGCTATTATTGTCGGGTTTGCGAGAGCAATTTTAGTTGTGCTCGAATCAGGTTTGATTATAGATACTATTATTTACAGTATGAGTGCTATGCTGGATAACGTGCCAACAGCGCTGACAGCAGTCGGTATGCTGGGAGTGCAAGTTATCATTAACTTCTTTATTCCTTCGGGATCAGGACAGGCAATGACAACGATGCCGATTATGATACCGCTATCCGATCTTCAGGGGATACCGCGTCAAGTTGCAGTTCTGGCTTACCAGTATGGAGATGCAATTACAAACAGTATTATTCCAACATCTGCATCATTAATGGGTGTACTTGCTATAGCAGGTATTCCATATATTAAATGGGTGAAATTTGTTTGGAAACTGGTATTAATTTAGCTGCTTATCGCGGCTATTGCTTTAGTCGTTGCAACATTAATTAACTTACAGTAAAATTTTTTAAGAAGACAGTAACAGTGAATGGTATGTAATATTTGTATCATCCAACTCTAAGGACTTATAATAAGGATAACAACTTAAAAAGGCAGGGAGATAAATGGATAACTTACAAGTATTTTATGACATCGCTTTAACGCCGGATGAGTATCGTGAAAAACTTACAGACTTAAAAGACGGTTTCGATAAAATTTATAACGAACACGAAATAACGAAAGATAATGAATTTGAGAACTTCAAAAATAGTGAGATGGTGCTGCTCGTTATCGCTGAACCATGGTGCGGTCACTGCATGCTTAACCTTCCAATTCTGTTTAAACTCGCAGAAGAAGCTGGTATTGATGTGAAAGTGGCACTGCGTGATGACAATGAAGAACTGATGAATGGTTACTTGACTAACGGCAACAAAGTAATTCCGAAAGTCATTGCGATTAACAAAGAAGAAAAAGAAGCAGCAGTGTGGGGCCCGCGTGCACCGATGACAGCAGTTATTCAAAAAGATATTATGAAAGATATGCCGGAAAAAGGCACAGATGAATACGATGCAGCGTTTAAATCTGCGATTACAGAAATGAAAGAAAAATTCAAGACATCACCTGAACTGTGGGATGCTGTCGAAAAAGATCTAAAAGAAACATTAACTGTTAAATAATATTAGAAATCCACGGACTTTTAATGATCCGTGGAGTTTTTTTGTTATATAACAACTAAACTCCGCTACGCTGTTTCAGCTTTTCTCTTACTGATAAATACTCCGACTGCGAGTATTAAAATAATTCCAGCAACCTGATACATGCCGAGGCCGACATTTAACAGGATGACAGACGTCAGCACTGCAGATACAGGTTCCAGCAAACCGAGTATCCCGGCTTCTGTTGAACTGATGTACTTCATGCTCGTAATGTACAAGTAGAACGCGAGCGTTGTTCCTAGCAGTATGGACAATGCCAGTATAATAATCTGCATTGCCGTCCAGTCAAATGAAAAATCAAACACCCATATCGGATGAATGAAGTTCATAATAATACCGCCTGTCAGCATTGATCCGCCGACAAGCTGAAGCGGGTGTATGAGCTGGAGCAGCACTGGTGCATGTAATGTATAGTAGGCGAGTGCAACACCGGATGCGAGTCCGAACATCAATGCAGCTGGCGATACTGCAAGGTTGACCAGATTGCCGTTTGTAGCAATTAGAATAACTCCGATAATCATTGCACCGATTATAAAGGCCTCTGCTCTTGTCCATGGTCTGTATTTCTTTATCACTGCATACAGAATAATATAAATCGGTCCGGTACATTGCAGCACAGTAGCAATAGCAGCATTGCCGTAGCCGATTGCCGCCATAAATGTATACTGCACCATCGTCATGCCGAGGATGGAATATATTGAGAACATGAGCACTGTATGTTTATTCCAGACTGTACGATGTTTCTTCCGGAAAAATAAAGTGTATATAGATAATAGGATAATACCGCTGATCGTCAGCCTGGCTGTAACATACCAGTTAACGTCGACTGGTGTCTCGGTAAATATATAATCGGACGCAGTCCCGCCGATACCCCAAAGCGCGGCCCCGATAATAACAAAAATTAACCCTTTAACATGAGCTGAATTTTTCATAGAAATCCCGCCTTTTATTTATTTTTCAAACCCATATACTGCAGACGGCTGTTAAACAGTTTCGGATACGATAAATATCCGACCATAACAGAAGCGGCAGTTGCGTTGGTCAGTATTAAAAATAAAATGAGCAGCTGATACATGACAGCTTCCATCGGCGCGGCTCCACCGATAATCAACCCGCTCATCATGCCTGGAAGCTGGACAAGTCCAATAGTTTTTTGTGATTCTATCGTCGGTATCATACTCGTTTGAATTGCTGATTTTAAACTTCGGGAAACCGCATCTTTCGGCTGCCCGCCAAATGATAAAATAAGCTCTATCATTTCTTCACTGTTTTCAAGTTCATCGGTAAATTTACTGACGAACAATAATGACAGCACCATGCAGTTACCGATAATCATGCCGCTGATTGGAATAATCTGTTCGGGTTCAAAATCGAGAATGCCGAACCCGAGCATAATTGTCATTGAAACAGCTTCAACTGCTGTCAGGGTTAAAATGATTATCCATTTGATACCGGGAATTCGCGTACCTTTTTTAATAACGTTCTGACTGGCAGCACCAATCATTACTATTATCATTAAAATCATGTAAATGCTGCTGTCACTGTCGAAGACAAAAGTCAGTATCAAACCGACAATAAGCAGCTGGACAATAGAACGGACCGAAGCGATAACAATATCTTTCGTAAGCCCCAGTTTCAGTACAATAGCAATAAGAAGAGGAATAATAACAAAGACACCGGAGAGCAGAAGTTCCTGAAAGCCCATTAGCGTTCACCTCTTAAAAATTGCTGGATAACTGTATTCTCTGAACTGTATAATGTATCAATTGAGCCTTGAAGGAGCAGCTTACCATGATTTAAAAACCAGATATCATCGCTGACGCGTTCAGCCTGAGCGAGATCATGTGTAATCCAAATCACAGTCAGCTGATGTTCCTGCTGCAGTTTCATTACCAGCCGTTCAATTTCTCTGACCAGTGTGTAATCAAGACTCGATGTAATTTCATCGAGCAGCAGTACTTCAGGTTTTGAGACGAATGTGCGCGCTAAAGAAATACGGCTCTTTTCACCGCCGGACAGTGTTTTGATTTTACGCGATAAAAATGATTCATCGAGTTCGACCATGCCGAGAAGTCTGGCGGCACGCTCATGACTCAGCTTTTCATTAAATATTTGCAGCGGCAGATTTAAATTATCGTACACTGTGCCGCTAAGCATCGGCGCACTTTGAAATGCCATGCCTGCTTTTTTTCTGAGAGCGGTAATGTCGATACCGGCTATATCTTCACCGCGGTAAAAAACACTGCCGGCATCCGGAGATATCAGTCCGTTAATATGTTTAAGGCACGTTGTTTTACCAGCCCCGCTCGGGCCGATAAAAGTCGTAATTTTATTTTCTCTGAAAGACCCTGTTATATTGTGCAATATCGATTGATAACTGACATTTTGAAAGTCAATAATCTCCATGGTTCAAATCCTCCAATGTAAATGTGCTAAAATGAAGTAAGGTGATTTAATGATTTATATAGGATTGACAGGGTGGGGCGACCACGATTCGCTGTACACCGAACTCTCAAATAAAAAAGATAAATTAATTACATATGCTTCACATTTTCCAATTGTTGAACTCGACTCAACATACTATGCGGTGCAGCGCCAGTCAACGGTGGAAAAATGGTGCGATCAGACACCTGATACCTTTAAATTCGCAGTGAAAGCTCATCAGTTCATGACGGGGCACAGCGACTACAGAGAGCATTACGATTCTATCAAAGATGTCTTTTCTGCCTATAAAGAAATGCTGATGCCTATGTTTCACAGAAATAAACTTGCATTTGTCCTGCTGCAGTTTCCGCCGTGGTTTGACTGCAGCAGCAAAAACATACGCTATGTAAAATTTGCAATCGAATTGCTGAAACCTTTTAAAGTCGCAGTGGAATTTCGTAATCAGACATGGTTCCGTGATGATTTTAGAGAACATACACTGGAATTTCTGCATGACAGCCAGGTCATTCACAGTATTTGTGATGAACCGCAGGCAGGAATCGGTTCAGTTCCTTTCGTTAACCGCGTTACGGATGATACAGCATTTATACGCCTGCATGGCCGGAACGTTCACGGCTGGACACAGCAAAACCGTACATCCGAAGAGTGGCGGGACGTGCGTTATTTATACGATTATAACAGACAGGAACTCGAGTGGTTAAAAAAACAAATCAATATACTGCAGCATAAAACGAAAGATATCTATATCGTTTTTAACAATAACTCAGGAGGTCACGCAGCTGGCAATGCAAAACAGTTAATCAGCATGCTGAATATAGAATACAGCGGACTCGCGCCGAAGCAGCTGAAACTATTCTAAGGGGCTGGGGTCATGGAATTTATCGTGCTTATACTAATTGGTTTACTTTCTTCTATACTGGGCTCTCTCGTCGGTATCGGCGGGGGTGTCATCGTTGTTCCGGCTTTAATGTTTTTTGGGCTGACACTCGGCCTGCTGCCGGCAATAACACCGCAGACGGCGGTCGGTACATCGAGTATGCTTTTAATATTTACAGGTATGAGCGCGATGATTTCATATGCGCGAAACAAGCAGGTTGATAAGCAGAATGGTATTCTGTTTTTAATCGGGTTAATGCCGGGGGCATTTGCAGGCTCATATGCCAGCAGCTTGTTTACAGTTGACAGTTTCAACTTATACTTCGGGATATTCTTAATTTTTATCAGTATTCTCTTAGTAATCAGAAACAAAATTAAGCCGATGAAAGTTTTCCAAAACCCTAAGTATTTAAAACCTCACCGCGATAATCAGGGTAATATTTATCACTACGGCTTTCCGCCGTATCTTGCTATTACGATAACATTTATCGTCGGTTTTATAACAGGCCTTTTCGGTATTGGCGGAGGTGTCTTGATGACACCTTTAATGCTGATGGTTTTCCGTATGCCGCCGACAATTGCCATCGGTACGAGTATGATGATGGTATTTTTCTCCGGTGTATCGTCGGCATTCGGACATGTGCTGCAGAATAATGTCGTTTATTGGTATATACTAATGCTCGTACCGGCAGCGGTCGTTGGAGCGACTATCGGTGTGAAAATTAATCAGCGGTTCAGTTCGGATGCTTTAGTTGTACTGCTTCGTACCGTCTTGTTTATACTGGGATTATACTTGATTTTACAAACAATTCTTTAAGGAGTGCTCGTATGGAAGTAAAAATTTATCATACTAATGATATACACAGTGCATTACATAATTACATGAAGTTCACGAGCTTCATTAAAAATAAAAGACGTCAGTTCAGAGACAATATGTTTTATGTCGATATCGGCGATCATGTCGACCGTTCGCATCCATATACAGAAGCGACACTCGGAAAAGGCAATATTGAATTGTTGAATAATGCTACATGTGACGTGGCTACGCTCGGAAATAATGAAGGAATCACCCTGACAAAAAATCAGCTTAAGCATCTGTACGACGATGCCGAGTTCGATGTAATCTGTGCGAATCTGCGCGAAGTGGGCAGTAAAGAACCGTATTTTAAGCCTTACACTATTAAAGAAACAAACGGTATAAAAATAGGTTTTATCGCAGCGACAGTGGAATTTACACCCTTCTATCTGGCATTAGACTGGGAAGTGGCAAATGCTTTTGACTGGATAGAAAAGTATTTACGGGAACTGCAGCCCCAGGTTGATGTTATCGTGATGATGAGTCACTTAGGTATGTACGACGATGAAACACTCGCAAACAAATTTCCTGAAATTGATTTGATTTTATCCTCGCATACGCATCATCATTTTGATAAAGGTGAACGTGTCAACGGTGTGCTGCTTGCAGCAGCAGGCAGATATGGAGAATACATCGGCGAAGTGACGCTTGAATTTAAAGATGGTGAGCTCACCGGCAAAAAAGCGGTCCTGATTGAATCGGATATATTATCCCAGGTTGAAAACGATTATTATAATAAAGGTAAAGCAATTTTAAAAAATACTGTCGTAAAAGAAGATGCACTGCCGATCGACCGGAGATTGTATTCAGCAGGACGGTTCAGTTCTCTGCTGGCATATATGCTTACAGATTTTACTAAAAGCGATGCCGGACTCATTCATACAGGGCTTATAGCAAGTCCGTTTGAAGGCGGCGAACTGACTGAATACTCACTTCATAAAGTGCTGCCGCATGCGATTAATGCAGTCCAGATAGAACTCACGGGGCGCGAAATGAAAGAAGTGTTTACTCAGGCAAACCGACATGAGTATAAAGATGAAATCGTACGGGGACTGGGTTTTAGAGGAGATATTTTCGGCTGTTTCGTTACTGATAATATTCATTATATCCAGTCGGAACGCGAATATTATATCGGTGACGAACTCATTGATGAAAAGAAGAAATATACACTTGGAACACTTGACATGTATACGTTTGGCAGAATTTTTCCGCAGTTCAGATATTCGAAAAAAGAATATATGGTGCCGGACCTGCTGCGAGATATCATAAAAAATTATCTTGAAGCGGTGTAGTCTTTTCAATCCTGAATATGCTATAATGTAAAATAATTGAATAAAGAAAAAGTAGAGGTTGCACTTTTCAACAGTAAAGTATTTCAGCAGGCATGCGTTTAGAAAATACTTGAAAGGGGAAAGTGCCGAAGGATAGTACCGGCAGGTATTTGTTCTGGGGTTCAGTTAAACAGGCTGGGCACTGTCAGTTACATGATGCGCTACATTTAATAGATAAATCATAAATGCGTGCACTGTCAGCGTATTTGTGGTTTTTTTTATTGAAAAAATTAGGAGGAAGAAAGATGGAATCATTTTTAAATTGGGAATATATGCCGTTAATCCCGCCCCTGCTTACACTTATTCTTGTTGTAGTAACAAGAAAAGTCGGCATTAGTTTAGGTGCAGGAATTATTACCTCGGCATTTGTTATTGCGAACGGCCAAATTGGTGAATTTTTCACATTGGTAGTTGATTCATTTCTGGCAATATTTATTGAAGACGGCGGTTTGAACACGTGGAATGCATACATATTAATTTTCTTAACACTGCTCGGAATTATGACAGCATTTATGAATATGTCAGGCGGTGCGCGTGCATTTACTAACTGGGCCCTGACTAAAGTTAAATCCCGCCGCGGTGCAGGTCTAATGACCGGAATGCTCGGTATTATCGTTTTTATCGATGACTATTTCAGTGCATTAATCGTCGGTCAGGTTGCAAAACCGATTACCGACAAGTATAAAATTTCAAGAGCGAAACTGGCTTACTTGGTCGATACTACAGCCTCACCGGTAGCGGTGATGTCGCCTGTATCCAGCTGGGGTGCAGGAATTATGGGGCTTACAGCACCGCTTTTAATCGGAGCAGGTATGACGCATATTTCACCGTTCCAGAGCTTTATGTATATGATCCCTATGAACTTCTATGTCATAGCGGCAATTGTTATGATGTTTATCGTTATTATTTTTAAGTTCGATATCGGACCGATGCGAAAACAAGAAGAGCTGGCAATTAATGAAGGTATTCTGCGCGATAAGGTACCTGAATTTGCAGAGCAGGATGAAGACCTGCCTGTCCATGAAGGCTCAAGCGCAAGTGCATTAATCGTGCCGATTGCCGGTCTTGCACTGACCGTTATCGTTGCGATGTATATTACAGGCGCAATGGAAGGCGGAGACTGGAGCGTCTTCACTGTAATGGAAAACACATTAATTACACACGCACTGTTAATCGGCGGTATCGCCGGTTTGGTGCTGACGCTGGTTTACTATTTCAAGCAGACGAAAAATGATAATGATTTCAGCGGCAGACATATTCTGCTTGGCATCAAAACAGGATTTCTTGCCATGTTCCCTGCGATGATGGTATTAACATTCGCATGGATGATCGGCGGATTAATCAGTCAGCTGGGCACAGGTGAACTGCTCGGTGCAATGGTTGAAAATTCGAATCTGCCAGTAGTCCTTCTGCCGGCTGTGATATTTATCGTTGCATGTATTATGGCGCTTGCTACAGGTACGAGCTGGGGTTCATTCGGTATTCTGATTCCTGTTGCCGGCGAAATTATTATTTCACTTGATGCAACTGAGCTCTTACTGCCGAGTGTTGCAGCAGTATTGGCCGGTGCTGTGTTCGGTGACCACTGTTCACCAATTTCCGATTCGACAATTCTGTCGTCTACAGGATCCGGCAGTGATCACATCGTCCACGTTATGACGCAATTGCCATATGCGCTTATTTCAGCATTAATCGGACTTGCCGGTTTTATCATACTGGGAATTACTACGAGTGTACTATGGGCACTAGCGGGCGTTTTCGGCGGCCTTCTTGTAGTGTTTGTTATCGTTAAATTTATGTACCGCCCGGTAGCTAAACAGAACGCATAATGGTAAAAATTATGCTATCATGGATGTATTAGTTTGATTAAAGGGTGTGCGTCTATGATTACGATTGATCATATGAACTTTGAACTCGTGGAAAATTACCGCGATGCATTTGATGAAGAAATATTTATTGAAAAATACAGCGAACTGCTGAACAAGTATGATTACATCGTCGGTGATGTCGGTTATGAAAAACTGAGGCTTGCCGGTTTTTATAGAAATGGAAAACGTAAAGTGGAACCGGACAAACGGGTCAATGCTATCGAAGAGTATTTAAATGAATACTGCAACTTCGGATGTGCGTACTTTATTTTACGAAAAGTTTCAAAACACGAATTACAAGAACAGACTGAAGAGTCTGATGAAGAAGTTCAGGAAGAGGCCGGGCCGTAATGGACCGGTCTCTTTTTATTATCTGGGCGCAGGCATATGATATGATAAGAGAGAATAATAATGATGAGGTGTAGAAATGTATTTTGTAGATAAAAAACTGTTAAACAAGCGTCTCGACTACATTGAAGGACTTGCAGAAACGATTGACACTGAGAATAATCTAGCGCTTGAAAGAGCCTGTCACATGCTTATAGAAGCGACAGTCGATGTAGGTAATATGATTATCGATGCGTTTATATTAAGAGATCCCGGTAACTATCAGGATGTGCTTGATATTTTGGCTCAGGAAAAAGTAATAGGGCCTGAAGATGCAGAGAAGTTTAAAAATACGCTGCAGTGGAGAAAAGAACTGACGAGAAACTATCAGGCAGTGAATCACGAAGCAATGCGTGCAGATTTTAAAGAGAACATCAGTGCTTATAAAGATTTTAAGAAGAGCATTGAATATTTTTACAAAAATGATTCGCAGGCCGTAACGGCATTCAGCGGGGACGATGATGTATAAAGGATATTTAATCGATCTTGATGGCACGATGTTTAACGGTAACGAGGTCATTGATGGTGCTATTAATTTTATCGACCGTTTAAATGTTTCGGGCATTCCCTATTTATTTCTGACGAATAATGCGACCAGACATCCTGAAGAAATTCTTCAAAAGTTTGAGACGATGGGCTTTACAACGACAGTAAATCATATATACACGTCGGCAGCTGCAATGAAAAGCTATCTTGAACAGGAATTCAATTCACCGGGAGTATATATAGTCGGGACTGACAGTTTTAAAAACACGCTGACTAAAGATAGCAGTATTGTATTAACTGAGACGGCACCGGATGCGGTCGTTATGGGTCTCGATACATCAATTACGTTTGACAAAATTATTACTGCCTGCCGGCTGATTCAGGAAGGCGCGCGCTTTCTTGCGACAAATCCTGATATAAAGATTAAAACGGATTTTGGTTTTTCTCCTGGGAACGGCTCATTCGTAAAACTGGTCAGTGAAGTTACTGGAGTCGAGCCTGTCATTACCGGCAAACCAAACCGTTATATTTTAGATGGTGCTTTAGCACGGTTAAATTTGCTGCCGGGTGAAGCGGTAATGATTGGTGATAATTACGACACTGATATTTTAACGGGAATTAACGGTGGGCTGGATACGATTCATGTTGGTACAGGTGTGCATTCTAAAGAAGAAGTAATGACGAAAGAAATACCGCCGTCACATGTAATTGATACGCTTTGTGACTGGCAGTTATAAGTTTAAGGAACACTCTCGTGTTAACCATTTTAAATATTAGGTTAACACGAGAGTGTTTTCCTGTTATGATATAACTAATCAAAATTACAGGAGTAATAATATGAAAACTAAACATCTTGTTTTTGCTGCATTATTTACTGCACTGATTGCTGTCGGTGCACAAATCAGAATTCCTCTTGGCCCGATACCGTTTACGCTGCAGGTGCCGATGGTGCTCCTGGCTGGAATGCTGCTTGGGAAGAAATTGGGATTAATTTCAATTACAGCATATATATTTATCGGCCTGATCGGTATTCCGGTCTTTGCAGGCTCCGGAGGCTTAGGGTCTCTCGTATCACCGTCATTCGGATTTGTGCTCGGTTTCATTCCCGGTGTAGTGATTACAGCTGTCGGCGGCAATGAACATACGGGACGAATGATTACCTTTACGCTCTTAGGTATGGTGACGATATTTATATGCGGTGTGCTTTATTTCGCGTTTATTATGAATACGGTAATCGGAACTCCTATGTCTCTGACGGAAATATTAATGGCTGCGGTCGTACCGTTTTTAATTAAGGATGTCATATTAGCCGTGTTAACGGTCATGTTTGCGAAGACTTTAACACAGAGAGGACTTATGCTGGCGTAAAAATAGGACTTTCAAATGATGGATTTTTAAGAGAATTTCTATTATAATGTTCTATATATAGAAAATGCTCATAAATGATTGGAGTGAAGTATAATGGCAGTCAGTCAGGATACAATGTATGAACAAGTTGAAGAAGTATTAGATAAATTACGTCCCTTCCTTCTGCGTGATGGCGGAGACGTTGAACTCGTAGATGTTGAAGACGGTATTGTGAAGCTCAGACTTCTAGGCGCATGCGGAACATGCCCAAGCTCAACGATTACTCTTAAAGCCGGTATCGAACGTGCACTTCTTGAAGAAGTACCAGGTTTTGTTGAAATCGAGCAAGTGTTTTAAATTGCAACTAGAGACGTGACGTCTCTAGTTTTTTTATTTTTTAAGGTGGGGAGCATGACCAATGTATACAATTGTAGAATTTTGCAACGCTAATATGCAAAAGGGAGCTCACGATGTGTATGCTCAGCTGGATAAAAATCCGGCAATCGATGTCGTCGATTATGAATGCACAAATAATTGCGGTTTATGCAGTAAAAGTTTTTTCGTTCTCGTAGACGGGGAGATCGTAGCTGCTAAAAATAATGAGCAGCTTCTTGAAAAAACGTATAAACGGATTGATAAAAATAATCAGGCATTTGATGAGTGAACTCATCATTGGTGCTAACGTTTTTCGTATAGTATAATTAAGATATTGAGATTTTTATAACAAAGTATTTAGAACAGGAGTGATTTTTATGTCATCAGTAACACTGACAGAAAGTGCGGCGTACGAAGTTAAAGATATGCTGAAAGCAAATGACATGTCGGAAGGTTTCCTGCGCTTTAAAATTCAAGGTGGAGGCTGTACGGGATTAACGTACGGTATGGCTGCAGAAGGTGAAGCATCGGAAAAGGATGAAGTATTCGAATTTCACGGTGTTAAAATGCTCGTTGCCAAAATGGATCTGCCTGTTGTAGACGGTACTGTGATTGATTTTAAACAGTCGCTTATCGGCGGCGGGTTTACGATTGAAAACCCGAATGCAAGCTTGTCATGCGGCTGCGGTTCGTCATTTAGAACTAAAGCAAATGCCGGTGCTCCAGGAGACTGTTAAAATTAGTGAAAACGCTTGAAATATTAACATTTAGTGCTAATATATAAAATGGTATAGAAACTGATATAACAGTTTATAATATATAAAACATATTCGCTGGGAAGGAAAATAAATTATGAGCTATGAAAGAAAAAAAGTCTTAGTACTTGGTGCCGGTTATGCAGGTTTATCTACAATTAGTAAACTGCAGAAAATTATTGGGGTCCAGGAAGCGGACATTACTTTAATTAACAAAAATGAATACCACTATGAGTCTACTTGGCTGCACGAAACTGCAGCAGGTTCAATTAACTGGGAAGACGGTGTTTATCCGATTGCCAAAGTAGTCGATAACATGAAAGTACGTTTTATTCCTGCAGAAGTAACTAAAATTGATCGCGACCAGCAGGTTGTTGAAACCACTCAGGGCGAATTCGAATTCGATACGCTTGTTGTGGCACTAGGATTTGAAAGTGAGTCATTCGGCATTAAAGGAATGGACGAATTTGCAACGACAATCGTCAGCCCGGAAACTGCTGTAACGACTCGCGAAGAGATTGAACAGAACTTTATCAAGTATAAAACATCAAAAGACCCTAAAGATCTTTCTATTCTTGTCGGTGGAGCAGGTTTTACCGGTGTTGAATTCCTGGGTGAACTTGTTGAAACTTTACCTGAGCTGTGCAAAATACATGGTATTGACTACAACGACGTTAAGATTACGTGTGTAGAAGCAATGCCGTCAATGCTGCCAATGTTTTCGGATGAATTAACTCAGTACGCAGTTGATTTCCTTGAATCACGCGGTGTAGAATTTATGCTTGGTACTGCAATTGTTGCAGCAAATGAAAATGGTTTCGTTGTTAAAGTTAACGATGAAGAAGTCCAGCTTGAAGCTTCAAGTGTAGTATGGACAGCGGGTGTACGCGGTTCACGTCTGATGGAAGAGTCTTTTGAAGGCGTTAAACGCGGACGCATTATCGTTAAAGAAGACTTAACAATTGAAGGTTATCCGAATATCTTTGCAATCGGTGACGTAGCAGCTGTAATGAACGGCACTGGCGAAAACGCTCGTCCGTATCCTACAACAGCTCAAATTGCAATGCAGTTAGGTGAGCACACTGCTAAAAACATTAAACTTCAGTTAAACGGTGAGAAAATGGAGCCGTTTGCTTACGATGACAAGGGAACTGTATGTTCACTTGGTGCCAATGACGGAATCGGTGTAGTATTAGGCCGTGAAATCAAAGGTAAATCAGCAGCATTTATGAAGAAAGTCATCGATACACGTGCAGTCCTGAAAATCGGCGGCGTTGTATTAGGTGCAACAAAAGGTAAATTCCTGTAATTTTAAAAAAATCAGCATTATGCATGGGTATATATAATGCCCATGCTTTTATTTTTTGGAGGAAACAATTATGGCAATGAATATCGTCCAGCTGTTTATATCTGTGCTGCTGTATTTTGTCTTGTTTTATGGAATCAGTTTTATTCTGAACATGATTTTAAAAATGACATGGATTATGGCGTTCGTTTATCCGGTAATAGTGTTATGGATTATCGGCAGAGTATCATTATTTGACTACATAGCAAGTCCCGGTGAATCCTTCGGTATTTTATGGGATAATATCATCGGTATATCAATGTTTGATGTTATCATTTTAGGCAGTGGATTTATCGGAATTATTTTAGCAGGCATGACAATACGCTACTTAAGAAAAGCAGGTTATCAAATGTTTTAGGGGGAACACATTTTGAATATTAAATTTGAAGAAAAATACATTGCTGACGATTCAGCAATTGTGATCGGTCTACCTGAAAATATAAAAGAGCTGAAGAATTTCGATGAACTCGATACATTATTAAATGGTTTAACTGAAGAGATTATTTCGGCAAACGTACTGTCTGATACATTCGGTAAAGTGACAACGACCGGTGTTACTATTCAGCGTCAATACCGTAAAGTTGTAGCTGTCGGTTTAGGAGACAGCAGTGAATTAACTGCGCTGAAAGTACAAAAAGCTGTCGGTAAACTGTTCCAGTTTATGGACGGGGAAAAAGACAGCCAAGCTCAGTTTATTTTAGATACATTTGCTTTTGAACCTAAAGAAGTCGCTGATGCAATAGGCATGATGTCTGCAGTAAGCAATCACGTACTGATGGGTTATGATACGTCCGATAAAAAGCAGTTCCGCGATGAATTGGATGTCACACTGATTACAAAAGAAGATGTGAAAGCTGGTTACGATCACGGAGCAGCACTTGGCAACAGTATTATACTTGCCAGAGATTTCGCGACAATGCCGCCTAACTTGCTGTATCCGGAAAGTTTTGCCGATGAAGTGGCCGTGCAGTTTAAAGAACGCCCATATATAAAAGGTGAAGTAAAAGACTTCGATACACTCGTTCAGGAAGGATTCGGACTGCTGGCAGCAGTAGGTAAAGCATCTGTCAGAAAGCCGAGACTCGTAACGATTGAGTATAAGCATCCAGATGCGCAAAGCGACGAGCCAATCGCATTAGTTGGTAAAGGAATTACTTACGACTCAGGCGGCTATTCGCTTAAAACACGTACAGGCATGCGCTCAATGAAGTATGATATGAGCGGTGCAGCAAACGTTGTTGGCATGATGGACGCGATATCGAAATTAGAACTGCCGGTTCACGTTGTTGCAGTGCTTGCACTCGCAGAAAACATGGTGGATGGCAATGGTATGCGGCCTGACGATGTATATCAATCGCTGTCAGGAAAAACAGTTGAAGTATCAAATACTGATGCTGAAGGCAGACTTGTACTGGCTGATGCTGTGTACTACGCTTCAACGACGTATAACCCTAAAATAATGATGGACTTTGCGACGCTGACAGGTGCAGTGATACAGGCAATCGGTGAAGACCGTACCGGTGTATTTACAAACCAGGGCAGAAAATTTATCAATAACCTTTTAATCAGCAGCAAAGTGACAGGCGAAGACATCTGGCATTTGCCGATATCGGAACTTGAAGACGACAGAGTAAAACAATCTGACATTGCAGATTTAATTAATGCAGACTTTAAGCCGGGCGGAGCATCATTTGCCGCTGCATTTATTAACCAGTTTACAGAAGAAACACCGTGGGTACATTTTGATATAGCAGGCACAAGCAATACATCAAGTACAACACCATTCGCTAAAAAAGGATCTACAGGTGTAATGATTCGGACGATAGTGGACTTAATCGAATCGGGTACGCTGTATGAATAAAGGGGTACTAAAAACACTTGGCATTACAATTACAGTTGATGAGATTGGTAAATGTGCAGTAGAAATGCCGATTACTGAAAAAGTACTTCAGCCATTCGGATACGTGCACGGCGGTGTTAATGTCTTACTGGCAGAAACTGCAGCAAGCATGGGTGCATTTAAGATGATTGCCGATGATGAGATAGCCTTCGGAATGGAGATCAATGCCAATCATCTGAGAGCGAAACGTGAAGGCACACTGACAGCAACTGCACTTTTAAAACACGGCGGCTCAACATCACAAGTATGGGAAATCGAAGTGACCGATGAAGACGACGAGCTGGTAGCATTAAGCAGATGTACCGTGGCAATAAGGAAAAAGAGATAATTAAATAAAGATTAGTAGAGGGAATCCGCAGTGCTGTGGATTCCCTCTTTTGTGATGCAAGTTTCTGGGACTGGCATGAACGGGTATCATGTGTATCCGAGCCTCGCGGGACTGGCGTGAACGGGTATCATGTGTATCCCAACCTCACGGGACTGGCATGAACGGGTGTCATGTGTATCCGAGCCTCGCGGGACTGGCGTGAACGGGTATCATGTGTATCCGAGCCTCGCGGGACTGGCGTGAACGGATATCATGTGTATCCCAACCTCACGGGACTGGCATGAACGGGTATCATGTGTATCCCAGCCACAAGGGACTGGCATGAACGGGTGTCATGTGTATCCTGAACCAAGAACACGAAAAATCTTTATTAAACAAAAAAATTCCTCCGGAAATTTCCGGAGGAATAAATTAAATTAATCGTTCAGTTCTTTATTTTTACTGCGTTCAATTTTTAATCTTACAGTTTCTTCTGTTTCAACTTCAGAGCCTGTTTCATCTCGTTTCAATTCGTTAAGAATTGTCAGCTGATAAGGTTCAACATCGGAGTGAAAGGCGCTTCTTGCAACAAGATGTGCGCCGACAGGTGCAGAGATGAAAATGAATAACACAGCCAGCAGTAGCTGCGTATCCACTTCTGCATGGTAATACGCAAAGTATATAAATACTCCTATAAGTGTCATTCCAACACCGAGCGTTGAACTTTTCGAAGCTGCGTGCAATCTTGTGTATGTATCCGGAAGGCGGATTACACCGACTGCTGAAACAATTGTGAAAAAGGCGCCGCCGATTAAGAAAAATGTGATCAGACTAACTATTATTATCTCTGTCATTTTCAATAATCACACCTTTCTCCAGGAATTTGGCAAAGCCGATAGTTGCGATAAATCCGATCATACCGATCAGCATAATGACGACGAGCAGGTATGATGTATCGAGTGCTATCGATACCAGTCCGATCATTCCCATCAGCGTGACACCGAATGTATCTAGTGTAATAACTCTGTCATGCAGTGTCGGTCCTTTAAGAACTCTGTAAATCATACCGAGCATTGCGAATGCGAATGCAATGATACAGATGATAACTACTATATTGATAAAGTTTGTCATGGTTTAGCCACCTCTTTTATTACATTTTCAAAAGAAGTTTTAATGTTAGCAATTTCTGCATCAGCATCGTCCATATCGAGACCGTGAATATAAATAATAGAGTAGTCTTCGGAAATAGCTACCACAACTGTACCCGGTGTTAAAGTAATCAGGGTGGACAGCAGTGCGACTTCCCATTCTTCTTCAAGATCATTTGGATAAGCATAGAATCCGGGATGAATGTCAATTTTAGGTGCCATTACGATGCGTACTACATCGACGTTGGCTTTTACCAACTCAATGATAAAGACGAGGAACAGACGTATCATCCAGTACAGACGCTTCAGATAAAAACGGCCGGGCAGGAAGTTGCGCAGTATATAAACAGCTACGAGCCCGATTATATACCCGGTAACGAATGTCCCGACAGTAAAGTCTCCATTCATAAATACCCATAAAAATGCTAAAACGATGTTAATTAAAAGTTGAAATGACAATTATTCCACCCCCATCAAATAATTAGAGTATGAAGACGGGTTGTAGAATGATTCTGCCGCCATTTCAAAGATAGGGAATAAGAAATCAGCTGAGAGTCCGAATACAGTTGAGACGATTACAAGTCCGATAGCCGAAAACAGTAACTTATCTGATTTGATATTTTTAAGCTCAATCGGCTCAACAGGTTCTCCCCAAAATACTTTGATGAATATTTTCATAATGCTGTATAACACAATCAGGCTCGACAGCAGCACGATGACAGCAGCGATTGCATGCCCGTTATCAAATGCAGACTCGACGATAAATAACTTACCGAAAAAGCCTGGGAACGGGGGAACACCTGCGAGTGAGAGACTGGCGACAAAGAACATCCAGCCCGCAACAGGGTGCTGCTTAATCAGCCCGCCAAGATCAGCTGCATCGTTTTTACCTGTCCGGTAAATAATGAAGCCGATCAAAAGGAACAGTGCTGCTTTAATAACAATATCGTGGATCAGATAGTACATCGCACCTACAGTGCCGGCGTAGTCCATCATTGAGAATCCAACGATAATCACACCGATTGCAATCATAATATTATAGATAATAATTTGTTTCATATCAGTGTAGGCAAGAGCTCCGATACAGCCGGCTACAATTGTTAATAGTGCCAGCAGCAGAAGTATCTGATGGGTGTAAGCTACGTCAGTAGTAAAGAATAGTGAATATGTTCTTGCAATTGCATAAACACCAACTTTAGTTAGCAGTGCGCCGAACAATGCAATTACCGGAATTGGCGGTGCACTGTAGGAGCCGGGCATCCAGAAATATAACGGGAACAAGCCTGCTTTTGTAGCAAAAACGAATATAAATACAACCGAGATAATTGTCATTATGGCAAGGCTGCCTTCATAACTCGAAAGTTTGATATGGATGTCAGCCATATTAAGTGATCCTGTAACGGAATACAGATATGCAAGTCCTACCAGGAAGAAGTTTGATGACACAATATTAACAACCAGGTACTTAAACCCTTCCTGCAGCTGGACTTTACGGCTGCCTAATGTAATTAATACATACGACGCGAGCAGGAATACTTCGAAAAACACAAACATATTGAAAAGGTCACCTGTAGTAAAGGCGCCATTTATTCCCGTAATCATAAACAGAACCATAGGATAATAATAATATTTCTCTCTTTCATATCCAATTGACTGGAATGAATAAATGATAACGAAAAACATTACAATTGATGTTGTAAACACTAAAAGAGCAGCGGTCATATCATAAACAACACTAATACCGAATGGCGCTGACCAATTACCAAGATAAGTAACCATCGTACCGTTAATATATACATAATAGATGTTAAATGCTGCAAAACCAATCAAGATTAAACCAGCTACAGCCGATATAATTCGATGAGGCATCGGACGTTTGCCGATAAACAGCATAATGACACCGGCAATGAACGGAAGTATGACTGGGAGCATAGGTAGTATGTTAGTCGTCATGTGGAACTCCTTTCATATCTTCAGTGTTATCCGTACCGAGCTCTTTATAATTTCTGAGCAGAAGTACGAGACTGTATGAAGTCAGTGCAAATGAAATTACAATTGCTGTCAGAATTAAAGCCTGGGGCAGTGGATCAGAATAAGAAGTAACTGCCTCATCAAGAACCGGCACGCTGCCCCGTTTTAACTGTCCCATAGTCAGAATCATTAAGTGTACTCCATGAGACAGAATCGAAAGGCCGATGATAATACGCAACACACTTTTCGATAAAATTAAATAAGTCGCACTGGCAATTAGTATTCCTGATAAAAATATAGTGACGAGTTCCATTATTCTTCTGTCCCCCCAACGAGTGTAATAATCAATAATGATGTCCCAGCGACAATAAGGAATACACCGATATCAAAAAGTACTGCTGTATGGAGTGCAACTTCTCCGAACACCGGCACGTTAATGTATGTATGCTGGTGTGTGAAGAAAGGAACGCCGAAGAAAAATAGCAGCGTAGGTACGAGAATTGCAAATGCCAAACCAACACTGATCATTAAATGAAAGTTGACCGGAATCATTTTCTTAACTGTTTTGTAGTCGTAGGCCATAAGCAGCAGTATGATGGCTGAAGCCGCAAGCAGACCGCCGACGAAACCGCCGCCCGGTGTGTAGTGACCTGCCAGAAATAGGTTTACAGCAAACAACAGGATGATGAGAAATATCACTTTAGAAGTGAATTGTATAAACACATCATTCATCTGGCGTTGAACTTTACCGTAGCCAGCTCTTTTAAGCGTGCTCTTCATTGTCATCATCCTTTCTTGATACTTTTGCTTTCATCAATGCATAAATTCCAATTCCAGCGATTCCGAAGACCAGAGTTTCCATTAAGGTATCGTAACCACGGAAGTCTACCAGTATTACGTTTACCATATTACCTCCGGCAGCCAGATCATAGACGTGATCAATGTGATACTGACTGATCGATTCAAACAGTCTGTTTGAATATGCTGCCAGACCAAACAGAATAACGATAACTCCGACACCTGCAGAGACGATAAAGTTCGTAAATTTAAATTTAATGCTTTCTTCATGTTTCGAGCGTTTCGGCAGATGATAAAAACAAACGAGGAATAATGTCGTCGTTACTGTTTCTATCGCAAGCTGAGTGAGTGCAAGGTCCGGCGCTCTGAAGAATGCGAAGAACAATGCCATTGAAAACCCTATTGCCCCGAGCATAATAATCGAAACCATGCGTGAGCGTGTCATCATAATAATTGCTAGAGACACTAAAATGATGAGTACGAGAGCCATGTCCTGAATACCGACTTCAGCGAAGTCATCAAATGTAATCGGCAGTCCCGTATAGAAAGTCGTAACGATACCGAGAACGACGAAGAATCCGAAAATATAAACCATGTAATCTCTCAGGAAGCCGCTCATAATACCGTCTGTCGCTTTAGCTGAGCCAAGCTGGCTGTATATAAGACCCTGATCGTATAAATGATTCAAAGTAAATTGCTCTTTGTGATAATCGTAAATGAACATCCAGCTGCTTCTGAATAAGTAAAGCACTGTACCGATTACAACTATGGCGACTGTCGCCCACAGTGCAGGATTATCAAACCCATGCCAGTGTGAAATTTTAGTATTCAATGCCGTATCTGTACCGAGTATGCTCATTGCTGCAGGATCGATAATTGAACCTGACAGAATGTTCGGGAACAATCCGAAAATTATAACCAGTGACGATAAAATAATCGGTGAAGCCAGTAATAATTTTGGAGCTTCATGCGGCTCTTTCGGCGTATCATGTGTACGTTTGCCGAAGAAAACACCGTGAATTAATTTAATAGAATAAACGAATGTGAAAATACTGCCGACGATTGCAAGAATCGGGAACAGTACACTCCAGTCAGCCAGCACACTGAAGTTCGCATTGCTTATTTCAAACATTGCCTCAAGGAACAATTCTTTTGACAGGAATCCGTTAAATGGAGGAATACCTGCCATCGATAATGCTGTAACCAGTGTCATTGTAAATGTAATAGGCATCAGCGTCATTAAGCCGCCGAGTTTCTTCATGCTGCGTGTGCCGGTTTCGTGATCGAGAATACCGGCAACCATGAACAGCGCCCCTTTAAATGTTGCGTGGTTAATAATATGAAACACTGCAGCAACGACTGCGACTGTGAAAATCTGTTCGTTGGCACCTGTAGATACTGCAAGTGCCCCGACTCCGAGGAGACTCATAATGAGACCGAGCTGTGACACGGTCGAGTATGCAAGTATTGCTTTTAGGTCATCCTGTTTAATGGCGTTGAATGAAGCCCAGAACAGTGTGACAAGACCGATAACTAAAATCATCCATACCCATAATTCGCTGAATGCGAAAACCGGTGTAAATCTTGCAACTAAATAGAGACCAGCTTTAACCATCGTAGCTGAGTGCAGGTAAGCACTGACCGGTGTCGGTGCTTCCATAGCGTCCGGCAGCCATATGTAAAACGGAAACTGTGCAGATTTGGTAAACGCACCGAGCAGTACTAGAACAACTGCCAGCGGTGTGAGAGGGCTTGCCATGATTAAATCAACATTGGCAATCATCTCTCTAATGCTGAACGTATCTGTAATAAGATGCAGAATAATAAATCCTCCGAGCATCATAAATCCGCCGAAGAAAGTGATCAGCATTGATTTTTGTGCACCGTAAATCGATTTCTCTTTAGTAAACCAGAAAGCGATTAACAGGAAACTGGAAATTGAAGTCAGTTCCCAGAAGAAGTAGAGCATTAAAATATTGTCACTTAAAACTACTCCGAGCATGGCAGTCATAAAGATAAGCAAGTAGACATAAAAATTGCCAAGCTTTTCGTCTTTTGATAAGTAGCCGATAGAATATAATACTACCAGCGCACCAATACCGGAAATGAGTATTGCAAACAGTAAGCCGAGACCATCTATGTAGACGTCAAAATTCAGCCCGATACGGGGCATTAAATTCAATGTATGATGGAAAACTTGATTATTAGCAATAGAAGGTATTAAGCTAAATAAGTATGCGACTATCACAGTCGGAATAGGTAAAACAAACCAACCGAGATGTACATCTTTAACATACCTGTAGATTATTGCGATTGCGATTGCAGCAATAACAGGTAAAAATATTGCGAAATGTATCAATGTCAAAGTGTATCCTCCTCTAACGTTATTATATTTAACCATTATACATTAATATTAATTGTAAATAAACGCTTACGGTTTGAAATTTCAGGCTATTCTCGTATACTGTATATATAGTAGTAAGTAGTATTGAATTTAAAATATTTATTTTTTTAATTTCATTATTACTGCTGCAAAAATGAAATTAATAAAATTTTTCCAGGAGGCCAAATTCATGGCATATTCACAATTAACAACAGAAGTTTTAGAAGGCGAAACAAAAGCGGTAATTAGAACAAACATGGGTGACGTAACAGTTAAGCTGTTAAACAATGTTGCACCTAAAACTGTAGAGAACTTTGTAACACACGCGAAAAATAAATATTACGATGGATTAATTTTCCACAGAGTAATTAAAGACTTCATGATTCAGGGCGGCGACCCGACTGGTACAGGCATGGGCGGAGAAAGTATTTGGGGAGAAGCATTCGAAGATGAATTTTCCACAGATGCATTCAACCTGTACGGCGCACTGTCTATGGCTAATGCGGGACCAAACACAAACGGCTCACAGTTCTTTATCGTACAGCTGAAAGACGTACCGGCTGATATGATTTCACAACTTGAAGGTGCGGGTTACCCGGCTGAAATCGTTGAAAGCTACAAAAAACACGGTGGAACTCCCTGGTTAGATCAGAGACATACTGTTTTCGGACATGTTATTGAAGGTCTTGATATTATCGAGAAAATTGCTGACGTTAAAACAGGAAGACAGGACAAGCCTGCTGAAGATGTAATCATCGAAACAATTGAAGTAACAGAATAATATATGTAATTAAGAGATGTGCAGCCGTGTATTTAATACAGGCTGTGCATTTTTATTTTGAAAAAAGAAGGGAAATATATACATATTTAATATAGATATTACAAAAATCCTGCTGAAAGTATCACAAATTAGTCATTATTATAATATTTAATCCATAAAACACTCTGATATACTTGTGTGTGTAAAGGTGAGTGATTTAAAAATGATGCCGTTCCTTTATTTCCCGGAAGATAAAACGGAATACATTCCAGCTCTTATCATGTTACTTCTTTTTATATTACTTGCGTTTATCGTGTACAAACTTATTAAAAAATATTCGCGCAATGAAGAAGAGAAGATGAAAGAATTCGAAGAAAAAGTTCTCGAAAGACTTGAACATGAGTATAAGGATGACTCCACACGGAAATAGTAATCTAACTAAAATAAGAAACCTATTATTTCTGTGTGCGACCTCAGAGCTCCGCAGATTTACATAACTGATATGAAAAATACGCGCACATATGCCATCTTGGTGTATGTGTTTTGCTATGTTATTTTTTTGGTTACTTCAGCTAACTGTGTTAAAATGGTGATGGATTTAATAAAAGAAGTAAATAAGTAGGGATAACATGGCAAAAAAATACCGGATCGGCCAGTTCGTCAAAGTGAAAATTACTGGTATTCAGTCGTACGGTGCTTTTGTCAAAACTCCTGATAATCGTGATGGTCTGATCCATATTTCTGAAGTGATGAACGATTACGTTCACGATGTGAATCAATATTTATCTAAAGGCCAAATAGTAAAGGCTAAAATTGTCAGCATTGATGAAAACGGTAAAATCAGCTTATCATTGAAAGAAAATGAATACTTTAAGAACGAAGAGAAAAAAAGAGATAAGCGTTCTGTATTAGAGAAGATCAAGGATACCGAGAAATACGGTTTCCAGACGCTGGCAGAACGAATGCCGCTCTGGATAGAAGAGGCAAAAGAACGTATGAAAGAATAATGCCAGTAGTAAAACCTGTAATAATTACAGGTTTTTTATTTTATCTTCCGATGAATATATATTCATTCTAAATGTATTTATTCCACTGGAATTACGGCTTAATAAGTATAAAACACCAGTTTAATGTATACGTTTTCAAACTTTGCAAAGACTATTGGAACACGGTTTAATAAATCTCTTGATAATAATGTTAATTACAGTCATGATGGTGATGAATACATATTTAATAATGTATATTTAAATGACTTTTTAAACATAAAAGGGGGAGAAATTAATGAGAAGTGAAGAAATCATCAAAAAGACAGAACGGTATGATACGGATATTTATAAACCGCTGCCGATTGTAATTTCTGAAGCGGAAGGCGTATGGGTGAAAGATCCTGAAGGAAATAAGTATTTGGATATGCTGAGTGCATACTCTGCGGTGAATCAGGGACACCGTCATCCTAAGATTATTCAGGCATTAAAAGATCAGGCGGATAAAGTAACCCTGACATCGAGATCGTTCCACGTCGACTGTCTTGGAGACTGGTTCGAAAAACTCAGTGAAATCTCCGGTAAAGAGAGAGTCCTGCCGATGAATACAGGAGCTGAAGCTGTTGAATCCGCAATTAAGGCGGCGAGACGCTGGGCGTATGAAGTAAAAAGGGTGCCTGATAATCAGGCGGAAGTAATTGCCATGAAAAATAACTTCCACGGCAGAACGATGATTCCAATGTCGATGTCGTCAGAGCCAGAATACAGAAGAGGATTCGGTCCTCTTGGTGAAGGTTTCCAAATTGTTAATTACGGAGATTCAGAAGCGCTGGAAGATGCGATAAATGATAATACTGCTGCAGTTATCTTAGAACCGATTCAAGGTGAAGCGGGTGTTAATATTCCGCCGGAAGGCTATTTAAAAGCAGTGAGAGAAATTTGCGACCGCAACAATGTCCTGTTTATCTCGGATGAAATTCAGGCGGGCCTTGGACGTTCAGGAAAAATGTTTGCAACAGACTGGGATGAAGTCGTGCCTGATATGTACATTTTAGGAAAAGCGCTTGGCGGAGGCGTGTTCCCGGTATCAGTCGTACTTGGTGATGACGAAGTACTTGGTGTACTGAATGAAGGATCGCACGGTTCGACATTCGGCGGCAACCCGCTGGCGGCCAGAGTATCAGAAGCAGCACTAGACGTGATTATCGATGAAAAGCTGTCAGAGCGTTCATTGGAGCTCGGAGAATACCTGCTCGGTGAACTGAAGAAAATCAGCCATGAAGCTATAGTAGACATTCGCGGCAGAGGGCTTTTTATCGGTCTGGAACTTAATAAAAGTGCACGTATATTCTGTGAACAGCTTAAAGATGAAGGCGTGCTCTGCAAAGAAACTCACGGTACGGTAGTGAGATTTGCACCGCCGCTAGTTGTGACGAAAGACGAACTTGACTGGGCCCTCGATAAAGTTAAAAAAGTTTTTAACAAAGATACTTTCTAAAAATAATCTTTATGATACAATATGAGATGAAAACAGTTACAAAAAAAGGCGGATCAAAATGTCAGAAGAAATTAGTTTAGTTGAATCTACACAGCGCATCATTAAAGAGGCGCTCGATAAGCTTGGTTATAACGACGATATGTACCAATTAATCAAAGAACCTTTACGTACACTAAAAGTGCGTATACCGGTGAAAATGGATGATGGTTCAGTTAAAGTATTTACGGGATACCGTGCACAGCATAACGATGCAGTGGGTCCTACTAAGGGCGGAGTTCGTTTCCACCCGAGCGTTTCAGAAGATGAAGTTGTTGCATTGTCTATGTGGATGACTCTTAAAGCAGGTATTGTTAACCTGCCTTACGGCGGCGGTAAAGGCGGAATCATCTGTGACCCGCGCGAAATGAGCATGGATGAAGTCGAAAGACTGTCACGCGGTTACGTTCGTGCAATTTCTCAAATCGTTGGACCGACTAAGGATATTCCGGCACCGGATGTATTCACAAACTCGCAGATTATGGCTTGGATGATGGATGAGTACAGCGCGATTGACCAATTCAACTCGCCTGGATTCATTACAGGTAAACCATTAGTACTCGGCGGTTCAGAAGGCCGTGACAGAGCTACAGCACTAGGCGTTGTAATCTGTCTTGAAGAAGCACTTAAAAAGCGCGATATGAAGATGGAAGACATTCGTATTGTCATCCAGGGATTCGGTAACGCAGGCAGCTTCCTGTCTAAATTCCTATTCGACAGAGGTGCGAAAATCGTCGGTATTTCAGATGCCAACGGTGCACTTCATGACCCGAACGGTCTTGATATCGACTATCTTTTAGAACGCCGTGACAGTTTTGGTATGGTAACGAATCTGTATGAAGATGTATTATCAAACGATGAGTTATTTGCACTTGATTGCGACGTTATTATTCCGGCAGCAATCGAGAACCAGATTACTGAAGCCAATGCGCCGAACATTAAAGCTCAAATTTTATGTGAAGCAGCAAACGGACCAACTACTACTGAAGCTACACGCATTCTGACTGAAAGAGGCGTTCTGATCGTTCCGGACGTACTTGCATCAGCAGGCGGAGTAACAGTATCTTACTTCGAGTGGGTACAAAACAACCAGGGTTATTACTGGAGTGAAGATGAAGTAAACGAGAAGATGGAACAAAAACTCGTTTCAGCATTTAACGAAATCTATGACCTTCACGAAAACCGTCAAATTGATATGAGACTTGCAGCATTTATCGTAGGTCTTAAAAGAACTGCAGAAGGCTCACGCTATCGCGGTTGGGCATAAAACTGATTATTTTAGAGGCAAAACCCTTTTGGGTTTTGTCTTTTTTTGATTATCTGCAGTTTTTTTGAGTTATCTCACCAATGAGGGGGTTTCATGTCAGAGGTAATCGTTTATCTCACCAATGAGCGGATTTCATGTCAGAGGTAACTGTTTATCTCACCAATGAGCTCGTTTCATATCAGAGGTAGCCGTTTATCTCACCAATGAGCGAGTTTCATATCAGAGGTAACCGTTTATCTCACCAATGAGCGAGTTTCATTGCAGAATTAATACTAAAATAAAAAGAATTTGCAAAAATTTATTACACCTGATAAAGTCAATCATATCAATATTTCAGAGGATTATTAAGAATGAATTTTCAGATAAATTGAATTTAACCCTTGCATTTATATTTTAAACTTGTTAGTATTAAAATCAATTCGAAGGAAGAGCAGTAACATATATCGATTTACAAGAGAGCCGGTGGTGCTGTGAACCGGTATTTCATATATGCGAATGGACTTCTTTTATAAAACTTTAATTTAATATAACTTTTAATGAGTGGACCGGGCTTTACCGGTCAATATAGGTGGCACCGCGGCTCTCCGTCCTTAATATTTTTTAATATTAAGCATGGAGAGTTTTTTATTTATACTAATTTAATATCAGCAAATGGATTGAGTAGCAGCAGTCTTACGTTAACAGAGAGCCGGATATGGTGGAAACCGGCAGCGTGTTCTGCTGTGAATTGGGTTCCGGTTTTTAGGTTTGCTCGGGTAATGCCGTTATGCATTTGAGTGAAGTGAAAACTTCAACTGAGGTGGTACCGCGGTTTAACATCGTCCTCCATGACATTTTGTCATGGGGGATTTTTAATTTTTAGGAGGAATATATTATGACATTAAATATTGCAGCAGTAACTGAAAAGACAATGATAAAAGTAAAAGACGGCAGTGATTTATCGTATAAAGAAATGCATGAATTTTTTACAGAAGTGTTAGACGGTAAAGTAACAGATGATGAACTCCGAGATTTCATAATCGCACTAAGCGATAAAGGTGAAACTGTAGATGAAATTACAGCTATTGCCGAAGTATTGAAGTCATATGCGAAAGATATTCCAAATGTAAATAATAAAGTAATGGATAATTGCGGCACCGGCGGGGATCGATCCCGGAGTTTCAATATCTCAACAACTTCAGCTTTTGTGCTGGGAAGCTGCGGAGTAACTGTCGCAAAACACGGCAACAAGAGTGTTACGAGTAAGACGGGAAGTTCAGATGTACTGCAGGCACTTGGCGTAAATTTAAATTTCGACGCTGACAGAGTTGCGAAAGAATTAAACGAGTCAAATATTACATTTTTAAGTGCACCGCATGTACATCCGAAAATGGGACAGATTATGAGAGTGAGGCAGACCTTAAAACGTCCGACAGTATTTAATTTTATCGGACCATGTATTAGTCCGCTCGATCTGGACTATCAGTTTTTAGGCATCTACGACCGTAAAAAGCTGATGACAATTACGAAAGTACTGCAGCGTTTAGGACGTAAAAATGCAGTAGTAATGAACGGTGCAGGCCATATGGACGAAGCAACACTGCTTGGAGAAAACCATCTCGTATTTTTACGCGGCGGTGAAATAGAAGAAGTCGTTATCGATCCGACAGACTACGGATTAACACTGTGCGATAAGAGTGACATTGCAGGCGGAGACGGTTATGAGAATAAAGAAATTCTCGAATCAGTATTAAAAGGAACCGCAACACGTGCACAAATCGAAACAGTACTGCTGAATGCAGGCATTGGTCTGTTCGTCGCAGATGAAGCAAAATCAATTGGCGCAGGTATCCAAAAAGCGAGAGAAGCGATTCAGTCGGGGAAAGCATATAACAAACTGCAGGAAGTCATTAAAAATAATGAGGAGTCGAAAGTATGACAATATTAGACGACATTGTAAAAGTGAAAAAAGAAGAACTTCTGAAATATCCGGAGGAAGTTGAAATAATTACAAGAGAAAAACCGCTGGACTTTACAGGCAGGCTTGACCGTAATAACGGTATCGCTCTAATCAGCGAAGTGAAACGCGCTTCACCGTCACAAGGTGACATTAATGCAGTGATGGATCCGCTGTCTCAGGCAAAATCCTACGTCAAAGGCGGAGCTGATGCGATCAGCGTGCTGACGGACACAAGTTTCTTTAAAGGTACTTTTGATGACTTAAAAAAAATTGCTGATGAAGTAGATGTCCCGGTACTGAACAAAGATTTTATTATCGATAAGCGGCAGATTAACCGTGCCTATAACCACGGGGCCGATATTGTTTTGTTAATTGTCACGATACTGGAAGACGAAGTACTGCAGGATTTATACAATTATGCAACAGAGCTTGGCTTAAATATTATCGTTGAAGTTCATGACGAAGACGAGTTAAAACGCGCACTGAAAATTTCACCGAAGATTATCGGTATTAACAACAGAAACTTAAAAACGTTTACTGTTGATATCGGCAATAGTGAAAGGCTCCTTAAAAAATACGGAACGAATGATATTTATTTCATCGCCGAAAGCGGCATTCATACAGAAGCTGATGCCGGGCGCATGAAGCAGGCGGGCGCGGCAGGAATGCTCGTCGGAGAATCGTTAATGAGAGCAGACAGCATCGCAGAAAAAATTAAAGAATTGAAATCGGGTGAAGTGTATGAAAATTAAAATCTGCGGAATTAAAACAGTAGCAGAAGCGCAGCTGGCAGCAGCAGAAAAGCCGGACTTTATCGGCATGGTACTGGCACCGAGCAAGCGCCGTATTAATCTGGAGACAGTGACAGCAATTACTGAGAGCTTAAAAGGAACTGGTATAAAAACTGTCGGTGTTTTCGTTAATCCTTCTAAAGAAGAGGCGGATGCCGCATTAAACGAAGCGGGTCTGGATTTTATACAATTTCATGGCGACGAGGACAAAGATTTTGTTGAACAATATAAAGGACGAGCGATTAAAGCTTTTCCTTCGAACTCGGAATTGTCGTACAAAGAACGATTTAATTACGATGCGGAGTATATACTGATCGACAGTCCGAGAGAAAAATATTACGGGGGCAGCGGTGTTGTATTTAACTGGTCTGAATTGCCTTTAGCTGAAATTGATAAATCCAGACTGGCCCTTGCCGGCGGGTTAAATCCCGAAAACGTTAAGGAAGCGGCAGCCATTGCCGGTCCTGCACTTATCGATGTATCCAGCGGAGTAGAAACTGACGGTCAAAAAGATCCTGAAAAAGTCGCAGCATTTATAAAAAATATAAGAGGTGGACAAAATGACAGAAACTTATAAATATCCAAGTGCGGATGGTAAATATGGTGAATTCGGCGGCACTTACGTAGCTGAATCATTAATTGCGACACTTGAAGAATTAAAAGAATCATATAAAAAGGCAAGTGAGGATCCGGAATTCCAGCGTGAATTTGATTATTTAATGAAAGAATACGTCGGCCGTGAAAATCCGCTGTACTATGCGGAACGCTTAACAGAGAAACTCGGCGGAGCCAAAATATATTTGAAACGCGAAGATTTAAATCATACCGGTGCACATAAAATTAATAATGCTATTGGCCAGGGACTGCTGACTAAATATATGGGTAAAACTAAAGTAATTGCGGAGACAGGCGCCGGACAGCACGGTGTCGCGACGGCGACAATCGCAGCCCTCTTAGGCCTTGAATGTAAAGTGTTTATGGGGGCGAAAGACGCGGACCGCCAGGAGCTTAACGTGTTCAGAATGGAACTTTTAGGTGCAGAAGTCATTAGAGTGGAACAGGGCACTGCGACCTTAAAAGATGCTGTAAACGAAACGATGAGATACTGGGTTCAGCATATGGAAGATACACACTATGTACTAGGATCAGTACTTGGTCCGCATCCGTTCCCGCAAATTGTACGTGATTTCCAGAGCATTATTTCAAAAGAAGCAAAAGCGCAAATATTAGATAAAGAAGGACGTCTGCCGGATAAAGTTGTTGCATGTATCGGCGGCGGCAGTAATGCGATGGGAATGTTCTATAATTTTATCGAAGACAAAGATGTTGAATTAATCGGAGTAGAAGCCTCAGGAGAAGGCATCGATACAAATAAAGTGGCTGCTGCAATCAACCGCGGTTCAGTCGGTATTGCACACGGTGCAAAAATGCATATGCTGCAGGATGAAAACGGTCAGCTGCAGGGAACGCATTCAATTTCAGCAGGTCTCGATTATCCCGGAATCGGTCCGGAACACAGCTTTTTATTCTCAACGAAACGTGCGAGTTATGAATATGCATCAGATGAAGAGGCGCTGAATGCATTCCAGAAATTGTCACGCACAGAAGGCATTATTCCGGCACTGGAGAGTTCGCATGCCATTGCATATGTTATGAAGATTGCACCTGAACTTCCAAAAGATGAAATTATCGTCGTGTCGTTATCAGGCAGAGGGGATAAGGATGTTGAAATGGTGAAGAGAGAACTGGAGGCGAGAAGAACAAATGACTAAAACTCGTATTGAAAATATGTTTCAGACACTAAACAGTCTAGACGATAAAGCATTTATCGCGTATATTATGGCAGGAGACGGCGGACTCGATAAACTTGCCTATCAAATTAAAACACTGGAGGAAGCGGGAGTGGATCTGATTGAAATTGGTATTCCGTTCAGCGATCCTGCAGCAGACGGCCCTGTCATCCAGCGTGCCGGTTTACGCGCACTTGAACACAATGTCAGTCTTAGGGATATACTGCAAAAGCTTACAGAAATTAAAGATGAAATAAATGTGCCTTACGTCTTAATGACTTATTATAATCCGGTCTTTAATTACGGACTCGGGCAATTCGCAAAAGATGCAGATGCCGCAAATATCAGCGGAATTATTGTGCCGGACGTGCCGCTTGAAGAGGAAGCTGAACTTAAAACAGTATTAAAAGGTAGTGATATTGCCATTATCCGTCTCGCGACATTAACGACGTCAGATGACAGGCTGAAAGAGCTGTTAGATGAAGCGGAAGGATTTATCTATGCAGTAACTGTTAACGGCGTGACCGGTAAACAAGCAGGCTACAGCCAGGAAGTGTTTGATAATCTCAGTCGTATTAAAAATAAAAGCAAAGTACCGGTATGTGCGGGATTTGGAATTAACTCAAGAGACGCTGCAGCAGCGCTTGGCGAGCACTGTGACGGTGTTATCGTCGGCTCGGCAATTGTAGAAATGTTTAATAATGCAGAAGAAGATAATATTAAAAAACTTATTCCTAAAAAGAATGCCGTGCATGCTAAATAGCGATAAATCATCATTAATCATGTTATAATAAATGAAAATAATTTGATAATCTATACTAAAAGACTATATTACAAATATAGTCTTTTAGTATTTTTACAGTGAGGGAAAACACTTGAACGAATTAATCGAACTTTTGACGACTGAACAGGGGATAGAGACGCTATTTCAAAAATTTGAAGACTTAGGTTTTATCGTAGGATTTCTGCTCGTGTTTATCGAAGCGTTCCTGCCGTTTTTACCGCTTGTCGTAATTGTTATTTTAAATATTAACTCATACGGTATTATTGTCGGTTTCCTCGTGAGTTACACCGCCAGTGTGGCGGGCAGCTATTTAGTGTTTTTAATTGTCCGCAATTTATTCAGGCATCCGGCACAAAGATATATAGAAAAGCACGACAAGCTTAACAAAATGCTGAAGTTTATCGATGAACGGGGATTTACATTTTTATTCATATTACTGTCACTGCCGTTTACACCGTCATCAGTCGTAAATGTTATCACAGCTTTATCTAATATAAGAAGACATGTATACTTATATATATTATTAGCGTCAAAATTTATTATGATATTATCGATGACACTTGTCGGTTATGACATAACTTCATTTTTTGACTCACCGTTAAAACTTATACTCTCGCTGGTATTTTTAGTACTGTTATATCTGCTTTCAAAATGGTATCAGAAATATCTGGAAAGAAAAATGAATAAATAAGAGGTGTCATAATTGGCAAAAGAAATTCGCGAATGGGCTGTAGCAATCTTAATTACAATTGTGGTAATTGCTGTCATACGAATGTTTCTCTTTGTCTCATTTTCAGTCGATGGGCTAAGCATGGATCCGACATTAGAAGATGGCGACAGAGTAGTAGTAAATAAATTTATATACGACCTGACTGATGTTGAACAGGACGATGTAATCGTCTTTAATTCAAATGAAGACTCAGCTTACGTTAAACGTGTAATTGGTGTGCCTGGTGATAATGTAGAGATGGTAGACCGTACTGTATATTTAAATGGTGAACCGCTGCAGGAAGATTATGTCACCCACCAGGGTGAATCCTATATGGACAATTTCACACTGAGCGATATGGGTGTTGAAGACGGAGTAATCCCGGAAGGTCATTATCTGGTACTCGGAGATAACCGTCCGGTCAGCAGAGACTCAAGAGACTTTGGTTTAATCACCGAGGATTCTATTATCGGTGAAGTTCAGCTCAGATTCTGGCCGCTGAATGAAGTAGCTATTGATTTTTAATTATAAATATTACTAAAAGGAGATATTAGGGAATCTAATATCTCCTTTATTCAAGTCAGGGGGCATATTGTATGGGAATCACATTATGGACAGGCACGAGCGGTACCGGTAAAACAAGCACCATGTTTAATGAAATTGAAGCGCTGACAAAAGATTCACCGCTCGGTTCTAATATATATATCGTTACACCGACGCAAAATACATTGAGTTATGAACAGCTCATTACCCAGCCAAAAAATGGTTTTGTTACCGGCAGTATGCGGACGAGTGTGTTCAGTTTTACCAGACTGATGTGGCACGTTTACAATGAGCTCGGGCAGCCTGAAAAAGAATCACTGTCTGAAGCGGGACATGTAATGTTCATGCACAAACTGATGAATGATATGAAAGAAGTTTTAAATTATTATCATACATCCGGCGGCTACATAAAATTTTCTGAGAAAGTGCTGGAGCAGATTACAGAATTCAGAGCATATAACGTCCAGCCTGAACAGCTTTTTGATATGGAGTTTGAGAGAGGCAGAACGACAGAAAAATATGAAGATTTAAATAAAATATATTCTATGTGGTCAGAACGTATTACGGAATATAATATTGAAGATTTAAATATGATTCAAAATTTTATAGATGACATAAACCGTAAAAAGAACATTCGTACATTAAAAAATGCAGTAATTTATATCGACGGTTTTCACAACTTCACTGAAAGTGAATTCGATTTAATTTATGCTCTTGAAGGCAAGGTAAAAGAAGTTAATCTGCTCTTAACTCACAGCAAGTCTGAAGGCAGCGAACAGGCGCAAAGAGATATACTGCTGTTCAGAAAAACTGAAGCGGTAGTTACAAGACTGCAGGAACTGTTCGGTGAGCATTACGTAGAATTCCGTCACTTTGATGATGAATTTCTCCGTGCAAAACGTACCGGCCTCTCGCAGCTTGAAAAATTCATTACAACAGGTAAAAAAATGACAAACTACGATGGCATCACGATTACAGAATCGCCGTCGGTGCAGGAAGAAGTTATTGAGGTTGCCCGTAATATTGAGACGCTTGTCCGCGAAAAAGGTGCGAAATATTCCGATATCGGTATTTTATACCGTGATTCGAGCTATGAGGAACATATAAAAACGACATTTAAGCGGTTCAATATTTCCTATCATATGGATGCTGAGCACTCTATGGACTGCAACCCGTTCACACAGCTCATTATTGCACTCCTTGAATGTTATAAGAGCCGTTTTCAGAGTTCATCATTTTTAAATGTTCTTAAAACCGGATACTTAAATAACGGGAACGATGATCAGCTGCTCGCTCACCTTGAAAATATTATTATCGAGCGCGGACTGACAGGATATGAATTGTTCGATGATGAGCGCTTTTCAATTGAATACCGTTTGGATGCAGAAGGTACGATTGACCGGATTGATAATACGGAATCGCTGAGTGAGATGATTGATTATAAAAACAATAAACTCGGACAGCTGAAAACATTTTTCAATGCATTAAAAGAAGGCAGCACGGTTAAAGATTACGTATCAGCCATTTATAACTTTATCGTCGATAATGGAATTTTAATTAAACTGGAAGATGAAATTCATGAGCTGGAAGAAACAGATGTGAGACTCAGAAACGAAACTGAACAGTCATATAATTTATTTATCCGTCTCTTAGACGACAGCTATACTGTTTTTAAAAATGAAGAAACAGACTTTTCACTATTCTATGAAACGTTTATTGACGGCTTAAAATCAGCGACTTTTAATACAAGACCTGCAACAATTGATCAGGTGATAATCGGACTGATGGATCTCGCTAAAGTGGAAAATAAAAAGTATATATTTATAGTGGGTATGAACTACAATGTGATGCCCCAGGAATCCCGCAGCACAACGATAGTGACCGATGAAGAGAAACTTATTTTGAGCAATCGGGGAATCACGTTATCACCGAGCGCGCGAACGCTCGCCCAGGATGAGCGCTTCGTCTTTTACCTCGGTGTGACACGTCCGACAGATGAGCTGTTCATCAGCTGGTCATCAACGCTGCAAAATAAAGAAGCGACAAAAATCAGTCCGTTCGTTGCGGAATTTTTACCAGGAGAAACGGAAAATGTGCTGAATTACACCTACCGCAAAACTGCACATTATGATGTGAAAAGCTCAATCCGGCTGATTTCGAGTATACGCAGTATGGAAGCACTGGAGCATTTTAAACTCCGCCAGCTCATGTCGACGGATAAAGAATATCTGCAGGATTTAAGCAGTGTGCCCCAGTACAGGCATTTTATTTCTGTCTATCAGTTATTAAAAACAGGTGACAGACAGGCCGTTATTAAACGTTTGAGACGAAATCTGACCTATGATAATAAAGCACGTAAAATTAACAATGCTACGGCAGAACAGTTATACGGCGGAGAAATGAAAGCAAGTGTGTCGCGTTTTCAGTCGTATTTCAACTGTAATTTCCAGCATTTTTCAAATTACGGTCTGAAACTCAACGTCAGACAGAACTATACGGTAAGGCCGCTTGAAATTGGTAACTTGTACCATAATGCACTGGAAAAAGTCGCTCACGATTTAAATATGACGCTCGAACATGATGATGACAAAATCAAGAGTACGGTGAAAAATGCAGTGGAAACTGTTCTCAGAACGATCAGCTACGGTATTTTTGAACGGTCCGAATATTATTTATCACTGAAGGAGAAAGCAGTGCAGGCAATTACGACGACACTGCTCTTTATGAAAGATATCGAAACACTCGGCAACTATAAGATGACCCTGATTGAAACGGTATTCGGTAAAAAAAATGATGAACTCGGCGAGCTTGTTCTGGCAAGCCCGAACGGTAAAAAAATCATTCTGCGCGGTAAAATTGACAGGGTGGATACCTATAAAAACGACGGCAAAGTTTACGTAAATATTATCGACTACAAGTCGAGCGCAAGAGATTTAAGAAAGTCAGATGTGCTTAACGGTGTCGAATTGCAGATTATTACGTATATGTACGTGCTGATGAAGAAAGCAGAAGGATTGCTGGACGGAGAAATTATACCGAACTCGATGCTGTTTTATCATGTTAACGAACCGAAGGTTAAAGCCGAAGACGAAACTCAGGCACAGAAAGAACGCCAAAGTGCGCTGAAACCGAAAGGGCTGTTCGTAGCAGACGATAATACGTTAAATATCGACGGCAACAGAGGGCTGGAAAATTTAATTACAGATACTGAATATATTAATGAATATTTCCCGCTGCAGGAGAAAAAAGACGGCACTTTTAACAGCCATTCGAAAAAACGTGTGCTGTCGTCAGAAATGTTCAAGCATTATTCCGACTACGTGATGGGGAAATTTAAAACAGCTACAGATGAAATTTACGACGGCAATACGCTTGCTAATCCGATTGATACGAATGGCGGTCTGCCATGTCAATTCTGTGATTTTAAGGCGGCATGCCATATCGATAAATTAATAAATGCAGAAGATTACCGGACGAACCGTATTTCGGACGAAGATATAGAGGCATTTGAAAGTGAGGTGCACGATGGTTAAATTTACTGCTGCACAAGAAGAGGCAATCAAGACTAAAGGATCGGATGTATTAGTATCCGCAGCGGCGGGTTCGGGTAAAACAGCCGTGCTCGTAGAACGTATTAAGCAGAATATAATCGATGGGAATTATTCTATCGATGAAGTATTCGTATCGACGTTTACGAATAAGAGTGCAAAAGATATGAAAGATAAAATCGAACGTGCACTCCGTGAGACTTATAATACTACGCCGGACCCCCGTTTGAATGAAGAGATTATTAAACTGAACGATGCGCATATATCCACACTGCACAGTTTTTGTCTGTATTTGATTCAGACACATTATAATGCGGTTGGTCTGCCGCCGGACATGCGTACACTCGGCCAGGTCGAGGCTGAAATCCGGCTGCAGAATATTATCAGCAATGTATTGGAACAATTTTACGTTACTGCCGATGACGACTTTTTAAAACTCGATCAGTTTGTCACGAGTAATAAGGATAACAGCGAGCTTCATAAACTTGTAACACAGCTGTATCACGTCGCTATAGCAACAAAGGATCCGGGCGGATTTTTAAATAATATAATCGATCAGTATATTTCTGAAGATAAACTTACAGCTATACTGAATGGCTATAAAGCGGTTATAGAACGGAAATTAAAGAAACTGGACCAGGATCTGTATACGCTTAGAGCGGAATACGATAGTGCAGAACGTGATGAAGAATTAAAAGAGAAACCGATTGATGATGCATATGAAAAACTTGCTGTCATGCACAAATACGTACTGCAGGCGCTCGAGAGCTTCAACAATGAAGGGTATTTCAAATTGCCGCCGGCAAAACTGGTTACAGGGGCAAATGCTTTTATTAAAAGTGCTACAGCATACGGCAATGAATTAAACGAACGCTTTAATAAACCGGCGAACGCTCTGTATCAGGAGCTCAGCAATTTAAAACAGTATACACAGGATGATGTAAAAGCAGAACTTGCACCGCTGAACGGCATGAACAATCAATTAATCAGCATTGTGTCAGATGTGATTGAAGCGTACAGAAAAGATAAACAATCGTCTAATGAGATGGATTTTAATGACTACGAACATTACGCGCTCGGTATTTTAACTGCCAACGAATCTGAAATTGCGAACCGTTATAAAGAACAATTTAAAGAAATTATGATCGATGAGTATCAGGATGTTAACCGCGTGCAGGAAGCAATTATCCAGCTGCTGAAATCCGGCGGGGAAGACGATGGCAACTTGTTTATGGTAGGTGACGTGAAGCAGTCAATTTACCGCTTCAGACAGGCAGCACCAGATTTGTTTATCGATAAAAGCGAACGGTTTAATGAACCGGACAGCGGCACGCTGATACAGCTTAACCGAAACTTCCGTTCGCGTTCTGAAATACTCGACGCGACAAACTTAATTTTTGAAAATATTATGGATAAAGAACTTGGTGAAATTGATTATACAGATGAAGAAAAGTTAATTAAAGGCATCGAGACGGCAGAGCCGGAATCGACAGTAGAAGTGCTGCCGGTAATTTACGATAAGACTTTAAAATCGGCGGAAGCAGATGAACTAGAAATTAAACAGATTGTTAAATTGGTGCAGGAACTCTACAAAAAAGGTGCGGGGTATCAGGATATCGTTATTTTAAACAGAAACCGTTTCGCACCTGACGTTATGCGCCATGAATTCCAGAAAGCAGATATTCCTATTAGTATCGACGTCAACAAAGGATATTTTGAAACCTTTGAGATTTTAACGATGCGGAGTATTTTATCGCTGATAGACAATCCGCTGCAGGATGACCACTTAGCCGGAGTGATGCGTCTGCCCATGTTTGGTTTCAGTGAAGAAGAAATCTCGCTGATTCGGATTGCTTCAGAAGAAAAATATTTATATGAAGCACTGACAGAATATAACGGTGATGAATTTATATTAAGAAAAATAGAGGAGTTTGTCGGCACATTTAAAGAGCTGAAGCTGCATGCGAAATATTTAAGCGTGCCGGAACTCATCTCTGAAATATATTTTGAGCTCAATATTCTGGAGTTCTTCAGCGGTTTGCCTGGCGGTTCTGCAAGACGCGCAAATCTGAACGGGCTGATTGACAGAGCCCTCGAATTTCAGTCGATGAACAATACGAGTTTATATCAGTTTATCAGCTATATTGATTTTTTAATTTCAGAAGGCAAAGATTTCGGAGAAGAAGGTTCGCTTGAAAATACAGATGATGCAGTACGCGTAATGACGATTCACAGTTCTAAAGGGCTGGAGTTTAAACATGTAATATACGCGGACTTGAAACAGAACTATACGCTGACTAAAGTGACGCGTGTATACGTGCATCCAAAGCTCGGTATTGTATTTAATAATTTTAATGCTGAATTAAATTATCACTATGAGAGTATTCACGGCTTTACCGCAAATGATTTTCTGAATATCGAACAGCTGAGTGAAGAATTAAGACTGATATACGTTGCTCTGACAAGGGCCGAGGAGAAATTATATCTGCCGCTGATGTTTAAAGGTGAAGCGGCCTACAAATACGATTTCAGCCGCATGGAAAAACCTTCTTTTGAAACGCGTGCGGAGCTTCGCTCGGCAATGGACTTTTTAGCTCCGGTATTAATGCAATCTGATGTTCCGTATATCGAAGTGAAGGAAGCGGAATTGTCAGCTGCTGCCGAAAATGAACGAATAGAGTATACGAGTCTCGAAGATATCGATGCACTGAACGCGGATATTATGCCTGAAGTTCGTGAGAGGTTATTTTACACATATCCGAATACTGGTGATACTGAAGTAACGACGAAGGAATCGGTCACGTCCATTAAACGGAGGAATGAAACAATTCCTGACGGTGCTGAGTACATTAATCATACAAGCGAAGTGAATTTAAGGGAACCGAATTTCCTGGCGGATTCTCTTGAAGCACCGATTTTCGGGACGATTATGCACGAAATGATGATGCATATTATGCATCAGTGGCAGACGCTCAGCCTGATGGATGACAATGCGAAAACTGCATATATAGAAACACTCATCGATAATTACAGTGAGAACTACGAGCTGTTAAGCACAGTGCATATTAAAAAAATGAAAGAAAATGCTGCACGCTTCTTTAACGACAGTACGATGAATGATCTTTTAAATAAACAGCAGGGCATATATACTGAATTGCCATTTATAATGAGCCAGGAGGCAATCGGTTATGCAGAACACCCTGAACAGATTGTCCAGGGGATTATCGACTGTCTGTTAGAGTATGATGATCACTATACTATTATTGACTACAAGACAGACCGTGTAGCGGGAACGAATTTAACAGGTGAACAGCTGGCTGACAGATACAGCACGCAGATGGACATATATACAAAATCAGCGCATGTCTCACTTGGCAAGCCGGTAACTGCCGTGCTTTACTTTTTTGATTATGGGGCGATTCCAGTTGAATGATTCAAACAGACATATTTATTTTATTGGCGGAATATCGCTGATACTGCTATTTATATACAGCGGCCTATATTTTATGATGCCGCTTAATGAACTTAACCCGTTCGAATATTTCTTCGGCCGGGACCTGAACGTTTTTAATATTGCTGATATTATTACGGGCGGTTCAGCATTACCGCTGATCAGTATTATTATTGGCTATATGCTCAGCCAGTACGGCTATACCGGTAAAAAACATCTGGCCAAAGTGCTTGGCACCGCACTCGTAATATTACTTTTAAATGCAGTGCTTATTTTCGGTTTTGATGCGATGCCGTTTATAATTCTTATGGGATTTATCGGCCTGATTTTTGTCGGCCGCCACTGGATAATAACGCTGGCGGCATCGCTGGTGTTATACACACTCCATTTAATGTTTAATGTGGTGCTGGAAATTATTACAGGGCTGAATTCTAATATTCAGCATATGTATTCCGGTATTCAGCGGGTCAATGAATTTATCAGTACGTACAGAAGCACAGACTACCTTGCGATTATCAATATGAACGTAGATATACTGACAGGGCACGGTACGGATTCCCTTTACAGCGCGGTCTTTATCATCTTACCTTCAATCTTACTCGGTATCGCATTAAGAGAGCTGGGTTTTTCAGGATTCATTAAAGACAGTCCGTATATCAGCGGCGGAATTATTATGGTGCTCTTAGCCGGAGGCATTGCAACAAAGCTTCTGCAGGTGCTTTCTCTCGGAACAACTGCAGGAGAGACATTGGGTGAAGGATTCGGCGGTCCGGTAACAGCGATCGGCTACTTTATGATCTTCCTGTATCTTGCTGATATCATTCCAAAACCGGTGTTTAACCTGTTCTATAATTTGGGTAGATACGGATTAACTTCATATATAGTATTTAATATTCTGATGATGTTTATATTTTACGGTTTCGGCATGGCGATGTACGGTCAGATCTCCGTACAGATGCTGCTGCTTATCGTCGCAGCACTTTATATTCTGCTGCTTATTGTGTCGAATGTGCTGGCTAAATATAATATTCCCGCATTAGAACGAACTTTTCTGATAAATGAGAAAATGAAACAAGAATAATTAAATAATGTTTGTTATACTGTATGAAAGAAAACAAAGGAGATTGTCCAATGAAATTTTTAACTTTTGAATTTGAAGAAAAGAATTATTATGGTGTCAAAGTAAAACGTGAGGATAGTGCATGGATTATTCCGCTCTTATTCCAGGATTTCAGTGATGTTAAGGATTATCCGAGAACATTACTGGAAGGCATTACTGAGTACCACACATTGGATTTTCAGGAACTTGTCAGAAAGCTTGTTGAAAGTGCAGAAGCATCTGATAATGCTGATAAGTACAAAGCGCCATTTGAAAACATTAATATTTTAGCGCCGGTTAAACCGCCGAATAATACAATCGGTTTTGGCCGTAACTTCAAAGCTCATACTGAAGAAATGAAAAGTGAAGTTGAGCTGTATGTGTTCACAAAAGCAAATTCAAGCCTGGTCGGAGATGAAGATACAATATCTTCATTCACAGCTATGACTGAGCAGCTGGACTATGAAGGGGAACTCGGTGTTGTTATCGGGAAAGAAGCAAAAAACATAGACAGTTCAATGGCTTTCGATTATATTTACGGCTACACAATCGTCAATGACATTTCAGCGAGAGAATTACAGAAATCACACAAACAGGCATTCTTATCGAAAAGTATGGCAACACCGATGGGACCTTATATTGTAACTAAGGATGAAATTCCAAATCCGCAGGATACGACAATTGTGACTAAAGTTAACGATGAAATCCGTCAGGACGGCAGTACGTCGTTAATGGTAAGAAAAATCGATGAACTGGTTGCAGAACTGTCTAAATATATGACGCTTCAGCCAGGAGACGTTATCGCAACAGGTACACCAGCTGGTGTCGGTGCCGGAATGAATCCTACAGGATTCTTAAAATCAGGGGACACAGTACGTGTTTCAATCGATGGAATTGGAACATTAACGACACACATAGAGTAAACATTCCATGATATACTACTACAGGAATCATTAATGTAGAGGGGGAATCAGACTATGTTACATTTACACTTAACGGCAATTATTGTTTCGTTCATTTTGTTTATTGCAGTTTACTTTATGTACAAAAAGAACAATACTGCTGAAAACAAACCGGCATTTATTATGCATATGGTGTTAAGAGTGTTCTATCTGCTTGTATTATTCAGCGGAATCATGGTTTACGTCGGCAATATGGAAGGCATCAGCAATGCAGGGTCACATATGCAGTACGGCATAAAAGCACTGCTTGGAATTCTTTCAATTGGATTTATGGAAATGGCTATCGTAAGACTTAAGAAAAATTCTGCAAAAGCGACGGTACTTTTAGTTATTTGTCTTATCGCTATCGTTGCAACAGTAATTATGGGAGCAATGCTGCCACTAGGTATGCTTAGTTTCTAAACTGAATGATTAATTAAAATGCCGGTCTGTTAAAATTTAACGGACCGGTATTTTTATCTTTAAGTTATTAAATTTTGATTCCGTGTTAAAATAAAATTTATGAACAATTAGTGAAACCAGAAACTATTGAACTGAAGTTTAGTATACTTATAATTATACGAATAAAAGGTAGGATAAAATTATGAAGAGAATTTTAACGCTTGTGAGCATGATTCTGACAGTGCTGTTTGTAAGCAGTAACGCAGTATCAGCTGAAGAGAATACATATGACAGAGTTTATATGATTACTGTCGACCGTTTTTTAAATAATAATACAGGCAATGATGTCGGAGTTACTCCGGACGGCGACCCTTATTATCCTTTTGGCGGTGACTTTGACGGCATTGTACCTTATCTTGAGTATGTTAAGGATATGGGCTTTAATACGATTATGCTGTCACCGGTAATGGAGCGCGCCGAAGATGATTATCTCGGCTATGATGTGACGGATTACGGCGCGCTCGCACAATCTTACGGCAGTCCGGAAGATTTCGAGAAGGTAATTGATGAAGCGCATGAATTTGATTTAAAAGTTATTGTTGATATGCCGGCTGTTGCAACTGATGATTATACAGCATTAGAAGCACCGGTATTTAACGAAATTCAGACAGATTACTACGCAGATATCGACAGAGAAATAATCGATCTTAACAACGCGGATAATCAGGAAACATACCGTGCAATGGTTCAGAACTTTATCGATACTTACGATGTAGACGGTATCAGCATGTTTATCAATCAGGATGGGCTTAATGCTGAAGAATTTTTACCTGAAGATATCGATACTTACGGAATTTTATCGACAGAAGGGTTAACTGCTGAAGGCTTCGATACGATAGCAACGGAAGAATTCAGAGCAGATTTAGCACAAACATACGGCGGAATTAATCAGGAGCTTCCTGAATTCCCTGAAGATGAACAGATGATTATGGCAGACCACTGGTTCTCTGAACGTTTTACTTACCACGCGGCAGAACAGAATATGTTCCCGGGTACAAGAGTGCAGCAGCTCGGGAACTACTTATACGCTTATCAGGGACCGAGTGCGATGACATACGGTACAGAAGTTGCATTTAACGGCAGCAGCTATCCGGAAATTCACCCGCAAATGGACTTTAGAAGTGATAAGGAAGTTATTGAGTATCTTGAGAACATCGCAGTAGTATATAGAAACCACGCGATTATGCAGGCACCGGAATCAGAAACTGAAACAATTCTGAACGAAGACGGACACTATGTAGTTAAATATTACACAGATGACGTTGATTATATATTGAATGTAAATAATACGGCTGAAACAGAATCTATTACATTTGAGCAGTCAGCTGAAGAAGAAGGTAAAGTATACAGCGGAATGCTTATCGGAGATATGATCCGTCCTCATGACGGAGAATATATCGCTGTACTTGATAGAGAAGAAACAGAACTGTATTCAGTCATTGAAGAAGCCGGCTTTAACAATGGCTACTTATACTCAGCATTATTAATCTTTGGACTGTTTGCGATATTTATCTGGGTTGCAGCAAGACGCAGCAGAAAATATAAAGCACAAAGAGAACAGGAAAAGAATAATAAGTAAGCAATAGATTGTGAATCGTACTTCTTTTAATGGGGAGTGCGATTTTTTTGTTTTAGGATGAATGGTGCTCCCTTGCCCGCAACAGCCTCTCATAGGCAGAGGAAGACAATTTAGCTTGCAAGCAGCACAAAAAAAGCCGAATTCATCAGCAATGAATTCGGCTTCCTTCAACTTATTTTTCCTTGGCTTTCTCAATCGCTTTATAGCCTACCATATTAATAACGTCTTTCGGACTGGAGAAAGGTGGTGAATAGCCAACTTCAATATTGATCAGATCGTATGCTGTGCCGCCGAGTCTGGTGTGTGCCGATAATACGTCAATGCGTTTATCGACACCTCCGGTTCCGACGACTGCAGCTCTTAATATAATTCCGCTCTCTTTTGAGACGTATACGCGCACATGTATCGGTGCTGCATCGTTCATGTAGCCGGATTTATTTTTCTGTTTCTGATCGACAACAAAGTGAGGAATGTCCGCCACTTCTTTTTCAGATAAACCGAATATCGCAATATGATAGTCGAAAAATTTAACGATGTTTGTTCCGAGAAATCCTTCATGTGTAATCGACTTGTCCCCGGCAATCTGGTTGGCAATAATATGTGCAAGTCTGTGCGCCGGCCATGCCAGTGCTGCCTGCATTGTCAGCTCAGGTACATGCTGATAATGCGTGACAGTCGCATCACCGAGAGCATATATATTATCAATATTTGTCTGACCGTTTTTATTAATAGGAATAAGTCCATCGTTTAAAATGACGTTTGAACTCTCTAAAAATACTGTATTCGGTGTAATGCCGACGCCAGTAATAATAAGTGGTGCATCAATCGTTTCACCGTTTGTTAATACTGCTTTTTTACCTTCAATACTGTCGATTTCCGTATTTAACTTCAGTGTAACACCGTGTTCGGTCATTGCTTCATAGAGTACGCCGTTCATATCCGCTTCAATGTTTTTATATATCTGTTCATCATGCTGCAGAATCGTAACGTGAATGCCTTTGTCAGTTAAGTTCTCGGTAACTTCAAGACCGATGTATCCGGATCCTACGAGCACTGCTTCTTTAATTTTATTATCTTCTATATAAGACATTATATAGTCCAGATCTTCCAGCTTATGAAGCGAAAATACCTGTTCTGAGCCTTTTACAGAAGATAGCTTTTTCGGTGAACCGCCTGGAGATAAAATAAGGTAATCATATGAATCGGTAAATTCTTGCTTATTTATTTTATCAAGCACAGTGACAGTATTATCTGCAGAATTAACAGCGATGACTTCATGTTCCGTTTTCACAAAGATATCTTTGTCTTTAAATTTCTCCGGAGTCATGTTTACCAGACTATCCCATTTTTCGACTTCTCCGCCGATGTAATAAGGCATACCGCATGATCCGTAACTGACATCGCGGTAGCGTTCATAAATGACGATTTCAATTTCCGGGTTTAACCGGCGCAGCTGGGATGCAGCAGTGGCACCGCCTGCGACACCTCCAACCACTATAACTTTAGTCATTACTATTTAACGTCTTTAAAGTAAAACAATGCGATAGTGCCATCGCCTGTATGTGAACTGATTGTCGGTCCGATGCCGGAAATATTAATCGACTCAATTGCAGTGTTGTCCAGCAGCTGTTTCTTCAAATCATTCGCAAGTTGCTCAGCGTCAGCATGAACGATATGTCCTGTGCCGGAGGCACCTTCTTTAACTGCGAGTTCAGTCATGCGTTTAAACACTTTTTTAAGACCTCTGTGTTTTTCGAGGGGAACTAATTTCCCATCTTCAACGTGCAGCAGCGGTTTAATGTTTAACAGTCCGCCTAAGAAGGCTGAACCTTTCGATAAACGCCCGCCTTCAGCTAAATAGTTTAAGTCGTTCACAGTAAACAGGTGTCTGATTTGTGAAATATCTGTCTCAACTTTTGAGATAACTGCATCTTTATCGTCACCTTGTGCTATATAGCCGGCCGCACGTTCAACGATAAGACCAAGGCCATAGCTGACTGCTGATGTGTCAATTAATGTTATATCAGCATCAGGATACTCCTCATGTACCGTATCTCGGGCAATCACTGCACTCTGGTATGTTCCGGATAAAGCGCTTGATAAACCGAGATATATAATACTTTCATTCTGTTCTGCATATTTTTTGAAAATTTTAGCAAAACTCTCCGGATTCGGCTGACTTGTCATTGGACGCTTGCCGTCTTTAATTGCCTGGATAACTTCTTCGCTTGTAATTTCAATTTGATCAACGTAGCTGACGTCGCCTATCTGGATTGATAAAGGCTGAACTTCAGCATTTAATTCACGTGCTTTCTCTATAGAAATATCAGCGCAGCTGTCGATTATAAGTTTCATTATAATTCCTCCTTAAGGTTTCAGACGCAGGTCGAAAAATTCGTTTAAGAAATGACCAATACCGTCATTATTATTGTTTGATTTTGTAACGTAATTAGATATTCCTTTAATGTCGTCAATAGCATTCTTCATTGCGACACCGTGTTCAACATACTGAAGCATTTCTGTATCGTTATCTTCATCACCAAATGCGATAGTGCGGCTTCTTGGAATATTTAAAAACTCTCTGGCATAGTCGACGCCGACAGCTTTATTAATTCCTTTTTTAATGATTTCAAGGACCGGATACGGTGCGCCCCAGCGGCGCTGTTCAATGACTTCAGCAAAGAGTTCATCGAGTGTTTGACGGATATGGGGCATTTCAGACTCTTCAGCCTGTACGAGAATACTCGTCACATCTTCATTAATCGTGTCGTATAAATTACCGACACTGATTTTAGGATCTCCCATTTTAAATGCATCGAACAATACGCTGTCATGATAGTGTATATATATATTATCTTTAACTTCTGCAACAATATTTTTAATATTAAGTTCCGGTATTTTCCTCGCAATTGCTTTAGTAATATCAAGATCCAGCGTTTCGTGTTTCATTTGGAAACTGAAATCTGTCGGATGATGGACAAATGCGCCGTTAAAGTTCACGACAGGCGTCGTCATTTTTAATTCTTTATAGTATGGAACACTTGCCCGGTAGGGACGCCCGGTAGAGATCATCAGTTCATGCCCTTGTTGTTTAAGTGTTGTAAGCACTTCTTTTGTATACGGAGTAATTGTTTTTTCGTCCGTTAATAGAGTGCCGTCTAAATCTAAACAGATTAAATGCTTGTCCATATAAATCTCCCTTTATCTATGTTTAAATTAAAATGTTTCTACTTAATAATAGCATTTATATTTATTGAATGTATAATTTTTGTTATAGTTATGATATATACACTACAGTTAGGAGTGATTAGTTTGGATAAAGCAATGGAAGAGAGCATGTACGGTGCGTTAGAAAACGTTATTGACCCCGAACTTGGTATAGATATAGTAAACCTTGGTTTAGTTTATGGTGTAAACCTTGACGACGAAGGAAACGCAGGAGTAGAAATGACTTTAACATCGATGGGCTGCCCTATGGGGCCGCAAATCATGGGACAGGTCGAACATTCTCTGTTAGAACTGCCTGAAGTCAAAGATGTACAAATTGCAATCGTCTGGAACCCGCCATGGGATAAAGACAAAATGACACGCTATGCGAAAATTGCATTAGGTGTCAGCTAATATTATTTTTAGCAGCGAAAAACCCGCGAAGAATTTTCTTCGCGGGTTTTTTATTATGCAGAGAGAAACTGATAAAGTATTGAAAATGTACCAAGTGCAAAACAGTAATAGACAAAAATAATAAGATTGCCGCGTTCCATGACATTCTGCAGCCATTTAACTGCAAAGTAGGTCGCAATAATTGTCACGATAAATGCCAGCAGATATGCCAGCCATAAAGTACTCATGTTTGGATCATTAACAATGTCTCCAATCGAAATCATTGCAGTACCGACAGATACCGGAATGTATAACAGGAAAGCGAAACGCAGGGCATTTTTCTGACTTAATCCGACAGCAATCGCACCGACAATTGAAGCGCCGCTGCGGCTGATACCCGGTGTCAGAGCCATACACTGTGCAATACCGACAATAATTGAATCTTTGATTGTAAGGTCACCGTCTCGTTTAACACCGCGTTTATTTTTAATGAATAAAAGAGCGAGACCGGTAACGAGCAGCATTAAGCCGACAAAACCGATTGAAATATTTTCACCGATGACATCTTTTAATAATAAACCTGCAACACCGACTGGAATAGTAGCGATAATAAGACAGATTGTATACTTAAAATCGGTCACTGCATCGTTATCTCTGGCACCGTTAAAAATAAATCTCCATAAGTTTTGAATAATACTGATAATATCTTTTCTATAGACTATCAGAATTGCAATCAGCGAAGCTGTATTTAAAAATATTTCAAACGACAGCCCCTGTGCTTCGATGCCGAACAGTTCACGAGCGATTACCAGGTGACCGCTGGACGACACAGGAATCGGTTCGGTAATACCCTGAAGCAGTCCTAAAAATACATATTTAATAATAGTGATAATATCCAACGTTAAAACTCCTCCTTAAATACCCATCACTAAATATATGATAAATTGCTCAATATTGCTATTAATTACTTGATTTAAAGAATAAAAAGCGTATAATTAAATTAAGGTCAAAAAAGGTCAAACATCTTTTAGACCTAATTTTACTTAACTGAGGTGAAGTAAATTGGATATTAATAAAATGACTTTGAAAGTACAAAACATTATTGAACGCGCACAGCAGGAAGCTGTTGAGCTGAAACTGCAGTCCATTGAATTGGAGGCAGTATTAAAAGCTATGCTGACAGCAGATGAAAGCATGGCATCCGATATACTGACTCGAGCAAACGTTAATACTGAAGAAATTATTGAAGAATACGACAGAAAATTAAAAACTTATAATGCAGTAACTGGAGACAGCGTTGAATACGGCGTATATATGTCGAACGGCTTTTCGCGATTATATAATAATGCAGAAAAGAAAATGGCAGAGATGGAAGATACATTTATCTCGCAGGAACACATACTGCTTGCTGCTCTTGAAGAGGACAGCATATTAAAAGAAGCAGTCGGCAATAAAGATGAAATTATTAAAGAAATTGTGAAAAAAATCAGAGGGGGAAATCATGTGACGTCACAAAATCCTGAAAATCAATATGAAGCCCTGGAAAAGTACGGGCGTGATCTAGTAGAAGAGGTACGTAAGGGGAACATGGATCCGGTCATCGGCCGCGATGAAGAAATCCGTGATACCATTCGTATTTTAAGCCGTAAACGAAAAAATAACCCGGTATTAATCGGTGAACCGGGTGTAGGTAAAACAGCAATTGTCGAAGGGCTTGCACAGCGCATCGTCCGTAAGGATGTTCCTGAAAGTCTGCTCGACAAAACAGTATTTGAACTCGATTTAACATCACTTGTAGCGGGGGCAAAATACCGAGGCGAGTTTGAAGAAAGACTGAAAGCAGTATTAAAAGAAGTTAAAGAATCAGATGGCAGAATTCTTCTGTTTATCGATGAAATTCATATGCTCGTCGGTGCCGGTAAAACAGACGGTGCGATGGATGCGGGCAATATGCTGAAACCGATGCTGGCAAGAGGCGAACTCCACTGTATCGGTGCGACAACGCTTAACGAATACCGTGAATATATTGAGAAAGATTCAGCACTTGAGAGACGTTTCCAAAAAGTTCAGGTGCCTGAGCCGGATGTTGAAGATACAATTTCAATTTTACGCGGACTGAAAGAACGCTATGAAGTCCACCACGGTGTAAGAATTACAGACCGTGCACTCGTTGCGGCGGCCGAACTTTCGGACCGCTATATTACAGACCGTTTTTTACCAGATAAAGCAATTGACCTGATGGACCAGGCGAGTGCGACAATCCGTACAGAAATGGGTTCTAATCCGACGGAACTGGATCAGATTAACCGCCGTGTGATGCAGCTTGAAATTGAAGAACAGGCGTTGAAAGGTGAACAGGATACGGTATCGGCAAACCGCCTGGCAGAACTGCAGACCGAGCTCGGAGATATTAAAGAAGAGCAGAAAACACTGCAGAATAAAGTCGGCAAAGAAAAAGAACAGATTCAAAGAGTTAATGATAAACGTGCCGAAGTTGATAAAGCGCGTCAGGAATTAGAAGAAGCAGAAAATAATTACGAACTTGAACGTGCAGCGGAACTGCGCCACGGAAAATTACCGCAGCTTGAAAAAGAGCTGGCTGAATATGAAGCGGATATGCAGGAAGCATCAGCAGGTGGAGGACGTATTATAAGAGAAGTTGTGACTGAAGAGGAGATTGGGTTTATCGTCAGCCAGTGGACGGGAGTTCCGGTAACGAAACTCGTCGAGACTGAGAAAGATAAACTGCTCAAACTCTCAGATATACTTCATGAACGCGTTGTCGGTCAGGATGAAGCGGTTGATCTTGTAGCAGATGCAGTCATTAGAGCACGTGCGGGTATTAAAGACCCGGACAGACCAATCGGCAGCTTCCTGTTCTTAGGACCGACAGGTGTCGGAAAGACAGAACTTGCGAAGACACTCGCTGCAACGATGTTCGACTCTGAAAAAAATATGATTCGCATCGACATGAGTGAATATATGGAAAAACATTCAGTGTCGAGATTGATCGGTGCACCGCCGGGATATGTCGGTCACGAAGAGGGCGGGCAATTAACAGAAGCCGTTCGTCGTCAGCCATATTCGGTTATTTTAATGGATGAAGTGGAAAAAGCACACCCGGATGTGTTTAATATTTTACTTCAGCTACTTGACGAAGGCCGTCTGACAGACTCTAAAGGACGCAGCGTCAACTTTAAAAATACAATAATCATTATGACATCAAATATCGGTTCTCAGCATCTCTTAGACACTGTTGTTGCAGACGGTGAACTGAACGATGAAACGAAAGATATAGTGATGAGCGAAGTACACAAGCACTTTAAACCTGAAATTATTAACCGGATGGACGATATCGTTATGTTCAGCCCGTTAACGCAGAAAAATATGGGTGCCATTGTCGATCGTCTGATTATAGATTTAAACAGACGTCTCGATGCTCAGCATATGTCACTTGAAGTCACAGATAATGTAAAAAATTGGGTAGCTGAAAGTGCATATGAACCGCAATTCGGTGCTCGTCCGTTGAAACGATTTATTCAAAAACATATCGAAACACCACTCGCAAGAAAACTCATTGCGACAGATATAACAGAAGGACTGCACATTAAAGCAGACTATATCGAGGGTGAATTAGTATTTGAAATAGAATAAGAATGTGAAAAGACGCCTGAAACTTTTGTTTCAGGCGTGTTTTTGTTTGTGTTGAATACAGGACTGGCATGACAGGGTTTCATATGTATCCGGGTTCCTCGGGACTGGCATGACGGTCTCTCATGTGTATCCAGCAACATATAAGAGACGAAAACATTCAAAATAAAACAGCAGCCAATTCTAATGAATTGACCGCTCCTTTAAGTTAAATAATTATTTTCTTGTATCTTCAATCGCCTCATCGAGTTCATTTGAAAATACTTTTCTGATTTCATCATCGTAGCCTAGAGTATCCTGAAGTAATCGTTCAACTCCGTCGCGGTATTCCAGCACATCCTCAATTTCGAAGTAAAGTTTGCCTGAACGGCGGACGAGGAAGTCGGTCGGTTTGATAACCATTTCATGCAGTATGCCGTAAATCACTTCTGCATATAAAGGTTTCGGCAAACCGTATTTTTCATTATTGTCGTTCGTGATACCAGCATATTGATAAACCGCTTCAACATTGCTGCCGTATTTCATTGCTAGGTGATGTCCTTCTTCCAGACTGAGGCCGTAGCTTGATGCTTTACGGCTGATGTTATCGACATAGTTTTGATAGCCGACACTGCCTCCGACGTCACCGCCTGAGACCGGTTCGTTTTTAGTAGAGACTTTTCTAATATTCATCTTATGATTTTTCTTTAAGTAGTCGGAAACATTATCAACGATTTCCTCTGCCATATGACGATAACCTGTTAGCTTGCCGCCTGCAATTGTAATTAGACCGCTCGTGCTGTGCCAGATTTCGTCTTTACGTGAAATATCTGATGCATTTTTACTGCCGGATTGAATGAGCGGACGAATGCCTGCCCATGATGATTCAATCATCGACACATCTGCATTTAATCCTGGGAACATAAAGTTAATGGCATTGATCAGATATGCTTTATCTTCAGCGTCAGCTGTTGGATTTGTTTTGTTTTCACCGTAAAACGTATCTGTCGTTCCGACATAAGTTTTACCTGCGCGCGGAATGGCAAAGATCATTCGTCCATCTTCTTTAGTATCGAAGTAGACTGCTTGTGTCAGGGGGAAATTTTCCTGTTTCAAGACGATATGAACACCTTTAGTGTGAACTAAATGTTTCTTCGTCTGTTTACCCAGCTTATCATTTGCGCGTACATCGTCGACCCACGGGCCGGTTGCATTAACGACTGCTTTACTTTTAATTTCATAGGATTCATTTCTGAGAACATCTTTTGCAATAATACCGGTAACTGTACCGTTGTCGTATAAAAATCCATCTGCCTTAACGTAGTTGACTGCATCCGCTCCGTATCCTGCGGCTTTTTTCATAACTTCAACAGTCAGTCTCGCGTCATCTGTTTTATATTCAACATAATGACCGCCGCCCTGCAGGCCGTCAGTTTTAATATTTGGCACACGTTCAATGACTTCTTTTTTCGTGAGCATGTTTCTGCGTTCATTTTTATCTACTTGGGCAAGTGAATCGTAAACTTTCAGCCCGACACTCGTAGTAAATTCACCGAATGTACCACCCTTATGAAATGGCAGAAGCATCCATTCCGGTGTTGTAACATGCGGACCATTTTCGTAAACGATGGCACGTTCACGTCCCGTTTCCCTAACAACATTCACCTGCATTTGTTTTAAATAGCGGAGACCCCCGTGAATTAATTTCGTACTTCTGCTGCTTGTACCCTGGGAGAAATCCTGCATTTCAACAAGCGCTACATTCAAACCCCGCATAGATGCATCGAGGGCAATACCGGCGCCTGTAATTCCGCCGCCAATTATAAGTAAATCGTATTCAAATTTCGACATATGATCGAGCTGGTGTTTGCGTGTAAGTGCGTTTAACATAATTCTCCTCCTGTATTTTAAAAACTTTATTTATTAATCTGGTTTGAACATCTGCGTCGCCCGGACGGCACTCTGCCATCCGCTGTACAGAGACTCACGCTTACCAATGTCCATCAGCGGTGTAAATGTAGAATCTGTTTTACTGAGTTCCTGCAGTGCTTCCTGTGACTCAAAAAAGCCGGTGGCAAGACCTGACAGATAAGCAGCACCAAGCGCAGTTGATTCTAATATTTTTGGGCGTTCAACTTTTGTCTGTAAAATATCCGACTGAAACTGCATCAGGAAGTTGTTGGCAGAAGCACCGCCGTCTACCCGCAGCCTGTCGATTTTAATGTCTGCGTCCAGCTGCATTGCATCGAGGACATCTTTCGTCTGATAGGCAACAGCTTCAAGCGTAGCCCGGATGATATGTGCTTTCGTTGCACCGCGGCTCAGTCCGAACATCGCACCCCGGGCTTCTGAATCCCAGTAGGGTGCTCCGAGACCAGTAAAAGCCGGGACGACGTAAACCCCTTCCGACGAGTCGACTTTCAGTGCATACTGTTCACTCGTTTTAGAATCGCTGAAAAATTCGAGACTGTCACGGAGCCATTGAATCGCACTGCCGGCAACAAAAATAGAGCCTTCCAATGCATAATTCACCTTGCCGTTAATACCGACAGCAATTGTAGTTAACAGACCGTTACTGCTTGAAGTCGGTTCCTCACCTGTGTTCAAGAGCAGGAAACAGCCGGTGCCGTAGGTGTTCTTTGCATCACCTTCATTGAAGCACGTCTGGCCAAAAAGCGCCGCCTGCTGATCCCCGGCAATACCGGCAATTGGAATGTTATAACCGAAAAAGTGAGACTTTGTCGTGTAACCGTAAACTTCACTGGATGACTTCACTTCAGGCAGCATGTGAGCAGGTATATTTAATATCGATAAAAGTTCTTCATCCCATTTGAGATCATATATATTGTATAAGAGGGTGCGGCTCGCGTTTGTATAGTCCGTTACATGAGTAGCACCTTCAGTGAACTTCCATATAATCCAGCTGTCTATTGTGCCGAATAAAAGATTGCCGCTGTCAGCTTTTTCTTTAGCGCCGTCGACATTGTCGAGAATCCACTTAATTTTAGTGCCCGAAAAATAGGGATCAATCAAAAGCCCGGTCTTTTCTCTGAACAGCGTTTCATAACCTTGTTCTTTTAAATCAAAACAAATATCCGCGGTCTGCCTGGATTGCCAGACAATCGCATTATAAATCGGCAGCCCGGTATGTTTATCCCAGACAACTGCAGTTTCCCGTTGATTTGTAATGCCGATTGAATCAATTTCCGCCGGTGTAATATTGTTTTCTATCATTACTCCGGATACGACTGACAGTACAGAACTCCATATTTCATTTGCATTATGTTCAACCCAGCCTGAACGGGGGAAGTGCTGCGTAAATTCCCGCTGATTTGAAGCGGCAATTTTACCTTCCTTATCGATGAGTACGGCACGTGTACTCGTCGTGCCCTGATCGATGGACATGACATATTTCTTCATAATAAGATGACCTCCAAAAAAGATGGAATTGAATATAAAATTATTATACCCATTTTACAGTAAAGTTAAAAAATTCAAATAAAAAACCGGATTTCATATGAAATCCAGTTTAGTGTTCGTCGCCTGCATGCGGATCTGCTGACATTTTAGTCAATCCATCAAGAATGAAGATTGATAGTGTAATGATTACAGCTAAGACTACACCGATCCAGAAGTTTAAAGGACCGCCGCCAGCAAGACTGTTAAGTATGAAGTTAACCATCTGTGTGAGCATGAATGCCCATAAAAATGTAACGAGATATCTCATTAGTGAGAAGCCTCCGATTTAACGTATTTTATACCTTCATTTTACATGAAAAAAAATATAAAGTATAGTGTTAAAAAAATAATTCTTGAAAACGCTTGCAAAATTTAAAGGCGTCTAATAAAATAAGGATGCAAGTGATTATGCATCAATGCATATTAATAAATTGCATACAGAAAGTTTATAATTTTTGGACAATTCATATTGCCTTTTTGACAGCGTCTCTATACAATAGAAAAACAAACATAAGAATTTCCATAATTTGAAAAAGAGAAAAGTTTTGACAAAGGGAAAGTTAAGGTGATTTAAGTGGGAGAAGAACTACTCAGCATTAAAAATTTAACGACATCCTTTAAAATCGACGGTACTTATTATCCTGCCGTTGACGGCGTATCACTGGATATTAAGCCGAATGAAGTGGTGGCACTTGTAGGAGAATCAGGATCAGGAAAAAGTGCGACGGCATTTTCATTAATGAAGCTTCACAGAAACGCACGCATTGAAGGCCAGGTGGATTTTGAAGGGAAAAATCTTCTTCAGTTCAATGAAAAAAAGATGAACAATATACGCGGCGGCGAAATGGCTATGATTTTCCAAGATCCTATGACAGCGCTGAACCCGTTAATGAAAATAAAGCTTCAGATCATGGAGACTTTGAAAATACATAAGACAAAAGCTAAAAGTGAAAGAGAAAGCTATGCAATTGAATTGCTGTCGAAAGTAGGAATACCAAATCCGGAACGTGTCGGAGAAGCGTTCCCTCATGAACTTTCAGGTGGTATGAGGCAGCGTGTTGTTATCGCAATTGCGATTGCGAACAGACCGCGTCTTTTGATTGCAGATGAGCCGACGACAGCACTGGATGTAACAATCCAGGCACAAATTCTTGATTTAATCAGAGAATTGCAGGAAGACTTAAATTCAGGGGTGTTGCTCATTACACATGATCTTGGTGTGGTAGCGGAGATGGCGGACCGGGTAGCTGTAATGTATGCCGGGCAGATTGTGGAAATAGCGCCGGTGAGAGAATTATTTAAAGATCCGAAGCATCCTTATACGCGTTCGCTGTTAAACTCACTGCCGAACGAAGGCCAGACGGGCAGCAAACTTCACGTTATTGAAGGAGTTGTACCGGCTTTGAATAAGATGGACAGAGATTCATGCCGATTTGCACCGCGCATTCCGTGGATTCCGGATGAAGCACATGAACATAACCCGGAGCTTCGGGAAATTAGTCCGGGACATTTAGTCCGATGTACTTGCTATAAAGACTTCTATTTAAAAACTGATACAGATATCAGACTTCAGGTAGAGCAGCAGCAGATGGAAATAGATGCGGCAGAAGAGGTGAAAGAATGACTAACCTTCTCGAAATAAACAATTTAAAAGTGTATTACCCGATAAAAGGGGGATTTTTCAACACTGTTAAAGACCATGTCAAAGCAGTTGATGGTGTGTCACTGACGATACCTCAGGGAACTTCGTACGGTCTCGTTGGAGAATCTGGTTCAGGGAAGACCACGACAGGCAAGGCAGTTATCGGTTTGAACCACATCACGGAAGGAGAAATCCTTTTTGACGGCAAAGCGATAAGCGGCAGCGGGAAATCTGTTGAAAACAGTAAAGAAATTCAAATGATTTTCCAAGACCCGTACTCCTCATTAAATGTACGTAAGCGTGTATTTGATATCGTGAGCGAGCCAATTAGAAATTATCATAAACGTACAAAAGATGAACTGATTGCAGAAGTACTCGGTCTGCTGCAGAAAGTCGGCCTGCCTCCAGGTTCACTGTACAAGTATCCGCATGAATTTTCAGGCGGACAGAGACAGAGAATCGGTGTGGCGCGTGCCATTGCACTGAATCCGAAACTGATTATTGCAGATGAGCCGGTTTCAGCACTCGATGTGTCGGTACAGGCACAGGTACTTAACTTTATGCAGGACATTCAGGAAGAACTGGATTTGACGATGCTGTTTATTGCGCATGACTTAGGGGTTGTTCGTCATATGTGCCAGCATATCGGTATTATGTATCAGGGACGTCTCGTTGAAGAAGGCACAGCTGAGGATATTTTCAATAATCCTCAGCACCTGTATACGAAACGTTTAATCGCTGCGATTCCAGATACGAATGTAGATAAAATTGATGAAAATCTGCATATTCGCCAGTCGGTGAAGGAAGAATACGATCAGCATTTCCACGAATATTTAGATGAAGATGGCAGAGCATTGCCGCTGATAGACATTTCGGCGACACATAAAGCAGCACTGCCTGTAAAGGGGTGAAAGGCTGAATGTTAAAATTTACTATTAGACGGTTGATTATATCGTTTCCGCAAATTATTTTATTAAGTATTCTAGTATTCTTCCTGGGTTCTTTAATGCCGGGAGATGCTTTAAGCGGTCTGATTGACCCGACAGTACCAATTGAACAGATAGAACGCCTGCGTGAGCAGATGGGATTAAACAATCCGTGGTACATCCAGTACAGAGACTGGATGTTTGCAATGCTCCAGGGTGACTTCGGCACCTCATTCTTTAAACAGCAGCCGGTGCTTGATGTTATAGGCGACAGAATGCTGAACACAATATGGCTGTCATTATTCTCAGCGGTATTAATATACTTAATCGGTATTCCATTAGGCCTTGTTTCAGGAAGATGGAACGACTCACCGCTCGACAGTCTGATTACTGGTTACACATACTTAGGGTTTGCAACACCAACATTTATTTTCGGTTTAGTTTTATTGTTAGTATTTGGCTACACACTGGGCTGGTTCCCGACAGGGGGTTCAGTTGGGGCAGGAGTTACGCCTGGCACATTTGAATATGTAGTCAGTAAGATACAGCACCTTATACTGCCGAGTTTCGCAATAGCTTTAATCGGGCTGGTCGGTACAGTTCAATACTTACGGAGCGGTATTATTGAAACAAAACAGAAAGACTTCATCACTTTAGCGCGTGCTAAAGGGGTAACAGAAGGCAAAGTTTATACGAGACACATTTTCAGAAACTCAATTTTACCGATTGCTGCATTCTTCGGTTACGAAATTACTGCATTATTAGGCGGCTCGCTGTTTATCGAAACAATATACGGCTATCCGGGTATGGGACGTTTATTCCTTGAATCAATATCAATCCGGGATTTCTCAGTAGCAAACGTACTTATTCTAATGTACGGAATGCTCGCAATCATCGGTACACTATTGTCAGATATTATTTTAAGTATAGTGGATCCGCGTATCCGCATTAAGTAAGGAGGGGTGTATATTGGCTAACGAAAGAGAAGACAAAAACAGATTAAAAGATAATCAAAAAGACACGTACAAGTTCAATGAAGAGTCGGAAAACAGAGAACACACCCCGCCTGAAAAGGGGGATGCATTTTCACTGCGTGATAAAGACAGCAGTGAAAGTAAAGAGCTCGATATGAGCGTTAAAGCAGATTTGCCGCACGGTGCAGTGGGGCATGGTGCACTCGACATGAAAAACCTCCCGCGCTCGAAGCCCGGCTGGAAAATTATATTTGAGGAATTAATCAGCGATAAACTCGCATTGTTTTCTCTTATTATATTAGTGATTATTACATCTTATGTATTCGGTTTAACGATGTTTCTGAATCAGGCGGCAATCGTCAAAGTAGATTTATTCGCAATTAACCAGCCGCCAAATGATGACTTCAGACTCGGCACGGATTACGGCGGCCGGGATATCTTCGGACAGCTTATTATCGGAACGAGAAACTCGCTTGCTATCGGTTTCATTGTAACGGCTTTAAGTGTCGGTTTTGGTATCGTTTACGGTGTTGTCTCAGGTTACTTTGGAGGACATATTGATAACGCCATGATGCGTGTCGTTGACTTCTTCATGGTACTGCCTTTCCTGATGATCGTAGTTGTATTTGTAACAATCGTTCCTTCATATGATATCTGGACGTTCTCATTAATTATGGCAGCCTTCCTGTGGACAGGTACTGCCAGACTGATACGTTCAGTGGCAATGCAGGAAAAAGAGCTCGACTATATCAATGCATCAAGAACGCTTGGAAGCTCGAACATTAAAATAATTTTCAAGCAGTTGATGCCAAATATGGTTGGTCTGATTATTGTTAACGCCACATTGTCATTAGCAGCGAATATCGGGATTGAATCGGGACTGTCATTTATCGGTTTTGGTTTCCCTGAAAGTACACCGTCACTAGGTACACTGATGGCGTATGCGATTCAGACACAGACACTGCAGAACAGATGGTGGATTTGGGCCCCTGCTGCAATACTTATTTTAATCTTAATGCTGTGTGTAAGAAACATCGGAGAAGCGTTCAGACGTGCCGGAGATGCCCGTCAGCGCAATGCATAATTAAATAACACAATCTTCTAAAAATTTATTGTAAAAATGCATAACTATGCTAATATGAATATTAAGAAAACTTTACAAACATATTATGGAAGAATTTGAATTTTGATACTAAAGTTCGGAACTCTGAACTTTGTATATATATCAAGCAGTGAAAAACAAAGGAGGAAATAAAATGACTAAAATTTCTTGGTCGAGATTTTGCTTCCTTATGACGCTGGCACTTGTTTTAGCGCTGGCAGCATGCGGGGGAGATTCTTCAGAAGAAGATACATCTACAGATGATGCTTCAACAGAAGAATCTGGAGATGAAGAGTCATCAGAGGAATCTGGTGAAGAAGGGGATTCTGCTACTGGGGAAGTTTACAACTATGAAGACTTCGAAAAAACAGTATCTAAAACAGGAGATCCATCAGGTGAAGGAACTTTAAATATTGGTTATTCATCAGATACTCCATTTGAAGGCACACTTAACTGGGCATTCTACCAAGGGGCTCCAGATGCGGATATGATGGCACACTTCGATGAAGCTGTACTCTCAATGGATGCGGATTTCCAGTACACGAACGAAGGTGCTGTACAGTATGAAATGAACCAAGATGATAACACTGTAACGTTCACTGTACAAGATGGTGTTATGTGGCATGATGGTCAGCCATTAACTATCCAGGATTACGTTTCTTCATATGAAATCATCGGACACCCTGATTACGACGGTGTACGTGGTTCTACAGACGGCTTTACATTAATCGAAGGTTACGAAGAATATAGAAGCGGCGATGCTGATTCTATTTCAGGTATCGAAATCGTCGATGAACAGACAGCTGTATTTACTTATACAGAACTTGCTCCATCATTAACAGCAGGCGGGTTCTGGTCATACGCATTCCCGACTCATCATTATGAGGGAATGGAAGTTTCAGAAATGGCTGCAGCACCTGAAACACGCGAAAACCCAATCGGTATCGGGCCATACAAAGTTGATTCAATCGTTCCAGGTGAATCAATCTCAATGTCTAAATTCGAAGACTACTGGCGCGGCGAACCTGGACTTTCAGAAGTTACAGTACGTGTAATCGCACCATCTTCAATTGCAAGTGCAGTTGAATCAGGCGACATTGATATCGCTAAGAGTTTCCCGACTGACCAGTATCCGGATGTTGCGGATATGGAAGGTGTGGAATGGTTAGCTAATATCGACGGAGCATACACTTATATCGGATTTAAACTCGGCTCTTGGGATGCTGAGGCAGGCAAAGTAAATTACAACCCTGAAGAAATGAAGATGGGTGACGTAGAATTACGCCGCGCAATGTGGCATGCAATTGACAACGATGCAATCGGTGAACGTTTCTACAACGGTCTTCGCTGGAAAGCAACTTCATTAATTACGCCTTACCATGCTAACTGGCATGAAGAGGTAGAAGTTCCTGCATACGACCCGGAAGAAGCAAACAGCATTCTTGACGCAGCTGGTTACGAAGATGTAGACGGCGACGGCATGAGAGAAGACACTGAAGGCGAACCATTAAGCATTAACTTCGCATCTATGTCAGGCGGAGACATTGCTGAACCATTAGCAAACTATTACATTCAGTCTTGGAGAGATATCGGCTTAAATGTTGAATTAACTAACGGTCGTCTTATCGAGTTTAACTCATTCTACGATATGGTTGAAAATGACGATCCTGAAATTGATATCTACCAGGGTGCATGGGGTGTAGGATCTGACGTAGACCCTTCAGGTCTTTACGGTCCGGATGCTCCATTTAACTACACGCGTTATGAAACAGAAGAAAGTACTGAATTATTAACAGCGGGTAACTCACAAGAAGCACTTGATACTGATTACAGAAAAGATATTTACAACCAGTGGTCAGAACTTATGGTTGAAGATATTCCTGTAATTCCAACTCTTTACCGTGCATTTGTGACACCAGTAAACGAAAAAGTAATCAATTACTCTGAAGATTACGAGTGGAACGAAGATCTGTTATGGTACCGCGTTGGTGTTGAAGACGCAGAATAATAAGTACTAATAGGAAGAAACCGGAGATAAAAGTCTCCGGTTTCTTTTCTGTTTATTTAAAATTTTAGGTTTGCTTTTAATTGAACAATCCTGTAAATTATGATAAATTAGTACCTAGTAATATAATGAGACTATAAGGTGTGAGAAGCATGAAAAATGTAGGGATTCTCGGCATTGGTTCATATACACCAGAAAAAGTATTTACGAATTTTGATTTTGAAAAAATTCTTGATACTTCTGATGAATGGATTAGAGAAATGACAGGTATAGAAGAACGACGTTTCGCTGTAGATATGGAAACGAGCGAAATGGCTTTTTATGCTGCTGATGCAGCGATAAAAGATTCAGGCGTTGCAAAAGAAGATATTGACTTTGTTATTGTAGCTACTTCTACAGGAGACCAGAAGTTTCCGTCAGTTGCGAATATGATTCAGGAGAAACTTGGCTTGAACAATATTCCTTCTATGGATCAGCTGGCTGCCTGTACAGGTTTTATATATGGGTTATCGACAGCGGAAATGTTCGTGAAATCCGGCAATTATAAAAATATTCTGGTTGTCGGTGCTGATAAATTAACGGACATCACTGACTTTGAAGACCGTTCTACGGCTGTGTTATTCGGTGATGGTGCCGGTGCAGTTGTTGTTGGCGAAGTTGAAGAAGGATTTGGCATCAAATCATTCGAACTCGGCAGCAAGGGTGCGGGCGGAAAATATTTATACGGAGATAAAGAAAAAGGATATATTCGTATGAATGGACGTGAAGTCTTTAAATTTGCAGTGAGACAGATGGGTGAATCCAGCGTTACTGTATCAGAAAAAGCAGGTATTGCTAAAGAAGATATCGATATGTTGATTCCACACCAGGCAAATATTAGAATAATGAATGCGGCAAGAGAACGTATGGGTCTGCCTTATGATAAAATGAGTGTAACTGTAGATAAATACGGAAATACCTCGGCAGCATCGATTCCTCTCAGCATGGATTATGAAGTAAAAAGAAACCGTATCAAACCGGGAGACAATATTGTCTTAGTCGGGTTTGGCGGCGGTTTAACATGGGGCGCAGTTTGTTTAACATGGGGTACTAAGAAGGAGGACTCTTAATGTCTAAAAGGAGAGTTGTAATTACCGGTGCAGGGGCATTGACACCGATTGGTAATACAGCAAAGGAAACGTGGCAGAATGCATTAGCGGGTAAAAATGGTATAGCAGAAATTACAAACATCGATACGGCACAGTTTAATGTTCATATCGGCGGAGAAGTAAAAAACTTAAATGTTGAAGATTTTATCGAGAGAAAAGAAGCACGTAAAATGGACAAGTTCACGCAGTTTGCTGTTATTGCGGCAGAAGAAGCGGTAAAAGATTCAGGGCTTGAAATAAACGACAGCAACGCCGACAGAATTGGCGTGTGGATCGGTTCCGGTATCGGCGGAATTCAGTCGCTGGAAGAAGGCTTTATCGCGCTGACGACTAAAGGCCCAAGACGAGTCAGTCCGTTCTTCGTTCCGATGATGATTCCGGATATGGCGAGCGGCCAGGTATCCATTCGTGAAGGTGCGAAGGGACCAAACGGCGCAACGGTAACAGCATGTGCAACCGGTACGAATTCTATCGGTGATGCATTTAAAATTATCGAACGCGGTCAGGCGGATGCGATGATAACGGGCGGTACTGAAGCACCAATTACTAATATGGGTGTCGCAGGATTCCAGGCGAACAGAGCATTATCAAATTCAAACGACCCTGAATACGCATCGCGTCCATTCTCTGCAGACAGAGACGGATTCGTTATTGCTGAAGGCGCAGGTATCGTTGTAATAGAAGAACTTGAACACGCGAAAGCACGCGGTGCACAGATTTACGCTGAAATTGTCGGTTACGGCTCAACAGGTGACGCACACCACATTACAGCACCGGCACCAAACGGTGAAGGCGGCGCACGCGCAATGAAAGAAGCATTGAAAGATGCAGGGATTGAACCTGAAGAAGTGCAGTACATTAACGCACATGGTACGAGCACGCCGTACAATGATGAATTTGAGACAATGGCAATCCGTACGGTCTTTAAAGAACACGCGGATAATCTTTTTGTGAACTCGACTAAATCAATGACGGGCCACATGCTCGGCGGTGCAGGCGGTATGGAAGCAATCATTACTGCCTACAGTCTGCGTGAAGGGAAAATTCACCCGACAATCAACTTAACAAATCAGGCACCGGAATGTGATCTTAACTACGTGCCGAACGGTGTGGAAAAGGCTGACCTTAAATATGCTGTATCAAACAGCTTAGGTTTCGGCGGGCACAATGCATCGTTAGTATTTAAAAAATACGAAGACTAAAAATATATTTTGAAGCACGTTCTGCCTCGGGTGGAGCGTGCTTTTTTTGGTTTGTGCGGATGTTTGGTGTTTGCTCCGCAATGAGACACCGCTTACCCACAAAAAATCCTGACAGAATCAAAGTTCTGTCAGGATTACTTATTATTTTCTCTGCTTTCTGCCAAGTCCCATCGCGCGTTCCATTTTTTCAATCATTTTATCTGCTTTTCGTGCTGCTTTGTCGCGGCCAGCATCAAGAATATCATCAAGCTCATCGCTGTTCAGATAGTAATTATATTTTTCCTGGAAACCGACCAGGAATTCTTTGACGACTTCGCCGAGGTCTTTCTTAAAGTCCCCGTAACTTGAGTCTTTATATTCCTGAACCAGTTCATCGATTGTTTTATCAGTTAATGAACTGTAAATAGTAAGGAGATTTGAAATTCCCGGTTTGTTTTCTTTATCGAATTTAATTTCCGTATCTGAGTCAGTCACTGCAGAACGGATTTTTTTCGCTGCCTGATTCGGATCATCGAGTAAAGTAATAAATGACTTTTGATTGTCATCACTTTTACTCATCTTCTTAGTAGGCTCATTCAGACTCATAATACGTCCGCCGACTGCAGGAAGTTTAATTTCAGGCAGTGTAAAGATGTTGTTGTATCTAGAGTTGAAGCGTTCGGCAATATTGCGGGTAAATTCAATATGCTGGGTCTGATCATCACCGACGGGTACAACGTCAGAGTTATAGAGTAAAATATCGCCCGCCATTAAAGCAGGATACGTCAGCAGTCCGACAGAGATTCCATCTCGCTGGTTTTGCTTCCGTGCTTTATCTTTAAACTGTGTCATGCGTTCCAGTTCGCCGATATAAGAAGTACACTGCAGCATCCATGCAGCTTTAGCATGTGCTGAGACTTCACTTTGTATAAATAATGAGATCTTGTCCGGATTAAGTCCACTAGCAAGATAAATTGCCGCAAGTGCGCGTGAGTTTTCACGGAGTTTTAAACGGTCCTGCTGAACAGTTATTGCATGCTGATCAACGATACAGAAATACGAATCGTATTCCTCCTGCAATTCGACGAATTGTTTATAGGCACCAATGTAGTTTCCGATAGTCGGAATACCGCTTGGCTGTACGCCTGAGAATAATGTTTTCATTAATGTCACCTACATAGTTTTAGTTAGTATCTTAATATTAATACTCTTTTAGCAGTTGTGCAATCACGTGGAGAATTTAACATAAATATATGTCAAATTAAATGGTGATTATACAGTATTCATACGTTAGTACTATATACTTTGACCAATTTTGATGTTATTATAAGTATAAGGTAACTAAGTTGAAGACAGTAATATTTAATGTCAGATTAATTAATAATTTTTAAGATTATTACAATATTCTCATTTTATTTTAATGTTTGTTGCCTATAATAAGAATTGTCAACAAGAGGCAGAGTTACATACTGGTGAGATGTTTAAAGGTTGCTTTAAACGGGTATAGACTCTTGTTAGAAATAAAAAATTGGAGTGTGAGTTACATGGTAGTACTATTTACTTCTCCAAGTTGTACGTCATGTCGTAAGGCAAAAGCATGGTTGCAGGAAAACGATATTCCTTATACGGAACGCAATGTATTTTCTGAACCGTTAACTTTAGACGAAGTTAAATCTATTTTAAGAATGACAGAGTACGGGACTGAAGAAATTATCTCGACTCGCTCTAAAACTTTCCAAAAATTAAATGTTGATATTGAAAGCCTTCCTATGAATGAGCTGTATACTTTAATTATGGAGAACCCTGGATTATTGAGACGTCCAATTATTATGGATGAAAAACGTTTACAAGTGGGCTACAACGAAGATGAGATCAGACGCTTTTTGCCACGCAGTATTAGAACATTGCATCTAATCGAAGCTAAACGCCTAGCAGAACTATAATTTAATATAAGTACGATGATTAATTTGATATATGTATGAAGTTCAGTACGCCTGCAGATGATTTGCTATCTGCGGGCGTTTTAACATATAATAATAAGACAAATCTAAAATTTGGTATTATATTGTAATCCTTAGTATAATAAGCAGAAATGATGGTAAGGGAGTGAGCAGGATGAGAATTGAAAGAGTGAACGACTCGACCATTAAATTCTTTTTAACATACAGCGATATAGAAAGCCGAGGCTTTAATAAAGAAGATTTATGGATGAACCGTCAGCGCGGCGAAGAATTTTTCTGGACGATTATGGACGAAGTAAACAACGAGCAAACTGATGATTTTGCTATGGATGGTCCATTATGGATTCAAGTGCACGCGTTCGACAAAGGTATAGAAGTCGTTGTGTCTAAGTCCCAGAATGAACATGATCCGTATGGCATGGAGCCTTATGCCATGAATATTGAAAACCGGGAAATCGAGTCATTTATCGATAAAACCATCGATGAACGTAAAACTGACAACACTAATAATTTTGATGTTCCAGTCATTAATGAGCCGCTGATGGTTTACTTTAATGACTTTGAAAATCTAATAAAATATACTCATGAAGTTGAAGTAGATGAAACATTGTATGAAGATTTACTTTATGTACTTGATGGTAAATATTATTATCAGGTCTTCTTTGACTACAGAACGCATTTTGACAGTATGGAAGGTATTGAATCAAAGCTGCTGGAATACAGTGAGCCGACTTCGATTGCCAGTGCCTTACTGGATGAATATGGAAAAATTATAATGAGTAATAACGTTCGTGCACAGGTAAGAAGATATTTTCAGGAAAATTAATTAACTTGTACGAAAAAAAAATAAAACCTCCTTTTTCCCTATATATAGGTAAAGGAGGTTTTTTTATGTATATTGCAAATGATGAACAGGGTACACAGATTTTAGCACATAATGCAGTGAAAAACGGAAGGTATTATTGTCCTGTCTGCGACACACCGGTCGTCCTGAAAGCTGGAAGCGTGAAGGTTCCGCACTTTTCACACCATCATATTTTGCAGTGCAGCAGGTATTTATACAAAAGAGAGTCATTGCTGCATTTAAAATTGAAACATGATTTATATTTGGAGCTGAACCGATTCTACGTCACAGCAATGGAATATTACCTTGAAAGTATCGAGCAGATACCGGACCTGCTTATAGAGCAGCGTCTTGCTCTTGAAATTCAGTTATCGAGAATCAGTCCGGAATTAATTCTGTCGCGTACAGCGGGGTATTATAAGCTCGGTATGCGTGTGATGTGGCTGCTTGATGAAAAGGAAATCAAAACGGAAGGTCTTCACGTCTATTTAAATCATTTTCAGCTGTCGACAATGACGAATGATATTGTCTATACGGTAAATCCGGACACACTGATCGTTACCGCATGGCATATCGGTCATACAGCTGGTCTCAACCGCTTTACGTTTAAAAAAGAAAATATCGAGCTGCATGAAATACTCACATATGTCAAAAGTGATGTGTGGGACGAAACCTATACACTTACGAGAGGGACTGTGAAGAAGATAATCCAGCGGGAAAAGGCTCAGAAATCAGTACTTAATCCGACTTTAACCTATATGTATCAGCTGGGTCTGACACCGGATACGCTGCCTGCATTTCTTTATATTACCAGTTTTGAAGAAAGATATATTATAAACTCTCCAATCGAATGGAAATTATATATTTATTACCATTTATCGATGGGTATTTTTGATCGTGAAAAGTTTTTTCACTTTATAAAATTAAGAGCTATCTCAGATATTCCTAATAAAAAAACGCTTGTTCAGTCATTATTAACTTTTTATTTAAAAGTTTTTCGGTTTTCGAAAGATATTGCTTGAATTAAGAATAAATTATTGAGAAAATTGTGTTACTAATAAACGGAGGTTTTTATTTATGGGGAAATTAATTACTAGAGAAGAACAACAGCTGGAAAATACATGGGACTTAACGACAATTTTTAAATCTGATGAAGATTTCGATGCGGCGTACAAAGCGCTTGAAAATAAGATTGCCGATAATAACCAATTCAAAGACGGTTTTGATTCTGCAGAAAAACTCGCGGATGCGCTTGAACTGGAAAGATCACTTGATACAGAACTTGGGCAGCTTTTTGTTTACGCTCACTTAAAACACGATCAGGATACTTCAAATGATACTTACAGCGCACTTGAAAGCCGTGCAAGATCACTTGCTGTTAAATATTCAACAGCGTGGAGCTTCCTCGTACCGGCAATTATGGCAATTCCGGAAGAGACATTAAAAGAATACGCTGACCACGAACGTCTCAGCGAATTTAAATTTGACCTGGAAAAACTGAACAAACAGCGTCCGCACATTTTAAGCGATAAAGAAGAACATATTATTGCACAGGCTGGAGAAGTAATGCACACGCCGACGCAGGTTTACGGTATGTTCAACAACGCGGATGTCGACTTTAAGCCTGCAGTGGACAAGGACGGCAAAGAGCATGAATTGACTCAGGGCAACTACGTAGAAATGCTGAAATCATCAGACAGAACTCTGCGTGAATCTGCTTATAATAATTTATATGGTGAATACAATAAATTTAAAAACACACTCAGTCAGACGCTTGCAGGGGTCGTGAGTACACATGCATTCAGTGCGGATGTCAGAGGCTATGATTCAAGCCGTCACCAGGCATTATCAAATAACCATATTCCTGAATCGGTGTATGACAACTTAGTTAATACAGTTAACGACAATATGCACCTGCTGCACCGCTATACTGAACTGCGCAAGAAGTTCTTGAATGTTGACGAACTGAAAATGTACGATATGTACGTGCCGTTAGTCGAGGACACAGATTTCGATATGACATACGATAACGCAAAAGAATGGCTCGTTAATGCACTTCAGCCGCTTGGTGAGGAGTATGTGAACATCGTTAAAGAAGGACTTGAGAGTCGCTGGGTAGACGTCTATGAGAACAAAGGGAAACGTACAGGTGCGTATTCATCGGGGACATACGGCACCAATCCTTTTATCCTGATGAACTGGCAGGACAATGTAAATAATCTGTTCACACTGGCACACGAGTTTGGACATTCTGTGCACAGTTATTACTCACGTCAGAACCAGCCTGCAAATACGAGCGGTTATTCTATATTTGTCGCAGAAGTTGCGAGTACTTTTAATGAGGCACTCCTTGCAGATTATATGTTTAAGAAACTTGACGATAAAAAACAGCAGCTCTATTTACTGAATGAACAGCTTGAAGGATTCAGAGGCACTGTTTTCCGCCAGACGATGTTTGCGGAATTTGAACATGCAATTCATGTAATGAAAGAATCTGGCGAACCGCTGACTGCCGGGAAGCTGAGCGAAGTATACGGGAAACTTAATAAGAAGTACTTCGGTGAAGCGGTTAATTACGACGAAGCGATTGAAGTAGAGTGGGCAAGAATTCCACATTTCTATATGAATTATTACGTTTATCAATATGCTACAGGTTATGCTGCTGCAGCGAGTCTGTCAAAACAAGTACTGGAAGAAGGAGAACAGACAGCACAGCGTTATATTAATGAGTTCCTGAAAAAAGGCTCATCAAATTACCCGATTGAAATATTAAAAAATGCCGGAGTCGACATGACAACGAGCGAACCGATTGAAAATGCACTGGAAGTTTTTGAAGCACAATTGACAAAATTTGAAGAATTACTCACTGATTTAGAAAAATAAGTATGTGAATTCGTTTACATTATGACAATAATGTGAAAAACTGTTCAAAGTGTTGCTTGAGGCTTATTACCATGCTATATTTAACTCATGAAAATTTTATCACTGAAACATACCCCTTTGTTAACAGTGAAAAATTTCTCCCATCCCCTTTGTTTGAGTAGCACATTATAGAAGATGTGCTACTTTTTTTATGCGCATTTTTAACTGAATATTATAAATTATAAAACCATCTGTGACATATGTCACAGATGGTTTTTTTTATTTATATATAATTGAAGTAAGGAAATAATCAGGGAGGGACGTCTATGAGTAAGGAAAACGAACAAAAAAATGAGCTCATCACCGATGACAAAGAATCGCTGAAGGGCACACTGTTTGCAACGATTGTATTCGTCGGAGGAGCCATAGTGTTATGGACACTCGTATTGCTCATATTATTTATTATGCGTTTTTAAAAAGAGGGGGATCAGGAAATGAAAATGCACAAATTTGAAGAAATCTGGCTAATTTTATCGGTAGCAGTAATTATTATTGCTATGGGTATTACAGGTTATCAGGCATTTGCTCTCGGTATGGGACCGCCGAGTCATAAAGAAACGATAGATCCTGCACAGGTGGAAACGACAGCACCTTTTGATAATCCGGGAGTATATGAAGTCGGAGACAATGAGTATGAAGTGGTTATGACGCTGGAAGCCTTCCAGTTTGTACCGAATGAAATTACAGTGCCAAAAGGTGCAGAAGTTACATTTATTATGACATCGAAAGATGTGGTTCATGGTGTTAACGTGCCGCACACAAATTTAAATACGATGGTCATGCCCGGTCACATACAAAAAATTACACAGACATTTCATGATTCAGAAGAATTCATTATGATTTGTAATGAATATTGCGGTACCGGACATAACATGATGTCCGCCACAATAACGGTGGAGGAGTGATGGCATGGAAAGCTTAAGAAAAGTACAGGTAAGTTCTCTGGCACTAACTAACTTTGCGGCCGCGTTCATCCTGCTTTTGCTTGGCGGATTGTTCGGATTAATTCAAGGATTGAACAGAGCGGGAGTGCTTGAAATTGTCGGCGGGCTGAATTATTACGAACTGCTGACTGCACATGGTATCTTTTTAATTTTAGGTTTTACTACATTATTTATGAACGGCTATCTGTATTCAGCTGTAGATTATGTGCTCGGCGGATTATCTAAAACCGTGAGAGTGCTCGGCTGGCTCAGTTTTTCGAGTTTTGTTGCAGGTGCACTGCTAGTTACAGTAATGGTACTTGCAGGCGAAGCAACGGTACTGTATACATTTTACGCACCGATGGCTGCCAGCCCGTGGTTCTACATCGGCCTCGTTTTCGTAGTACTGAGTATCTGGCTGTCCGCAGCAGGTGTATTTATCAGCGCATTCACATGGAAGAAGCGGAACAAAGGCAAACATCTTCCGCTGTTCGCATTCTTTGCAGTCGGGGTATACGTGCTCGTGACATTTGGTTCACTTGGCGTGACGTGGGAAGTATTAATGTTGATTCCATGGGCTTTCGGCTGGACTGAGACGATAAACGTCCTGCTTACAAGAACGTTGTTCTGGAGCTTTGGACATACACTCGTTAACGTCTGGTATCTGGTTGCTGTATCTGCCTGGTACATCGTGCTGCCAAAAGTAATCGGCGGTAAAATATTCAGCGATAGCCTCGCAAGACTCGTTGTGATTCTTATTGTAATTCTGAACGTGCCCGGAGGATTCCACCACCAGATTGTGGACCCGGGATTCACTGAAGGCCTTAAGTTTATGCACTTATTTATGAGTCTCGCTATCGGGTTCCCTTCACTGATGACAGCATTTGCACTGTTTGCAACGCTTGAGCGTGCAGGACGTAATAAAGGCGGCAAAGGTCTTTTCGGCTGGTTCTTTAAACTGCCGTGGAAAGACGTTCGCTTCATTACGATAATGCTTGCGATGATTTCATTTATCTTCGGGGGAGCAGGGGGAATTGCGCAGACCAATAATCAGCTGAATCAAGTTGTTCACAACACGATGTGGGTTGTCGGTCATTTCCACGTCACTGTTGGAGTGGCCGTAGTCCTGACATTCTTCGGATTGATGTACTGGCTTATCCCGCATCTGTCGGGACGTATTATGACTTCGAAAATTCATAATCTAGGTATATGGCAGACGATGTTCTGGACAGTAGGAATGTTGTTCATGACAATCTCAATGTCAGCAGTTGGACTGATGGGGTCACCGCGCAGAACGGAGTATACAACATACGGTGATAGTGCAACAGCCCTCGGCTGGGATCCGTACCTGCTGTTTGTCGGTGCAGGCGGAACGCTGCTCTTTATCGGCGTTGTACTGATGGTTTATATAGTGTTTAACTTAATGTTCTTTGCACCAAAAGGTTATACGGAATTTATGGCAGCTTCTGATGAAGGTCTGCACCATACACCAAAATGGACGGAAAACTGGGGACTGTGGGTCGTGCTTGCAATCGTTATTATATCTATGGGATATGTCGTGCCGATTATTGATATTATCGAAAATGCACCGCCGGGTTCACCGCCAATCAGAACATGGTAATACGGAAATTTTAAAGGAGGATGGATACTGTGAAAAAAGACATTGCTGCAAGTATCGGTATAGTCATATTCGGTATCATCCTCCTGTTTTTTACGACAAACGGGTTTACTGCATTTACAATGGAACAGCAGCGAATCCAGGATTTGCAAACACAGCCGCCTGAGTTTCCGGACATTGAAGTGGTCGATCAGACAGGGGAGTCATTTAACTTTAAAGATTTTGAAGGAAAGCATGTATTAATGACATTCATCTATACGTCATGTGCTGCGGCTTGCCCTGAAATGACGACGAATATGAAGTACGTATACGAGAAGACAGACGATAAATACTTCGAAGAAGACCTGATATTTTTAAGCGTGTCATTTGATATGGAGCGAGATACAGTTGAAGTACTGGACCGTTATGCTGAATATTTCAACGCAGATCCCGCATCGTGGAAAATGCTAAGAGTACTTGATGATAATGACCTTGAAATACTGCTTGATACTTACGGAGTTACAGTAATACCTGAAGGTGATACTGATTATCAGCATAATACGTCATTTTATATTTTAAATCCTGAAGGGCAATTAACAGAAGTCCTTAATTTTAAAGAGCCGGATATCGCAGCGGAAATTTTGACGGAACATCTTGAAGAACAGGAGGAAAAGTAATGAGACAATTTTACTATGGTCTGGCACTCCTTCTGTTTCTCGCACTGCCGCCTGTCCGTCATCTCATGGAATCTATTATGGCGATGCACATGCACATGCAGATGATGCTGCTGTTCGTTTCAGGACTTCTCATGTCTCCTTTTATACAGAAGAAAATCCCCGGGGTGTTTGCAAAGTTTAACAAAACGGGGTATCCGGGGCTGCTGCTGTTTTTAATTATTCTCTTTTACTGGATGCTGCCGAGAACGATGGATGAATCATTGGAAATATGGTCAGTGGAACTGTTCAAGTTTATATCGCTGCCGTTTCTGGCCGGAGTACCTCTCAGGGACAGCTGGCCGAAACTGCGTGAAGCGGCACAGGTTTCATTCTTTCTCATACTTGGTGTTATCTTTTCAGCTTTAAGCTATTTGTATGTCTTTTCGGAAAGTACGCTGTGCAACAACTATTTAATGACAGATCAGAAAACTGTAGGTTACGGTTTTATGTTTCTGGCAGTAAGTATACTGATTTACGTATTGCTGATGCTGTTTACCGATCAGCGGCAGTATTTTGAACAGGATAGCGGGTAGTTATTTTAAAGTAATATAATTATTAATTTTTACTGTATTGAGAATAATATAGCCCTCTTTATTTTCATACATTAAACCCAGCTTTTTAAACAGTGAAATATTACGGCTGACTGTTTCCCTTGATAAACCGATCATGCTGCCGATATCCTGTTTGGTTACACGAAGTGTAATAAGTGAATTGTCCTCGTCTATATCCTTACCGTAACTGACGGCGAGTCTTAAAATAGATTTCAGCAGCTGTTCATCGGCAGGGTGGAGAATTTTATCATATAGACGGTTTTGCAGGTCGACAATCATCGAACCTAAATATTTAAACATTTTATCATTATATCACTATGGTTTTTCAGCAGTGTTTCGAAATCTGCTTTTCCAATCATGAGTACTTTGATTTCATTCATCGACACAGCATTGGCGGGATAAGGATCATCACGGAAGATTGCATGATGGGGAACCATTTCCCCGGCGCCGAAAAAATTGACAATCTGTTCACGTCCATCAGCGCTGTATCGGTATACTTTTATGTTGCCATCGATTATAAAAAAGAAATATTCCATTTGATCGTGCTGATAAAATAAATGATTGGATTTATGGAAATGTCTGATATGAGTAATTTTAGCAATTTCCTGCTGTTCCTCATCAGTCAGCGTGTTAAATATAGTGATTTGAGAGATTAAGTCTTTAAGCATAGATTTCTACCCCCCTTGTTCCTTCCAGTATAATACAAAAAAACGTCCCGTATATGCTGTTTTCAGCTGTACGGGACGTTTTTAAATTTATATTTTAGTCTGCAGCGGAATTGAAGATTGTTTAAGCTGATAAAAAGACTGATTGTTTAAGTTGACTTCATCTATCAGGCGCTGCAGGCGCAGCTTCTTCAGTTCATTCAGCAGTAATCCAGCACGCCATTCGAAAATAGTTTTCAATTCATCAAAACTGACGAGTTCGTGTGCCCTGATGTAGTCGATAATACTTGGAAGCTGTCTTTTTTCTATTTCAATACCAATCAGCTCATTAATAATATAAGTGTAGATGTGATACGGATAACAGCCGTCGACTTTAACGCCTTGTGATTTCACATCGCCCGAGAAAAAGACCATGGCAGGCAGATTTTCGATATCCATTTCCCTGAAGACAGATAAATCGTACTTCAGCATTGCATCGAGTGTCGGCGAGTGCAGGTCCTCATGGAATGAATTTAAATCGATTCCCGCGAGTCTCGCACTCTCATCTATCATATCTTTAGTACAGATTGTATTAACCGGGTTAATCCGGTTAAATATATATCTGATAAAAGCACGGGCCTTTGACTGCCCTTGGATTTCCGCGGCTTTATAAGCAAGCGCAACATTATCATCACTTGCCGTAGACTGAGCCTGGCATTTTGTCAGAACAGACAGCGACGGAGCCAGAATTTTTTTAATAGTAATATGTCCGCGGTATTCAATCAGTAATTTATTGATTATGGGTTCCATAGCAATACAGTCATTTGAAAATGGATCAAAGAAATAAAAGATTTCGACTGTATGATCCGACTGCTCCAATAACAGCAGGTCTTCACTATTATTTTTGCTCACGTATTTCACCTCTGTATTTTTGTTGAAGGCAGTTAATATTCACTGTTTACCATATGCTTTGCAGTGAGAGTGTAGCGTGCCATCAAATACTCACGTAATTCATCTTCTATCTCGACGTCCAGTATTGCCTGGTTCATATTTTCAAGCCAGGCTTCACCAGCTGCAGGTGAGATTTTAAAAGGCATATGCCTCGCCCTGAGCATCGGATGGCCGTATTGTTCATTATATAAATTCGGTCCGCCGAGGAACTGTGTTTGAAACAGTTTCTGTTTATAAGCAGTTTCGGTAAAATCCTCGGGAAAAAGATGATTAATCCGGTCGTCATTTTTAACATAGTCATAAAATATATCTATCATCTTATGGAGCTTTTCCTCACCAATTTCTTTATATGCTAAAGGCATCAGTTAACCCCCTTTTTTTGTTTGAGTGTATTGTAAAATCGTGCGCTTTTAACAATTTCTTCTCGTCGTACGATACCATAATTATTAAGAATTTGCGTGAATTCTGCCTTTCCTGTGCCAACATCCGGCGCCTCGAATTCGAGTTCGTAGTCGATCATGCCAAGATAAATGCTCTTATCGAGAACGAGCAGACCGCTGTGTGAAGGTTTTTCAAAACGTTCAGTAATCAAGGAACCCTGAATAGAAAGGTTATTTGTCGTTATATTACGTTTCGTTAATTGTTCCCGTATATTTTCCGGAATGTTGTTTTCATTTATTATAATACCTTCTGAGAGATCGATATTTGTTAGTCCTGAGTATTCGTAAACGACATGACGTTCATCGGGGATTTTAACAGTCATCAGCTGTTTTTCATCCTGCACTCTTATTCTCAGCATTAATAAATTTTGAATAAGCTGAAGCTCATTATTATCTATGTAGTAGTTTGTTAAATGCATCGGTTTTTCGCCGGAGAAATGATCGCTCTGTATTTTACCGTATTCACTTTCCGTGAGTAAGTTTTTAAACTCTATTTCTTTTTCGAACATCATTACCACTCCTTACAGTTATTATCCTTAAATTTTTTAAACCTGTAAAGCAAACAGATTCTATATATAAGCTTTCACGGAATATGGTAGAATAAATTACGTCAGATGTAAAAAATATCGGCCTTTACAGTGGAGTCTGGAGGATGAATTTAATTGGAAGAATGGAGTATATTTTTAGCCCCGTACAGACAGGCGGTGGAAGAACTGAAAATTAAGCTTAAAGGGATTCGAAAAGACTATCAGATTACGAGTCAATCTTCACCGGTAGAATTTGTAACATCGAGAGTCAAACCCGTACAAAGTATAATAGAAAAGGCGAGTACGAGAAACATTCCTTATGATAATCTGCGTGCACAAATGTACGATATCGCGGGCATACGTATTATGTGCCAGTTTGTTGATGATATTAATGTAATTACAGATCACATCAGGTTACGCGATGATATGAAAGTAATCGAAGAGCGGGATTACATTGAAAATACTAAAGAGAGCGGCTACCGGTCATATCATATTATTATCGAGTATCCTGTTGAGAGTGTGAATGGCAAGATTAATATTCTTGCTGAAATTCAAATTCGTACGCTCGCGATGAATTTCTGGGCAACGATTGAACACACTCTGAATTATAAATATTCAGGAGAGTATCCACCGGAAATTAAAGACCGTCTGCAAAACGCAGCTGAAGCGGCATATTTACTTGATAAGGAAATGTCGGAAATCAGAGAAGAAGTTCAGGAAGCGCAGAAATACTTTTCCAAGAAGCGCAATATATAAACGAAATCAGGTGATGATATGAGATTTGCTATAGTTTCAAAAGGGGATACAAAATCGAATGCACTGACTGATAAGATGATGAACTACATGCTCGAGATGGATATGGTTCTCGATGAAAAGTCGCCGGAAATTGTTGTTTCTGTCGGAGGTGACGGTACATTGCTGCAGGCATTTCACCGCTATCAGCATATTGTCGGTGAAGTATCATTTGTCGGTGTGCATACAGGACATCTTGGATTTTACGCCGACTGGGGACAGGATGAAGTTGAACGCCTGATAATGGCGCTGAAAAATGATGACTTTGAAATCGTGGAATATCCGCTTGTTGAAGTGATGATTCATTATGACCAGGTCGGTATGGAAACAAAGTATCTCGCCTTAAATGAAGCAACGCTCCGGATGACGAATGGCTCGACTCTCGTTATGGATGTGGATATTAGAAATCGGCATTTCGAAAGGTTCAGAGGCGATGGCCTGTGCATTTCTACACCTTCAGGTTCGACTGCTTATAATAAGGCGCTTGGCGGCGCAATTATACATCCGTCCATCGAAGCGGTTCAGATGACTGAAATCGCATCGATAAACAACCGTGTTTTCCGGACAGTGGGCTCACCGCTCGTACTGCCGAAACACCATTTCGTCAATGTCAGACCGGTAAACAGTGAAGAATACCAGATGACAATTGACCATGTAAACTTAGTGCATAAAGGTGTAAAATCGATTCAGTTTTCAGTAGCTGAAGAAAAAATACGTTTTGCACGCTTCAGGCCATTCCCGTTCTGGCAAAGAGTGCACGATTCATTCATTTCATAAAAGTTTTTGTTGAGAGTGGGTATGAGTATGTCAAGAGACGACAGAGAAATAGATTTTGAGGCAGTGAGACAGAGTCTGATTAAATATCTTGATGAAGAGAATCTTGATAGTTTCAGAGATATTTTTATGGACCTGCACAATTATGAGCAGGGTGAAATTTATCAGACACTGACAGATGAACAGCGTCACACTTTATATAAGTTTTTAAGTCCCGGGGAAGTGTCGGATTTTTTCGATCTGCTTGAACTTGAAGCGGATGAGTATGAAGAATTGCTGGATAAAATTGATGCCCGTTATGCGGCTCATATTATCGGCGCGATGCAGTATGATAACGCCGTGGATATTTTAAATGAAATATCACGCGAAAAAATGACGACTTACTTACCGCTGATGGACAAGGAAGATGCAGCGGAAATACGCAGCCTGATGAACTACGAAGAAGATACTGCCGGCGGTATTATGACGACGGAAATTGTCAGTATAAACAGCCAGATGACTGTGCGTGAAGCTATGCGCTATTTAAAAGAAATGGCGACGGAGTCAGAAATGATTTATTATCTGTTTGTTACCGATTCGGACAATCGTCTTGCTGGTATTATTTCACTCAGGGAACTGATTGTTGCCGATGATGATGAATACATCGGTGATGTGATGACTGAACGCGTCGTGTCAGTACGTGTATCAGATGACCAGGAAGAAGTCGCGCAAATTGTGCGTGATTACGATTTCCTGGCAGTACCAGTTGTTGATTTCCAAGATCATTTAGTCGGTATCATTACAGCCGACGATATTATGGATGTTATTCATGAAGAAGCCGGAGAAGACTACTCGAGGCTTGCCGGTATGAGTGATAACGAAAGTACATCCGATACTGCAATGGAAACGGCGAAAAAACGTCTGCCTTGGCTGATCGGACTAACGTTTATGGGTATGATCACAGCGTGGATGCTGTCGTTCTTTGAAGATACACTGGCGCGCGTTGTGCTGCTCAGTGCATTTATTCCTGTTATTAGCGGGATGGCGGGGAACACTGGTACGCAGTCGCTCGCTGTTGCAATACGCGGTATTTCGACAGGCGAGATTAAAGAATCCAGCAAATTAAAACTTGCGGGACGTGAACTTGGCTCCGGATTTATTACCGGCATGGTCTGCGGTATTGTTATTTTTCTAATTATTATCGTGATGTACCGCGAACCTGTACTCGGTATTATCGTCAGCGGCAGCCTGATTGCGTCGATGTCAGTTGCGACTATTATCGGTACAGTAGTGCCGCTGTTAATGAATAGAATGGGGATTGACCCGGCTATTGCCAGCGGCCCGTTTATTACGACAGCAAATGATATTATCAGTCTGCTTATATACTTTGCACTGGCAAATGTATTTATGTCGAGCTTATTATAATGATATTTCTTGCAATGGAGCTTAATAAAATGTAGATTAGTAGTAGGTACTAATACTAGGGATGAATTAGGAGGATTTCTGAATGGATTTATCAGGTAAAACATATGTAATTATGGGTGTAGCAAATAAAAGAAGTATCGCCTGGGGTGCAGCGCGTGCGCTGGATAAGATGGGTGCAAAACTTGTATTCACAATTCTAGGCGAACGTTTCCGTAAAGAGCTGGATAAGCTTCTTGATGACCTTGAAGGCGAGCACGATATTATCGTTGAGTGTGACGTAACAAGTGATGAAGATGTAGCTAAAGCATTTAAAGAAATCGGTGAAAAAACAAATGGCATCGACGGTGTTCTTCACGCAATCGCATTTGCAGATAAAAATGAATTAACTGGCGGATACAGCGAAACTTCACGTGACGGGTTCAAAATGGCACTCGATATCAGTGCTTACTCATTAACGATTGTTTCTAAGTATGCAAAAGAAATTATGAATGAAAACGGCAGCATCGTAACGATGACTTACCTTGGCGGCGAACGTGCAATGCCTAACTACAACGTTATGGGTGTAGCAAAAGCAGCGCTTGACGCTAGTGTACGTTACCTGGCTTACGATCTTGGCGAGCAGGGAATTCGTGTAAATGCGGTTTCTGCAGGTCCTATCCGTACGCTCAGCTCATCAGCTGTTGGTGAATTCAAATCAATCCTTAAAGAAATCGCAGAACGTGCACCGTTAAAACGCAACGTTGACCAGCTTGAAGTTGGTAACACGGTAGCATTCCTGTTAAGCGATCTGTCTAGCGGTATTACTGGCGAAGTACTTCACGTCGACAGTGGTTACCACATTATGGCATAATAAAAAAACTCCCTTTCGGGAGTTTTTTTATTGGCCTAATTTAAATGTATCTGTAACGTGCCAGATGCCGTTTTCAAGCTGCACACATAAACTGATTTTATCAAGTGTTTCAGAATGTTCGATACCAATCATTTGTAAATGGCTGAGTGTATCTTCAAATTTTTGAGCTGTTTCTTCCTGCGCAAGAGTAAAGTGGGGTACAAACGGATGTGAAGCTTCGCCGTAAAAGTTACCTTCATTAAATGCGTCATGAATTGAATTTAAAGTTTCGTTAGGTTCAACTTTAAAGTAAACAACTTGTTTTTTTGGAGCAAAACTTGAAACTTTCTTAATTTCAATCTCAGTGGGCTTATGTTTTGAAGCCACACTCTTAACAAATTCTTCAATTTGAGGTTTTTCATGTTCTTCTGCTTCAAAAGCTTCTTTTACTGTAATATGCGGTGCGATATATGAATATCTAGCATCATAACGCTTACGATATTGGTTCACAGTATCCTGAAGTTTTTTAGATGGAAATAATGCTATTCCAAATTTCATTTAAAATGCCTCCCTAAACGATTTGTTTCAAGTATATCATTATACGAAAAAAATTGTATACGTTTTCTATCTAAAAAAATGTTCGAGTACATTTTTTAGTTCCGGTTTCCATGTTTTCCAAATATGACCGCCTTCAAGTTCACGGTATGTGTATTCAAGAGGTTCATTTTCAAGCACGGCATTCAGCTCCCGGTTCGGTGTGAGAAAGTCAGCCTGCTGTCCCATAATAGTTTTAAAATCGTCTTCTTCCAGTCCGATTGTATGGTAAATATTTAAATTAATCAGACTCATGCTGTTTTTAAAACGGCTGATAAACTGCTCGTCGACGAAAGGGCTGAAAGCAAGTACCTGGCTGAACGTATTCGGATATGTCAGTGCAACTGACAGAGCGAAGCTGCCGGCGAGACTCTCGCCCATTAAAAGACGGCTGTTTGCCATTTTTAAAGTTTTAAAGTTATTGTCAATAAAACTGTTAAGCTCACGCCCGACAAAAGTGACGAACTTTTCATGCTGTTCTCCGTTCGGGCTGAAGTAATGATTGCGCCATTCAACTGAAGGATATGGTACACCGACAATGATTGCCCGTTCCAGTTCATCATCAGTTTCCATCTTTTCAATTAATCGCTCAAGCTGTCCGTACTTAAAGAAATCCTGCGAATCGAAAGTAATAATAACATTATATTTATAAAGATCAGAATACGATTTAGGCAGGTAATATTGTATTTCGAATGATTCACCGCAAACCTCCGAGTCAAGGGATGTGGTATGTACTTTTCCTGGTGTTTTATCCATATTAACGCCTCCTTACATAGTATATTACCAATTTGACGCGCGAGATAACATGTATTTCTGAATATGCTGTTTATATAGTATGAAATTACAGGCGGTAATGATACAATATGAACAAAATAATATATTTTAGAGGTGCCACCTTATGACTAATAAACTTTGGTTTCAAAGCGGTATAGCACTTATTATTACCTTTGTTATTATTCTTATCGCGATGCAGGTTCAGGTTATTTTTGAACCATTTATTACGATAGTAATGACAATATTTTTTCCGGTATTAATAGGCGGGCTGCTATACTACATAACCGAACCGATTCAGCGCTTTTTAGAAAAACGCAATGCGCACAGACTTGTCAGTATTCTTGCCATTTTTATCATTATATTAATAGTTATTGCGATTATTGCGCTGACAGTAGCACCGATGGTAACTGAACAGGTGCAGAATCTAGTATCGAGGCTCCCTATACTGCAAAGTGAAGTGCAGAATTTAACAAACTACTTATTAAGCCAGCGTGAGCGGCTGCCATTTGATATCGATTTGCAGTCAGTGACTCAGGATGCGCTCGATATGGGAACTAACGTGCTGAGCGGCTTTGTCTCTAATGCGATTACGATAGTGACAAGCACAGTAAGTGTGCTCTTAACGTTAGTATTGGGGCCATTCTTCTTCTTCTTTATGCTGAAGGATCACCAAAAGTTCATTCCATCTATGACATCACCGTTCAGCGGAACATTCAAACAGTTTTTAATTGAATTATTACATGATATCGATCAGACACTCCGTTCATTTATTCAGGGACAGATGCTGGTATCATTTATCCTTTGTATTATTTTATACATCGGATATACGATTATCGGTTTAGACTATGCACTGCTTTTAGCAATATTTGCACTGTTTATGAATATCGTGCCTTTCGTCGGTCCGTGGGTTGCATTTATTCCTGCCGGCCTGCTTGCACTTATTCAGGATCCGGTAATGCTTATTTGGGTATCACTCATCACGCTGATTGCCCAGCAGATTGAAAGTAACTTAATTACTCCAAACGTTATGGGACAGTCACTCGCACTGCACCCGCTGACGGTAATTACCATCGTTCTTGCTGCAGGGAATATCGCGGGCTTCATTGGTATTCTTGTAGCAATACCGACCTATGCGGTAATTAAAACTATTATCCAGAACATCTGGAGATATCGTACAAACTTGAAAAATACAATGCTGACAGATCTGTCAAAAACCACTTAAATAATGTTGATAAAACCCGTACGGACTCCTTAGTGGAATCCCGTACGGGTTTTTCGTTTGTCCTTTTCAAGTGTCCTGACCGATATACAGGTTAGAACGTAAAAAGGAGGAGACAAATGAATCCTATAGCATATTTAGTGAGTCATGGATTTAAAGTTACATCTGATCCAGCGAAGTATAAAAGCGGCATCTGGGGACTCAGAAATTATACGGTAAATGGATATAATTACGACAATTACTGCGGCGGCTACCACAGAGCTTACGATCTTGTGAAGTATGACCGGGCACCAATTCCTGCAGTGTTTGAAGGCATGGTTACTGCCGGTACGAACAGTTACGGTAATTTTGGCGGTACTGTAGTTATTGCTAATAAAAATTTGGGCTTCCAGGCAATCTACGGACATTTAGCCCGCCCGCTCACGGTGCGTCCCGGACAGCATGTAAAAGCGGGGGATATTATCGGTTATCAGAGCAATACGAATTACCAGAACGTCAGGATGGACAGCCATCTTCATATTCAATTTCAAAGATACGGTTATATAAACGGGGAACGGGATTTTGTCTGTACAGGTATTAATCCGCTGACGGTAAACGTCGATAAAAAGGGGTATACCGCGGCCTGGCTGTGGAGCGGCACTTTTACTTCCAAAAAAGTTATAAATATACGTGAATTTCCATCTTTAACTGGAACGAGAGTTGGTTTTACGAATGAGAAAATGAAATTTTATTTCGATAAGCTGTATGATAACGATGGCTACTGGTGGATCAGGAGTAAATACAAGGAGCGTACAGTGTTTATCGCGTGCGGAAAGAAGGTTTCGGGGGTTGTGTTTAAAGAGACAAAACTTTACGGGACAATAAGCGGACTGAATACTGCAAAGGGAAAAGAATAAGAAATAAAAAAATCCATGCGCACCTGATTAAGGCTGCGTATGGATTTTTTTGTCGTTAGTTATATCGTGAAGTATTTTGTTAATCTGCACCTGGTTTACTGCTTCCATTAAGAAATAAGCAATAATAGCATAAACGATAATACCGCCGATTAAGAGCAGGTTACTTTGAACAACGCTTAGTAGGACAGCGGGTAAGAATACAGCGAGAGTAAAGAGAACGAGCATAATGATTCTGTTTGAGCTGATGCTGCGCTGAGCATCTTTCAGTTTTGAATCATACTTCTGATTAACTATGTCCATGTTTACGTAACGATCATCATTGTATACATTAGTAATGTTTACATTACCGTGCAGATCATCTTCAACAAAACGTAAATCCATATGGCTGTTATTCCATGTTAGTAAATTAAAGAATGACATAAAATTTCCACCACCTATGTTAAAATTGTAAAATTTAGTATATAATCTAATCATATTATATTTTAGAAGGGTGGTCAATAAGTCTTACAGCACACCTGAATATAACTATTTGAATGACAGGTGCACTTCTAACTGACTTCTTCTGTAATATAATGAATTTCAGCAGAACAGTTCTTACATTATACCACTATTGCTGTAGTGGTATGCAGTATTATATTGTTATAACACAAATACATTTTATTTGAGATGTGTAATTTAGCAATATACAAATTAAAAAATAAGTATATAATATATAATTAATCACTCTAACTAGGAGGAGTAGAAAATGGCAAATACACCGAAAGAAAAGCAGTTTTCAAGACGTGACTTCTTAAAAACGACAGGTGTGGCAACAGGTGGAATCATCGGAGGTTCTTTACTTGGCGGATTGGTAGGATTCAATCTCGACGGTTCATCTTCCGGGGAAGACGCGGCAACTACAGAAGATACGGCTTCAGAAGAAGCTTCAACAGGAAGTAAGACAGGCGGATTAACAGATAACTCACGTGTATTCTTCCATAACGATTTAGACTTCAATACTGTATCTGCAGCAATGGAACGCATTTTCCCGGAAAGTGAATCAGGACCGGGAGCAATCGAACTGGGCTGTGCATTTTACTTAGACGGCCAGCTTACAGGACAGTACGGCTTTAACTCTAAAGAATACATGCAGGGACCTTTCAGGGAACCATTGCCGACACAGGGTTACCAGTCAAACTTAAATCGCCGTGACTATTTCATGCTTGGTATTAACAAGCTCAATGAAGAAGCGAATAGCCGTCACGAAGCGAATTTCCCGGATCTTGAAGATGGTCAGATGGATGACATCCTGACTGACTTTGAATCGGGAGAAGTTGATCTAGGTGTGCCTGCACATACAGCTACAGCGAGCTATTTCTTCACGATGCTGCGTGCAGCAACAATTGAAGGGGCTTATGCAGACCCGGTATACCGCGGAAACCGCGACATGGCCGGCTGGAAAATGAAAAAATTCCCAGGACACCAGATGTCATATATTCAGTATATTGAAGATGACGAGTTCCATGAAATTGAGCCGGAACCGGTATTCGGCATGGCTCACTAATATATTGGCCAATAATTCACAGACTCTGATGAAATTCATCGGAGTCTGGATTTGATTAAATGACAAATCCAGACTGAGAATAACTGAGAGGATTGTTAAAAGAATCCAGTATTTAAATTTTTTAAAGGGGGAAAAATTATGGTAACAACGTTAGATAAAGTAGATGTAGTAACAGTAGGAGTCGGCTGGACAGGCGGTATTATCGCAGCAGAAGCAACTAAAGCAGGCTTAACAGTGATGGGACTTGAGCGCGGGAAAAAACGCGGTACAGCAGACTATCAGCATGTGCATGATGAGCTGAAATACGCAGTACGTTATGAATTAATGCAGGATGTAGCAAAAGAAACGATTACTTTCAGAAATAACAAAGATCAAAAAGCATTGCCGATGCGCCAGCAAGGTTCATTCCTTCTAGGTGATAATCTCGGCGGAGCAGGAACACACTGGAACGGACAGACGTGGAGATTTTTACCTTATGATTTTGAAATTAAATCGATGACAGAAGAGCGCTACGGTAAAGAGAAACTGCAGGAAGATGACGGCTACCAATTTGAGGACTGGGGAATTACATACGATGAACTCGAGCCGTACTTCAATACATTTGAAAAAACCGCAGGTATTTCAGGTGAAGACAACCCTCTTGGAGGGAAACGTTCGGAGTCATATCCGACTCCGCCGATGTTAAAATCACGTATGCTCAGAATGTTTGAAGAAGCTGCGAATAATATGGAGCTTAACCCTATTATGATGCCGTCTGCAAACCTTAGCCAGCAATACGAAAACCCTGATGGCGAAACGATTAATGCTTGTCAGTACTGTGCTTTTTGTGAACGTTTTGCCTGTGAGTATGACGCGAAAGCAACACCTGAGATTACAGTAATTAAAACGGCACAGAAAAGCGATAATTTCACACTGCGTACACATGCTAACGTTGTTGAGATAATAACAGATGAAGACGACGATACGAAAGTATCAGGTGTGAAATTTGTCGATACATTGACGGGGGAAGAATTTATTCAGCCGGCAGAAATTGTCGCTCTGACTAGCTACATCTTTAATAACTATAAACTGCTTGCTGTGTCGGATATTGGTGAACAGTATGATCCTGAAACCGGCAAAGGTTCGCTCGGACGTAATTACTGTTACCAGATTTTCGGCGGCGCAACTGGATTCTTTGAGGAGCAGTTCAATACATTTATGGGTGCCGGTGCACTCGGTATGGCGCTGGATGATTATAACGGGGATAATTTTGATCACGAAGACTTAGACTTCCTGCACGGCGGAAACATGGCGATAACTCAAACCGGTGCGAGACCGATACTTAGTAATCCCGTTAAAAGCGGAACAGCATCATGGGGCGAAGAGTTTAAAGAAGAATCTATTAAAAACTATACACGTGTGTTATCTGTTTCAGGTCAGGGAGCAACAAGTCCTCACAAGGATAACTATTTGAGCATGGATACAGAGTATAAAGATGCCTTTAATGTGCCGCTGGTACAGCTGACTTATAATTTTACTGATCAGGACAGAGCCAGACAGAAATATCTTGCTGAACGTGCAGGTGAAATCCTGGAAGAAATGGGCGCGTCCCACGTTGATCTTTCAGCTGAGCTGACAGATTACAATATCGCACCCTACCAGTCAACGCATAATACCGGAGGTACGACAATGGGTGCTGACCCTGAAACAAGTGTGGTAAACAACTATCTGCAGCACTGGGACCGCGATAATTTATTCGTTGTCGGTGCCGGGAACTTCCAGCACAACAGCGGCTACAACCCGACTGCAACAGTAGGAGCACTTGCATACCGCTGTGCAGATGGTATTATTAAATATGCTGAAGATGGCGGACGCCTAGAATAAGAATAAGGTGATGTATAATGGAACCGAAGAATAATGAGAATCGGGATCCTGATAACAAACATGTAAATAATGAACCTGAACTCGTCTCTAAACGTAAAAAGGTAACGAAAGAGGAGCCGTATGCCCCGCTGACCGATCATCTTGAGGATTTAAGATCAGTCCTGATTAAGTCTGCGGTGACGATTACAATATGGTTTCTAATTATCTTTTCAACTGTCGGCTGGTGGTTTCCTGTCGTGTCAAAAGGTGCGGAAATCGTCGTTCTCGGACCGTTTGAAGTCATCCGTTTCTATTTAAGAACAGCCGGGGCTATCAGCATTGGGTTTTCCATCCCGTTTATATGCTGGTTCCTGTGGCAGTTTATGAGACCGGGTCTTGTGGACAAAGAAACACAATTCCTGAAAGGCTCGCTGCCGGTTATGCTGCTGCTTTTTGTAACCGGTTTGTCCTTTGGGTATTTTATCGTTCACCCGTTAAGCTACTTCTTCCTTATTGAAATGGGAGAGCAGAATTTTAATGTACTTGTAACGGCGGATGAATATATGTCGTTCTTATTAATAACGACGATACCGTTCGGACTGGTTTTCCAGCTGCCGGTTGTCGCATTATTCCTGCATCATATTGAGCTTTTAACTGTTGAAGTAATGACGACGATGCGTAAATATGCATATTTCACACTGCTTGTTATTACAGCGCTGATTGCACCGCCTGATGTGTTTACACACCTGGTGACGCTGATTCCGATGATTCTTTTATATGAGCTGAGTATTATTCTGATTAAGAGAAAAGAACGGAAATTAGAAGCAAAAGCAGCTAAAGAGGAAAAAGCCAAAGAGAAAACAGAGAAAAAAGATCGTAAATAAAATAATTTTTAAACAAGCGGATTCGGCAGTATTGCCCTGTCCGCTTGTTTTTTAATGAAAAATGACATAACTCTATCTTTAAGCGGGTATTTTCATGTATAATTATTTAAGTTGAAAGGTGGTAACTGAGATGAAATCAACGATGCTTCTATCTCTTTTGAAGATAAAAACCACGTACGGAAATTTTCCGGAAACTGTCAAAGATATTACAGCGGATTCCAGGGAAACGCACGAGGCTGCTGTATTTGTAGCAATTAAAGGACATCAGACCGACGGACTCGATTATATGGAAGATGTAATTAAACGCGGCTGCCGTTTTATCATAGCAGACAGATATGTGGAGGTGCCTTCAGATATTGGCCTTCTGGTAGTGAAAGATCCATCAAAAACTGCAGCATTATTTGCCGAATATATTTATGATTTTCCACATGAATCGCAGACGATGATCGGTGTGACCGGAACGAACGGCAAGACGACAGTCTCGACAATGATTCATAATCTGAGTATGGCACTCGGTACTAAAAGTGCTTACCTTGGAACGAACGGATTCATGATTAATGAGACGCATATGGTGTCAGCGAATACTACACCGGAAACCACACGACTCCATAAACGCATAAAAGAAGCGCATGAAAATGATACTGAAGTCTTTACGATGGAAGTATCATCCCACGGTTTGAAGCTGGGGCGTACTTTTGGCATTAACTTTGATATTGCGATATTTACGAACTTGACGCAGGATCATCTGGATTTTCATAACAGCATGGATGAATACGGGCATATTAAAGGCCTGCTGTTTTCACAGCTTGGCCAGGATGTAAAAAAACATAAATATGTCGTCTTAAATAACGATGATGCATGGTCTTCAGTGTATAAAGACATGACGCCGTTTGAAACGATTTCTTACGGCATGGACAGCACAGCTGATTTCTATCCATCGGATATTCAGGGCAGCCTTGAAGGATTTACTTTTACATTGAATACACCGGAAGGCAGCTTTGATGTGAACTCACCTTTTGTCGGGGAATATAACATCCAGAATTTAATGTGCGCAGTTATTAGTGAGTGGCTGCAGGGCTATGAGATTGAACGTATTTTATCGGCAGTACCTGCAATGAAACCGGTTGAGGGCAGACTTGAAGTACTCGATCCAACATTGCCGATAGATATTATAATAGATTTTGCACATACACCGGATGCGCTCAGTAAAGTAATCAATTCAGTGAAGCCGTTTGTGACAGGCAGATTAATATGTCTGATTGGTATGACAGGAGAACGGGATTATTCAAAAGCCGCAGAAATGGGTGCTATCGCAACGCTTGCGGATTATGCTATATTCACCCCTGATAACCCTGCGAACGACGATCCTGAAATGCTTGTAAAGCTGCTTGAAGAAGGAGCGGTCCATGATAATCACGTATCGTATACAGACAGGGAAGAAGGAATTATTCACGCGGTGGATATTGCAGAACCAGGAGATACAATTATTCTTGCATGTAAGGGGCGGGAACCATATCAGATTATGGAGAACTACGTGAAAATGCCGCACAGAGATGATTTAATTGCACTTGATGCAGCATACAGAAAATACCGGAGTGAAGAGTATGTTGACAACGACAGTACAATTTAACGGAACAGCATTTACAGTATATATTGCAGAATTCGAAGGAACTTATATTATCAGCATACCGGAACTGGCATTCAGTATGCAGATGAATAATAGCCTCGGTGCCGAAGAGATGGCTGATGAGCTGGTTATCCATCTCTTTACGCTGCTTGATGAAGATGACAGTGAACATGCCGCAAAAGTAATACTATCAGTAATAAGAACTGAGCAAGGAGACAATAATGGAAATAAAAGATGAAATACAAAAACGTAAGACGTTTGGGATCATATCCCACCCGGATGCTGGAAAGACGACGCTGACAGAAAAGCTGCTGTTATTCGGCGGTGCTATTCGTGAAGCGGGAACAGTTAAAGGTAAGAAGACCGGTAAATTCGCAACGAGTGACTGGATGAAAGTAGAGCAGGAACGTGGAATCAGTGTTACGAGTTCCGTGATGCAATTCGACTTTGACGGCTATAAAATAAATATTCTAGATACACCGGGACACGAAGATTTCTCGGAAGATACGTACCGTACATTAATGGCGGTAGACTCGGCGGTTATGGTTATCGATGCAGCTAAAGGTATTGAGCCGCAGACATTGAAACTATTTAAAGTTTGTAAAATGCGCGGCATTCCGATTTTCACATTTATTAACAAATTAGACCGCGTAGGTAAAGAACCGTTCGAACTGCTTGAAGAAATCGAATCAACACTCGAGATTGAAACTTATCCAATGACCTGGCCAATCGGTATGGGGCCAAGTTTCTTTGGTATCATTAACCGCCGCGAGCGGACGATCAATCCTTTTAGAGAAGATGGTAAGTTGACACTGGACGATGATTATCAGCTGACTGAAAGCCATAAGATTGAAGAAGATTCAGCATACAGAGATGCAATTGATGAATTTATGCTGGTGGAAGAAGCGGGAGACGATTTTGATGAAGAAAAAATTGCATCAGGCGATCTGACACCGGTATTCTTCGGTTCGGCATTATCGACATTTGGTATTGAAGAGTTCCTCGACACTTACGTTGACTTTGCACCTGAGCCGACCGGCCGTGAAACGACGGATGGAACGGAAGTAAGTCCGACAGACGAAGATTTTTCAGGGTTTATCTTTAAAATTCAGGCGAATATGGACCCGAGACACCGCGACCGTCTTGCTTTTATGAGAATTGTTTCAGGTAAATTTACGCGCGGTATGGATGCGGTACTTGACCGCACTAAAAAGAAGACAAAAATCTCGCGTGCCACGATGTTTATGGCTGATGATAAAGAAACAATCGATGAAGCATATGCCGGTGATATTATCGGGTTATACGATACAGGCAACTATCAAATCGGGGACACTCTATACAGTGGGAAACCGCGTGATTTTGCTGCACTGCCTCTGTTCACGCCGGAATTATTTATGAAAGTTTCTGCTAAGAACGTTATGAAACAGAAGCATTTCTATAAAGGTATCGAACAGCTTGTACAAGAAGGTGCGATTCAGTATTACAAATCAATGCATACGAATCAGCCAATCTTAGGGGCGGTCGGACAGCTTCAGTTTGAAGTGTTCGAGCACCGTATGAAAAATGAGTATAATACGGATATCGTTATGGAGCCTGTCGGCAAGAAGATTGCCCGCTGGGTTGAGAATGAGGAAGATATTAAAGATTCAATGAACTCGCCGCGTGCAAACTTAGTGTACGACCGCTTTGATCAGCAGGTCTTTCTCTTTGAAAATGAATTTGCTATGCGCTGGTTCTCGGATAAGTATCCTGAAATTAAACTGTACAGCCTGCTGTAGATAAAATTTCACTTTACTTTTTACATGTAATAAATTATATTTAATAAGAATTGAAAAACACTTATAACGAACCTGTATTTTAAGGGGAGTAACGAATAGGAAACTATCAGTGTATCGTCATTACGGAGAAATCCCGGTACATTGAGCAATATATATTATTGTATCGTGAGACCTTAACAGACAGTGCTGTGCAGATAGTATGCACAGACTGGCCTGTTTAGGTCTCTTTTTGTGTTTGATATAAAAAAGGAGGAAACAAAAATGGATACAGCTGTATTACTGGAATATGCATGGGTTCTGATTGTATTAATCGGCCTGGAAGGTTTACTGGCAGCAGATAACGCTGTCGTACTTGCGGTTATGGTACGTCATTTAGATCCTGTAAGAAGAAGAAAAGCATTGTTTTACGGACTGCTCGGAGCATTTGTGTTCCGCGTTATTGCGATATTATTACTCGTTTGGCTCGTACAATGGTGGTGGGTTCAAGGATTAGGTGCGCTGTACTTATTCTACGTCTCAATATCACACTTAATTGCTATTAGAAAACATAAGGACAAAAGTGCTGATGATCTAATTGGAGAGCAGAAAGATAAGAAACAATCAGGATTCTGGATGACTGTTTTCAAAGTTGAGCTCGCGGATATTGCATTCGCAGTAGACTCAATTTTAGCTGCAGCAGCGATTGCACTTGCATTGCCTGCAGTCGGCGGGGATTTCTTCGGAATTAACGCAGGACAGTATACTGTAATGCTGATCGGTGGACTTATCGGGGTAATCATTATGAGATTCTTCGCTAACTATTTTGTTGAACTTCTTGCGAAACGTCCATCACTTGAAATTGCCGCATTCGTTATCGTCGGCTGGGTAGGGGTTAAACTGGCAGTACTGACACTAGCACACGAAGCAGTTGGAATTATTCCGGCTGAATTCCCTCATTCAACAACTTGGAAAATTATCTTCTGGTCTGTAATGTTAATCATCGTTCTTGTCGGCTGGTTCGGCGGCGGTAAAAAAGAAGAAACTGAAAAATAAGCATAGTTTTAAACGTATAATTGGCATGAATTTTTAAAAGGCCTTATAATTACTTGTAAAGTATGCAGATGGAGTGATTATTATGAGTGATGAAAGAAAACGTCCGATTGACAGAGAAAAATACAGACGGACAGCAAGAAATTTCACGGATAAAAATCAATCAGCTGAAGAAGCGGAAAATCAGTTTGAATTTACAAGGTCACGTGAAGAGCAGCGGGAGTTCGGCGCAGATAATGATACTTACGATAATAGAGAAGTACATGATTCTGCAGAAGAACCTGAGAGAGATTCGAATTACCGTACTGTAACAGAAAAACAGAAAAATTCCGGCGGAGGCGGCTTTAAATCATTTTTACTGCCGCTGCTCGCAGGGATTATCGGTGCACTTCTCGTGCTCGGTGCGTATCTTTTATTTACGGGCACAGACGAAGAAGAGAGCGCAGAACAGCAAACGGACGAAGAGACGGCATCCGAAGTGGATTCCAATCAGGATTTATCTGAAGTAAAACAACAGCTTGAAGAAGAAAATGCCGATAAGTTGATTACAGATACAACAGCAGCCGTACAAAAAGCAAAACCGGCAGTTGTATCAGTGATTAACATGCAGCGTATTCAGTCAATTATACCCGGAATTAATACCAGTTCCGACGAGGCAGAAGAAGCGGGCAGCGGTTCCGGTGTAATTTATAAAACAGAAGGCGATATTGCCTATGTAGTAACAAATCAGCATGTGGTCGACGGTGCTGAAGAGATTAAAATTAATCTGGAAAGCGGAGACTCAGTTGATGCAGAGCTCGTCGGTTCGGATATCTGGACAGATCTTGCGGTTCTGAGCATTCCATCAGACGTCGTAGAAACGACGATTGAATTTGGAGAAAGCAGCAATCTGCTTGTCGGTGAACCGGCAATTGCGATTGGTTCACCGCTTGGTGAAATGTTCTCCGGTTCAGTATCACAGGGGATCATTTCAGGTCTTGACCGTTCTGTTCCCGTCGACCTTGACGGAGACGGCTCAATAGATTGGGAAGCGAGCGTTCTTCAGACTGATGCAGCAATTAACCCAGGTAATTCCGGGGGTGCTCTGATAGACGCTAACGGGCGTTTAATCGGTATTAACTCTATGAAGATTGGAATTGCTTCAGTCGAAGGCATCGGTTTTGCAATTCCCGTTGATGAAGTGAAGGAAGTTACGAGTCAGCTGGAGGAAAATGGTGAAGTGACAAGGCCGTTCCTCGGTATAACATTGCAGGATCTGCTGAATGTTGCATCATCACCTGTGTACGATCAGCTGCAGCTGCCACAAGAAGTTAAAGGCGGCGTAATAATCAGCGGTGTACAGGAAAATTCTCCTGCTGCACAAGCTGGACTGCAGGAACTCGATGTTATTACTCATCTTGACGGCGAACCAATTAACAATATGGTTGAATTGAGACAGCATCTCTATTATGCGAAAGCAGCCGGTGAAGAAATGACAATCGACTTTTACCGTAATGGTGAACAGCAGTCGGCGACTGTAGTACTTGAATAATTAAAAATAATTTTAACGGAATCCCGCTTAAGGACTTCCGTTTTTTTTAATCTGCAAAGGTTTTTTGTTGTATAATGTGGCTATAATCTTTTATTAAGTGATTTACGGATTGGAGATAGTCTTTTTGAAAAAATTACGTCGGTGGTTTACAAACTTGAGCCCGCAAAGGGGCATACTGCTGTATTATTTTCTGGCTTTAGCCGCAGCTGCTGCATTGTTAAGTATTCCTGTATTTTATCAGGGAGACGGAATTCCATTTATCGATACACTGTTTGTCGCGGCATCGGCAATCTCTGTTACCGGTTTAAGCACAGTGACAATTGTGGAAACATTTAATATCCCCGGATATATTCTGCTGATGTTCTTAATGAATCTTGGGGGTATCGGAATAATGGCAGTCGGCACACTGCTCTGGATTTTACTCGGCCGGCGCATCGGAGTCAGAGAACGGCGTCAGATTATTGCCGACAATGCACAGTATAAAATGTCAGGGGCAGTGAAGCTTGTTCTCGATATTATTACGCTGCTTATCGTTGTAGAGATATTCGGTGCAATAATATATTTTTCGTACTTTTATATGCAGTCGGGTGATTTAGCACATGCACTGCTCCATGGTACATTTTTATCTATATCCGCAACGACGAACGGCGGACTCGATTTGTACAGTAATTCTTTAACACATCTTGAAGGGAATTTATTTATTGAAATACCTGTGATGTGTCAGATTATATTAGGTGCAATCGGTTATCCGGTGTTGATTGAGCTGAAGCACTTCTTCAGCAAACACTCACCGGGCTTCCGCTTTTCATTATTTACGAAAGTTACAGCATCGACATACGGCATACTGCTCCTGATTGGTACGGTTTTAATATTCCTCCTCGAGGCCGCAAAATACTTTGAAGGTAAAAATATTCTGTCGTCAATAATGACGAGTATGTTTTTATCAGCAAGTACAAGGAGTGGCGGTATAACAACTGTTACTGTGGAACAGCTGACGGAAACAACGCAGCTTATTATGAGTGTGCTTATGTTTATCGGTGCATCACCGTCCAGTGCCGGCGGGGGAATACGGACGACAACATTTGCTATACTGATACTGTTCCTTATATCTTTCTCAAGAGGGCGTCAGCACATTAATGTGTTTCAGAGAAGGATTGCAAAAAAAGATATTGAACGGGCATTTGCAGTATTTATTCTCGCTGTCGGTCTCGTTTTCGCTGGTATTCTGACAGTATTAATTGTAGATGGACATCAATTTACACTGACCCAGATTATTTTTGAAGTAACTTCAGCTTTCGGCACGACGGGTACATCGACAGGAATAACTGAAGATTTATCAACCTTGAGTAAACTAGTAATCATGTTATTTATGTTTATCGGCAGAATAGGATTTGTTTCATTCTTACTGTCAATCGCAGGCAGACAGCGAGAACTGACTTATAAATACTCTGAAGAACGCCTGATGGTAGGCTAAATCAGCAGGGAGTGAACTAAATGGTTTCTGAATTTTTAAATGTTAAATTATATATTACACAGCATATGAATGAACGTCTCGGTAAAAGAGAAGGTGTTACATTCGGTAAAATATCCAGCGCGGTTAACAGTATGAATATGAAGGAATACGAACGGCCGATATTTTGCGATCTCGGCGGAGCGGTCGGAAATTCTGTAAATACAAAGGGGCCGCAAAATCCTCATATTATGAGCATGAATCACCTGCGCTATAAATTTGCGACACTCAATGTGAATGACCTTCATAATATTGGCGGTACGAGTAAAGCGATGAGAACATCGTATTTTCCATGGATCAGCACAAATATAGTACAGAAATATACGAATGAACCATTTTACGGGCAGCCGTACAGAATATTTAATATGAACAGAATGAAAATTGCAGTAGTAGGCGGATATGGTGGGCCGGGAGAAGATAAAACAGAGCAGATTTCAGTGGTGAATCTGCAGGCATCATTAAAAAAATGGCTGCGATATATGCACAGTATAGAAAATCCGGACTATGTTATCGTCTTTGTGTCCGACTTTACAGACGACTCAGCATGCATTGAAGAATTAAAAAACAGTCTGGAAGGAGTCGGGATTGTAATTACCGGTTCAGCTTACGAAGCGAATTATGATGAACAGACACCGGCATTCAGCACAACCCGGGTACACGGGGAGAAAGTTCCCTTGTATCATCACGTGCATAACGGACATATAATGGAACTCGATATCCGGTTTAAAACGAGAGTTAATACATTTGAGTACCTCGGTCACAGCATAGCTGTAAGAGATAAAGAATTCTCCAAAGTCGCTGAGGACATTGAATATCTAGATCTTGTTTACAGATACTTGTGAAATTGATTGACCCGCCTATTCGCGGGTTTTTTTAATTGGAGCTGGCATGATTGTGTCTCATGTGTATCCGGGATCTTTGGGACTGGCATGATCGGGTCTCATGTGTATCCGGAATCTCCGGGACTGGCGTGACCGTGTCTCATGTGTATCCAGACCCGCCGGGACTGGCATGATCGGAGGACAACTGTTTATTCCGGATAAACACAACACAAAAAAGCCATCTGCAGCTGCAGATGGCTTTAATAATAAAATTATTCGATTCCGAAACCGTCACCGTACTGGTTTTGTGCGCCTTCTTCAGTGTAAGCCGGCGGATTATCGAGTGTAAAGTTCTCGAGTAAATCTGTGCTGACTTCCTGTACCGGCTGGATTTGTTCACCAAGTCTGATGCTGATTAGATCATTGGCTGTTGATGGATCAAGTCCGAGTATATCGCGAATGGTATTGGATAATGCGAAGAGATGTTCTTCGTCCGGCCATGCGTAGTATATACCGTTAGACTGAGCTGTAAATCCTGTACCCTGCAGCTGTGATGATTCAAATGTTACGTCATTGAATAAATAATATGATGCGAGCGAGCGGATATCACCTGTCGCAAAGTTATGGCTGGTATTGCTTGTAAAGATGTTAATCAAATCGTCAACTTGTGACAGTGTACTGAATGATTGAGCCTGTTTAAACACTGCTTCAATAAGGTCCATCTGTCGTACACCGCGACCTAAATCTGAGTCGATACTTCTGTTGCGAATAACTGCAAGTGCCTGTTCACCGCTTAAGTGCTGAACTCCCGGCTGAAGGCCGTTCATTTCATAAGGTACATCGAATTCAACACCGCCGATTGCATCGACTATTTCTACAACTGCGTTCATATCAACGCGGACGAATTGGTCGACCGGTACGTTTAATAATGATTCGACTGCATTCATTGCACCGACAGGTCCGTTAAATGCGTGAGCGTGGTTAATCTTATCGAAGTAATTCATCGAATCGATATACGCCAGCGTATCACGCGGAATGTTTACCATTTTAACGTCGTCATTATCGCGGTCAAATGTTGCTAAAATCATACTGTCCGAACGGAAGTGCTCAGCGTTAATCTCACCGTCCTGTGTTCTTTCAGCATCGGCATCGATACCGAGGATGAGTACAGTAAAGTTATCGTTCGATGCATCGACATCGTCGACGCGGAGTTCAGAACGGTCGCGGTCAATTTCCTCATAAGAATCTGATATCCCGCTGTTAAAAGCATTAAATAGGTAAAGAATATAGATGACTGCTGCGAGGAGCACGACACCTAAAATGATAAAGATAGTCCATAGAATTTTTTTCATACTAATACCCACTTTGGAAGATTTTCAATGTTAATGTAAATATATATTTAATTCACTGCGGTTGTCAATGAAAGGTATTAAAAAAGGCAAATGGTCAAAGCCATTTGCCTTTTTAAAATATTAATCTGTCGAATCATCAATAATTTTGTATCTTTTATGATTAACTACAGTTTTTTCGAACATTTCATGCTCGTCAAAATTATCATTAATAGTAAGATCAACAATGACGGAATTATCATTAATCTTTTCAACTTTACCAATCATGTCATCAAATGAAACAATGTTACCTACTTTAACATCTAATTCTTCTTTTTCTTTCTTCTTAGCGTCCATGTAAATTCCTCCACTACAATAGTGATAATGACTGACATTATACTATATATACAGAGAATTACAAGTATTTACCCTTAATGCGAAAAGCTCCCCCTCGAGCTTAGCTCTCGCATTTCTTCTTACATTTTTCGCAGTTGAGACACTGACGCCGAGTATTTCAGCAGTTTCCTTTAGAGAATATCCTGACAAAGCGAGTGTAAACCACCGGTATTCACGTGTATTCAGTATTTTGGCAGCTGTATTTTCAAGATTATAAGAATCCCCTGAAGCAGGTGTTTCAAGAATGTTATTTTCAACCGGTGTATAGCGTTCCTGATAACGTGACACTTTTCTGATCTCGTCAATCAGCCGCTGGCGTATGAGCGTATAGACAAACTGTGATTCACTGCATGCAGTTTTACTCATATCAAATTTATTAAGCGCTTCAAAAACAGCAATGCGGCCAATCTGCATATATTCATCTTTATCATATAAAATATTCAGCTGCTGCACGATACTGTGAATCATCGGTTCGTAGGAAGTAATTTTATCGTTTACTGTCATTTAAGCAGTCCTTAAATGAATCGATTCATATTTTTTATTTCCGGATGTCTATAATATATGAAACATTATGCAGATGATAAAACGCAGAAAGAACTAAAATTGTAAGCTTAATACAACTTAAATGCTATTTTTGTTAACAATAGTTATATTTATATTAAATAAGTTAACTTAAGGTTATAATTAAGAGGCTTTATTAAATTGATGATGGGGTGAGAATATGCTGACTGTCCCTGAGCTGTCTCCGCAGGTGCTCTATATTGAACCGGTAGCAGAGCCTGGATACTTATGCCGTGCTGTTCATACTGATGGTGTAATATACTGTAGTAAGACTTCGGAGAAATGGATTGATGATACACTGGTATACTTTTATTCAAGCAGTATTAAAGTGAAACGTCAGAACGTGAAACTGATACATAATGTCCACCGCCTGCAGCCGATTATTATCGACGAGAAATATCAGTTTGTATTTTTTCCGCTGCACAGCTGCAAATACAAAAATCCATTCTTTGTGAACCTGCACCAGCTGATTGATTTTAAAATGGTGAACGGCAAACTGGTCATTATATTTATAGACGGCCGGGAAGTGGAAACGGACTACGATTATAACTTTGCAAAAAAACAGTATGAAAAGACGCTGTTTATACTCGACAGATCTGTAAAAAATCAAAAAGCGCTCAGAAGGTACTTTAAAGATAGGGAGGGATAAGAATGGCGATACTCGCAGCCGGCGGTATTTATAAAAATCAAAAACAGAATCTCACCGGCGGCGTATTTTTATCTGCCCTCGCAGCACAGCATACATACAGCGATGTGTATCTGCATACTAATTTCAGCTCAGAAGAAACTGCACTGACTGCCGAATTAAAAGAAACGTTGCGTAAAAGCGGAGTCACTCATTCAAGTGCACAGGCAGTATCAGCGCCGTACGGTATCGTCAGCGCTGATGAGTTTATCGTTAACTCTAATGTGTATGAAACATTTAACCCGAAAGCAAAGTATTTACAGCAGCTTGATAAAATTATCTTAACGACAGATATCGGTGAACGGGATTTCAGGTATATATTAAACTTTGCGCGTAAACGAAAGCTCGAGACAATTGTGTTTAGCTGCGGTGAATATATACCTCAAGTCAATGATGAAGATTTAATTATTCTTGATGACAGCGGTATACCTAATTATCATCATTATTTAAATGAGATAAAGTCAATTCTTACAGAACGTGAGTTTATCAGCAGTACACCAGCAAAAAATCGTCAAATACCTGAAACAGGTCTGCGCAAATCGGGGAAGATGTTTATCCAGTTGTTATTACTCGCTTTAGTACTGATATTGTTATTTACCGGCGGTTTTAAACTGCTGGAATCAATCAGCACAGACAGTGAAACCTTTAAAGCAGAGGTCGACTGGTCAAAAGAAGTTGTGCACGATGACTGCAGTACAGTTGAAACATGTGCGGATCTCGGTGACCGTTATTTGTCAGACCTCAGGGAATATGTTGACCTGCAGGATGAACCGCATATATTTTTTGAAAACAGAACACGGACAACATTTATCAATTATGAAATAGAAGACTTTGAAATTACCGGCAGTGATGTAAAAAATCCGCTGCCGTTCGGTGATGAAGAAACATTTAAATCAATGTGGAATGTCTTTCAGCAAGTATTCCCGAAACGTTATATAGAGGACATTAATGAATATCGCCTGTTCTCGGATGGTGAAGGAAACACTGCAGCTTATGTGACGATTAAAGAGGATGGTACGGTGCTGGCGATGGATGTGAGAGACAATACCCACAAAGCGACGCAGTACCGCAATCTGATACATGAATTTGGACATATCTATTCATTGCCGATTGAAGACTTTGACGAGGCATGCAGCAGTACAGATATATCATGTATTAAAGAGGATACAATTATTGCTAACCATGCAGACCGGTTCTGGTCGCAGTACGATGAATCATGGCTTGAAAACTCCGATAAAAGCCGCTTCCAGCTCGAAGGTTTTTACAATAATAATGTAACGGATTTTTATGTTCCGTATCAGGCAACGAATGTTAAAGAAGACTATGCAATTACATTTATGAAATTTATCACGGAGAAAATTCCCTCAAACAGTTCTCAACTGCGCGATGTTAAAGTACAATCAATGTATGAAGACGCTGAACTCGTCGCGTTGAGAGTGGACATATTAAAATCATTTGTCCAGTTGGAGAAGGAGAGAGCAACTTGAAACTAAAAGTTAAAGTGAGAGATTTTGAAAGCGGCATTTCAATTATTAAAATAGATGTACCTGCCGAATCCACAGTCGATCTGCTGCTTGGAAAACTGGTGCAGGAAGATCTGATATTTGAATCGTACTTACCAGGCATCAAGACGACGGGGTATACATATGGGGAATTTCACAAATTAAAAACATCCAGCCTGTTTCACGGCAAGGAAAAAGCGATACTGACATCTGACAAAGTAGAGATTACAGTAACGCAGAAAAAGTCGGAAGAGGGTCAAAAAGCAGGGCAGGTGCTGCTCGACTACTCGCAGCTCGTCAATGTAGTTGATAAATTCAAGGAACTGGAGAACAGTACAAATGTAGAATACGGCACTGTATTTTTTGTTCAGCAGGAAAAACACCAGTATTTAATCAGATATGAAGAACACGGTTTTGAATTTTATCATTTTAAACTGCAGTATGACAATGCGTTTAAAGATGAAGACAGATTCCCCTTCCTGATACTTGAATTAAAAACAAAACAGGAGCTGACGGCAAGTGAACTGAAATGGATACGGACAATTATGTTCCCGTCAAAAGAACGCAAAAATCCGATTATCCATATGGAAGTATCTAAGCTGAACCAGGACATCGTAGATGAGCTGGCCACTCTGGTACACAGAGTTATGGTGATTATCGGAAAGTTCCAGGTGAGTAAGAAGTCACTGGAATCAGCAGATAAACTGCCATCATATGTGCAGCTGAATGAGAAAAACTCTATCGGCTTTGTGGAGATTGAGCAGCTGAAGCGGATAGTGGAGGCGTAGAAATCAGAATATAATAACTAGTAAGTGAGCCGAATAATTCAGCTACTTATTTATTTTGGGAAGTAATGAGGTATTGTAATGAAAATAGAACGGAAATTCAGACCAGAGATAGAAGGTTTGAGAGCAGTAGCAGCATTGCTGGTAGCAGTGTATCATATTTGGATGATGCGTGTTTCCGGCGGCGTAGATGTATTCTTTGTAGTATCAGGTTTTTTAATCACAACTTCATTACTTTCAAGGTATGCAAGAGACGGATATATTAATTTCTTTAGTTTTATATTTGGTTTGTTAAAAAGATTATTACCAAATGCATTGCTTGTACTAACTGTTGTTTTAATAGCAAGTTATTTTATAATGCCAGAGTATAGACATGCTGGAATAATTAAAGAAATATTCGCATCGATATTTTATTTTGAGAACTGGCAACTGGCTATTTCCGGAACAGATTACTTAAATCAGGGAAATGAAAAAAGTCCGGTCCAGCATTTTTGGGCAATGTCTATCCAAGGTCAGTTTTATGTTATCTGGTTTTTAGTTATAAGTTTAGCTATTTTAATTCACAAGAAATTTAAAATCGAGTTCAAAAAATCATTTCTTGGGCTATTATTAATTTTAATAGCGATATCATTTATCTTTTCTGTATATTTGACCGGTATAAATCAGCCACTGGCTTATTTTGATACACGTACTAGAGTATGGGAGTTTGGACTAGGCGGACTACTATTACTTATTATATATAGAATAAAATTACCGAAATTTTTAAGCACAATAATGGGCTGGTCAGGTTTAGTTATATTGTTGAGTACAGGTATGCTATTAGACGTGGAAAACAGTTTCCCAGGTTACATTGCCTTACTACCTGTAATGGCAGCAGTTTTCATATTGGTAGCAGGAGAAAATACATCGAAACTTGGTGTAGAGAAGTTCCTCGGTAGTAAATTTATGGTTTGGCTAGGTGGATTAAGCTACGGACTATATTTATGGCACTGGCCATTACTGAGCTTTTACTATGTAATTTTTGATACAACAGATGTGAGTATTCTGCATGGAATTCTGATTATCTTTATTTCGTTAGTATTGAGTTATTTAGCAAATCGATTTTTAGAAAAACCTATTAATCAATTGATTGGAAAAAATAATTTTACTTTTAAAAAATTCTTGCCGATTATACTCCAATTGGGAATAGTCATCATTTTACTGGGTGTCTGGTTTATAGGAAGTGAACTGAAAAGTTCACAGCAGGAGAATCTTGCTGGAAATAGTGAACACCCTGGAGTACTTGCAGAAGAAATATCGTTTTCGCCAGAAGGTACAGAACCTATACCGGCTCTCGAAAATGCTAAAGACGATAGAGCAGATGCATATGCTGATGGATGTCAGATTTCACCTGGAGATTCCGAAGTGAAAATTTGTGAGTATGGAAATACTGATGATTATGACTATACAATTGCGTTAGTGGGAGGATCCAAGTCTACACATTGGCTTCCGAGTCTGCAGGAACTTGGGGATAATTACAGGATACTGAATGTAACGAAGAGCGGTTGCAGATTTTCGTTAGATAATAATGAAAGTATCGCTGATGATTGTTATGAGTGGAATACTAAAGTAGTGGATGAGCTTGCAGAGTATAATCCAGATGTAGTGGTGGCATTAGCAGATGTTGCTCGTCCCGCTTATGAGGAAGTGCCTGAAGGATTTATAGAGCAATTTGAAAAGCTTAATAACTATGACATTCCAATATTGGCTATTAGAGATACACCCTATTTTGCCAAGGATGTTGTTGAATGCCTGAGTCAAGACAACGGAATTAACGAATGTAGCATAGAAAAATCTAAAACGATATCTCCAACTCCGGCATGGGAGAAATTATCAAACCCACCGGAAAATGTGATGTATGTAGACTACACAGATTATATATGTGATGAAGAAAAGTGTCCTCCTGTGGTAGGGAATATTGTTGCATATCTTGATAAAAGCCATATGACAGCGACTTTCAATAAAACCTTTTCACCAATTATTCGCAAAGATCTAGAAAAAATATTATTAAATTAAAATTAAAGCCATGCCAACTTTTATAAGTTGGCATGGCTTTTTATTATAGTTCTTTTTCCATATATTTATGTGGAATGCCTGCATCATCAAATTCATCAGAAGAAACGTGGTAGCCAAGTTTCTCATAGAATTTAATTGCGTGTACCTGTGCACCGAGCTTTGCACGTGTGTAACCATTCTCCTCAGCATGAATATGAACGAAGTTCATCAGCGCCTGACCGAGGTGCAGTCCTCTGGCAATTTTCCTTACAGCCATGCGTTCAACCTTGATTAAGCCTTCGCCGACATCACGGTATCTGACTGTGCCGATTGGACGGTCATCAAGAGTAAGAAGAATATTTACCGCCTCTCTTTCGTATTCATCCACTTCTTCTTCAGGCGGTACGTTCTGTTCTTCTACAAAAACTTCTTTTCTAATTTCGAGACATTGATTGTAGTACTTTTGATCATCAGTTATTTTAAGTTCCAATTCATCACCTACATCGCATTTTTTCTTCGTATAATCGTATACTGCCAAAACACTTTAAGCTGTTCGATATTCCAGTAATCCATACCGAGAGACAAAGCAGGGCGGGTATTAAATCTAATGTTGCTAGCTTCTGCTGCTGCCAGTGCAATATATTGGATATGGGGTTTTAACTTTTTAAACTCATCTGATAATTTGCCGTCTTTTTGAATCCAGTCCAGCGGAAAAATATAGTCGAAAATATTTACAACTTCATATATTTCAGGAATTGCAGTAATGTAACATGCTGCATCGACAGATGGATTATTCTGTGATTCTGAAAAATAGCTTCTTAGAGATAAATATAACTCTTTATGCTCGTGATTCATATAAAAATATTCATTTTCAATCTTGGGCTGATTGCTGTTTTTAATCAGATCTTCCAGATTATCCATCATTTCATGAATATTAGTCACTTTGTCATATGATTTTCTCAAAACAGCCACCTCCACTTAATTAATAATAGTAACCGTTATTAGGTGAATTGCTATTGCTGCCTTCATAGTATTCATCTTGCGTTTCTGTACCATCATCATAGTAGCCATCATCTTGTTGATTATTTGTACCATCATCATAATAACCGTCCTGCTGAGTGTTTGTACCATCATCGTAAGTGCCGTCATTATTATAATTTTCTTCTTGTGATTGCTCATTAGTACCTTCATTTTGAGGTGTCTGATTATCCTGGTTGAAGTCACCGTCTGTAGTATCTTCTAGATCATCTTCACCTTCAATATCTGATTCTTCATAATCAAATTGTTCAGTTTCAAAACCGTCGCCGTAAGGACTTTCGTATCCTTCTTCAGCAAAAAATGGAATACTTTCCGGCTGATGTTCAGTCAGCATATACTCATCCAGATATTCGTAAGGAACAAGATAATCGCCTAATCTTAGCTGCAGTAAATCAAAAGGTTCAGAAGGTTCTATTTCCAGTATATCGCGGATTGTATTTGACAGAACAAATAAGTGTTCATCATCTGCTCTGTAGAAATATGCTCCATTACCTTGATTCCAATAGTCACTGCCTCTTAATTGTGTTGAATCGAATGAAATATTATTAAAAGCATAGTAGGAAGCAAGCTGGCGGATATCTTTAGATGTAAAGTTATGTCTTGTGTTATCTGCTACCACTTTTATCAAATCATCTATTTTACTTAAACCGCCTGACGATTTAACTTTGTTAAGTACCGCTTCAACAAGCTCCATTTGTCTGTTTCCGCGGCCTAAATCTGAATCTACGCGTCTGCTTCTAACTACAGCAAGTGCTTCTTCACCGTCCAATTCCTGAACGCCGGCTTCGAGCTCAACCCGTCCTTTGTCATGCTGATTAGGCTCATTCATATCAAAAGGAACATCGAATTCAACTCCGCCTATGGAATCGACAATATCTACAACGCCTGCCATATTAATACGTACATAGTAATCCACAGGTACATTTAAAAGCTTTTCCACAGAATCCATTGAAGCTGAAGGACCGCCATACATGTGTGCATGATTTATTTTGTCAAAATACCCTTCAGTTTCTATATATGCAAGTGTATCCCTTGGAATATTCACTAATTTTACATCATCACTATTTTTATCAAAAGTTGCAAGTATCATACTGTCAGTACGGAAATCATCACCGCCTAAATTTTCTTTTTCAGCACGTGATTCGTTCTCATCAGTACCAAGAATCAGCACTGTGAAGCTGTCTTCAACGTTAGCATCTTCTTCCCGTAAATCAGATTTTTCTCTGTCTGTCGGTTCGTATGAGCTGCTGACACCTTCATCAAAAGTATTATAAAGACTGTAAATATAAATCCCGGCGCCAATCAATATTAGCAGCAGGACAATTACAACTGTCCAGATTATTTTTTTCATCAAAGTAATAGACCCATTTCTTGTTTAGATTTTAAAATACATTAACTTCTATTATAATGTTAATAAGACATAATTTAAAACAATATATTAAAATACAGAGGGTTGCAAATGAAAAAGATAACGATGTTCGTATGGAATAATTTTGTGAATGATGCAAGAGTACTGAGAGAAGCTACGGCGTTAACTGATTTAGATTATACAGTAACTATAATCGCTAAGAAAGAATTGTCTGAAATGCATCTTTCTTCCAGTGAGGAAGTTAGAGGAAGAGTGTTTGTAAATAGACCTTTAAAGATCGAATTACCGCAAAAGATAACTGATAAAATTAAGTCATCTATTTTAATCAAGCATATACCAAACATGCTGTTAATGTTCAAAATGATAATGCTTGGACGAAAGTATGATACAGACGTGTACCATGCACATGATTTAAATACTCTAATACAAGGCATTGTGAGTGCAAAATTGCGTGTAAACAGAAAGCCATTAATATATGACTCCCATGAAGTCCAGACGAGCAGAACGCACTACAGTTTTGACAAGATATATAAAATAGAAAAGTTTTTACTGAACTTTGTTGATGAAGTAATTGTAGAGAATGACACACGGGCAAACTATCATAATGATTTATATGGTATCCGTCCAACTCCGATACATAACTACTCTGAACTATATAATATTGATGAAGTTAAAGCATTCCCAATAAGGGAGAAATATAATATTCCTGAAAGTACAAAAATTGTGCTGTATCAGGGAGGAATGCAGGAAGGCCGAGGACTGTTTAAACTGCTTGATGCGTTTAAAAATATTAATAATGGAAAGTTAATTATGCTTGGTGATGGAAAAGAACGTCAAAATCTGATAGATTATCATAGTGAATTAGAACTTGAAAACAAAGTGATATTTATAGACAGAGTACCTTATAAAGAACTGAGAAGTTATACAAAATCTGCAGATATTGGTATACAGTTTTTAGAGAATACGAATTTTAATCATTACTCTGCTTCTTCTAATAAGCTATTTGAATATCTAATGGCTCACGTTCCTGTAATTGGATCTGATTTGCCTGAAATCAAAAAAGTAATCGAAGAAGAGAAAGTCGGTTTAACAGTTGAAGAGTCGAATACAACAGAGTTACAGCAGGCTATTCAGAAATTAATTGATGATGAAGGTAAAAGGAATTATTTTAAGAAGAATACTCAAAGAGCAAAACATAAGTATAACTGGGATAATGAGAAACAGATATTGAATAATATTTACTATGAGATCTAAGTGTTATCATGTTTTGCAGGTAACACTTTTTTATATTTAATAGAAGTCTTAACAGACAAAATGATATAATGATTATTGGTTTTTTATATTGTTCACGTAACAATATTTTACTGCATATGTAATTAAGTGAAAAATTGAATTGAGGAAAACTATGCTGAAAATTATAGAATTTTTTAAGGAACAATGGCATCACAGACATTTAATATGGAAACTTTCTATTTATAATATTAAAAGTCAATATGCTAATCATTATTTAGGTGCATTTTGGAATATACTTCAACCACTTTTACAGGTTCTAATATATTTCATCGTATTTGGTTTAGGCTTGCGTGGAGATAGAGGGGATGTAGAAGGCATACCATTCCTTGTCTATCTGATTTCAGGTCTGTTCCCATGGCTTTATATTCAACAAGGTATTAATGGTGCTTCAAATGCAATACAGGGTCAGCTGTCATTGGTTACGAAAATGAAATTCCCGGCGAGTATTTTATTATCGACAGCAATTTTAAATGGATTATTTAATTTGCTACTTGTAACGACTATCGTAATAGTAATTAGTATATTAAATGGATATTCTGATCCACTGCATTACTCGGCATTGTTATATTTCATATTTGCAAGTTCGGCGTTGATTTTAGGTATTTCATTAATAATGTCATCACTCGTAATTATTATCAGAGATATGAAAAATATATTGCAGAATATCATCAGAATGTTTTTCTTTATGACACCGATATTCTGGTCATTAACAGAAGCTAATGAGATACTTCAGACGTTGGCATCGCTCAATCCGTTTGCGTACTTGCTGATGAACTACAGGTATGCATTGGTATTTGAGAATGCGCCGTTATATGGTGAGATGGGAGACCATCTGTATTTTTGGTCATTAACAGTTATATTAATCTACATCGGAGTTCACATCCACTATAGATTTAAAAATAAACTGGTAGATTATTTATAAGAGGAGTATTTTCATGAATGTTGAATTAATAAATAAACTAAAAGAATATATCATTACACCACAGCTTTTTGAAGTGTTGGTACAGGAAAATATAAACCAGAATATATACAATGAATTCGATATTAATTCCAGTGAACGTACACTGGGGAATTTAAATAATCAGGTTGTACGAATATTAGGTTTACGTGAAATAGATGGTAATTTTTACGGTTTAATAGAGTTTGGTGCTAATATCATCGGATGGACAGTATTGGAGAATTCAATTTTTATTCATCCAAAGAAACTTGAATCCGTGAAAATTGATTTTGATAAATTCACAACACCTGTATTTAACAGACAGATTAATATAAATAAAGATTTGGTCCTATCATTAAAAGGTAGATTGCTTACATCCAAATCTTTTATAGAAGCAGACGGCCAGCAACTGGAAATGATTTATTTGAAAGGAAAATTCCAGGGATTTGTTTATCCGGGAGATATTATCAGAGGAATTGATACTTCAGACAATATAATGCTGGATGAAAGTGTCCAGTTATTTAGGGATTCCAATCTGGTTATCGATCAGGAGCCTGTTGTCGAAACAATAAAAGCGACGGTAAGTCTGGTTTTTCCAGAACTTAACTTGGCAAAGCTGTTTACTGAAAACCAAACATCGTGGGTTAATTTAGATGAACTGGACTATGACACAAGTCACTTGATAATTAATAATGGTCCACTGCAGGAAAACTTTATACAGCTGCAGACTAACGAGCGGAAGAAAACAAAAAGTATCATTGAATCTTTATTAAAAAGACAGATTGAACTTGAAAAGAATATTGATAAATATGAAACACGTCTTAACCGCGTAGAAAAACTCTACAATAACTTGAGGAATTCCAAACTTGGTAAGATTCAAATCGCGATATGGGAAAGGAGAGGGAAATAGTGGATAAAAACTTTACCGTTAAAGAAAATGAATTAGTAAAAGAAGAAGAGATGATTAAAGGCTTCGATGATCTTGGTAGAATTGAGCGTCTTCAACATTACGTCAATCTACTCGATGAAGATTACTTTAGAGCCTTGGAACACTTAAGTAATGAGAAAATGTATAACTCACAGTATAAATACTATGAAAAATTTGAACAAAATGGCAAAACAGATTTTCTAGAAGAACTTGAAACTTATTTCCCTGAAATCAGCAGAAGTAACGGCTCCAGGTTCTATAAGAAACTGGATTATAATATCGGAATCATCTGTGACGAGTTTGTTTACAACGCCTACAAAGATTCAGCTAATATTAAATATATTTCAGCAGACAGCAACGTGGCAGACAGTCATTTCGACTTTGTCATTATAGTTAGTTCCTGGAGAGGGATTGATGGCAGCTGGGCACAAGTGGCATCACCGCGAAGTGATAAACGTGAAAAGTTAATGAATATGGTGTCTGCATTTAAAAAGTCTGGTATACCAACAGCATTTTACTCTAAAGAGGACCCTGTTAACTTCCATCTGTTTAAAAATATTGCAAAAGAATGTGATGTAATTTACACAAGTGCAGTTGAGATGGTTGAGAAATATAAAGAATACTGTAATAACGATAACGTTCATGTTATGGAATTCGGAGTAAATCCGAGATACCATAATCCAGTTGGCAGCAGAACACAGACTGCAGAACAAAATAAAGATCACGTCTTATTTGCCGGCAGCTGGACTGAGAAGTATCCAGTAAGAAATAATGAATCTGCAAGGATGTTCGATGGTGTTAAAGAAAATGGTTTTGATTTAACAATTGTCGACAGAAATCTCGAGTTGAGAAAAACCAGATATCAATTCCCGAAAAGATACATTGAAAACTTAACCTATCCTATGGAACATAATGATTTAATGGACACGCACAGATTAATTCCATGGGCTATCAATGTCAACTCTGTTAAGTATTCTGAAACAATGTTTGCCAACAGAGTTTTTGAATTGCAGGCAATGGGCAATCTCATGCTGACTAATTACAGTATGGGTGTCAATAATAAGTTTCCTAACTTATTTATAGTGAACACCAAGGCAGATGTGAAACCCATGCTTAATAATCACTCAGAGAACGAATATGAAGATATGAGAGCAAAAGGCATCAGACAAGTTATGCTCAATGAAACAGGGTTCCACAGAGTTTCTCAATTCGCTGAAAACTTTGGTTTGCAATCAAATATTGATGAAAAGAAAATTTTAGTAGTTGCTTCTGACGTTTCTGCTAAAATACAGGAATCATTCGACAGACAGATGTATGAAAACAAAAATTTAATTAATGAAGATGAACTGACTAAAATAAATATTAGTGATTATGATTTTATTACTCACTTTAGTGATGAATTTATTTATGAAGAATATCATCTGGAAGATTTACTTTCAGCATTTGTTTATACAGATGTGGATTTTGTAACTAAACAAAACACAAATCTTCATGACTATTCACAAAGCTATGAGAATCTTAGCTTAACAATGTTCGATATCACTGTTTTAAACAACAGTTTTAGAACAGAGTCTGAGAACGGATATGTAATTCCAATGACAGAAATTATGACGGATATCCCAGAGAAAACTAATAGTGAAAAATTGGTTTCAGTCATTGTACCGATCCATAACAATGGAAGATATTTGGAAGATAAATGCTTTAGAAGTCTTACAAGATCATCTATTTTCGATAAAATGGAAATTATTTTTATAAATGACGGAAGTACTGATGAAGAGACGATCAGTATAATTAACCGTTTAAGACGACGCTATCCAGACGTTGTTTATGTAGAGTTCCCTGAAGGCTCGGGAAGTGCGTCAAGACCAAGAAACGAGGGAGCTAAGATTGTCAAAACACCATATCTGACGTATCTGGATCCCGACAATGAAGCTAGTGGAGACGGATATGCAGATTTACTGGATAAGTTAATTAAGAATCCTGAATTGGACATGGCTGTTGGTAATATTATGAAAGAAGATAATAAGCGGCGTGCTACATTCAAGTATTCCGGTACTGTAAAAAAATTCAACAATAAAAAACTGTTAATTGAAGACACTCATAAATTTATGGAAGAGTCAGCACTCCGGGCCCAAAGTATACAAGCACTAATAGTTAAGACAAATATTATTCAGGATAACAATATCGAGATGGTAGAGGGAGCAGCCGGACAGGATACAGTTTTCTTCCAGGAACTGATTTTAAACTGCCACAATGTAATAGGAGTAGAAACTTTTGTGCATATGTATTACGCAGCAGTAAGCGGTTCGGTTACAAATACCATCGGGAAAAAATTCTTTGATAAATATTATAAGTTGGAAATCGAAAGAATACCATTCCTTAAGGAACATAATTTATTGGAAACTTATCTGAATGAAAGATTTAATTTCTATGTTAAAGGATGGTATTTATCACGGATAGATCGTATTAAACCAGAAGAAAGACACGATGCAATTACAAGGTTCTTAGATATATACAGCCTGTATGATCAATATGACAAAGTTGAAGACAATGATTTGCTGGAACAAATAGAATCATTAAAAAATGAAGTTAACTATAAGGGATGAAACTGATGCCGGGTAGACTTGATATATTTAAGCGCAAAAATAATAAATTTAAATTTGTAGATAATATTGAAGAACATGATTTTATAAAGCTTATTAAATACGATAAACGAACTAATAAAATCGCAGAATCTGCATTGGATAATCTTATTATTCCATTTCCTAATTTTGAAGCTGCAGACTTTAATAAAGTGCACGATTGGAATGCTGAAAATGATAAGTATGGCAAAAGTTATCAGCTTTATATTCACTCACTGAGATTTGTGAGCAGTCTGCTGTTACAGTATGAAAAAAATGAAGATATTAAATATTTAAAGAAAGCAGAAGTGTTTATCGAATCCTGGATAAAATTCATGGACTCCAAACCTCAAAGTGAAATGCTCTGGTACGATCATCCGGTAGCGAACCGGGTGCAGAATATTATTCATTTCTTGTATCTGGCTAAAAACAAATTGAATATTAATGAGAAAAAGTATTATAAAGTGCTCAGGAAACACGGAGAGTTTCTAATGGATGACAGCCATTATAATTATAATAACCATGCATTAATGATGGACCGTTCATTAATGATACTCGGCAACATACTGGATGATTATGATTTATTCAGTACAGGTTACCGCAGATCAATAGAAACTTTCTGGTATTCATTCAGCAGCCAGGGAAGTCACCTAGAGAACTCTCCAGACTACCATCGTATGGTTTTGAAGATGTATCTTGAGATTGAAGAATATTTAAAAAAACATAATCAGACATTTGGAGATACAATCAATCAGTATCTTGAGCTGGCTCTGGACTTCTTACCGGTTGTTGCAAGACCTGATAAACGGATTCCTGCACTTGGTGATTCAGGAAACAGTGCGCTGGGCAGAGTTAAGAAATACAGAAATTTTTCTGATTCTGAATTAGGACTGACAATAATTCAAAAAGATGAAAAAAGTAAATTCTACTTATCATTTATATCCGGATATTCATCAGTTACTCATAAACACAGGGACGATTTAAGTCTGACTCTGTTTTATGCAGACGATGATATATTAGTGGATTCAGGGAAGTTTAATTATGGTAAAGATATAAGAAGAAGATACGTCATGTCACCAGAGGCGCACAGTACATTACTTTTTAAAAAAGAAGATTACAAACTTGTAAAAGAAAACAGGTTTACCCGAAAAGTACGGACAGATAAATATTTCGAAAATGAAAATTATACGCTGGTCCAGGGAATTAATGAGAGTTTTGAAAACTCACAAGTATCCCGTCTTATCATTGTCTTAAGAAAATATCCGGTTGTTATTCTGCTGGATAAAGCTTCCAGCGGCGTTGAAGAAACAGTTTATCAAAATTTCAATTTATCTCCAAAATCAAAAATAGAAGAATACAGAAATGATTTTGCCGGGATTCTGACAAAATCGGGAAACAGAGTAACCTTTACACAGATAGGCGATGTTAAAGAGAAAGTGGATATAACATCATCTCAGACAGAGCCGGTTCAGGCCATCGTGACAACAGGTTATGGAAAAGCTGCTGAAACCAAACAGCTCAGGTTTTCTGCAGCAGTAAATAACAGCAATAGTTATGTTTTTAAAACAGTAATCAGTATGGATGACTCTCTAAATATACAGATGACAGACATAGACGAATCTGCATTAAAAATATCTGTAAATGGTGAAGAGATTTTTATAAATATATAGGTGATAATGATGAAGAAAGTCACGATGTTTGTATGGAATCATTTTACGAACGACGCACGGGTGATGAGAGAGTGTCTTACATTGAGCCAAAATGGATATGATGTAAATTTAATTGGCATTGCAAATAAAAAAATTCCCGAAGCTATTCCATATGAAGAAATTAATCAGAACTTTAAAGTGCATCGTGTACCAATGTATCCAAAAACACTTGAGTATTACTTCAAGCGTAAAAAAAGAGTGACGGCAATAACAGCAGGAGCGACAGCTTTAATGTCACCTCTTTTATATAAATATTCAAAGAGTAGCCTGGTGCTGATGTTAAGTACTTTAATTGCAACAGGAGTTATTTTAAAAAATAATTCATTGAGACAAAATACAGTTAAGCTCATTCGAAGTTTAAGAATGATTCTAAAAGGTATTCAGCTGAAAGCAGATATTTATCACTCCAATGATTTGAATACACTTGCTCAGGGAGTAATCTGCACAATACTGCACGACAGTCAACTCGTATATGACTCTCATGAGGTCCAGACTGATCGTACAGGGTATAATCCTGATACTGTAAAACTAGTAGAAAAAAACTTAATAAAATTTGCGGCTGAAACAATTGTTGAAAACGCAACGCGTGCAAAAAAGCATGAAGAATTATATGGATATTTACCTAAGACACTCCATAACTATTCGAAATTTTATGAAATAGACAAAGTTTCCGATGTAGATTTATATGAGATGCTGGATATCGACCGTTCAAAAAAAATATTGCTTTATCAGGGCGGCGTCCAATTTGGGAGAGGACTTAATGTACTAATCAATTCAATGGAGTGTATCGAAAACGGCGTTCTTGTTATTATTGGTGACGGAAAATTGAAAGCAGATTTAATGGAAGAAACTTCTAAAAGAGATTTAACAGATAAAGTTAAGTTTCTTCCAAAAGTGCCTCTCGAGGATCTGCCATCGTATACTAAGCAAGCTTATATAGGTTACCAGGTGCTGCAGAATACAAGCTATAATCATTATTCTGCATCTTCCAATAAACTTTTTGAGTATATTATGGCAGAAGTACCTGTTGTCAGCTGTGACTTTCCTGAGATTAAGCGTGTGGTTGAAGAAGAGAATATAGGGCTTATTGTAGATACAGAGAAACCCGAAAGTATTGCTGCAGCAACTCAGAAAATAGTTGATAATCCCGAACTGAGAAATGAATTAAGTATGAACTGCAGAAGTGCAAAGTTTAAATATAACTGGGAAAATGAAAAAGAAGAGTTACTTAATATTTATAAAGAATTGAGTAACTGAGAGAAGGTTGAATATGACTTATAAGGTTAAAGTCGAAAATGTTTCTAAAATATACGATATGAACAGAAGCCGTAAAGATAAATTACTATCACTATTTACGTTCGGATATTTTTATAAAGAAAAGCCTTTTTATGCATTGAGAGATATATCATTCGAAGTGGAACCGGGAGATTCAGTGGGAATAGTTGGATTGAACGGATCTGGTAAATCAACATTATCTGACTTGCTTGGAGAAGCGACAGTACCCAGTGAAGGTAAAATTACTATTAATGGAACCAGCTCAATGATTGCGATTAATGCAGGTTTAGATCAGGAGTTAACCGGTGTAGAGAATATCAAAAAGAAATGTTTAATGCACGGTCTCTCTGAACAGCAAATAAAAGAGCGTTATGACGATATTCTAGAATTCAGTGAATTGGATGACTTCATTAATCAGCCGATCAAATCTTATTCCAGCGGGATGAAATCCCGTCTCGGTTTTGCGATTGCAATTCATACAGACCCTGATGTACTTATCGTTGATGAAGCTCTATCAGTTGGTGATGAAACTTTCTCCAATAAATGTCTTGAGAAAATAAAACAATTTCAAAAAGAAGGTAAAACAATCTTTTTTGTTTCACATTCAGCCAAGCAGGTAGGCAAGATGTGCAACAAAGCAATGTGGATACATTATGGTGAATTAAAAGATTTTGGAAAGTGTGTACCTATTGCAAACGAATATGCACGATTCATAAATAAATTTAAAGCGATGACCAAGGAAGAACAATTGAATTATAAAAAAGAAATGATTGAAAAACAGCAGGAGAGAAGCAGCGATATTAAAATAAAAAAATATCGCAGACCTTTATATAAATATATTCCTATACTTTCTTTATTAGGGGTGTTTGTTTACAGTCTCTTATTGCAATTAAATCTTATTTGATAAAAGCAGGAGGTACAATTGTGAAGTTTAATAATACTTATTATCCAGGATCTTACATCATTTCACCCTTAGAAATATCTGAAAGTTTATCTGATTTCTCAGTAATAAATATTGGAAAATACAACCTTTATTTATCAACAGATATTCTATTTGATTATGCAGAAGATGAGGACGGATATCTACTTTTAATTGGATATTGCTTTGATATAAGAGATGGTCTTTTATCTCAAAAAAATATCCTTGAAAACCTGCTATCTCAAAAAGATATTGTGAGTGAACTGGATTATATAAATGGACGCTATGTAATTTTCAAACACAAAGATGAAAAACTGGAGCTGTATTCAGATGCATCCCAGCTCCAGCCTCTTGTTTACCATAAACAGACCAGGTCGCTTGCCTCACATGATAAACTGCTTGCCGATTTATTGAGTGATAATGGGACAGATATTAATCAAAGAGAAGATTTAAGTCATCATACAGAATTGGATTACACCAGATTTTATAACGTATTTAAGCTTAATCCCAGTCTGATGCTGGATATGAATGATTTCACTTTTACGCGTATATATCCTCGAACTGACTTAACAGAAGAAACTCCTGAAAAAATTTATAAAGAAATAACCCCGTATCTTGATGAATCAATTAACTGGTTAAAAAATAATAAGAACGAAAAATTCCTGACAATTACTGGAGGAATAGATTCCAGGGTTTCTGCAAGTCTGTCTAAAGGAGTACCGGGAATTGAGTATTTAACTTATTTGACCCCCCAAAAGAAACTTTCTACTAAAATGGCCAAAAATATATATAAAATTGACGAAGATATAACAAGGCAGATGAAAAGTAATCTCGGATGGAAGCATGAAATAATAAATATATTTAACTATCAGGTGTCAAAAGAACAGTATAGGGAGTACAATGAGCTTTTTAACTCAAAACATTCATTTGGACTGAGAAACTATTATGAAAATCATAAAAATTACCGGCATGCTCTTCACGTAAAATCTACAGTGTTTGGCATGGGTAAAGCTGATTTTAAAATGAATCTTGATAATTCAGAAGAGAACTTTGAATTTTATACCAGTTGTCTGCACGGCCTCCCCGACACCCTTATTTCTTCCGACAGTTTTGATAAAGAGATTAATGAATATTATAAAAGAAATCTGGTTGAAGAAGGTGTGACACGCGGTAGACACTATTTTGATATATTTCATCTCGAATCCAGAATGGGTAACTGGCACAGTACTTTAACGCTGGAAACTGATCCTCAAGCTGATGAATTTATATTTACCAACACAAGATTATTAATTGATTATATTCAGCAGCCGTCTATATCAGAGCGCAGAAATTACACATTGTACAAAAAAATTATTAACAATTATTGGCCGGCGCTGCTGCACTTTGGTATAAATAATAATTTAAATTATTACGAGCAGGAAACTAAAAACAATTTCTACTGTGAAAACCTGAATATAAAAGGCAGTAGTAATTTAGTTTTTGTTGTAAAAGATAATCAATTCTTGGTAAAACCAAAGAAAACACCAATCAGCTTTGACGATCTGTTTACAATAAAACTTGACTCAACAGAAAATAAAAAATATTTATTGAGAAGTACCTACACCAATCCTAAAGGACAAGGTAATATTCGTGTAATTATTCGTTCAAATAAAGAACACAACGTTTACGACATCTTAAAATTGAATGAAGGTATAGAAATTGAGGTCGGTCCGGAAGGGATATTTATCATAATGATGTACAACAGACTGTTCATAAACTCGTCTTGGAAAGATGCCGGAGAGCTTTTATTCGAAAGTTTGTAAAAGGAGAGAATTAAAAATGTCTAAAGATATTTTAAAGAATCCGTTTATTATCTCAAATAAAAATATAGAAATGAATAAACTTATTACATCCAAAGTCATCAAACTATCCAAAGGCTTTTTATATTACAGCAGTGATACGGATATTACTGAACATAGAACAGATGATATTAATTTTATTTTAATCGGCTATGTGTTGGATACTTACAATGGATTAAGCTCATGTAATGAAATACTGGAAGAATTGTCAGGCTTGTATCTTCAGGATTACAATCTGTTCTTGGATAAACTTGATTGTTTGAACGGCCGGTATGTCATTATAGCAAATACCGGAATAGACACTGAAATTTACAATGATGCTACAGCATTACGGCCGATATTCCAGTGGAATAAGTCTATTTTTGCGTCTCATGAAATACTGGTTAAAGAAGCGGCTAAGATAGGCTGGAATACCGAATTAGAAGATTTTGGCGTTAATAACGGTTATCTTGATTATACAAATACAGTAGATGTTTATAAGTTCAATCCGAATTTAAAATTCTCGTTTAAAGATAGAGAGTATGAACGAATCTATCCGAGACACTCATACGAAGTTATGAATAAGGATGAAATCTTACAAAAATTAATGATGAATTTTGATGAACAGATAAAATGGCTTAATAATACAGATAAAAAATTATATTTCTCAATTACAGGCGGTTACGATTCAAGAGTATCATTATCGTTAGTAAAACCCATGCTTGAAAAAGTTACTTTCTTCACATATATTGCTGATTTAAGCAGGATCAAAGACGGTGTCCGAAAAAATATATACTTAAAAGATAAAGATAATGTAGAAAAAATTGGTGATAATTTAAACTTGAATCATCACATATATGATTTGAAAAATTATTATCCGGATGAAAATTTTAAAGAACAGCTGAGCAACAGCATTTCTTCCAATCACTCCTTAAATGTAAGTTACTTAATGTATAAGGAGTTTGAAGAAAACTCTATCCATGTTAAATCGACCCTTTATGAAATTGCGAAAATGCCTTATCCTGAAGAAATGGATTTCACATTAAATTATAATCGTCTTTTCAGATTAAGTACTAAATGGCAGACTGTTAACTTTAAAAGATTGGTGAAAGATAAAAAAGCTTATTTTAATAATTTTATTGAAAGAACAAAGTTTAAAGAAATTGAACGATTCAATTATAATCTGCCTTTGCTGCTATTTTGGGAAAGCAGAATGGCAAACTGGCACGGAAATATCACTCAGGAAACTGAGCATACAAGTGAAACATTTATCTTTTTAAATAACAGATATGTATTGGATTTATTAATGCGTGCAGATTTTGATGTGCGAAAAAATAAAGAGCTGTTAGAAGATATAGTTCACTATAAATGGCCGATTATTCAATATTTTGTACCTAATACATACCGCACGTTAAAAGAACAGGCTGAAAATAAAAACAATTTAGAACTGCAGAATTTATCCTTGAGACTTACTAGTATTTCTAATTTAGATATGAAATTGGAAAATAACAAAATTTTTTTTAAACCTTCAGAAGATACATATCTTTTCGATGATAGGGTTGGACTTCAAATAAAGAATACCGGTAATAAAAATAAATATCTTAAAATAAAAGGCGGCTATAAACACCCGGTTAAAAATATTTTCATTAAAATTAATGATGTCAGATATTCAATTAATGAAGTGACAGACGGGATAGATATAAATCTGTCTCCGGAAGATGACTTGACAGTTGAATATCACTATACAAGAAACTTTAAAAATAAATCCTGGTTTGATGCCGGAAGAATCACAGTGGAGTGTATGGAGTGAAAAAATGAAGAACATCGATTTAAAGTATATCTATGACAATAAACCGCATACGGAAATGAATCAGTATCCAATAGGTATTCAGAGAAATACGATATTGCAGTATATTGATTTTTTAGAAGAAAATAATTATAAACATTATGTAAAGAAGTTGAAAAAAGGGCATCGTTCGATCACTTTAAAAAGAGAAGATGGAACGAATATAGATGTATTAAAAAGCCCGATTTATCCTACAAACTCTAAAGTGGGAAGACAAATTGCGATAGATAAATTCAAAACTGAGAAACATTTAAAGGGAGCAAACTTACTTACAACGAATTCAGCAATCTATCAAATGGACGATAGAGAAGAAGCAAAATTAAATGCTTTTAAAGATAAAGAATTAGAAAAAGGGATTGTTATTAAGCCTTTAAATTTATCATTAGGTAAAGGCGTATTCGTCAACGTTACTAAAGAAAATTTTGATGAACACTGGAATCAGTGTGTAAAGATAATGAAAAAAATGGCCGTACAGAAGAAGATGGCTTAATTCTGGTTCAGGATTTTATGGATGGTTTTGAAGTAAGAGCAACAATTTTGGAAGGCCACTTAATATCTGTCGTCGCCAGGGTACCTGCTTTTGTTAAAGGTGATGGAATTAAAACTATAGAAGAATTAATTGATGAAAAAAATAAAGCGCGTCAAGCCTGCGGATTTTTAAGTAAAAATTTAATTAAGAAATCAGATGCTGTTAAAGCTTTTATCGGAAATGAAGGGTACACTTTTAAAAGTGTACCTAATAAAGAGAGTTATGTTTTACTTTTATCGGTTTCCAATACATCTTTTGGTGGAGAAGTAGTTGAAATAACAGACTCTGTCTCTGAAGAAACGAGAGAACTGGCATTAAATTCATTGGCAGCTCTACCTGATATGTCTTGCGGAGGTATTGATATAATGATTCGGGATTTTGAAGATACTGCTCCCCGTGTTATAGAGATTAACCCGTTTCCAGTTTTAGGGCTTACGACTTATCCTACTTATGGCAAGCCTCAAAATCCATTTAAATATTTTATTGAGGCTTTTTATACAAAAGATAAATTAATATATAACCTGCCGCTTAATCCACACGAAAGAAAAACAACTAAAAAACTGTTTGGATTATTTAATTATTCATCCAAAAAAAATGACTTAGAGAGTTTGAATTCAGATTTATATATCAGGAATTATTTCAAATATTTTGAGCGCCAACATGAAATGCTCAGGAGACAATATTCAAATAAGGTATAATCAGCATCTTAATTTATAAATGTTTATGTTATCATTATAGAATCATAATGAATTATTACATAAAAATATAGCAGTTTTAAGAAAGGCTGAACTTAATTGTTTGGCCTTTATCTTTGTAAAAGTTAAGGTGACTTATGAAAATATTATTAATCACACAAAATTTCTATCCGGAAATCGGTTCCGGTGCGAATAGATTAAAAAACTTATATATCCAGCTGTTTAAAAAACATGACGTCGAAGTGCTGACGACAAATCCATCGTACCCGAATGCAAAGATGTATGATGAAGATAAATACTGGAGCAATGACCAGATAAATCATTCGAAAAATATAATGAGACTTAAAATGAGAACGGATAAGCAAAGTAAATCGATGGCATTCCGTTTATTATATTATTTTGAACTTGCTTACAAGGTACGAGTGTATGTGAAAAAATATCAGCATATGTACGATGCTGTTTATGTCACGTCACCTAACATATTTCTTCCGTGGGCTGCCTTTTTCCAAAAGAGAAGTAAAGGTGTCCAGCGTATTTTAGAAGTGCGGGACCTTTGGCCGGACAGTGTCCGTGATGTTGAGAAAATGAATATCGACTTATTCTTTCCGATCTTAAAATTCATGGAAAAAATGCTCTACAAGCAATCGGATAAAATTGTTATTAACAATGAAGGGTTTAGAAAATACATAAACCGGATGATAAAAAAGAAGCCTATATTATTTTTACCGAATGCATTTACTGAAAAAGAAATTGGGTTTGAAGATGTTCCTGATGAATTTCAGGTTATTTACACCGGTAATATTGGCTTTGCACAAAGCTATGAAAAACTTCAGGAAATGGCACACAAACTTGAAGAAAATAAAATTAACTTTAAAATCATCGGTTATGGAATGAACGCTCATTTATTCCAATCATATATTGAGTATAATAACTTTGAATATATTACTTTCGAAGAAGAAAAAACGAGAGAAGAATGTCTGGTTGAGATACGCAACTCAAATATTCAGCTGTCTATTTTAAAAGACAGCGAAGTATTTCTCAATGTACTGCCCGGCAAGGTGATTGACGGGATTGCCTCAGGTGTTCCGGTTGTAACGAACCTTGGCGGCTATACAAGTGAGCTCATTAATGAATATCATGTTGGCTATGCTAAAGAAAAAGCAACATCTGACGAGCTTGCAGATGCAATTAAAAAAGTTAAGGAAGATAACGAGCTGGAGTCGACACTCAGAAATAATGCAAAACAGCTTCTGAAATCACATTTCCTGTGGGAAGAAAATATTGAAAAATTAGAGCATTTTATATTCGAAAAAGAGTTTAAGCGGTAATATCCCAGCTTAAACTCTTTTATTAATGTTAAGTAAAGATATTTTAATGTAAAATGAATATACTGAGTATAAATATTATCTTTCTTAGGGGTTTAAAAATGAATTCAATATTAAATACATTAAAAACAATAATACCTCGCAGTATGAGAAAAAGGTTAATAAGAAAAGTAACGTTACAGGATATTACGCTTCATAGTGGATTCGTAGTCATCAATCTAACACTGAAAAACTTTTATAATTTTAACCTGAATAACAAGCTGAATATTACACTCTCAAATGGTGAGTATACTGAAACACTTGAGTACTCTATTGAAAAAAATATGCTGTCGATACAGCTTACTGACAGTACATTTAAAAAAACAACGGGGAATTCTTCTATTAAGATTTCTGTTGACGGTAAAAATATGATTATTGATTCCAATACGGATATTGAGAGTAAAACATCATTCTTTAAGGATGGAAAATATTATAATATTCTGGTGAACGGTACTTTAATTCTTGAGCATCTTTTAGCGGAATATACTTTTAATCAATCTTATATCAATGCTGAGGAAATAAATGTTTCCTATGAGAATTTATCGATAAAATTTGATGCTGAAATTAATATGGAACGCTACAATATAGCACTGCTTTATGCCAATAAGATCGTTGAAGTACCTAACACCGGCAGCAGGGCGGTAATGGCTGCTTCGGATTTTAGAAATATTACCATGGGCAGAGCAGCAGTTTATGTTGTTAAAGGTTTCGAAATGACACCGGTCAAGCTCAATATAGATGAAGTGAATTTAACGACCCAGGAACATAATCTAAAGTTTTTAAATGAGGATCATGAACTTTATGCGTATGTTGAAAACCATGAGATTGAAATAACGAATGTTGCAGCTGAAATATCAGGGGACAATGTACTTATAAAAATGTCGTACAATGAAAGTTTTGACATTGATACATTTGTTGCCGTAGATACAATTTCCGGTGATGAAGAATCATTCGCAGTAAACAAAACCGCTCCCGGTGAACTTGCAGTATACGTTCCTCTAAGCGTACTGGTTAATGAGTTTTCAAGGAAAAAATTTAAGCTGATAACGGCCTCAGAGGAGCCCCTTACACTACAGCCTAATGTGACTCATGCAGATATGCTTGGTTTCGGTGAACGTCTCGTTCTTAATTACGAACACGAAAATATAAAACTCTGGTTTTATAAGAGAAAAGATACGGCGCTTGGCTTTAAAGTGACCCGCCCCCGTATGCGGAGACAGATAACCGAGATTGAAGGTTTTAGTTTTGAAGGTTTCATAAAGGGTGAAGAAAACTTTATAGACTGTGACACCTATATAATTTTTGAAGATCGTTACAGTAAAGATTCAATTCAGGTTCGGGTCGATGACGAATTCACTATAAATTTGGCCGACTTAAATTTAATCTCAATTAAAAGTAAAGATAAAACAATATTAGATGTGTTTGTTGCAATGGTTCATAAAGACGGAGAAATAGTGCGGAAAGAAAAGATTAAATATAAGTTCTCCGACTATAACAAAGATAATTATTACGGCAGCTATTCTGAAAAGGACTCGGAAGACAGCGTTCATTATCACTTAATCACAACAACACCATTTGATAACCTTAAAATAGAAACATTCTCTATTCCGAAAGAAGTAGAAATACCCGGTGATACAACTGAGAAGGATTATAACATTTGGCTTGTCGGAGAGCGTTACGATACGGCACAGGATAACGGTTATGCATTCTACAAATATCTGCGCGAGCAGACAGACATAAACGCGTATTATACTATCGAAAGCGGGGCGCCTGATTATTACAAGATAAAATCGGATCCGCACGTATTGGTATTTGGTTCAGCAGAGCATTTCGACATCGCATTTAAAGCAGGTGTTCTGCTCGGCACACATGATCTTGAAAATCTGCTACCTTACAAGCCTGCACGCGGTTTTTTCAACTACGAAGACACTGTAAAAGTATTCCTTCAGCATGGTGTGCTTGGCCGTAAGAGGGTGGAGTATCATAAAAAATATTACGATTTGCCGTTCGACTTATTTATAGTCAGCAGTGAACCCGAGAAGTACGACGTTGTAATGAAAAAACTTGGATACGATGATGAAGATGTTGCAATTACAGGGCTTGCCCGGTTTGATTCATTGCCTCGGGGGAACAAAACAAAAGATATACTGCTTATGCCGACCTGGCGTGACTGGATTAATACAGATGAGGCATTTCTGACGAGTAAATATTTCCATAACTACAATGGGCTGATTCACAATGAACGCCTAATTAAAATTTTGGAAGATAATGACGTACAGCTGAACTTTTACCCGCATTACAGAGCGCAGATGTATTTTAACGATGAAATTTTAAACCCGAGCAATAATATTAAATTTATTCAGCTCGGCACTCGGACAGTACAGGAACTCCTGATTGAGCATTCATTGTTAATAACGGATTACTCGAGTGTGAGCTTTGACTTTACACTGATGAATAAGCCCGTTATTTACTATCACTTTGATGTCAGAAAATTTTTCAGACAGGGAAAACTCCGTCCGTTATTCCAGACTTTTATCGGTGATATTGCGCGGACCGAAGATGATTTAATCGATTTAATTGAAACTCAGATTAAGCTGAACTTTAAATCGGATCAGCCTGATATTTCAGGCATATTTAAATATCAGGATCATGCTAATTCAGCACGGATATATGACAGTGTTAAAGATAAAATTAACAGTAAAATTAATAAGTAAAAAGAAACCATCCGGCTTAGGATGGTTTCTTTTTACGTTCCGTATATATGCTTAACTAAATCTCTGCTCGACTGGCCGCTGCTGTATTTATTCCACTGGTCATTAAAATCTGTAACTTTCTGGATATCGAAATTGTTTTCCTGTATCTCTTTAATAATATCTTCTGTACTGTACGCAATTGGACCGGGCATATATGATTCATAGTTAAACCAGATACCGCGTTCTTTTTCATACTCCTTTAAATCGTAGGGGAAGAATATCATAGGCTTATTCAGAATTGAAAATTCAAACGGTATCGACGAGTAATCCGTAATCAGTATATCTGAAGAGACCAGCAGCGAGTTAATTTCAAAACCTGTTGAGACGTCAGTGACAAACTCATCATTATTAAAGCCGGACAGTTTAACGGCAGGATGAAGTTTTAACAGCAGATGATACTCGCTGCCAAGACTTTTTTTCATCAAATCAATACTTAGATTTACATCTGCCAGTTCAAATTGATGATCTCTGAATGTGGGTGCATAGAGCAGTACTTTCTTACCTGTAAGTTCTGGCAGCGCAGCATGTACTTTTTTTGCTGCGTTGTTAACAGCCTCTCTACTGTAAAAGAAATCAGTTCTCGGGACACCGGTTTTGATCATGCGGCTGTCATCTGCTTCAAAGGCTTCACCAAATATATAAGCCATTTCATCCGAACCGACAGCAAAGTAATGGAATCTGCTGTAGACTTTTTTAAAGCGGTCATATGTGCTGCTCCGTCGGTCTTTTATTGTTTTATCTCTGTATCCAAAATATTTCACCGCACCATTGGCATGCCATAATTGAGTACATTTTACTGAGGCACGGAAATTACAGGCAGCGAGTACCACGTGATAGTTATCGATAAAAATATACTTACCTGTCGCGAGATGATACATTCCCCTGATTAAAGAGAAAACTTTGCGCGGAGTAAAATCAACGATATTATCTGCCTTGATATTGTTAAACGTTTTTTGTGAGCGGGGTTCTTTTAATATGTAAATTTCTGATGAGGTCTGTTTCTTTACTTCATCAATGACATATTCTATATTGTCACCGAACGATGACAGCATTATCGTTTTGTCTTTCAGCGGCATCAGACTAAATATATTAAAGATAGTGCTGAGCACAGCAAGGTAAAAAGCAATGGCTGCTTCTTTAATCATTTTTCTGCTTTAGCTCGTCTTTAATTTTTGTTGTTGAAACCCCGCTCGTTCTCGGCAGATAAACGACTTCACAATATTCTTTAAGAAAATCGAATTCACCTTCCCAGTCATTGCCCATTACAAAAGTATCGACACTGTATTTTTTGACGTCTTCGACTTTCTGGTCCCAGTCATTCTCGCCGATAACTTCATCGACATATTTAATTGCTTCGAGAATTTGTTTGCGCTCTTCGAATGAATGGTAAGCCTCTTTGTGCTTAAGAGTATTGAACTCATCTGTTGATACAGCAACGATTAAATAGTCTCCAAGTTCTTTCGCACGTCGCAGTATATTTATGTGTCCTGTATGAAGCAGGTCGAATGTTCCGTAAGTAATTACTTTTTTCATGATAATTTGCCTCCGTTAAAGCATTATTAAAGTGTTTTGTAGTATTATGAATTATAGCATAAGATAATTATGAAAACTTTGCAGGTGTGGTGGATATGAAAAAAATTAAAAATTTAGCATTAAAATTATATAAAATAGCATTCTGGATATGCGGAAAGTCTTTTAATAAAGATAATTCGCTGATTATTTTTGAGAGTTTCCTCGGAAAACAGTATAGTGATAATCCTCGGGCACTATACGAATATATGTCGATTCATTACCCGGAATACAGATTTATGTGGAGTGTCGATAAGCGATACACTGATGTGTTTGAACGTTACGACATTCCTCATATAAAGAGATTTTCTCTCAGCTGGATGATTTATATGAATAAAGCGGTACTGTGGATTTCAAACAGCAGATTACCGCTCTGGATTCCAAAGCCAAAAGGGACGACGTATTTGCAGACATGGCATGGCACGCCGCTTAAAAAACTTGCGGTTGATATGGATGAAGTCCATATGCCCGGCACTGACACAGAACGCTACAAACGCAACTTCACCCGTGAATCTGCAAAGTGGGATTTTTTAGTCTCACCGAATGAATATTCAACTGAAATATTTAAAAGAGCGTTTAAATTTGAGAACCACATGCTGGAAACCGGATATCCCCGCAACGACTTCCTGTTTACTAACAGCGATGATGAAGCGATTCAAAACCTGAAAAAAGATTTGAATCTGCCTGAGGATAAGAAGGTGATTTTATATGCCCCGACCTGGCGAGATGATTCTTATCATGGTAAAGGACGCTATAAATTTAATCTGGAATTCGATTTGAAAGAAATGTACGAAGCATTGTCTGACGAATATATTATTATTTTGAGAATGCATTATCTGGTCAGTGAGAATCTTGACATCAGCGAATATGAAGGTTTTATTTATGATTACTCGAAATACGAAGAAATCAGGGATTTATATGTCATTTCAGATATGCTGATTACAGATTATTCATCAGTATTTTTCGATTATGCAAACTTAAAAAGACCGATGATATTCTACGTTTATGATATCGATAATTATAGAGACAAACTCAGAGGGTTTTACTTTGATTTTGAAAAGAAAGCTCCGGGACCGCTCGTTACTACGACAAACGAGCTCCTTACAGCAATTGAAAATACGAAAAATGAAGACTTTAACGAAGTATATAATACTGCAGAATTCCGCAGCAGATTCGGTGCACTTGAAGACGGTAAAGCGTCACAGCGTGTTGCTGATGAAGTTATTTGTTATTTAAGAAGTAAAATTGTATAATTCACCATTGATGAAAATTTGAGGTTGTGAGTAACTTATGAAATCCATGTGGAAAGTATTGCAGGAACAAATTGCCCACTTTTATTTAGTGCGGCGCCTGTCAGTTTATGATGTGAAAAGTAAGAATCAGAATAATTATTTAGGCATAGTGTGGGAAGTATTGACTCCGGTTATCAGTATTCTTATATACTGGTTTGTGTTTGGTACATTAAGGTCCCGTGCACCAATTGAAATGGGTGGTATGGAAGTACCGTTCTTCTTCTGGCTGTTTATAGGATTTGTCGTCTGGACATTTTTCTATCAGGCAAGTATAGAATCGTCCAAATCGATTTATACCAGACTGAAGATGCTGTCAAAAATGAATTTCCCGTTAAGTGTAATACCTAATATTCCGATATTTTCAAAGTTTTATACGCATTTAATTATGCTTACTATCGCTTTTATCGTGTTCCAGTTTGCAGGCTACTATGTCAGCGTATACTTTATTCAGATTCCGTATTTTATTTTTGCAACGTACGTGCTGATATATTCGTTTGCTTTGATTACATCAACACTGTCAACGCTAATTCGGGACGTTCATTTAGTGCTTAACTCGCTGCTGCGCATGCTGCTTTATTTATCAGGCGTGCTGTGGCCGCTGTCGATGCTGTCGGGTTTCCCAACGCTGATGGTGATTATGCAGTTAAATCCGCTGGTATATTTAATTGAGGGTTACCGTGCTGCATTTTTTGGCACAGAATGGTTCCTTGTTACACAGTGGGAATATTCATTATACTTCTGGGGACTGATGTTCGTTATGCTGTTTATCGGTTCGGTGCTGCATATTAAATTCAGACGTAATTTTATCGATTACTTATAATGGGGTTTAAAAATGACAAAAGCTATTATTACTAAAAATGTCGTGAAAAAATATAAACTTTACGAGAATCAGAAGGAGCGCATGCTTGATCTTATTAGTCCTAAAGGGCATGGTGAGGACTTTTATGCGCTGAACGGTGTGAATTTTGAGGCGGATAGAGGCGATGTTGTCGGTTTTATCGGCATTAACGGTTCCGGTAAGTCGACGCTGTCGAACATTATTGCAGGCATCGTCCCTGAAACCAGCGGGGAAGTACAGGTAAACGGTCAGCCCGCGCTTATCGCAGTCGCTGCAGGTTTAAATGATGATTTAACAGGGCGCGATAATATAGAGCTGAAGTGTTTAATGCTCGGATTTTCAAAGGATGAAATTAAAGCGCTCGAACCTGAAATTATTGAGTTTGCAGAACTTGAAAACTTTATCGATCAGCCGGTTAAATCGTACTCAAGCGGAATGAAATCAAGACTCGGTTTTGCTATCAGTGTAAAAGTGGATCCGGATATTTTAATTATAGACGAGGCGCTGTCGGTCGGAGATAAAGCATTTGCAGATAAAAGTCTGAAAAAAATGCTCGAATTTAAAGACCAGGGAAAAACGATGATTTTTGTCAGCCACTCTATTGGACAAATGAAATCGTTCTGCGATAAAATTCTGTGGCTCGAATTTGGACGTGTTAAAGCGTTCGGCGAGGTCAAAGATGTACTGCCGCTGTATGAAGCTTTCCTTTTAAAATGGCAAAATATGCAAAAAGATGAAAGAGATTTATACAGAACTAAAATAATGTCGAAAGATCCAAGCGAAAATAAATATAAAAAGCTTGGCGATTTAATGGTACTGGATGACGATGAAGAACTTGAGGCATCTCATACCTACTCGGTGCGGCCGGTCAGCAAACTGGTGCATTTAAAAGCCTATACGACGTATGTATACAAAGCGCCGAATGAAGAAGATGGCAAAACGGATGCTCAGCATTTAAAGAATAAAGTATATTACGTAAAAAGAGAAGCGACATACCAGTTTGAGAATTATTACCTGCTGAGTACTAAACCAAGCGGGGAAGATGGTGTTATCGGATGGATCAGAGGAATAGAAACATCTGCGCATGTTCATACACTTGTGGACAATGACAAAAAAACATTTTACTTAAAAGGGCGCGGCTATGCATCGACTGAACCGTGGGGCGGTAAGCGCCAGTATGTTCATGAATCTCTTGAACAACATAAAGGATTACCTTTTAATGTGAATGAAACAATTTTAGTCGGCAATAATATCTGGTACAGAGGAATTATTGAAGGCGAAAATGAATCTGCATGGGTACACAGCAACAATGTGGCAGCTGATATAGAAGAATTAAATGATGATCAAAATGATTAAGAGGTGCTTGTGCACCTCTTAATTTGTTTAATACAAAGTTTCTGACGATGTGAAGAAACCATCGGCACCAAGACTTGTCAGCCGGTCGGCTTCTTTTTGACTCTTCACAGTATATGGATAGACTTTTAAACCGTATTTGTGGCATTCTTCAATGAATGCAGCATTGGCAATTTTTTTATGCGGATGCACACTGACAGCATTGAGTCCTGTCATGCTTACATACTTTCCGGCATTAATCATTGGATAATGTATTAGGAATCCGAGTTTAATATTTGGATTGCATTCTGCAATGCGGAGCAGAGCCGTATGATCAAATGATGAGACTATAATATTATCGAGATTATAATGCTTGAGTACAAGGTCTGCGATATGCTTTTCTATACCGATATGACGCTCAGGAGAATTTTTAATTTCAATATTAATTAAAATATCATCAGGCATAAACTGAAGCACATTTTCTAAAGAAGGTATTGTAGCACCTGCGAATTTCTCGTCAAAATATTTACCGACATCTATAGACTGCAGTTCATCATAAGTATATTGATTAACTGCAAGTTTTGCGTCTTTATTATAACGTTTCAGTTTGTAATCATGAACGATTACAGGTACGCTGTCTTTCGTCAGCTGGACATCCAGTTCAATCGCACGGGCGCCGTAATCAAGCGCTGTATTAAAGGCGATTTCAGTGTTTTCAGGTGCAACAGATTCAGCACCGCGGTGTGCAAACACAGTAACCATATAAATTCACTCCAATTTTAATTAGACTTTAATATTCATAGTGTAACATCTGAAAGTAAATAAATTATTAAGAAGATGTAAGAAAGGAAGAATCGCTGTGACGGTAAAATATAACACTGTTAAGCTGATGGACATTGATTTTATCAATATATCCAGATATTCGTTTTTAAATAAAATAGTCTATCCAGCTATCGAACAAGAGAAAAAATGTTTTATCGTCACGGCAAACCCGGAAGTTGTGATTGCAACACGGGATGATCCAGACTTTAAAACAATAGTGAAAAGCGCAGATTACGTTCTTGCTGACGGTATCGGGGTCGTTAATGCATCGAAGCTTATCAATAATCCGATTAAAGAACGAGTCACAGGTGTAGATTTGATGTACGACCTGCTTAAATATGCGTCTGATAATAAGAAACGCGTATTCTTCTTAGGAGCCAGTGAAGAAGTAAATATTAAAGTAACAGAAATTGTCGAAAAGGACTATCCCGGCCTGATAATAGCAGGCAGAAAGAACGGCTACTTTAACAGATATGATGATGATATCGCAGATTATATAGCCGGTACAAAACCGGATATTGTCTTCGCTGCACTTGGTGCCAAACGGCAGGAAGGCTGGATACATCATTATATGGACAAATTCGATAAAGGAATATTTATCGGGGTCGGCGGCAGTTTCGATGTACTGAGCGGACAGATTAAACGGGCACCTGAGATATGGATTAAACTGCAGCTCGAGTGGCTGTACCGTTTAATAAAAGAACCTCACAGAATGAAGCGGGATTTAAAAGTTTTGGAATTCATGCTGCTGCATGTGCCGGTACTTAAAAGAATTATGAAATGGCTTGGTTTCTCCAAGTCCAAATCAAGATCAACCCGGGACGGCATACGCTGATGAAAAACAGGGCAGAGTAATCTGCCCTGTTTTTCTATAGTTAAATATTTTTTTATGGTAAAATATTTTTAAGATTCAGAACACCATGCAGCGGGGGAGATTGAATGACCGGAGAAATGATATTTGTCGCAGTCATCATCGTATTAATGTTAATAGGTTTATCATTTGAGGTTATTCGTGCAGATTTTTTAATCTTTTTAGTACTGGTGATATTTCTAATAACCGGCGTTATAAGCAGCGGTCAGGCATTAAGCGGCTTTTCGAACGAAGGAATGTTGACAGTACTGCTCCTGTTTATCGTAGCGGGCGCCATTCAGAAACACGGAATTATTGAGCTGGTTGTCTATAAACTGCTTGGGAAAACCCGGAGTGTAAAAACAAGTATGATAAAGGTAATGCTTCCGGTCGGACTGGCGTCGGGTTTTCTTAACAACACACCGATAGTCGTTGCACTGACACCGATAATTAGAGACTGGGCGATAGATAACGGCTACAGTCCATCAAAATTTTTAATTCCTTTATCTTACATTACAATTCTTGGCGGGACGATTACAATGATTGGTACGTCTACGACGCTGGTCGTTCACGGTCTGCTGATTAGTGCAGAACTTGAAGGATTCTCCTTCTTTACACTGGCAGTGGTCGGGCTGCCGATTACTGCCGCTGGTCTTATATACTTGCTGACGATCGGATATAAGCTGCTGCCGGAACATCTTGGTGCAAAAGAGCAGATCAGTCAGGAGACTAAAGAGTTTCTGGCAGAAGCAATTATTGAAAAGAATTTTGAACACGAAGGACAAAGCGTAACCAAGCTTGGCCGTGATGTGCTGGACGGAATATATATAATTGAAATTATACGTAATGGTAGCAGAGTTTATCCAGTTACGGGTGAGACTAAAGTTCTGAACGGAGATCATATTATTTTTTCCGGCTCATTAAATACAATCGGGAAAATACAGAAATTTAAAGGTGTAACGATTAAAACAGGTTCCGAACTCACACTGGATGATGTAAGTAATAAAGACAGTCATTTAGTTGAAACGGTAGTTTCACATAATTCGGCTCTCCTTAATAAAACATTGAAACAGGCTAATTTTAAAACGCGCTACGATGCCGGTGTTATCGCTATTCACCGTAATAACCAGCGTATTAAAAGCAGGGTGGGAGACATCGTTCTAAAAACAGGTGATACTCTCTTACTGCTTGCGGATAATGCATTTATTGATAAGCATAAATATTCTTCTGATTTTTATGTTGTCACTGACGTAGCACCGCCTGAAAACTTAAATCAGGATATGCGTAAAGGGTGGGTCAGCTTAATCGCCCTGATTTCTATGATTCTTGCGGTAACACTTGGATTATTCTCAATGCTTGAAGCAATGCTGGTTCTCGTCGTTCTGCTTATTGCTTTTAAATTCATTACACCAAATGAAATAAAGAAATTTGTTCAGTTTGACGTTATACTGCTTATTGCCAGTGCATTTGCTGTCGGTGCGGCGATGACAGAGTCCGGATTGGCGCAATATATAGCAGGCGGTCTGACATCACTTGCCACGCCGCTTGGAGTACTCGGTGTCATTATAATTATTTATATAGTCACTAATATTTTCACTGAAATTATTACAAACAGTGCAGCTGCTGTGCTGATGTTTCCAATCTCGCTTGAAGTGGCTAATGTGATGGATATAAATTATATGGGTCTAATAGTCACTGTTACTATTGCTGCATCAGCGAGCTTTATGACACCAATCGGTTACCAGACGAATCTGATTGTATACGGACCTGGTGGTTATAAATTCAGTGACTATATAAAAGTCGGTGCACCGCTTTCTATGATTACCATGATCATTGCATCTCTAATAATTTACGCTGTCTGGTTCTGATGAAAATACGGAATTAAATATTATATTTCAACAAGGTTACAACTATGTTACAATACTTTATGAACGAAATGAAAAAGTCATTGTTTGTGAGGTCCTAACTTGAGACAAATATTATTATCAATATTTGTATTATTTCTAATCGGATGTAATCAAAACGAAAAATTTTCTAAAGCAGAAGATTTATCGGCAGTTGCTAAAACACATTTCACTGCAAGTAACTTGGTTATAACGACATCAGAAGATACTGCAAATAATTTATCGAACAGCACAGCCAACACCGGCGATCACGATACTGAAAATATACTGAAAAACAATATAAGCGATGCTGAACAGTCAAATAGTGCAGCACTTGAAACGCTTCTCGTACAAATTAATGAAACCCATGACGATATATTTGATGTCTGGGATAATAACTTTATTCCGCTTTATAATGCATATCAGTTTGATGGGCTGGAAGTGGAGTATGCAGCTGATGAAATTACGAACTTAAATGAGAGTTATGTGAAGCTGGAAAAAGAAGTTGAAAATCTTTCAGTGCCTGATGATTTACCGGCAGGTGAACAGTTGCGGATTCAGGAAATAAAAGACGATCTGCTCCTTGCGATATCGAATCGCTCACTTGCGGTAATTGAATTTAAGTCTATGCTCGGCAGCGATGATGTTTTGCATCAGGCATTTATGGATATTCATATTGCCAATAGCAACCGCTATTTAGACGAAGTAAAAGAAGTTAATGCAGAACTCGGAGTTAGAAATGAAGAACTGATAACTGCTAAATAATATAATTAATAAAAGCGCCGTAATGACGTGATACCCAAAAGTTAGACTATTTGGTATTATGCTGATTTTAAGGTATGTTTCCTGTATTGAACAGGAGACATGCCTTTTAATTTTGTC